>NZ_JBNPXV010000001.1:0-610740 GCF_050433125.1 Roseimarinus sediminis | reverse complement strand
TAATCCCGATAAGCGAAGCGATATCGGGATTGTTGTTTTCAGCAAGCAGTAAGTTAGCACAGGATCGAAACGAACTGAAAACCTTAAGTCGAAGTAATCCCGATAAGCGAAGCGATATCGGGATTGTTGTTTTCAGCAAGCAGTAAGTTAGCACAGGATCGAAACGAACTGAAAACCTTAAGTCGAAGTACCTGTCAGTCCTTCGACTGAATCCCGATAAGCGAAGCGATATCGGGATTGTTGTTTTCAGCAAGCAGTAAGTTAGCACAGGATCGAAACGAACTGAAAACTTTATTCGGGAAATCCATTTTTTATTGAAATAATATAGACAGGAATTGAACCGGCTCCTTAATCTTATCCCCTCCAGGCAGGTTCAAGGTCGAAAAACGAATTTCGCTAAATGAATTAGCAGATCTTCACACTCATTTATTTTAGCACTCCTCCTTCTATTTTTATTTATTCCAGTTTTAAATTAGGCCAACTTTTTAATTCAGATTAACATTATGTTGAAACAGCTGTTTACTAAAACACCGGAAATACTATATTTTCGGTCGTTTTATGTTTAATCCAAAAATTAAAAACCATGAGCTTTGAATTACCAAAATTAAAGTACGCGCCCGATGCGCTGGAACCATACATCAGTAAGCAAACCATCGACTTTCACCATGGCAAACACCATCAGGCCTATGTGAACAAGGTGAATGAATTGTCGAAAGGGACTGAATTTGAAAATGCCACACTGGAGGATATCATTAAAAAGGCCGACGGTGGGATTTTCAATAACGGAGCACAGGTGTGGAATCATACCTTTTATTTTGAGCAGTTTGCACCCGAAGGTGCCCGCGAACCCGAAGGTAAACTGAAGGAAGCCATCGATCAGGAATTTGGCTCGTTTGATGCCTTCAAGGAAAAATTTGCCACGGCAGCTGCCACCCTGTTTGGAAGTGGCTGGGCCTGGCTCGTTGTGAGTTCCGATGGAAAACTCACAATTGTACAAACTTCGAATGCCGGCAATCCGCTGCGCGACGGGCATCAGCCGCTACTAACCTGCGACGTGTGGGAGCATGCTTATTATCTCGACAAGCAAAATGCACGACCAAATTATGTGGACGATTTCTGGAAAATTGTCGACTGGAAAGTAATTGCTGAACGTTTTGAAGGCTGATTTAACCAACTATTTTAAGAATGAAATTGCCGCAGTCCGCTAAAGGCTGCGGCAATTTTGCATTTGCAACATTCTGCCCTCGTTCTGTTATGTAATCCCCCTCAATGCTAAAGGGCTTTAAAACATTTTTGTACTGCTGTTTTTATTGCTATTTTTCACAGCAAAAAATACCAAAAGCCTGAAACATGAAAACCTTTATTTCGCTCGTACTTACTTTTTTTCTTTTTGTCACAACTTTTTCTCAGCTCAAAGCGCAGCTTGCCGCCCACGAAGCGGCCAGTAAGATGAAACGCGGCATCAATTTGGGTAATACCCTGGAACCACCACTCGAAGGAGGCTGGAACAATCCCAAAGCCGAGGAATATTACTTCGATATGTACCGCGATGCCGGTTTTGATGTGGTACGTATTCCGGTTCGCTGGGATCAGCACATGGGAAACAGTGCTCCGTACCAAATTGATGAAAGCTGGATGCTGCGTGTCGAACAGCTGGCCGACTGGGCACTGGAGCGCGGGCTGTTTGTCATCATCAATGCTCACCACGACGACTGGATCAAGAGCAATTATAGCAGCCAGGTGATGCGCGACCGTTTTGATAGTTTATGGAGCCAGGTGGCCGTCCACTTCAAGGACAAAAGCGAGCGCTTGCTTTTTGAAATTCTGAATGAACCACATGGCCTGACCAAGGCACAAAATGACGAAATGCATCAACGTGTGCTCAGCATCATCAGAGCAAGCAATCCAAGTCGCCTTGTAATTTTTCAGGGACACAACTGGGGAGGTTCTGATGAGTTGCTTCAGGCAGCAATCCCCGATGACGACTATCTGATTGCTTCGTTTCACTCGTACGATCCCTATCTTTTCGGGCTCGAAGGACAGGGAACCTGGGGTACACCCAACGATTACCAACAGTTGAAAAGCAAGTTCGACAAGGTAAAAGAATGGTCGCTGCTCCACGATATTCCGGTTATTCTGGGCGAATTTGGTTCACTGCGCAAATGTGACTACAATTCGCGCATGCGACATTATCAGGCCTACATGGAACAGGCCCTGCTCGATGGTTTTATTCCCTGTGCCTGGGACGATGGCGGTGATTTCAAAATTATGAACCGCCAGCAAAAAACCTGGGACGAGGTGAAGGACATCCTGATTTACACCACACCCGATTCACCTGACAATTTAAGGGCCGTGGTTTATCAGGATTCGATCGTAAGGGTGAGCTGGAATAATCACCTGGCAGACCATGACGCCATCGTCGTTGAGCGGCGGAGCCCCGAAGGCAACTATCAGGAACACGCGGTGCTTCCTAAGGATGCGCAGGTGTACGACGATGTGAAGCCCGAAATGAATGCAACTTACCATTACCGTATTATTGCCCGCTACAGCACTGAAAATGATAAGCCGGTGTACTCGGCACCTGTGAGGGTATTTTTCCCTTCGTGGGAAATTCCCGAAAGGGTTCCCTATCATGGCGAAGCAATGCCCGTTCCGGGAACCATCGAGGCCGAAGATTACGACATAGGGGGTAACGGCTATACTTATTTCGATCTCGACAATCAGAATGTGGGGGGCGATTACCGCCCCGACGAAGGTGTCGACATCTATGCACTGAATGGAGGTGCCGATTATCATGTGGGCAACGCCCTCGAAGGGGAATGGTATGAATATACAGTGAATGTACAGAAGACTGCCAGCTACAAGGTGGAAGTATTTACCACCTCGCTACAGGGCGGCGGGAGTTACCGCATCAAGGTGGGCGACGTTGAAAGTGAGTCGGTAACCGTTCCCACAAGCAGCAGCTGGATCAGCACTTCGGTATCGGAGTTTTTAATGGAACTGAATGCCGGAGAACAAATTCTCCGATTTAGCATTGAAAATGCCGATCACCGTTTCAACATCGACCGGTTTAGCTTTACCCGGCTGGCTTCATCACCACTCCATCCAGTCTTCGCCGACCTTCGTATCCTTACCGATGCCCGAAATCAAAGCATTACAATGACTGTGGCCCCGCAGGTGCAACATCGTTTGCAACTTAGTCTGCACAACCTTCAGGGCCGCTGCATTCGCAGTGCTGAACTGGCTCCGGGTATTCAGCTTCGCTTTGATGGATTGGAAAGAGGTGTTTATGTGATAAAAGCTGACGGAGGGAAAAACGGCACAGCGGTGCATAAAGTAGCTTTCTAAAGTTGAAAGCTGCACCTATTTATTGCATTTTGCTATTTTTGAAATTCGAATTGATAAAATTTTAAGCACTATGAGTAAGGAAAAAGTACTGGAAGCAATGAAAAATGCCGGTAAGGCACTAAAAGCGGGTGAGATTGCCGAAGCGGCAGGTCTCGATAAAAAGGAAGTGGATAAGGCCATGAAGACATTAAAGGATGAAGGTGCCATTGAGTCACCCAAAAGGTGCTACTGGCAGCCGGCTAAATAAGGAACTGGTGTTTTTCATTCTTTGGGGTAATGTAAGCTGCTTATTCCCAAAACTAAATCAAATACTGGAACAAGTCGGGCTTATCGTTCACATATTCATACACAAAGCCATTGGCGGTCATTCGTTCCAGTAATCCGCTCAAATCGTCCTTGTCGGCCAGTTCGATGCCCACCAAAGCCGGACCTTTTTCCCGGCTGTTTTTTTTGGTATAGTTAAAGTCGGTAATGTCGTCGGTGGGCCCCAGCACGTTGTCGAGAAAGTCGCGCAAGGCTCCGGCCCGTTGCGGAAAACGAATAATGAAATAATGCTTTAGTCCTTCGAACAGGAGTGAGCGTTCCTTGATTTCTTCGGTACGCGTAATGTCGTTATTGCTGCCCGAAACAATGCACACCACGTTCTTTCCTGTAATTTTGTCGGTATAATAATCGAGTGCTGCAATCGAGAGGGCACCGGCAGGCTCCACCACAATGGCTTCACGGTTGTACAATTCCAGAATCTTCGTACAGATACGTCCTTCGGGCACCAGCACAATGTCGTCGACCACCTTTTTACAAATTTCGAAGGGCAAATCGCCCACACGCTGTACGGCAGCTCCGTCGACAAACTTGTCGATCTTCCCGAGCTTCAGCACTTCTCCCTTTTTCAATGATTCACTCATCGAAGGAGCACCCGCGGGTTCAACCCCAATGATTTTGGTATTGGGGCTTACCTGTTTAAAATAACTCCCCACACCGGCAATCAGGCCTCCACCGCCGATGGGCACAAAAAGGTAGTCGATCTGAAAATTCGAATCCTGAATGATTTCAAGACCAACAGTAGCCTGCCCTTCAATAATCAACGGATCGTCGAAAGGATGGATGAACGTTTTGCCGTTTTCCTCACAATCCCTGAAAGCCTCGGCACTGGCCTGGTCGTAAGTATCGCCATGCAGCACCACTTCAACAAAATCGCGGCCAAACATTTTCACCTGTCTGATTTTTTGCTTGGGAGTTGTAGTGGGCATGTATATTTTTGCGCGTGTTCCCAGCTTCCAGCTCGAGAAGGCCACTCCCTGGGCATGATTGCCTGCACTGGCACAAACAATTCCGTTTTCGAGCTGCTCCTTACCAAGGCTTTTTATTTTATTGTAGGCACCCCGGATCTTGTACGAACGCACCTGCTGTAGATCTTCACGCTTCAGCCAGACCTTTGCGCCCGTCTGTTCCGAAAGATTAAGGTTTTCCATCATCGGGGTAGCAGTAAGTACCTCATTAATGGTTATTTTTGCCCTGTTAATTGCTTCAAGAGAAGGAAAATAGCTTGTGCTCATTTTTTGTTCAAATCAGTTTGCTGTTCAGATCGATGTAACATCACCTCATCCGGGCTTGTTTATAAACACAAAAATAAAGGCTTTGTGCTACAAATTGACTGAATTCTGTAAAAAATGGCAAAAAGCCATCCTGATGTGGATTACAATCCTTCTGCTTTTTATAAATTGGCCAAACATTTACGAATCATGATAAAAATAAGAATACTTCTGCTTTTGTTGTTTGCACTGACACTTTTCTCATGTGGCAGACAAGAACAGAATACCAGGGTGGCCAAGCTGTACGCACCGGGTACCATCAACACGCATATGGCTGAACGCGATGCAGCTCTTTCGGCCGACAGCAGTTTGTTTTTTTTCACTGTTCAGTTGAGCAGGCAGAATTCCGTTATTTGCTATTCCACCTTGTTTAACGACAAATGGATGCGTCCGACAGTTGCAGATTTTTCAGGACGGTACATGGACATTGAGCCGGTTTTTCATCCCGATGGGCGTCTGTTTTTCTGCTCGAACCGCCCTACGGGAAAAAACGACCCGGACCTGGATTTCAATATCTGGTTTGTACGTCCTACCGATCTGGGCTGGAGTGAGCCCGAAGTGCTCGACACCCTGATTAATTCACCCGGAAATGAATACTATCCTTCGTTTACCCGAAACGGCGATCTTTATTTTACGGCAACGCGCAAAGGAGGAAGAGGTGCCGAGGACCTTTGGTGCGCCCGCTTCAGCAATGGACAGTATTTGGAACCCGAAAATCTGGGCGATTCAATCAATACCAGCAACTACGAATACAACAGTTTTGTCGATCCCAACGGGCAGTTTCTGCTTTTTACCTCTCATGGATGGGGAGAAGGTTTTGGTGGAGGTGACCTTTTTGTCAGTTTCAAAGATAAGGATGGAAACTGGCTGGCACCGCGTAACCTGGGGCCAAAAGTAAATACTGCCGGGTTAGAGTACTGTCCTTCGCTCTCGGCCGATGGTCGCTACCTCTTTTTCAGCCGTAAAAATGTACCTGCACCCGAAAGCGAGCAGTGGTATTACTTTGAAATGATGAGTAATTTCTCATCGATGGAGAATGGACAGGGCAGTATTTATTATATTGATGCAGCTTTTATTCAACAGCTGAATCAATAAAATATCAAATAAATAACGACTTAACACAAATAACTGATCACTGCCTCAAGACCACTATTCTCGGGAACCTGCAACGCCTGCATTCCCATCTTTCTGGCGGCATCGCAGTTATCAGGACGATCATCGACCATTACCGTTTCTTCGGCTTTGATTCCGGCATCGTTCAACACATATTCAAAAGCTTCCCTTTCGGGTTTTCGGTGGCCTATTTTATTGGAATAATATACCTTGGTAAACAAATCCTTCAGCGGAAAATGAAAACGATTTTTGAATTCATTTTCGAAATAGGAAACATGATATACATTGGTATTGCTTAGCAGATAAACATTGTATTTCCGGGCCAGTTCCTGAACCATTTTCACCCTTGGAGCCCTGAATTCCATCAACATGGCACACCAGGCATCCACCATTTGAGGTACACTAACCCCCGGTTTACAGGCTTTCATCATGGTTCTTTTGAACTTATCCTTGCTCCATTGACCGGTTTCCATGGCCACCACCACTTCTGGCAGGCTGTCCCAATTGATATCGACAAAAACTTCGGGGAGAAATATCCGTTCGAACTCGGCATAGGTGTTTTCCGGTTCAATATCTACCAGCACACCGCCTAAATCGAGAATAACATTTTTAATAATCTTCTGGTCGATCATTAGCGAAAGTTATAAATTGCCGCAAAGTTAATAATCGAACAATTCAATGTTAATAAACGGGCAACATTTTCAAACCATTTGGTTGGATGATAACAATCAGGAAACGGTAAAAATCATCGATCAGCAAAAATTACCCTTCCAGTTCAGCATTAAAACCCTGCATACCTTCGACGATGCATTTAATGCGATCAAAAACATGACGGTGCGCGGTGCACCGCTAATAGGGGTTACCGCGGCCTATGGCATCTACCTGGCACTTTGTCAGAAAAAGGACAACGAAAATCTGATTGCATTTCTGCAGGAAAAATACGCTACCATGAAAACAGCCCGGCCAACCGCTGTGAATCTGGCTTATGCTGTTGATGTCATGGCCAAAGCGCTAACGGGATTAAGCAATACAACAGCTGCCCGTAATAAAGCCCGAAAAAAGGCAGCCGAACTAAAACAGCTCGAAATTGACTATTGCAGTGCTATTGGCGATCACGGACTTCAACTGATTGAAGATCTTTCGCGAAAGAAGCAAGGCGAAGTGGTGAATGTGCTCACTCATTGTAATGCCGGCTGGCTGGCCTGCATCGATTGGGGAACGGCCCTGGCGCCCCTATACAAGGCACAGGAAAAGGGCATCAAAATACATGTGTGGGTTGATGAAACCAGGCCCCGCAACCAGGGCAGCAAACTTACCGCCTTTGAACTCAGGCAACAGGGCATTGCACATACGGTAATTCCCGATAACACCGGTGGACACCTCATGCAGCACGGCATGGTCGATGTGGTACTAGTAGGCAGCGACCGCACCACCCGCAGCGGCGATGTGTGCAATAAAATTGGCACCTACCTGAAAGCACTGGCCGCCCGCGACAACAAGATTCCCTTTTATGTAGCCCTTCCTTCCTCGTCGATCGATTTTAGCCTGAGCGACGGAATCAGCGAAATTCCCATTGAGGAACGCAATGCCGATGAGGTGAAATTCATAGAAGGGAAAAGCGGCAAAGTACAAATTGTTCCCGATGGAAGCCCCGTTGCCAACTATGGTTTCGACGTCACCCCTGCCCGACTGGTTACTGCACTGATAACCGAAGCCGGTGTTTGCGGAGCGAGCGAAGCAGCACTCAACGAGATGTTCCTTAAGAAATGAAAGAAGAAGGCTATATTAAATTCAGTGTCCGCTGGAAGGAAGCATCCATTGCCATCGACAAAGCAACGCTCGACCTGTTGAATTCAATCAGGCAGAAGCTGAGAGAACAAGGCTGGCTGGGTGTATTGCCCGACGGAATTGGTTTTGGTAACATTTCGATTAGGCAGCAAAAAAAGCAGTTCATTATTAGCGGGTCGGGTACCGGTGCATTGGCGCTGCTCTCCGAATCGCATCTTGCGTTGGTCACGCAGGTCGACATTGAAGGCAACCAACTTAGTTGCACCGGGCTAACACGTGCCTCCTCCGAGAGCATGAGTCACGCCGTATGTTATCGCTATTCCACTCAAATTGGAGCGGTGATCCACATCCATAACCGGGAGTTGTGGGAACAGGGGCCGGGCACACTCCCTGTTTCATCGCCCGACGCAACCTACGGCACGCCGGAGATGGCCCTTTCGATCGAACGCTTGCTCAAACAGCATCAGCAGCAAAGCGGCATCATTGTCATGGGTGGCCACCAGGACGGCCTCATCAGCTTTGGCAGAGATCTTGAGGAAGCGTATCAGATGCTTGTCGCTTTTAGTGAGGACAACACAACGATCAATTAGTAACATCCGCTCCAACTACACCTCATCCCGGTTTTTCTACAATTCAGCAGAATAAAATTTCAGGAGTAAAGCAGGCAGTGCATTTTTGGCCTTGTATTCAAACAATACTTAGCCATGAAGACACCAATTTTGATTGTGCTTATTTTTTGCTTCTCGTCGCTGGCAGGCCAGACAAAAATAGAGGGTGAGGTAAAAGCCAAAAACGGAGAGCCGCTTACAGGAGTAAACATATACATCGAAGGCACTTACAACGGAGCCAGTTCCGACGAAGACGGACACTTTCATTTTTCAATTTCCGACAAAGGGAAAAAGAAGTTGGTAGCCAGCTTTATAGGATACCAAAGCTGGTCGGGAACAATCGATGCATCGGCCGATGTTGAGATATCCATCGTTCTGCACGAAAGTGTAAATACCCTCGATGCCGTTACCATCACAGCAGGCACTTTTGCTGTTGACGATCAAAAACGGGCGGCCATACTCGAACCCCTCGACATTTACACCACCGCCAGTGCCAACGGCGATATCATGGCAGCCATGCGTACCCTGCCCGGTGCACAGGCAGCAGCCGACGACGGCCGTTTGCTGGTACGTGGCGGCGATGCCTACGAAAGCAAAACCTACATCGACGGCTTGCTGGCTGCAAAACCATACTACTCGAAAACTCCCGATGTGGCCACCCGTGGTCGCTTCACCCCCTCACTTTTCGAGGGCGTGCTATTCAACACCGGCGGGTACTCGGCCGAATACGGACAGGCACTTTCGTCGGTGCTGATACTCAACTCAAGCGACGTGGCTGTAAAAAATTCTGCAGGCCTTTCATTGATGACCATCGGCGCCGAAGCCAACCTGACCAAAGCCATGAAAAACAGTTCGCTCATGGCATCGGCAAGCTACATTAACATGGGGCCGTTTCACAAATTGGTAAACAGCTACATCGACTGGACAAAGCCGGTAGAAGCCATCAACCTCACAAGCACCTACCGCTACAAACCTTCGTCGACCGGGTTGTTGAAAGCTTTTGCCACTTACGAATGGGGCGATATGGCTTATCGTATTCCAAACGGAAACAATGAAGCTCTTACTATCGAAAACAAGGGAAAAAGCGGTTATGCGAATGTGAATTACCGTGACTGCATGGGTGAAAAATCTTGTTTCCGCACAGGCCTGTCGGGCACTTACGAAAACAACGGCGTAGTAATCGCCGGCAATCACATCGAAACGCTCGATCTGACCCTCGAAGCCCGCTATGCCATGGTACATGAGCTTTCGGAAAAAATTGTACTAACCTGGGGAGTCAGCGACACCTACACCAACTATCAACAAGCGATTAAAACCCCGGAGTTTCCGGAAATAGATCTTCACTTTACCGATCATACATTGGGCACATTTGCCGAAAGCGAAATCAAGTTCTCAAAATATTTTGCCGTACGACCGGGCATCAGGGCCGAATATGCTTCGTTGATGAAACGCGCCAGCCTGGCACCACGACTGGCCATGGCTGTAAAAACGTCGAAAAGCAGTCAGTTTTCGGCGGCATGGGGTCGTTACTACCAAAATCCCGAAACCGACTATCTGAAATTCAACAGTGATCTGTATTTCGAAAATGCCACACACTACATTACCGGCTGGCAGGCAGGCAGCGTGCAAACCCGCCTGTTCAGGATTGAAAGCTATTACAAAACCTACGATAAGCTCGTCACCTGGGAAGGAATCAACGAGTACTTTCCCATGAATATTTCGAACAGCGGCTTTGGACAATCGGCCGGGATTGACCTGTTTTGGCGCGATCGAAAAAGCATTAAAAACCTCGATTACTGGCTTACTTACTCGTTTGTTGACACCGAACGAAAGTACCGCAACTACCCCGAAGCCGTTACGCCAGACTTTATTTCAAACCACAATTTTTCGGCAGTGTCAAAATACTGGATTCACAAAATCAGCACACAGGCAGGTGCTTCATACACTTTTGCCTCGGCACGGCGCTACGATGATCCTTCCAGCACTCAGTTCATGGACGGCCGCACTGGCTGCTACGGTGATCTGAGCCTCAACCTGAGCCACATCTTCTTTCTGGGCGACCAGTATTCGGTACTCTATGCTTCGGTGAACAACGTGCTGGGACGCGAGAACGTATTTGGGTACCGCCCATCGGGAAACGCCGATGCCCAGGGTAATTATACCCTGGTTCCTGTAAAACAAGACACAAAGCGATTCTTTTTTATAGGACTTTTTCTGAGTTTCTGAGCTCTACAGTTCATCCATAAAATCCGACAGTTAAGCAACTGTTTTTTTCAGCATGAACCGATTAGAAATATTTTTGAAATACAGTTGTTTGGAAAAAATGAGATACAAAATGATAAAAGTAATAACCACTAAAAAGTAGAATTATGAAAAGAATGATCATGCTTACCATCCTCTTTGTTGGCACATTTCACCTCTTATTTGCAGCAAACTATGAACAAGCCATGGCCGAAAACATTCAGAAAATGTACAGCGCCAGAAGCACCGTCGAACTGACAACAGTTGCCAATCAGTTTGAACGTATTGCGGCAAAGGAAAGCGACCAATGGCTGCCTGCTTATTATCAGGCTTATTCGTTCGTTTCGATGTTGTACATCAATCAGGGCATGCCCAACGACGAAAAAGCGGCCTTGCTCGACAAAGTCCAGACGATTTTAGATAGTCTGAAAAAACGTTTCGAAAACGAATCGGAACTATTTGTTTTACAAGGGCTGGTTTATCAGATGCGCATTAGCGACGAAGGAAGCGCCTACCAGTTTTCGATGATGGCTGATGAAGCCCTTAGCACAGCCGTAAAACTGAATCCGGAGAATCCAAGGGCGCATTACCTCAAAGGGTGTAACATTTTTTACACACCCGAGCAGTTTGGAGGCGGCCCGGCCAAAGCCAAACCAGTGCTGGAAAAAGCCGATGCTTTGTTTCTCTCAGCAAAAGCCGAAAACAGCCTGTTGCCCAATTGGGGAAAAGAACATTGCCAATCGATGCTTCAACAATGTGTTTCGAAATAAATACACCCTTATTATTTCATAATTTGTTGCCGATCGTTATTTTTAAATTCATAAAAAAAACGCAATGTCGCTTCCCTCAAAGAAACAGGTTTTTCAGATTTTTATAGCTGCTGTTTATTCAATAATGATCGGCAACCTATTTATGTGGATCGGGGCACAAACGATCAACCTGCCTTTATCGCGATACTTATGGAATGCGGGTTATTCGATGAGTATAGGCTTGTCACTTTTTGCCAATGGCTATTTTTTTAATGTAATTGAACGCCGCTACATTTCATGGATCGAGAAACCGGTAAAAAGCATACTCATTGTCATCTGCTTTCACTTTTTGTACACATCAGTTGTCATCTTCTTCTTCAACTGGCTCTGGTTTGTTGTATTTTCAAATAACACCTGGTCGCATTTCATGACCTTTGGCGGCTTTATCATTCTTGGCGAGTACATCGTTTTTGTAATCATTGCATCGATTATTTATGCCAAATCGTTCTTCAGGGCCTGGCGCGATGAAGCCGTGGAGGGTGAAAAACTGAAACAGGAAGCCATTGCCCTGCAATACCAGGTGATGCAAAACCAGGTTAACCCGCATTTTTTATTCAACAGTCTGAATGTACTAGGCAACCTCATTGATCTCGATTCAGAAAAGGCTAAGGACTACACCATTCAACTGGCTGATTTTTACCGCTATCTGTTAACTTTGAAAAATCAGGAGCTTGTTCCGCTTCAAAAGGAAATAGAATTTGTGAAACGATATGTTTTTCTACAAAACATAAGGTTCGGCAATAATTTTAAGGTCGAATTTCATGTTTCCGAAAAGCATGAAGGAGAACTGATCCCCTTGTCTCTCCAGATGCTCATTGAGAATACAGTTAAACACAATGAAATTTCGAAAGAACACCCTTTGGAAATTGTAGTGGGCACCGACCATCGGAATTATATTTTTGTTGAAAACAACCTGAACCCGAAATACGATGTAAAAAGCAGCAACAACATAGGGCTGAGCAACCTGAAAGAGCGCTATCGTTATCTTAGCGGCAAAGAGGTAGAAATCAGGAAAAATGACAAATTCTTCAGAGTTTCACTCCCATTGATAAAACTCGAATTATGAGAATATTAATTGTTGAAGACGAACCGCTGGCAGTGGCACAACTTTCGGGACTAATTCTTTCGCTGCGCCCCAACATCGAAATTGCAGGGGTATGCGACACGGTAAAAAGCACCGTTCGGTGGATCGAGGAAAACGGCTTGCCCGATCTGGCTTTCTTCGACATTCAATTGGGCGACGGATTAAGTTTTGGAATATTCGAAAAAACCAGGTTCACAAGCCCTGTTATTTTCACAACCACGTTCGATGAATATGCCATACAGGCTTTCAAGGTAAACAGCATCGATTATTTACTGAAACCCCTGCATCGCGACGACATGGAGCGGGCTCTGCTAAAATTCGAACAACTAAGCTCAAAATCAACGGTGAATTTTCAGCCCGAAGTAATTGAATTGCTAAGGAAATCAATCAACAGCAACCACTACAAAAAACGCTTTCTTATAAAAATTGGTGACAGGTTGAAAGCAGTAAACACCGACGATATTTTGTTTTTCTACAGCCTCGAAAAAGCAACTTTTGTCAAAACCTGCGACGGAAAAGATTACCTGCTAGATCAAACCCTCGAATCCATCGAGCAGTTGGTAAACCCTGCCGACTACTTTCGTATCAACCGAAAATACTTGCTTGGGCTCAAGGCCATCAACGATGTATTTTCCTATGGTAATTCAAGGTTGAAACTCAAAGTAAAGCATGCCGGTTCCGACGATTTTTTGGTTGCCCGAGAAAAGGTAAAAGCCTTTAAGTGCTGGTTCGAAGGAGATATTATGGAATAAGAGGATTGATTTCTTATGAAGGAAACTGGATATGGTTTTTAATACCTTGGTCATCCACAAAAAAACATGTTCATGCTTTGCGCTTCGCAAGAAATGTTAGTGAGGTACACCAGAACTGGAAATTGTAACATTACAGTTCGAAAATGTGATAGAAAGAATTCCATTATTTAAGTAGTTTTGCTGTTAAAACAACCACTGTAAGAAACCAGTTACTACTTAAAATATGCAAAAATTAAAACTACTTTTCACCGCTGCTTTTCTCTTAGTCTCTTTATTGACCATGCTTTCGTCATGCGGAACGAAGCAGCCCGATCATACTTTCGAGATAGGAAAGCATGATTTTTTGCTCGACAATGAGCCTTTTCAGATCCGATGCAGTGAAATGCATTTTGCACGTGTCCCGAAAGAATACTGGCGGCACAGATTGCAAATGAACAAGGCATTGGGGATGAATACCGTTAGTGCTTATATGTTCTGGAATTTTCATGAACGAACTCCGGGTGAATTTACTTTTGAAGGACAGGCCGATGTAGCCGAATTTTGTAAAATGGCGCAGGAAGAAGGTTTATGGGTCATACTGCGTCCCGGGCCCTATGTTTGTGCCGAATGGGAAATGGGAGGCCTGCCCTGGTGGCTGCTCAAGCACGACGACATTGCGCTGCGCTCAAAAGACCCCCGCTTTGTTGAAGCAAGCCGTCGTTACCTGAAAGAAGTCGGAAAACAACTGGCACCATTACAAGTCAGCAATGGAGGCCCTATTTTAATGGTTCAGGTTGAAAATGAATACGGGTTCTACTCCGACGATGCCGAATACATGGGCGAAATGCGCCAGGCCATACTCGACGCCGGTTTCGATGCGCCCTTGTTTGCCTGCAACCCCAAACATACACTGAAAAACGGTTACCGCGCTGATCTGTTCCCTGTTGTTAATTTTGGTGCCGATCCGAAAGGTGCATTCGAAAACCTGCGTGAGATTTTACCCGAAGGCCCGTTAATGTGCGGTGAATTTTATTCGGGTTGGTTCGACACCTGGGGAACACCTCATACTTTTGGAAATATTGATCCTTACCTGCGCGACATGGAGTACATGCTCAAAGAAGGTGCATCGTTTTCGATTTACATGGCCCACGGCGGTACTACTTTTGGCTTTTGGGCCGGGGCCGACCGTCCGTTTAAACCCGACTGCTCGAGCTACGATTATGGGGCGCCAATTAACGAAGCAGGCAATACTACTCCTAAGTTTTATGCCACACGCGACTTAGTCTCTAAATACCTGATGCCCGGAGAGGCAGCATTGCCCGAACCTCCGGCACCCATGCCCCTTACCACCTTTGCTGAAGTTAGCTTGTCGGAATTTGCACCCTTATTTGAAAATCTGCCAAAGGCTGTAAAGACCGACGAACCCCGAAATATGGAGTTTTACGACCAGGCCAGGGGAAGCATGTTGTACAAAACAACATTGCCTGCCGGTCCGGTTTGCCATTTTACGGTGGGTGCTGCCAACGATTTTGCATGGATCTACATGGATGGCGAAGAAATTGGTTTAATGGACCGTCGCAAACGCAACTTCGACATCACCATACCGGCGAGGAACAAAGAAGTCACCATCGAAATATTCGTTCATGCCATGGGGCGCATCAACTTTGGCAAAGAAGTACACGACCGCAAGGGACTCAATGCACCAATCAAATTTGTTGAGGGAGATAAGGAACTTACAACAGGTGCCTGGGAAGTTTATAACATCGATTACAACGACCAGTGGCTGGCTTCGCTCGATTATAGCGAACAAAGCACATCGAATGAAAAACCAGGCATATGGAAAGGTACTTTTGAAATTGACCAACTGGGCGATACCTACCTCGATGTTTCAAGTTGGGGCAAGGGGCTTGTTTGGGTAAATGGCAACTGTTTGGGCCGCTACTGGAACATTGGTCCTACCCAAACCATGTATGTACCAGCTCCCTGGTTGAAAAAGGGGGAAAACGAAATTCTGATTCTCGACATGCTTGGTCCTGAAAAAATGACCATTTCAGGTGTCGACACCCCTGTGCTCGATCAGTTGAGACCGGAGAAAGATTTTGCAGGCGCTAAGCGTCCAAAGGTTGATTTAAATTTCAGCAGCACTGATCCTGTTTTGTCGTCGTCGTTTAAACCCGGTGGCGAAACACAAACCGTTAAATTTGAAGGCAATAACAGTGGCCGCTATTTTGCCATTGAAGCAATCAGCTCACACGATGGAAAGCCATACGCAGCCATTGCCGAACTGGATTTACTCGACATCGAAGGGAATGCCATTAGTCATCAAAATTGGACCATCGCCTATGTGAGCAGCGAAGAATCGATCGGTGAAAATGGCGTGGCAGAGAATGCCATCGACGGACAAACATTTAACCATTGGCACAGCAGATGGAGCTCAACCAGCCCCGGTTACCCTCATCTATTAATCATCGATTTGGGTGCTGAAACCAGTCTAAGCGGCTTTTCGTATGTGCCCCGAATGGATGAGAATTCTCCGGGACGAATTAAAGAGTACAACATCTATGTGGGCAATGAGCTGGTGAAAAGATAAATTAATGAACACAATTTGAAAAAGAGCGCAGCCATGTAAAAGGCAGCGCTCTTTTTGCTTACCCAACGGGTACGAAAAAGCTCCGTAATTTTTGCTTACGGAGCTTTATATTTAGTGGACATCCAAAATAAAAATTAATGAACTTTACGGCTGGTCAGCAAGCCCAAAAACAGAAATTTTTATTCGGGTAAACCATAGGTATCAACCACAAAATCGATGTCTTTATCACCACGACCACTCAGGTTGATCAGAATGGATTCACGCTGGGCATTGGGTGCATGTTTTTTGGCAAAGGCCACGGCATGGGCGCTTTCGAGTGCAGGAATGATTCCCTCGAGACGGCTCAGTTCGTAAAATGCTTCAATGGTTTCCTGGTCGTTGGCATCAACGTAGTTAACACGGCCCTTTTGTTCAAACAAACAGTGCTCCGGTCCTACTCCGGGATAATCCAGTCCGCTGGCTACCGAATAAACCGGTGAAGGCTCTCCGTTTTCATCCTGCAATACTTTGCATTTGAAACCATGAATCATACCCGGTGAACCAAATTTCATGGTACAGGCATGTTCGCCCAAATCGTATGAACGGCCTGCAGGCTCAACACCCCAAAGCTTCACTTCTTCATCGTCGAGGAAGGCCGAGAACATTCCGGCAGCATTGCTTCCACCCCCCACACAAGCCATTACGTTATCGGGCAGTTCACCGGTCATTTCGAGAAATTGTTCACGGGCCTCAATGCCCACAACGCGCTGAAAGTCACGAACCATCATAGGAAAGGGATGCGGCCCCACCACTGAACCTATACAGTATATCGAGTTGATGGGATCTTTCAAATAAGCCTCAAAAGCTGAATCGACAGCCTCCTTGAGGGTTTTGAGGCCATGAGATACCGGCACCACTTCGGCACCCAGGATTCTCATGCGCACCACGTTGGGATGCTCTTTTTTCATGTCTACTTCGCCCATGTGTATTTCGCACTCAAGGCCAAAGTAGGCGGCGGCTGTAGCCAGTGCTACGCCGTGTTGCCCGGCCCCTGTTTCGGCTATGAGTTTTTTCTTGCCCAGGTATTTTGCGAGCAAAGCTTCGCCCATGCAATGATTAAGCTTATGAGCTCCCGAGTGGTTGAGATCCTCGCGTTTGAGGTAAATGCGGCTGCCTAATTTCTCGGAAAGGCGCTTGCAGAAATAAACCGGGGTAGGTCGTCCCTGATAGTGTTTACGGATGCTGCGCAATTCAGAAATAAACTCGTGCGATTTGCTGATGGTAAAATAAGCATCGGTTATTTTATCCATTTCTTCCTGCAGATGAGGCGGAATAAAACTTCCACCGAACTCTCCAAAAAAACCGTCTTTGTCGGGCGTTGTTTTGAAATAATTTTTCATTCTTATGTTGTTTAAGATTTAGTAATGAACTTACATGTACTGAATAATTCCCGAATGGGCTTTCGTTGCCTTTGAACACTTTATGTTTCACATCGGGTGCAGACCAGTGAGCAGGTAAAACTGTAATGGTAAAAATAAACTATTATTTTAATTATGAAAACCGGAAAGAAAGCCGGCAAGCAAGTAAATTGAGATAAATGCACCTGCAAACGGCATGCTGTGGCAGGGATAGGAGCGGCATCCTTTGCGGAGTTTTTACGGAGCAAAGATACAGCGGATAGCCCGATGCCACGGGCAAGCTTCGAAGTATGAAAATGGCTACACTGCGACTATCAAAAAATGCTTCTTCGGGCATCGGTATTTGTGGCCCGTGGCAGCCACCCTGCCTATTACTTTTTCGAACAATCGAAACAATAAGTTGGTAATTCCCTGCTTTTTGTATATCCATTCGTATATTCATTATAAATAGCGAACGCAGGCGTTAAATTAGGTCTCATTAATGCCTGGGCATAACACGAGGCAATTTTTTATTTGTAGGTTTACCCTGTTATTTTTAAGAATAAAATTCATGAAAGGATTACAAATTGGGGGGCTTAACATTCCGGTCCCTATTATACAAGGAGGAATGGGAGTAGGTATTTCGTTGTCGAAGCTGGCTGCAGCAGTTGCCAACGAAGGAGGAGTAGGTGTTATTTCGTGCGCCGGACTGGGATTGATTTATAAGGACCGCGCCAAAGACTACCTGCAGGCCAATATTGAAGGACTAAAAGAAGAGATAAAAAAAGCTCGTGAAGCGACCAGGGGGATCATTGGTGTGAACATTATGGCTGCGCTTACCAACTTTGAAGACATGGTGCGTACCACCATTGCCGAAAAAGCCGACATTATATTTGCAGGCGCAGGATTACCATTGAATCTGCCATCGTTTTTGAAACCCGACAGTGTTACCAAACTGGTACCCATTGTTTCGTCGGGCAAGGCGGCGCGACTGATTTGCTCCAAATGGAAGCAAAGCTACGACTACCTGCCCGATGCTTTTGTGGTTGAAGGTCCCAAAGCCGGTGGTCACCTGGGCTTTAAGCGCGAACAGATCGAGGATCAACATTTTTCGCTCGAGCAAATTGTTCCCGATGTGGTAAGCGCCGTGAAGGTTTTCGAGGAACAATACAACAAGAAAATTCCGGTAATAGCGGCCGGAGGTATTTACGACGGTGCCGACATGTATGCCATCATGCAGCTGGGGGCAAGCGGAGTTCAGCTGGGTAGTCGCTTTGTTACCACCGTAGAATGCGATGCTTCCGACCAGTTTAAGCAGCAGTACATCGATGCCACCGAAGATCAGATGGAGATCATCCAGAGCCCTGTAGGCATGCCCGGAAGAGCTTTCAGAAATGCCTTTATCGACAAGGTAAAGCAAGGACTCAAAATGCCAAAAACCTGTCCTTTTCACTGCATCAAAACCTGCGACATCAGCAAAAGTCCGTACTGTATTGTTACAGCGCTGTACAATGCAGCCAAGGGCAATATGAAAAACGGCTATGCCTTTGCAGGCACCAATGCTTTCAGAGCCACCCGTATTTCGACGGTAAAGGAAGTATTTACCGATCTGGCCGATGGTTTCAAAGCCAAAGCTGCCGAGGCACTGCAAAAATTGAATCCATAAGGATTAAGAATACTCAATGAGGCTGTTCTAAAAGGATCATAGCGACTTTCAGAACAGCCTTATTTTGCGCTTCAATTAAGCTTATGCTAAAAATTTGGAAGAAGCCTTTGCTACCGACCTGTTTTTTCCAAAAAATTTTACCTTTGCGATTCATTAATAATTAGCTGGTTATCAATTTTTACGCTGAACAGCCACCAATAACACAAGTTACTCAAACAGTGTTGTTTAATTCAGGGCATCGGCATTAAAAAAAATACATTAAAATGAAACGTCAGGAAATCAAACAGATTTTACAATCGGAAGCAACAGGCAGCACCGTTAAAGTGAGTGGATGGGTACGTACCAAGCGTGAAAGCAAAAACGTCAATTTCATTAATCTGAATGACGGAACGGTACTGAGTAATTTGCAGATTGTAGCTGATGTGAATCAGTTTGAAGATTTATTGAAAAGGATTAATACCGGTGCAGCCCTTACCGTAACGGGAGAGCTGGTAGAATCGAACGGCCAGCAAAAAGTTGAACTCATCGCCAGTGAAATTGAAGTGGTTGGCGAGGCCGATCCTGACAAATACCCGCTGCAACCCAAGCGTCACAGTCTTGAATTTTTACGCGACATCGCCCACCTGCGCTATCGTACCAATACTTTTAGTGCCATTGCCCGTGTGCGCCACTCCATGATTTTTGCAGTCCACAAATTCTTCACCGAGCGTGGATTTTTCAACATCCATACGCCCATTATTACGGCAAGCGATGCCGAAGGTGCAGGTGAAATGTTCCAGGTTTCGACCCTCGACATGGAGCATCCTCCACGCGATGAGGACGGGAACATCGATTACAGTGAAGATTTCTTTGGAAAAAAAACCAACCTGACCGTTTCGGGGCAGCTCGAAGGAGAACTGGCTGCGCTGGCACTTTCGAAGATTTATACTTTTGGACCTACTTTCAGAGCCGAAAATTCGAATACTTCGCGCCATCTTGCCGAGTTCTGGATGATTGAGCCCGAGATGGCTTTTTACGATCTGAACGACAACATGGACCTGGCTGAGGAATTTCTCAAATACCTGATTCGCTATGCCCTCGACAACTGCATGGAAGACTTGCAGTTTTTAAGTCAGCGCCAGCAACAGGAAGAGAAAAACAAGCCACAGGACCAGCGATCGATGGAGCTAATCGAAAAACTGAAGTTTGTTGCTGAAAATGATTTTGTACGCCTCACCTACACCGAGGCCATTAACATTCTCGAAAACTCGAAACCCGCCAAAAAGGGTCAGTTCCAATATCCGCTTAAAGGATTTGGTACCGATCTGCAAAGCGAACACGAGCGTTTTCTGGTTGAGAAGCACTTTAAAAAACCAGTTATTCTGATCGATTATCCTGCCAACATCAAGGCCTTTTATATGAAGGTAAATGAAGACGGAAAAACCGTTGCAGCCATGGATGTATTATTCCCGCAGATAGGGGAGATCATCGGTGGTTCACAAAGGGAAGAACGTTTCGATGTGCTGGTTGAGAAGATGAAAGCCATGGATATTCCGCTTGCAGAAATGGACTGGTACCTCGACACCCGTCGTTACGGCTCGGTTCCACACAGTGGTTTTGGACTGGGTTTTGAACGACTCATCACCTTTGTTACCGGAATGAGCAACATCCGCGATGTGATCCCTTTCCCAAGAACACCCAAAAATTGTGAATTTTAGCCTTTGGGCAGAAAAATATTGTACCAATCTTTCCAAAATCCGGCATATCAACAATCGATATTCCGGATTTTTTTATTTAATCGGAAAGCAGCGACAGATAAATAATAGAAACACCTACACAAAGTCGGTATTTTACCAGCGCTTTTAGCGCATCCTACTTCAGACTTCGCTTTTTTTTATAAATTTATGCCTGATTAAAGAGCAATCGTAAATGGCAGGACAAAAACTCACCATACAACAAAGGCTGCTGCAGAAACTATCGCCACAGCAGATTCAAATGATTAAGCTGTTGGAGCTTCCTGCAATCCAGCTTGAACAGCGCATCAAAAAAGAGCTGGAAGAAAACCCTGTACTCGAAGTCGACGACAATCATCGTGAGGGCGATGTACAGGAAGAAAGAAGCAGTGACAACGAAAAAGACGACAACGAGAAAGACATATCGATTGAAGAATACATCAGCGACGAACCCGGTTATAAGTACAAAACCAATAATTATTCAAAAGACGATAAAAAAGAAGATATTCCCTTCAGCATTGGATCGACCTTTCATGAGTACCTGAGCGAGCAGCTCAACCTGATTGATCTGGATGAACGACAGAAAACACTGGCCGAATACATTATCGGCAACATCGACGAAGACGGCTATCTGCGTCGTGAGGTGGAAGCCATGGTCGACGATCTGGCCTTTTCGATGAACATTGAAGTGAACGATCGGGAAATGCACCAGCTGCTCGAAATAGTACAGGATTTAGACCCTCCGGGCATAGGAGCCCGCGATTTGCGCGAATGCCTTCTGCTTCAGCTTAAGCGAAAGGAATTCCAGACAGAGGTTGTTGAAAATGCCACCCGTTTGATTGACGAGCTTTTTGATGAATTTTCGAAAAAGCACTATGATAAAATCATGCAGCGCCTTGGCATCGATGAAGAAGAACTGCGCGATGCCATTGAAGAAATCGTACACCTGAATCCCAAACCGGGAGGATCGTACAGCAATACGATAAACAGGGCTAACCCGGCCATCATTCCCGATTTCACCCTTGAGATTGTTGAAGGTGAAATGCAAATATATCTTACCCGCGGAAGTGTGCCCGACCTGAGGGTAAGCGGCCATTATGCCAACATGCTCAGGGCTTACAACGAAAACCGTAAAAACCAGTCGAAGGATCAGAAAGATGCCATCACCTTTGTTAAGCAGAAACTCGACAGTGCCAAATGGTTTATCGATGCCATACGCCAGCGCCATCAAACCCTGCTGCTTACCATGAATGCCATACTCGATTATCAGCGCGACTACTTCATCGAAGGAGATGAAACCAAGCTGAAGCCCATGATTCTGAAAGACATTGCTGAACAAACCGGACTTGACATTTCAACCATCTCGAGGGTATCGAACAGCAAGTACATACAGACCCACTTTGGCATTTATCCCCTTAAGTTTTTCTTTAGCGAAGGCATGCAGGATGAATCAGGTGAAGAAGTTTCAACAAGAAAAATAAAGAGCATTCTGCAGGATGTAATCGACAGTGAAGACAAACGTAAGCCCATTACAGACGAAAGACTGGCCGCTATTTTAAAGGAAAAAGGCTTTCCCATTGCCCGTCGAACGGTAGCCAAATACCGAGAACAACTTAACATCCAGGTGGCACGACTGAGAAAAGAGTTGTAACGTTGGTCAACCAGTTGTTACCATTCAGCCCTTAAAAACGGTATTTCGTTGGTTTTTACTATCCAATGCCGCTGAACAGCTTTCATCAACGCCAAACTATCTTTAACTTAGTTGCTGAATAAAATCCAGGTGCGTTGTCTTATAATTACAGCGGTTCATGCATTTTTTACATTGATTAATCATTAACCGGAGCCAACACTACACTGGAGAACAACGCACTTAAATAGAACATGAGCCATGAATAAAATGATTTACGCACTGGGCATTGCAATTGCCACCACCCTCAGCACCCATCATCAAAGTGAAAAAAACGAAAAGCCGGCCGGGAAACCATTAACAATAGAACAGCCCCAACAAGAAAACACCAATGAAATACCTGACAGTCTTCATCTTATCATTCCGGCAAAGTAATAAAGCTTTTCCGTTAAATTTTTAAAGCTTTATACTTCCTGTAGTAACTATTTTTGATATTTTTAGAACGAATGGAAAACAAAGCTTTAAAATACACCGCACAATTCTTTTCAGGGATTTTCAATCCTTTTCTTACACCCCTTATCGGATTTATTATCATCCTGTATAAGCTTCCCGGAGTTGAATTGTATCCGACACGTCTGATACAGGTTCTGCTGGGAATCGTATTTTTTGCAAGCTGCCTGCTGCCAATGCTTTTTATCCTGCTGATGTCGCATACCTCAAATATCAGTCGCAACCTTGACACACGCAACGACCGCATGTTGCCTTATTTGTTTACTGCTTTTAGTTTGTTTTTGGGAGCACAACTAATCAGTAAGCTTCCGGTACCACATGTTTTCCGAACCTTTCTGTTGGCAGCTTCCCTCATCATTGTAGCGCTGCTTCTGATTACAACGCGCTGGAAAATTTCGGGACATGCCGCAGGCATGGGAGCTCTGTTGGGAGCTTTGCTGTCGATGACCTTTAAATACGGACTTGTACTTACATCCTACATTGTGTTGATCATTTTCGTTGCAGGAGCAGTGGGCACATCAAGAATCTACCTCAAAAAACACAATCCGGCCCAGGTATATGCAGGTTTTTTACTCGGCCTGGCTGCCATGTATCTGTTTATTTACTTTTTTTGAAAACAATGCGGGCCTGATTAAACAGGTCTCCCTTTTTTTGTAGGTGAGCCAAGGCTTTTTCGGCCTCACTGTATTTTGGATAAGAGCTTACTGCCAGTTTAAACCAACCATCATCATCGGTCATAATTACTCCCGGTTGATAGCCCTGTGCTTCAAGTTCCTTTTTTTGAGCAAGGGCGAAGTCTTCAACGGTATAGCTTGAAACCACTATAAAGTAGCGGTCATTTTCATCGAATGCCTTAATTACTGGTTTTTGGGGTTCTTCTACCACTTCCTGTATTGCTTCAACAACCGTATCAATTTGTTCTGCAACACTGTCTTTAACCGGCTGATCATAGTACTCGTATTCATCGGCAGTTTTGCGCTTGCAGCTCAATACCGCCACTACCATCATTGCTATTAAAAAGTATTTTGTCATCATAGTGTTGAATTTTTTGGGGGTTTGTACCCTGGTAAAACTTATTCTGTTTTGTATCTGCTTGTTTCTAACAAATTTAATAAGATAATTCATACGAAGCTATATAAACATCGGTCAATATTTATTTTACCGATAAGTAAAAGGTGTTGAAACACCAGTGATGATCTGCAATTTGAGTCTTATTTTATAGAACAGCAAAAAAAATGCGGACAGAAGCAATTCCATCCGCACCGTAATATATCACTGCTTACAGCCTATTCAACAAACTTATAGCCAATGCCCTTTAATGTTTTGATGTGGGTCTCACCAATTTTTTCGCGCAGTTTACGGATGTGCACGTCGATGGTACGATCGCCCACGATGACCTGTTCGCCCCAAACCGAGGTGTAAATCTCTTCGCGGGTAAATACCTTTCCTGGTTTTGATGCCAACAGCGACAGCAATTCAAATTCCTTGCGTGGCAGCACCATTTCTTCACCTTCAACGGTTATCATGTAGCGTTCACGGTCGATCACAAGATTCCCGATGTTGATGGTATTGTCGTTTTCAACACTTGCAGCAGGTTCTTCAACCAGCTGTGAACGTTTGAGCAGCGCTTTCACACGGCTCATCAACACCTTGGGTCGGATGGGCTTGGTGATGTAATCGTCGGCACCTGCTTCAAAGCCGGCTATTTGCGAATAATCTTCACCCCTGGCAGTAAGGAATGCAATCACGGTGCTTTTCAGTTTGGGTATTTTTCGCAGTTCTTCGCAAGTCACAATGCCATCCATTTCGGGCATCATCACATCAAGAATAATCAGATCAATTTCCTTTTTCTCTGCAATTTTGATGGCATCCTTGCCATTTTGGGCGGTGTACACCTTATATCCTTCTTTTTCGAGATTGTAGCTGATGAATTCAAGGATGTCAATTTCATCGTCTACCAGAAGAATTTTTTTCTCGTCACTCATAATTTCTTGCTTACTTTATAATTGGCTGTTAAATTAGAACAGCGAAATGGTCAAAGTGTTAATCGATCATTAAACTTAATGAAAAAAAAAATTAAATCTTCGCCTTGTCGAGGGTAAAATTAAAAGTGGTGCCCAAATCGACCTCACTTTTAACATTGATCGTCTGATCGTGGGCCTCAATAATATGTTTTACGATGGCCAGTCCGAGGCCGGTGCCGCCCTGCTCGCGTGAACGGTGCTTGTCGACGCGGTAAAAGCGTTCAAAAATCCTGGGCAGGTGCTCTTTTTCGATGCCAATGCCATTGTCTTTCACCTCAACCATTACCTGTTCGTTCATATCGTAAAACGAAACATCGACAGTTCCGCCTTTTTTTCCGTACTTGATACCATTTACTACCAGATTGCTCACCACCTCGATGATGCGCTTTTTATCGGCATTCACCATCACCGGCTTGTCGCTTTTGCTCAGGAGCTTCAGTTTTATCTTTCTTTCTTTGGCAATCATGTGTTCTATTTCAAAAACATCTTCAACCAGCTTCACGAGGTTGAAGTTTTCAAAGTCGAGTGTCAGCTCGCCCGATTCAAGCTTGTTAATCGATTCGAGGTCTTCAACAATTGAGATCATCCGGTCGATGCTTTTCACCGTTCGCTTCAGGTACAGTTCGTTGATCTTAGGATCGTCGATTCCGCCTTCTATCAATGTAAGAATATAGCCTTGAATGTTGAAAATCGGTGTTTTTAGTTCATGAGAAACATTCCCGACAAACTCTTTCCGGTAACGCTCCAGCTCTTTTAAGCGTTTGATTTCGTCCTGTTTATGAGTGGCCCACTTTCGAACCTCGGCATTTACATCAAAATTCATGGGATATTTTCGGCTCAGTTCTCTGGCTTTTTTTACTTCGTTGACAGGCACTTCGCTAATGATTTTGTATATTGGCTCAAGACGTTGTTCGATAACTTTGCTGAAAAAGTAAGTGGCCAGAACAAAAACAATGGCAAATAAAACGACAAAAAGAATCACATGATGCCAAAGATCGTGTAGAAGAAATTCAGAAAAAAGATAAACAATGCCAGTCACAATCAAGGCAATTGAAAGTGCCAGACGAAATGCAATGATTTGTGGTTTTAAGCGCTTCATTTACAAAATTATTAATCGATTCACGCGGCGAAGATATCACTTCTAAACGAAAAAGTGATGTTACCTGCTTCAGGCAATACAAGGTTCCTTGTTGGGATGATATAAAAATAAGCATTGAATTAACATTCACCTAAAACATAAGAAGGCATACAAAAACGACAAAGACTGTAAAAACAGCTTAAAAATCATGATAACACGCTGTAGAAATGACATTTCTCACTTTTAAAAAGTAGCCATTTACTTTACTTTTACTTAACGTTTTATTAAAAAAGTAGCAATGCGTTTGGTAGATAATGCTCGTATTTTGGCGGCCGTTAATTGTGAGGGAATAATCAAGATATTAACATAACTAAAAAACAATGAGTGAGATTTATTTAATTCTGGTAGTCGTATTGTTTGCTTTGGCAATTTCCGACCTGATTGTCGGGGTAAGCAACGATGCGGTAAACTTCCTTAACTCGGCCATTGGCTCAAAAGCAGCTCCCAAGTGGGTAATATTTGGAGTAGCCAGCCTCGGCGTTGTAGCCGGAGCCACTTTCTCGAGCGGGATGATGGAAGTAGCCCGTAAAGGAATTTTCAATCCCGACATGTTTGTCTTTTCCGAGATCATGATCATCTTTCTGGCGGTTATGATCACCGATGTTATTTTGCTTGATGCCTTTAATACACTGGGCATGCCAACATCGACCACCGTATCGATCGTATTTGAATTACTCGGATCGGCCGTTGCGGTTTCGCTTGTCAAAATGAACCAACTGGGCGAGTCGGCCTCCATGCTGGGCGAATACATCAATTCGGATAAGGCTTTGGCCATTATTACCGGCATACTTATTTCGGTGGTTATTGCCTTTACGGTGGGTGCATTAATACAATGGCTCACCCGTTTGCTGTTCTCGTTTCGCTACAAAAAGCGCTTCCAGTATTTCGGAGCCCTTTACGGTGGTTTATCCATTGCGATCATTACCTATTTCATGATTATCAAAGGTGCAAAAGGAGCATCCTTCCTGACCGATGATGTTGTTTCCTTCTTAAAGAACAACATGTTATACATTTTTCTTGTGAGTTTTGTGGGATGGACCATCATACTACAAATCCTGAACTGGTTATTTAAAATTGACATTCTCAAGGTAATTGTATTGGTGGGAACCTTTGCACTTGCCATGGCTTTTGCCGGCAACGACCTGGTAAACTTTATCGGAGTGCCGCTTGCAGGTTTTGAATCGTTCAAAGCCTGGGCCGCCTCGGGGGCTGATGCTGAAGCCTTTAACATGGCCATGCTGGCAGGCAAAGTGAAAACACCAACCTACATGTTATTGATTGCAGGATTGATAATGGTAATTACTTTAATTACCTCCCGCAAGGCCCGAAGCGTTGTGAAAACATCCATCGATTTGTCGCGTCAGAGTGAAGGGAGCGAACGTTTTGGCTCATCAGCCATATCGCGCGCAGTGGTAAGAGGAAGTGTACGCTTCACCGAAATGACCAACAAATACTTACCCGCGTCATTTAACAAGGCCATCAGCAAGCAATTCAAACCGGCTCCGGTCGATGAATCAATTCCTGCACACGAACGGCCGGCTTTCGACAAAATACGTGCAGCATCCAATTTGATGGTTGCCAGTATTCTCATTTCAATTGGTACTTCATTAAAACTGCCCCTTTCGACAACCTATGTAACCTTTATGGTGGCCATGGGTACTTCGCTGGCTGACCAGGCCTGGGGACGCGAATCGGCAGTGTACCGTATCTCCGGGGTGTTTGCCGTAATTGGCGGATGGTTTCTGACTGCACTGATTGCCTTTTCGATTGCCTTTGCCGTTGCCCGCTTAATGATGTGGGGAGGTAATTACACAATTTTTGCCATGATTGCCATTGCACTTTTTGTAATTATCCGCACACAGATTTCCTTCCGCAAGAAATCGAAAGAAGAAGTTGATGAGGATGAAGATGTTGTTGAAATCAATCTGAATACCGCAAAAGTATTGGAGAAATGTAATAAGAATACAGTAAAGGCCATCATCGCCACCTCAAAAGCTTACTTCCTCTGTTTCGAAGGATTCTTCGAAAACGACCGTCAGCAATTGAAGAGTGCCATAAAAGAAACCGAGTCGTTTAACAACAAAGCCAAGAAACTCAAGGACAGTGTATATAAAAATGTACAAAAACTCCAGCAGGACTCAGTAGATACCGGACACTTCTACGTTCAGGTGGTTGACTACCTGCGCGAAATGGCCCACTCGCTGAATTTCATTGTTGGTCCGGTTTATACGCACTTTGAAAACAAGCACAAGGCATTTACCGAAGAACAGGTTGCAGATCTCAACGAATTTGGTGTTGAGCTGAATGAATTTTTCAATCATGCCCTGCACATCCTAAAAGAAGAGCAGTTTGAGAAACTCGAAGAGCTGATAGAAAAACGTGCTGCGCTGTTCAGCAAGCTGAAGGATCTTGAAAAAGCCCAGATCAAACGCATCAAGGCCAAAGAAGTTTCAACACGCAACTCGATGCTTTACTTCAAGATAGTTGCCGAAACCAAGAACCTGTTGCTTCACCTGATTAACGTAGTGAAAGCCCAGCGTGATTTCATACTTGAAACCACCGAACAGGCCGAAAACGACGAATAATCATCTGTATTACATGATATAAAAACGAGGCCATCCCAAAAGGACGGCCTCGTTTTTTTATGTTAACGAACCGCTTCAATGTAATAAATTGAATTTTTCAAATTCGTTAATTTCACGGTTCATTCCCTGAGAACACAGCCACTTTAATACCGGCCTGTCATTCAACTTCCTTCCCCATTCTTCTGGCCACCACGCTGATGTAGGAGAGCTGAAAAACATGGTAGATCATAATGGGCACCAAAAAAAGGCTCCCGGCTGCACTGGCCCCGAAAAGAACACTGGCCATTACCGATCCGTGAACCAACGATTTTTTAGAGCCACAAAACAGCACGGTAATGCGGTCCTCACGATTAAAGCCCATCCAAAACGAAAGCCTGTTGGTGAAACCGAATACCAGAAAGAACAGGATCACTACCGCTGCCGATACCAGCAGGAGCGTCCAAAGCGGAAGGGAGCTAAAAATACCCGAAGTAAACGAATTGCTGAAACTGCTGTACACAATGGCCAGAATGACGCTTTTGTCAAACAGACTTAAATACCGCTTATTCCTAAGTGCCCAGCCACCCCAGAAACGGTGCAGAAGCAGCCCGGCAATCACCGGAATCAGTATTTGAATCACCAGATCGATCACCGTTTGCATAAAGTCGAAACTTCCATTGGCCGTACTGGCAAACAAACCAACCCACAAAGGAGTCAGCACGATGCCGATCATTCCCGAAATACTGGCATTGAAAATGGCACCGCCAATGTTTCCTTTGGCAATCGACACCATCACCACCGACGAGGAAACCGTACTGGGCAAGGCAGCC
The DNA here is from genome assembly GCF_050433125.1 of Roseimarinus sediminis. Lineage (NCBI taxonomy): Bacteria > Pseudomonadati > Bacteroidota > Bacteroidia > Marinilabiliales > Prolixibacteraceae > Roseimarinus > Roseimarinus sediminis. The sequence goes on along the minus strand of NZ_JBNPXV010000001.1, from coordinate 581,389 downwards.
AGAAAAAATACGGCCATCCACAGTGAAAAGTACTCCGAGTTTTTGAAAAAGGGATAAAACAGAATGACCACCAGGGGAAACAACAAAAAGGTGACCGACTGAATGGTGAGGTGTAGTTTCCAGTTGCCCAGGTCGTTCTTTAGATTTTCAGGACTTAAACGCAGACCATAAAAGAAAAAGAGCAGCATGATTCCAAATCGGATGATTGTTTTCAGTTCAAGCCGGCTGCCCTCTCCTCCAATGCCTGGTACCAGCCAGGCCAGCAAAATCATAAGCAGAATACCGGAAATAAAACCATCGGGGAGGAAACGACGTAAAGTGTTTTTAAATTGCTTCATGCTAGTAAGATGAAATAGAAAAATGAAAGGCGAATTTACAATTTAATTCAGGAAAGCGCACAAAAAAGTCCCGTTCCAATTGGTAGAACAGGACTTTCGATCACTCTAAAACCTAACAACTATTGGACTGCTATCTTCAATGCTTTTCCTATGTACTTCACCTGTTGATCAATTTTTTCGGAAGGCGCGATGCCGCTTCCTTTTCCACAGTCAACCACTACAATTTGCAGCTTTCTTTCAATCAGCATTCCCGGGAATTCACCTTTGCGCTCATCGATAGAAAGGGTACGTTCCTTGTCGTTCCAGTGAAAATCGATGGTACTGTAAATTCCCTTTTCATAATTGTAGTTGTCGTTTTCATCCTCGTACAGGCTGAAATGACCGTCGGCTCCGGGATATATGCGCACCTCAAGCGGATCGGCCGGCTTTTCGGTGGCGTATTGCACCACTGGTCCCATGGGAAGAATGGTTCCGGCTTTTACCAGCAGGGGAATCCGGTCGATGGGTGCATCGAAAGCCAGCTCCTGCCCGCCCTCATACTGCTTGCCTGTCCAGAAATCGTACCACAAGGTCGATTGAGGCAGGTACACCTTTCGGCTTTTCTCTGTCTCGAGGGGCTCTTGTTCCTGCGCCAGCATCGAAGGAGTTTTCCAGTACAGCTGCATGCGGGCCGCACCGGTTTGCTTATTTTCAACTTCCGCCACAAAATCGCAGGCCTTTCCGGCTTCCAATTCAACAAAGGCTGTATATTTTTCATTTCCATCGTGAGCAATGGGCACTTCTTTTCCGTCGATGTAAATCCGGTTACTATCGAAGCTTTTCAGGTGGAACTGGTATTTTCCGCTTTCGGGCGGAAGCAGTTGTCCCTCCCAGCGGATGGCATACATCGAATCGGTAACATAAGCGGGCCGGCCGCCATACCAGTTCAGATCGATGTTGGGATCGATGCTTTCGCGGCTGAGCTGCCGGTATTCATTGTCGGTATAATAACGGGCTGCAAGGCCTTTTTTGCCATTGGCCGTTTTAAAATACGCTGGTGCAACTACGGTGGAAGTTGCGGGCGGACGATGGTACATGTAGCTGGTGACCGGACAAACCATGATCCCCGGTCCGAATAGGAATTGATCGTCGATGTTATAGGTTTTCTCATCATTGCTGAAATCCATTGGCAAACCACGCATGAGCGTGTAGTCGTCGCTGGTCACTTTCCATGCCTGTGAATAAATGTAGGGCAGCAGGCGGTAACGCAGCTGATCGAATTGAATCAGCACCGGCAGGTAGTCGCCCATTTCCCACATCTCGCGCGGGGTATCCGAACCATGTGACCTGAAAATGGGGGTAAAAGCACCCAGCTGAAACATGCGGGTGTACAGTTCGTGATAGGCCGGATCGTCGCCGCCCTTGTAGAAAACCCCTCCGTACGAGCCCAGTAAAAAGGCACCAATGTCGAAAGTCCAGTAGGGTATTCCGGCCATGGAGTGGTTCAGTCCTGCCGAGATCTGCTTTCTGTAAATCTCCCAGCTGGCCCCAATGTCGCCACTCCAGGTGGTGGCTGCATTGCGCTGCTGTCCGGCAAAGCATGAGCGGGTGAGGATGTAGGCACGCCGCTCACTGGTGGTTTCGCGCCAGTAACGGTAAATATCGTCGGTCATAACCAGCGAAAAAGTATTCAGGTAGCGGGCAAAGGAGCCCAGGTAGTTACTTCCCATTTTTTTCAGCTCGTAGGCCGTGGCTTCTTTCGACAGCGCATTGATCACATCGGGTTCGGTTGAGTCAATCCACCAGCCGTCAAGCCCCTTGGTGTAAATGCCATCGTGCAGGTACTTCCAGTACAAATCGTTGGCCCCGGGATGATAAACATCGTAGTATTTAAAACCTGCCCAACCGACAGGATCATATAAATAACCCTTACGGCCCATGTCTTTATATATTTCGGTATTGGAACCCAGTGCCGGCCAAATTGAAATAATGGCATGGTAATTCATGGCATGGAGCTCCTCCATCATCTTTTCGGGTTCGGGGAAAAGCGTTTTGTCGAAAAACATTCCACTCCAATTCTCTGCGCCGTTCCAGTAATCCCAGTCCTGAATCATGTTGTCGATGGGAATGTTTAATTCACGGTACTTCCGGGCCACTGCCAGCAATTCCTCCTGTGTGTCGTAGTGTTCCTTGCTTTGCCAGTATCCAAAGGCGTATTTCCCATACATGGGCGCTGTTCCGGTAAGATAGCGATAGCCGGCAATCAGCTGATCGATGTTATCGCCGTGCACAAAATAATAATCGATGTTGTCGCCCATTTCCGACCAGAACGAAGCCTCTTCTTTTTCATCGTTGAAAATGGTCATTGAGTAATTGTCCCAAAGCAGACCATAGTTGGCGGTTGATACCAGAAAGGGATTTACTGCCTCGGTATTGCTTTGTACCAAGGTTACTTTTTTGCCCCGGTAATTAAAAGCACCATCCTGATGCTGTCCCAGGCCATAAAGGCCTTCGTTGGCCGAAAGTTCAAAATTTTGCTGTACGCTAAAACCCGAATCCCCTTCAAAAACAACAGCTTGAAACTGCGGTTTTCCTTTTTCTTTTAAAAGTTGCTGCTTTTCCTTATCGATGTACTGAATGTTTCCGCTTTGCTTATCGATCAGCAGGGTCAGTGCCTCCGACGAAAGGGTGTAATTCCGCTCGTTCTCCTTAAGCGTTAATTGCAACACCGGGATCGATTGCTGAATCACGGCCAGGCTCTTCTTTTCAGAAGTTCCTTTCTGATCCCACTTGGTGATTCTTACAATTTTATTGGTATAAAACTGCACCCTTATGCTCAACTGTCCTTTGTTCAGCTCAACACCATTTTGAATTTCTACCATGCTGACTTCAGGAGCAGAACACCCCTGCCAGGCAAACACGACACTCAAAATCAGTAAAACAATCAGCTTTCTCATCATCGATTTCTTTTATCTATTAAAACAATTCCGGGCACAGTTTACCCGGAATTGCAATTTCAATACATGAACTTATTCTCCAATTACCATGTGGAAAGCGGTTATTTCAACAGGCAATTCAGGATCGCTTTCATCATATTTGCTGTAAAATCCCAAATACAAACCTTTTTCTGCAATGTTACCAAGATTGGCTTCATTGTGCGAGCCCATCATCCAGGGTCCATTTCCTTCCTTATTGTTGGTAAAAATCCACGAGAAGGTAAAGGGTGCTTCCGAAAAAGTGAGCGTTGAATTTTCGGTATCAATATCCACAACGATTCCATTTTTTGCGGTACCGTTATCTACTGCATCGGCTTTCATTACATCACCCTCCATGTAGAAAGAAATGGATGAAGCCAGACAGGCATCGTATACTTCCTGATTCCAGAACCACGACTGACCTTCCAAATCTACATCGGGAAAAATACCTTCAGCAGTCCAACCGCCACTCCAGTCGGCAGCAAACCAGTCGGCAAAGTAGTTTACATCGGGCACCAGCTTTTTACCGGCAAGTGCACGCTTCCATGCTGACATGGGATCATCCTCAGCGCTGCCACCTGATGGCACGAGGTGATAAGCCATGTATTCATCCTTATCGGAGCTGCGGGCTCCCAGCCACATGCCAATTACAGCACCCATGGCATCTTTTTCAATTTTCAGAATACGCAGCTGGTTATTGGCATCAGCGGCAAACGAAGCCCAGCCAATCACTGCAAATGAAGGCACGTCGGTACTAAAGGAATAGATTCCCTTGCTGCTCAACGAATAGGTGCCCCCGGTTGATGTACCATCGGGCGTTACAAATACCACCGATGAGTCGGATGAATTCATGGTCATTGAGAAATCGCCATAAACAGCCGGATCGGGAGTTCCCAACCAATCGGGATAATCTTCGGGGGCGCTCCAGCCGTTCATCATGCTTCCATCGAGATTGGCCCAATCGAGCGGGTTTTCTTCTGAGAGCTTCCAAACCACCGTTGTATTTACTGTTTGCGACACAGCGTCTTTCCAACCTTCGGGCAGCGTTGGTTCGGGTTCTGCCACTTCGCCTGGAGTCCAGTTATCAGAATAGTCCTTGCTGATAAAGTTATAGACCAACAAACACGGGCCTTCGTCCGAATTGTCACGAAGTACACCCAGCTGCAGAGTATTTTCGGTCAGCGACATTACTTTTGCAAAACCCCAGTTGGTTGCCACGGCATCGTGACCAGGATTATGGGTAATACCTGCATCAGTCAAAGTCAGGGTTTTGTTTTCGGTATCAAGCAGGAAAGTTCCTTCCCCGCTGTTTTCAGGGAACATTGGATTATCAACCACAACGGTCGCATTTCCTTCCAATCCAAAAGTCATGGTACCATAATCACCGGCATCCATCAGCCACTGATTGCCTTTCCAGTCGGGACTCCAGTTCCACACGTCGCCTTCAACCGTTTTTCCTTCGGTTACAGTTTCCCATCCATCATCGGTTCCATAGAAAAAAAGCGGTCCGGCAAAAAACTTACTCACGCCTTCGGCATTCAAATCGAGCAGCCATGTTTTTTGTGCCCCGACACCACCAGTTAACAAGGCCCATAAAGGATCTTCAATAAAACCGGCATAAAAATCTTCGACTTCAAAAGTAACGGTGTCTCCGTAAACAATACCACCGCGGGTTTGAACGCCAAACTGTACTTCGTAGCTTCCTGCAAAAGGAATTTTCAGGGTCACCACCCGTTCCTGGCTCCGTCCCTGTGGATGGTTCCAAAGCGGCGTGTATTTTGCATCGATTAAACTTTTTAGGTAAATGATGTTGGGGTTTTCCCCATCGTGCTCAATGCTAAAGGCTGTTCCTTCAACCAACTGACTGGAGCTCACATCAATTTCGCCCAGTTCGAATTCCTCGGGTGTACACGAAAACATGAACAACACCGGGATGAACAGCAGTGATAAGTATTTGAATATATTCTTCATTGTTCTGTAATTTTTAGGTTATTCCCATCCTGGGTTTTGTTTCAACACACCATCCGACAAGGTAATCTGCGTATTCGGAATTTGCATAAATCCTTTGGTCACCAGTATGTTGTCCTTGCTTATGCTCACAAAATCAGCAGCATTTCCACTCAAAACGGCCACATTGCTCATGGCCAGTTCAGTGGCTGCATTTTCAAGGCCCTGACGCAGCAGGTCGTAATAACGCAATCCTTCAAAGGCAAATTCAAAACGGCGTTCCTCTAAGATGTTTGCCTGCGAAACCGGCTTTGGGTCCAATCCGGCACGCTGACGCACCTGGTCGAAATAAGTCTGTGCACTGGCACTTCCCAGTTCGGCGGCCATCAGCAGAACATCGGCATAACGCACGACAATGAAGTCCTGGTATTGAGAAACCTGGAAGTCACCATTGCCCAGACCATCAACAGCGGTAGTTCCGTCGGGAAGGCACATGGGAGTGTACTTTTTATTGGTGTAACCGGTGTATTCACGCTGATCCTTCATATCGAATTCAGCTTCGATGCCTTCCCCCGCAAGGTCAATGACCGAAGCCGTTTTACGGGCATCGTCGCTTTCAAAAGCGTCGACCAGCTCCGGAACCACCGTACAGGCGCCCCAACCTTTTCCATAAGGTGCGAAGTTGGTATTACGCATGCCCATCATCACCAGCCAGCGGTTGCCGTCGAGGTTGCCATTATAATCCTGGGTGAAATTGAATTTCTGGGTGAAAACGGCTTCGGAGTTGCCGCGACCTGCCCAGGTCGATTCGAGGGTATTGGTCTCAAAATTGGGAGTTGAAGAAGCAGCTTCCCACAGGTTTTTGTATTCAGGAATGAGTGCAAAACCACCATTGGCAATCACGTCCTCGAGGCCCTGAAGCACTTCGGCTTTGCTCACAACACCCGCCAAATCGGACTGCTGATAGTAACCGGTATAAAAAAGATAAACCCTTGCCAGGATGGCCTTGGCAGCCCACTGAGTAGCACGGCCATCGTTGTTGGCAGCCCAATCGGCCGACCAGGCAGGATAAGTGATATTCTCAGCGGCAAATTTCAGGTCTTCGGCAATTACCCTGTAAGTATCCGAAGCAGGCGACTGAGGTACATTGTCGGTGGTAGGCTCAAGTATAAGTGGCACTTCGTTGAATAGCCTAACAAGGTCGAAGTACAGCAGGGCACGCAAAAAGCGGGTTTCGCCCTCAATGCGGGCACGGGTTTCATCGTTACCTTCCCACTCAATCTGATTCATTTTCTGCAAAAGCGTGTTGCAACGGAAAATGCCGGCGTAGTAATCGCTCCAGGTTCCGTTAAACAGGTTGTTGTCGGATGGCGACTCACCAATGTCGAAACGGTCGAGTGCCTGATAGCCGCGGCCATCGGTATTTCCGGTGCCGCCAAAACAGTTGTCCGACAGCACTTCGGCAGTTACATAAAAAGCCTGGTTGCCGTTTGAGCTGGTGCGCTGATAGCCATCGTAACAGCCAATGAGCGCCATCTCGGCATCGTCGATTGTTTTGTAGAAGTTCTGATCGACAATCGAGGTTTGCGGTTCCACATCAAGGAAGCTTTCTGAGCAGGAGAAAAGCCCCAGGCTCATCGTTCCAAAAATCAGGATATATTGTTTTAATTTATTCATCTTCATTACATTTTAAAGCATTAAAATTTAACATTTACACCCAGCAGGAAAGTCCTCGGACGGGGATAGTACCCCAGGTCGATTCCCGACACCCAGCTACTTGTACCGTAACCAATTTCAGGATCCATGCCACTGTAGGTAGTAAAGGTAAAGGCATTCTGAACCGAAGCATACACCCTGAACTGACTCAGGTAATTCCACTTCACGAGCTGGCTGAAATCGTAACCAAGCGAGATGTTCTGGATGCGCAAATAGCTTCCATCGTGCAGGTACAGGTCGGAAAATTGCCAGTTTACATTGGTTTCGGTAACCCGTGGAATCCGGTCCGAAGTTCCTTCGCCGGTCCAACGCTGCAATATGGCCGAAGAATAATTGGCCTGCTTGTTGGCATGGTTGCGGTACGACTGAACAAGCTTGTTTCCGTAAACACCATTGGCATTCATCGAGAAATCAAAGCCCTTGTATTCGATGCCTACATTAAAGCCATAGGTAAAATCGGGAATACCCGAGCCCAGATCTACTTTGTCGTCGGTATTAATTTTTCCATCTTTTCCCTGATCGACATAACGCACGTCGCCGGGTTTCACGTTGGCCTGCAGAATGCCGTTTCCGGCTTCGCGCCAGGCAGCAATTTCGGCTTCGTTCTGGAAAATCCCATCGGTTTCGTAACCCCAGAAGTAACCAATTTCATGACCGTTCTCGGCACGGTAAAATTCTTCCGAGTTGTCGTACAACATGTTGGTTAAACCGTGAATGATTCCGTCTTCGGTGGGAATGTTGCCCACTTCGTTGCGGTTATAGGCACCGTTGATTCCCACATTGTAATTTAAGTCTCCAACTGAATTGTTCCAGCTCAACGCCAGTTCAACACCGGTATTTTTCACATCACCACCGTTGATGAAAGGTGCGCCAGCACCGGCTGTTGCCAGAATAGGAGCCTGAACCAGCCAGTCCTTGGTGGTTTTAATGTAGAAATCGCCATTTACTGCCAGACGACTGTCGAAGAAATAGGCATCAATACCCACGTTGGTCTGTTCAGAGGTTTCCCATTTTAGTGAGGTATTTGACAAACGACTGGGATATGCCCCCGGGGTATTTACGAGTGTGGTACCGAAAATATAATTGGCCGCCGGATCATCACCTGAGAAACTGGTTGAAGTATTGATGGGCGAGGCAAATTGGAAATCGTCGATGTTTTGATTACCCACCTGACCCCAGCTGAGACGTATTTTTAAAAATGTCAGCCATTCGGCTGCATCTTCCATGAAATTTTCATTGGTCAATACCCAACCAACTGAAGCCGAAGGGAAATAACCCCAGCGACTGCCGGCAGCGAACTTCGATGAACCATCGGCACGCAGCGTGGCATTCAGCATGTATTTCTCCTGATAGTTGTAGGCAAGACGTCCGAAAAATGACAAGCGACGTGTCTGATTTTCGGGTCCTCCGCCTACTCCTTTGGTTTCAATCACTCCTACCACTTCACCATTGTCATCCTTGTCGAGTTTGGCCTGACCAGTTGTATTGTCGATGTAGGCATGGGCAAAATCATCGAATTGGCTCAATAGGTTCCAGTTCGAAGCCGAAAGGCCGATTCCCTGATAGCGAATGGCTTCCATTCCACCCAGTACATCGAACTGATGTTCGTCGTTCAAATCAAAACTGTAGTTGGCCGTATTGGTCCAGGTAAGGGTGTGCCCCTTGCTCATACTTTGATTCACGGTGGTGTGAGAGTTGTTGTACGAATAAATTGAAAACTGATACAAGGGAGTATAGCTGCGATAATCGGAAGCATAGTAGTTGATTCCTGCCAGCGTTTTCAGGCTAAGTCCTTTTAAAGGCCTCAATTCGGCATAAAAGTCAGCCAGCATGTTTTGAGCATCGTTCATGTTATTGGTATTGGTCATCATGGAACCATAAGGGTTGCCATCGCCTTTGTACCAGTTTGAATTGGATGTGTCGTTATACGGGCTGTCGTAAATGTTGTTATCGCTGAACACCGGAGCAATGGGCGAAGTGGTAAAAGCCCCCCTGAGGGTGTTGTTGTACTGATTACCCACCGAAATACCGTTGTTCTTCTTGTAGTTGAAATTGAGGTGCTGTCCAAAGGTAAGCACACCATTGTAAAGTTGGTGTTCCGAATTAATACGAAAACCGTAACGTTCGTAATTTGAAACATCGGGCCCACCCACAATTCCTTCCTGGCCGAGGTAGTTCAGCGACATGGAATAAACCGATGATTCCGATCCTCCGCTAACACCCAGTGTGTAGTTCTGGCTTACCGCATTGTCGTAAAACATCTGCTTTACCCAATCGGTATCACCACCTGAAAATAATGAATCGGGAAACATGGCAGAACCGGAGTTGAGCGCCTGTTCGTTCATGATCACCTGATATTCCGATGCATTCAGCATGTCGGTAGTACGGGCAACGCTCTGAAGTCCGTAGTAAGCATCGAAACTTACACGGGCCTGACCGGCTTTTCCCTTGCGGGTTGTGACCAGCACCACGCCGTTGGCAGCCTGTGAACCATAAATTGCGGCCGAAGCAGCATCTTTCAGAATGTCGATCGACTCAATATCGCTTGCATTCAGGTTGGTAATATCGCCTTCAATCCCATCGATAATGTAAAGCGGGCCCGAATTACCAACGGTTCCCAAACCACGAATGGTCACTTTCATATCGGCTCCGGGTTGACCCGAAGTGGACGAAATGTTGATACCCGGTGCCTGGCCCTGCATGGCCTGCAGGGGGCTGGTTGTGCTCAGCTTCTGCACATAGTCGCCTTTCATCTGCGTAGTTGCGCCGGTATTCAGTTTCTTTTTCTGAACACCATAACCGATGACCACCACCTCGTCGAGGCCGGTCACTTCTTCTTCAAGTTCAATCAACATGTTTGAACTTTCAGCAGCCAGCTCGCGGGGAGCATAGCCAATAAACGAAACCAAAAGCAGGTCTCCGGCCGATGCCTCAATCGAAAAATTTCCATCGATGTCGGTAGTCGTACCTCGTGTGGTTCCTTTAATTACAACTGTAGCTCCAATGATGGGCGTCTGGTCGTCAGCTGTAACCACTTTTCCTGTTACTTCCATTTGCTGTGAGACAGCCAGTGCCGGCAGCGAAATAGAAGCAGACAACAAAAAGATCATCCCGAACACGATACCGGGAATGATTCTGAGTACACTCATTCGGAGTCTGGCTCCGATTTTTTGTTTAAACTTCATAGAATCTTAGATTAGTTATTGGAAAATTAGATGTCGTGATGGCTATCGCAGTGCACTCAAGGTGATCTCCGATCCATCATATATAATTATTTTAGCGGGTTGAACATCCAGGTCGAAGCCCGTACTTGCATCGGGAGTAATGAAATAAACCTCGATTTTCCGTTCGGTTTTCATGCCGTCGAAAGCGCCCTGACGATTGCCCAGGGTGAGCGCTCCGGCTGCCTCATCATAAGTGATCGCGATCAGTGAAAATTCGCCCTGCTCGTAATCGTAGTTGATTCCTTCGTCTTCATAAAGGCTGAAGCTGGCATCGGCTCCGGTATACACCATCAGTTTGAGCGTCCCGTCGTTGGGTGCTGAAGTATATTGAATCTCGGGGCCAAATGGCACAATCGATCCGGCCTTTACAAAAAGCGGAATACGCCCGAGCGGTGCATTGGCAGCGATGTTTTGTCCTCCTTCATAGAAGGTATTGCTGTAGAAATTGTACCAGGCACTTCCTTCGGGAAGGTAGACTTCGCGTTGGCGTTGCCCGAATTCACCAACAGGACACACCATGAGCGAAGGCCCAAAGAGGTATTGATCGGCAATGTTGTTTACGCGCTCATCGGTGGCAAAATCCATCACCAGTCCGCGCATTATGGTCGAATTATCGTGATATGCCTTACCGGCAAGCGAATAAATGTAAGGCATCAGCCGGTAACGCAGTTGGGTATAATAAACCATCGATTCGTATTCGATAGTGCCTTCGGGAGCAATGTTCCAAATTTCGCGGTAGGGAAATTGCCCGTGAATACGGAAAAGCGGGGTGAAAGCTCCAAACTGGAACCAGCGTGTATTCAGCTCGCGCCATTCTTTCTGATCAGCAATATTCGGTTTTTCATAGCGCTTTTCAACGGCAAAACCACCAATGTCGGTCGTCCAGTAAGGAATGCCAGAAAGCCCCACATTGATGCCGGCTGCCCACTGATCGCGCAGGTCGCTCCAGCGCGAAACCACATCGCCACTCCAGGTAGCCGCCCCATAATGTTGCTGACCTCCGTACATCGAGCGGGTAAGGATGAACACCCGTTTGTCGGGATCGGTGTTACGTTGCCCATCATACACGCCTTTGGCCTGCAACAGCGAATAGGCATTGAAAAACTCCCTTCCTGAACCAAGATGATTCGGAGTCATGGTTTCCTGCTTTTCGCGCAATGAAACATTGGAGTGAATATCGGGTTCGGTTGCATCGAGCCACCAGGCATCGATGCCTTTGCTGAATAATTTTTCGTTCAGCCCTTTCCAGAAAGCCTTGCGCGCTTCGGGATGATAGGAATCGTAGAAAGTCGACAGGTAACCTTCGCCAATCCAGTCGCGGTTGCCCAGTTCAACATTCTTTGTAAAGAGCCAGCCATTTTTTTCGAACCTTTCATAATTGTCGGTTCCCACATAAAATTTGGGCCAAACTGAAATCATGATGCGGGCATTCAGATCATGCACCTGATCGATCATGGCTTCGGCGTCAGGAAAACGATCCAGGTCGAAATCGTGATCACCCCATTTGTCCTGGGGCCAGTAATTCCAGTCGAGAACGATGTTGTCGAGGGGGATTTCACGTCGACGGTATTCGCGTACCACATCGAGCAGCTCGTCCTGTGTTTTGTAACGCTCACGGCTTTGCCACAGTCCCAGCGCCCAGGCAGGCACAATGGGAGCTTTTCCGGTAAGTTCACGATAGCCCGAAATCACTTCATCGGCATTGCTTCCATAAATGAAATAATAATCGATCTGTTTTCCGTCTTCCGCTGATAGCGACAGTTTTTCCTGCTTGTCGGCATAGGATCCGTCGAGGCAGGTCAAACCAATGTACGATACATCGGCATCGGGTTTCCATTCAATTTTAAGGTGCTGCTTAAGGCCAGGCTCCATGTCGATTTGGAATGTTACAAACCACGGATTCCAGCACTGTCGCCAACGATCGAACAGCAATTCACCATCGACCCATACCTTATAGTAACCTGCAGCCCAAAGTTTGAATTTGTGGGTTCCGGCCTGCTTAGCCTCCACAAAACCATCCCATACAATGGTGCTGTTGTGGTCCATGGCAAAACCAGCAGGGTAATTGTCCTGCTCTTCGAGCGTTGTATAATCGATGGTATTTTCGATGCGGCTAGTGTACAAATGATCCCCCCGGTCGTAATAAAGTGCAGTTAAACCGCCTTCGTTTCCTTCGGCATCGTATAGTTTGAGCGACGAAACCGGTTCGTAGGTACGTGGATCGCCAAAACGACTGATAGCGTAGTTGTCCCACAATATGCCATAATTTCTATTCGAATACAGAAATGGAACTACTGCAACAATGTTGTTTTGCTGCAGCTCCACATCGAGCCCTTTGTAATTCAATGCTCCGTTCTGATGCTGACCAAGACCATAGAAGGCTTCCTCGGCAGGCGACTCAAACACCTGCATCATAGCGCTTTCAGGAAGCTGATCATCGATTTGAGTTCCGTAATAACGCCCACCATTTTCTTCATTCTTCAGAATTACTTTGCCTGAAGCATCTTTGAAGCATACCGCCCCGGTATTCCGGTTTACATGAACCTTTAACTTTGAGGTGCTAAGGATGATTTCTTCTTCGTTTTCCTTTACATTCCAACGGGTGTCCCCGGCGGGCTGCGCCAGAACCATCAGGCTGGTGTCGGTCGAAAAGTCGTGACCTGCTTTGGCCACGCTCACCCTGATCACTTCATCACTGAATACTTCAAGCCTGATTTTCTCAGCACTTTCTTCCACTGCTACCACTACCCCGTTCGCTGTAGTTTGTACAGCCGACTGACCACACGAAAGCATGATCATCAAAAATAAACCCCAAATAACTCCTTGTCTCATCGCTTTTTGCTTTCAAAAAATTTCTAATCCTTCAGTTTTGCACCAATGCATACTGCGCTTTAAAATTCTAACACGACGAAAGTAAAGAAGAAGGGCTACATCAGGGGGTACCAATTGTATGTGATTCTTAGCTTTTTTGTCTTTAAAAGGCATCCACACAACCAGCCTTACAATTGATTATGAATTGGTTTGGAATATGCGTATAAAAAACACAGTATTCATCCTGCCAGCCGCTAAAATTCAATGATTGGGTGTGAAATAAAAAGGAAGTGCAGTGTCGCCGGATGTGTAAAAAATATCAAACGGCAATACAACAAATGAAGAATATTAAGTAGACATTTTGCACTGTTAAAAAGAACAAATGCCCGCCGGCTACGCTTTATCGTCGGTAGAGGAAGTTTGCTTAATGTACTGGGTAGGCGTTATACCATACTCACTCTTAAAGTGTTTGGTAAAATACCTTGGATCGTTAAAGCCTACTTTATAAGCCACCTCCATGACCGTTAGCTGGCTTTTGGCCAGCAACTGTGCCGCTCTGCGAATGCGCATGATGCGAATGTATTCGATGGGTGTTTTTCCGGTTAAGGCCAGCAGCTTATTGTACAAATGCGCCCGACTGATACCGACTTCCGAGCTGAGCCGTTCGACCGAAAAATCGGGTTCCTGCATGTAGTTTTCGGTAAGCTGCTTCACCTTGTTCAGGAATTTCTCGTCGAGTGAAGTGATCTCGATTTCCGACGGTTGAATGTCGAAGTTCTTCTGGAATTTTTGCCTTTGCTGCTGACGGCGTTCAATGAGCATGCGAATGCGTAAAGCCAGCAATTCGAAGTTGAAGGGTTTGGTAATGTAGTCGTCGGCACCAATCTGCAGGCCTTCGTACTTGTGCTGATCGGTGGTGCGGGCGGTAAGCAGTATTACCGGAATGTGCGAGGTTCGTGCATCGTTTTTAATTTTAAGGCACAATTCCAGACCATCCATCCCGGGCATCATGATGTCGCTCACAACCAGGTCGGGGTTCCATTCGGGGATCAGCTCCCAGGCCGAGATACCATCGCCCGCTTCTTTGATCTCGTAAATATCTTTCAAATTATCTTTCAGGTAGAACCGAATGTCGGGATTGTCCTCGACCAGTAAGAGCCTGCATTTTTCGCCTTTCATGTTTTCAACTTCCTGCTTTTCGACCTTAGGCTGAGGGCCCCTGCGCTCATCGAGCCATTTGCTTTCGCCCCGTTGTATTTTGAATTCACGTTGAAGCGGAATAAGCACTTCAAATGAACTACCCACACCCGGAACACTCTCCACAGCAATGGTTCCTTCGTGCATTTGCACAAATTCGCGGGTAAGCGAAAGACCTATTCCACTGCCCCGGCTTACCATATTGCCTTCGTGTGTATTTTGCACAAAACGCTCAAAAATGATTTCCCGCTTGTCCTTCGGAATTCCTATTCCTGTATCTTTCACTTCAAGACGGAAAGCACCCTGCTCCCCATCAATGAAAGAAAGCGAAACCGAAATTTTTCCATTTTCGGGCGTAAACTTAAAGGCATTCGAAAGCAGGTTAAACACAATTTTTTCAATCTTATCATAATCGAGTGAGGCCTTCAAGGTTTCAGCATTCGATTCAAACTGCAGCTGAATGTTACGACTGGCAGCCAGATCGGAGAACGACTCAGTGGCCTCACGACAAAAGGCAACCAGTTCGCCTTCACTTACTTCGAGATTCAAGCCCTGTACTTCGAGTCTTCTAAAATCGAGCAACTGATTGATCAGGTTGAGCAAACGCCGTGCATTGCGTTGCATTAAGCGCAACTGATCACGGTTCTTCCCATCGGGTGTTGTTGAGATTATCTGCTCAAGCGGCGAAAGAATCAGGGTTAAGGGCGTACGAAATTCATGACTGATGTTGGTAAAGAACTTGAGTTTCAGCAGGTCCATTTCATGTACCCTGGCCGTCTCGAGCCTTTCTTTCTGAATCAGAAAACGATTGCGCTCACGGCTTATAATCAGTTGAATGGCATAAAAAATGGAAAGCAGTGTAACAACCAGGTAAATTGAATAAGCCCATTTGGTTTTCCAAAAAGGAGGAAGAATTGTTATGGAGAGACTGATTTCTTCCGATTTCATTTCATTTTCAAGATCTGACACATACACCCGTAGCTGATAATCGCCGGGATGAAGATTGGTATAAGTCACCTCCCTGCCTGCGGGAGTGGTAGTAATCCACTCTTCATTAAATCCGTCGAGCAAATAATGAAAATTTGTTTTTTCTGGATTCAGGTAATTAATGGCCGAAAAGCTAACAGAAAAAGTCTTTTCAAAGTGCCTTAAGGTGATGTTTTCAACATGATTAAGTTCCTTGGTCAATAAGATTCTTTCATTTATTTCCTGACCCACTTCCACCTTTTTGTTTTGCACTTTCAATCCGGTAAAAAGCACTTTTGGATCAATCATCGATGTGTTCAAGTTTTCTGGATGGAAAATGCTAAAACCATCGGAACCACCAAAAATCAAGGAACCATCGTTGGTTCTAAGGGCAGCATGTTCGTTGAATTCGATGCCGTGTAAGCCATCCTTTTCATCGTAATTTTTGGTTTTAAATGAAGGCTGTCCCTCTTCGTCAGTATAAATAATCAAATTAGTCAGCCCCTGGGGTGTTGCCATCCACATGTTGCCGTCATGAGCTTCGAGCAAGGTCAGAATGTTGTTATCGGGGATACCAATTTCCTCACCCAGGTCTACAAATTTCTGAGTTGCCGGATCGTAGAAATTCAACCGTTCGCGGGTGGCCATCCATATCCAACCACGACTGTCGCTGTAAATATCGAGTACCGAATTGCTGCTGATCGAATTGGGTGACTTATCATCTTTGATAAAGCGAATAAACCGGCCCGTGCGTTTGTCGTACAAATCGACGCCATTGGCGGTGGCAAACCATATGTTGTGATCGGGATCTTCGGTGACCGACATGATGAAATTTGCACCCGGCAAAGGATCTTCAAAAGGTTCAATGCGGTTAAAGCTCTGTGTTTCGCGATCGAAAACGGCTATTCCGTCGCCCAGTGTTCCAATCCACAGTTTATGACTCTTGTCTTCGTAAACAGTCCAAACATTGTTTCCGGGCAACGACCGGGCATTGGCCGGATTGTGCTGATAGCGGGTAAAACGACTGCCGTCGAAATGATTCAGTCCGCCCAGATAGGTTCCCAGCCACAGATCTCCCTGATGATCGATGCACATATCGACAATCACATCACTACTTAGACTGTTGGCATTGGCCGGATCGTGCCTGTAGGTTTTGAAGGTATTCTCCTTGCGGTTGAAATAAATCAAGCCGCCACCATTGGTACCTATCCACAAATTTCCTTTTTCATCCTCGGCAAAGGTGTTTACATCCTCGTTACTCAGCCAGTTTTCGCGTGAAGGATTCAATGTATAAGTCCTAAACTTAAACAAATCGGGATGAAAGTAATTCAGGCCTTTCTTATAAGTACCCACCCAAATTATATTGTGCTTATCAACAAGAAGCGAAATAACACTGTTTTGCGAAATGCTGTTTTTATCGCCATGTTCGTACTGATATACCGACAAATCACCTGTTTGCAGGTCAATTACATTCAGCCCCCCATGGTCGGTTCCAATCAAAACACGTCCCTGCTGGTCGATATTAATACAGGCAATATTGTCGTGACTTAGTCGGTATTTTTCCGATCGACTGCTGTAATGCTTTACCTCCAGTAATTCAGGATTAAAAGAAAACACTCCGTTTTCATCCTGAACGGCGAAAATCCAGGCGTGATCGTTTTGATCGAGGGTCAAATTGTAATCATTTTCCGATTCGGGTATTTCATTTAAAACCGAATCATAACGCTTTACAACGCGGAACAAGTCAGGATCAAAAACCTCAACTGCCCTGGCCCTGTTGATGATCCAAAAGCGCCCTGAAGAGTCAATACTAATATCGTTGATTTCGTAGGGCATTAATTCACTGCCGCATGCTGCATGAAGCAGTGTGTCTTGTTCTGGCTGGTAACAGTATATCCCCATCTCGCGATGAACGAGCCAGAAATTATTTTGTTCATCGGTAAACAAATCGATGTAATTATTATGTGGAAGCCCTATATCGTGATGAAAAAGCGGATGATCGGAACTAAAACGGGCCGTATGCGGATCGAAAATTGAAATAATGTCTGGCCCCATAATCCATAAACAACCATTGTGGTCCTCATAAATATTATTGACAATATTATCGGGTAGCGAAGATGTATCTCCCTTCACCTTTTGATAAACGATCGTATTGTAACCATCGAATGAACAAAGGCCATTCACGGTTCCAATCCAGATTAAGCCACGACTGTCCTGAAATAAGGACACAACCTGATTACTTGGCAAGCCGTTGGTAATGTCGAGGTGCTTGAACTGCATTGACTGCTCCCGGGCTGTAACAGCCCCAAATGAGCACACCAGCAGGATATACAAAATAAGGTTTTTCATTCTTTGCGTAAAATTAACACGATCTCATTGATTCCAATAAAAAATCAACTGCGTATTTGATTACTACTACCTGCTCTTTTGTCAACACCACCAAGACAAGATGTTAATTTATAAGCAAAATATGTTTTTTAATTCAAATTTATAAGCCAATCGCTTGTTTTATTCAATTTTATCCTACTATATTTGTAGTATAGTTACGGAAGTAATTCCGGATAATCTATTTCAAACACACATTAACAGTTATATAGGTCACATTCAGTATGAATTTCAACTCTTCAAACAGTACAAAAAGCCATGCCTTCATCATGATGATGATGTGTATGTGCTGTGCTTTTTTGGTACGGAAGGGTTTCGTGTATAGCTAGATTTAGACATAGTAAATTAATATGCAATCAGCCCTTCCGGATTTCCGGAGGGGCTTTTTTTATTCCATAAAACAAGCCATGACAAAACAAAGACCAACAGGAGCCAAAAACACCACAATGAAGAAAAAGTATCTGCCGGTAAGCATCGACATCACCGGTGAAAAAATTCTGGTACTTGGAGGAGGTAAGGATGCCGTATCGAAGATTCAGATCTTACAGCGCTTTGGTGCCAACATCGAGGTAGTTGCCCAATCGGTTTGTGCTGAGCTTCAGCAGCTGGGCGTAAAATACACCGTAAAAAATTATGAAGCGGCCGATCTTGACAACTGTTTAATGGTATATTCCTGTATCGATGACGAAGTAATAGATCGCAGTATTGTGGCCGATGCCCGGGAGAAAGGAATCCTGGTCAATATTCACGATAAACCGGCACTTTGTCAGTTTATTTCACCTGCTGTTTACCAGAAAGAAAATATTACGGTGGCCGTTTCTTCCAACGGAGAAAACGTATTTCATTCAATTAAACTAAGAAATCACCTTCAGGACTACTTAAATAAAAACATCCACAAAATTATCGATTGATGAGCAATTCACTACAACCCTTTACAGCGCAGCAACAGCAAGAACTGAAAGAACTGCTGCACAATGCTACTTCCAGCCAGTTATTGTGGCTTAGCGGCTACATTAGCGGGCTTTCGCAAAAGCTAAACGGCCGTATTTCCGAAACTGTCGGGTCGCACATAAACAATGATTCTGAGCAACAAACGCTCACCGTACTTTACGGTACCCATACCGGCCACAGCGAACAAATTGCCGGGCAACTGGCCACTTTAGCCCGACAGCAAGGCATTAAAGTAAAACTTTCGAGCCTCGACAACTACAAGGTGCGCGACCTGAACAAGGAAGAACAGCTGGCACTCATTGTAAGTACTCATGGAGAAGGCGAACCGCCTTTAATGGCCGAGGCCCTTCATGACTATGTACACAGCAAAAAGGCCAAGGCTCCGAACCTGAAGTATGCCGTACTGGCTCTGGGCGACCGCAGCTATCAGTATTTCTGCAAAACAGGCATCGATTTCAATACTGCGTTTGGTGAGCTTGGTGGTAAAGCATTGCTGCCTTTGCTCAAATGCGATGTCGACTATGAAGCCGATGCCGCAAAGTGGATCAAACAGTTGCTAGAAAAAATTGAAACTCAAAAACAGAAACAGCCTGAAAAACAAACTGAAAACAGCGAAAAAAATACAGTATCGAAGTATTCAAAGCTCAATCCCTTCTATGCCGAAGTACTCGATCGCAGAAAAATTACCGGGAGAAACTCCGACAAGGAAGTTTGGCACATTGAGCTATCACTCGAAGGCTCCGGTTTACATTACGAACCCGGCGATGCCATCGGAGTTTTCACCAACAACCCGCCCGAATTGGTCGATCAGCTGATTGAACACACCGGCTTTAACCCCAACAGTACGGTAACCACCCGCTACGACGATGTTACACTTTATGAAGCGCTGTATCATCATTTCGAAATAACAGTGCTCAACCGCAAGGTGCTTGAAGACTATCTGGCACTGGGTGAAAACAAAAAACTGGAACAACTCCTGTCAGATTCCGAAGCCCTCGAAAGCTACCTCGATGGCAGCGACCTGCTTGACCTGCTCAGCGACTTCCCGATCGGCCTCAAACCAGCCCAACTCATTTCTGTTTTGCGCTATTTGCCGCCACGGCTCTATTCCATTGCATCGAGCCTGGAAGCCAACCCCGACGAGGTACATTTTGCAGTGGCCAAGGTCGATTTTGAACGAAACAGCAGAAAAAGAAAGGGCGCATGTTCAAGTTATATTTCGGAGCGTTTGCGCGAAAATGAAAAAATCCCGGTTTTTATCGAGAAGAACATCAATTTCAGATTACCGCAGGGAGAACAAACACCGCTCATCATGATCGGAGCCGGAACCGGTGTTGCCCCCTACCGTGCTTTTATGCAGGAGCTTCAAAACAGAGGCCGTAAAAACAACAGTTGGCTCATTTTTGGTGAACGCACCTTCAGCAACGATTTTCTGTATCAGGTAGAATGGCAAAAATTTGTAAGCGACGGCGTACTCGGCCACATCGACCTTGCCTTCTCACGCGATCAGCAACAAAAAGTTTATGTTCAGCACAAACTGCAGGAAAAATCATCCGAGATCTACGGATGGCTGCAAAAGGGAGCCCACTTATACATTTGTGGCGACCGCAAAAAGATGTTTAACGATGTTCATTCATCCTTACTCGAGATCATCAAAACCCAGGGAGGCATTAGCCATGAAAAGGCCGAAGCCTATCTGCACCAGTTAAAACACGAAAAGCGTTACCAGCTTGATGTCTATTAAATGAAGCAAATCAGTTTAAGCAATCAAAAATAAGAAAAATGAGTACAATCGACTGGACCACCTTATCGGAGGTTGAAAAAATAAAATACGACAGCAATTATTTACGTGGAACAATAAAGGAGAGCCTTGCCGACCCAATAAGCGGAGCCATAGCAGCTAACGACCGACAGCTCTCCAAGTTCCACGGAATTTATCAGCAATACGACCGCGATGTCGAAAAAGAGCGAAAACACCAGAAACTCGAGCCGGCCTGGTCCTTCTTAATCAGGTTAAGAATGCCGGGAGGCCTGGTCTCTCCCTCGCAGTGGCTGCATATGGATCAGCTGGCTGACCAATATGCCAACCATACACTGAAACTAACTACGCGCCAGGCCTTTCAGCTCCATGGAGTTTTAAAATGGAAGCTGAAAGAAACCATCAGCAGCATCAACGACAGTCTGCTTGACACCATTGCAGCCTGTGGTGACGTGAACCGTAATGTGATGTGTCACCCTAATCCGGCCGAATCGGCGGCACATGCCGAATTGATCAAGCTGGCCAATGAACTGTCGCTTCATCTTAGTCCTAAAACAAAGGCTTACCACGAAATATGGCTTGACAAGCAATTGGTAGCCGGAGGTCAGACAGATGATGAACCCATTTACGGGAAAACCTACCTGCCCCGAAAGTTTAAAATCGGGCTGGTAATACCACCCTACAACGATTGCGACGTTTTTTCACAGGATCTCGGCTTCATTGCAATTGTTGAGAAGGAACAGATTATTGGTTTCAATGTAACAGTAGGTGGAGGATTGGGATCGACCTTTGGCAACGGAGCAACCTATCCACGCCTGGGCAATGTGATTGGTTTTTGTACCCCCGCTCAATTGATCGATGTGGCTGAGAAAATAGTGCTTGTACAACGTGAACACGGCAACCGGCAAGACCGTAAACAGGCCCGGTTGAAATACACCATCGACCGGCTGGGGCTTGAACATTTCACCGAATTAGTTTACGAACAACTGGCCTTTCGCCTACAGGAAGCCAGACCTTTCCACTTTATTCGGAATGGCGACCGTTATGGATGGAAAAAAGGAACCGACGGGCGATGGAGCTACACCCTTTTCGTTGAAGGAGGACGTGTAAAAGATCAGGAAGCCTTTAAGCTAAAAACGGCCCTGCGTGAAATGGCCAAAATTCACGACGGTAGTTTTATTCTTACCGGTAATCAAAACCTGATTATAGCGGGCGCTTTGGCACCAACAAAGAAAAAAATCAATCAGTTACTAAAAAAGTACCAGATAAAAAACGGACTGCTTTCGGGGCTGCGACGCAACTCAATTTCGTGCGTAGCATTGAACACCTGCCCGCTGGCTTTTGCTGAAGCCGAACGTTATCTGCCTCACCTGATCTCTCAAATTGAATCCCAACTGGAAAAACACGGGCTCTTTGACGATGAAATCGTGATCAGAATGACCGGTTGTCCAAATGGTTGCGGTCGACCCTATCTGGCTGAAATCGGACTGATAGGAAAAGCTCCCGGACGTTACAACCTATACCTGGGAGGAAGTTTTACAGGTCAGCGACTTAATACACTTTATGCTGAAAATCTGAATGAAGCAGAAATTCTTGATGCGCTCAACCCCATCATTGCAGCGTACAGCGGCGATAGAAAACAAGGAGAGCGCTTCGGAGATTTCGTTCTGCGAAAAAAAATTGTTAATGAAATCAGAGAAGGACGTGACTTTAAACATTAAATGATTTAAATTGCATAATTATTCGACATGATAAATAAAACAATTGCCATATTGGGTTTAGGTTGGCTGGGCCTACCACTCGCTGAAAGCCTGCTAAAAAAAGGATACCGGGTAAGAGGTTCTGTTAGCAATGAGGAAAAAGCTGCCCGCCTGTCAGAGGATGGATGGGACGTATCGGTTTTAAAGCTTTTTTCGAATGCGATTGATATCAGCAATGAAGACTTCTTTGATGCCGATGTGCTAATCATTAACTTTCCACCTGCCCGTGTCGATGCCATTGAAAACATCTATCCCAATCAACTACGGCAATTACTTCCCTACATCAATCATTCAGCCATTGCCGAAGTAATATTTGTGTCGTCCACCTCGGTATATCCCGAAATTAATGGTACGGTCACTGAAGCGGATGAACTTCGGCCCGAAAAGGCCAGTGGCATTGCCTGTCTTGAAGCAGAAAAGGTGCTCAACTCGCAGCAAAACTTTGAAACCACTGTCATCCGCTTTGGCGGGCTCATTGGCCCCGGACGACATCCCCACCGCTTTATGCGTCCCGGGACGGTCAACACCGAAGGCGACAAACCTGTCAATTTAATTGTGCTTGACGACTGTATTGGGATCATTCAGCATGTAATTGAAGAAAACATCGGGGGAGAAATCATTAATGCCTGTTGTCCGCAACACCCCACCAGAAAGGATTTTTACACTGCGGCTGCTAAAGCGGCAGGTGTAGAGGCTCCGGTTTTTGATCATGCTTCTGCTTTGAAATTCAAAATTGTGAGCAGTGAAAAACTGAGCGATCAGCTGGGCTACCAGTTTAAGTATCCCAATCCGATTAATTATCTCAACGAAACAGCCATTTCTTCTTAAAGCGAAGACCTGTTTTTTAGGGTGACTATTCACTATTTCCATTCATTTATTTCATTCAAACTTAAAAAGAGCTTTCGGTTCCGGCACTTCGTTGCCAACAAGCCAAAGCCACTATTAGATATGAAACATCTTATTTCGATCACAGGTGCCGGTCCCGGCGACCCTGAACTCATCACTGTAAAGGCCCGTAAAAGATTAGAACAGGCCGATGTTGTGCTGTACGATGCCTTGCCGGGAGATGCCCTGCTCAGACTGGCACCCCCTGAAGCCCTCTTCATTTATGCAGGCAAGCTGGCCAACGACGGACAAAACCAACAACTTCGCCAGGAGGCTATTCATCAAACACTGTTACGCATGGCCCGAAAGGGAAAAAAGGTGGTAAGACTCAAAGGAGGCGATCCGATGATTTTTGGACGGGGAGCCGAAGAAATCCGATTTTGCAGACAAAATCGACTACGCTATGAAGTGATTCCGGGCATTACCGCTGCCATGGCTGCCGCCTGTGAGTTTGAAATTCCGCTTACCGAACGTAACAACAGTTCCATGGTTTTATTATACACCGGCAGCCGTACCAACGGCCGTTTCGACCAGCTGGGCACGGTGGTGGAAGTACTTAAAGCCAGTTCAACAGTTTCGCTCTACATGGGACTGAAAAACCTGGGCGCCCTGGCCGACGCACTTATTCAGGCCGGCGTTGAGGCAAACACCCGCGTGAATATCCTTTCGAAGGTTTCACACCCAGGCAGTGAATCACTCTGTGGAACGCTGGCCAACATTGCTTCGCTCATTCTTTTGCACCGGCCCGCCACCCCGGCCATGATACTCATTGGAAAATATGCTGAAATAATTTGTGAAGAGGAAAGCCGGAAGGGTACTGAGAAGCAAGCAATTCAACCCCGGCTACATTTACAGACAGGACTTAGCTGTTGAAAATTAATGCATTCATCCGGCAAAAGCAGAAGAACAAATCGCTTATCTCCTGCTTTGAAAAGGTTGACAAACTCCGCTAAATTCATACTCAGAGCCATTTCTTTTTTCGGAAAAAGTACAGCATCACAAGGGCCATGACAATCATAAGGCCCCACATGATGAAATAACTGTAACGATAATGAAGTTCCGGTACATAGTCGAAGTTGGTGCCATATACACCGGCCACAAAGGTGAGTGGAATAAAAATGGCAGCAAAAATGGTCAGCACCTTCATTACATCGTTGGCACTGTTGCTCAACCGGGTATTGTAGATGTTCAGCTGATCACTGATCATTGCATGATATACTTCGACCGATTCAAGGGTGTGGGTAAGCAAATCATCCAGATCGGCAAAGAAAGGCATTGAGCTTTCCTTAATCAGATCGCCATCGGAAACCTTCAGCTTTTTTGAGATATCAACAGCAGGTCGTACGGCTTTGCGTATGAAACTAATTTCCATCTTCTGTCTGTAAATTTTCTCTATGGTTTCCTTGCTGTTGCTGGTGATGATGTGTTCTTCGTTTTCTTCGACCAGTTCACCAATGGCACTCACACACAAGAGGTAATTATCGACGATGGTGTCGATGATCCTATAGAGCAGGTAATCGGACTTACTTACTCTTAGTTTACCTATGTTCTGACGAAGCCGTTCCCTGATTGGATTGAAAAACCCGCCGACTTTTTCCTGAAACGAAATTACATAGAAAGATCCCAGCACAAGGGTAATCTGCTCAGCCGACACCGACTTTTCAGTCTCGTTAAAAGTAAGCTGTTTCAAAAATACTACCTTGTTTCCACCATCATCAACCAACTTGGGTCGCTGATCGGTATTGACGATGTCATCAAGTACAAGTGGAGAGATATTGAAGCGCTTTCCAATTTTTGAAATCACGCCTGCATCGTGCAGCCCGTCGATATTGATCCAGTTGATCCGGCTTTCATCGACGTGAGCAAGCAGTTTCATCAGATCGGCCTCCTCATATTCGGCCAGGTGGCTGTCGTCATAAACGGTCATCCTGAACCGTGTTGCTTCCATCTTCTTCCTTCCTATGAAGGTGAGCGAACCGGGTGATTTATCTACTAATACTTTTCTGTTTTTTAGAAAGCGTGCCATCGTCTATGTTTTCAAATTAGTAGTGTTGGCTAAAATGCTTAAAAAGCTATTCTATTTCCTTTTGATCATGTGAATTTACAAAAAGTATCGTCCCCAGTTGATCGTAACCCATAAAAAGGTTCGACTTTTCATGTTTCAAGGTACCTTCCATAAAGCCAATGATGGTTAAAGCGGCATTGGCCGAATGCTCGTTAATAATGGTTTTTGATGATACATGATCCTGTGCCGGAATTATTTTGATGTTTTGAATGGTGATCGGTAAGCGACCGCTAACCACCATGTTTGCCAAGCCCTCTTTTACCTTTTCTATCTGACACGGCTCACAGATATCAAAAATCTTAATGGATGATTTTCGCCAGTCGGGATGTCCAAGTATGATGAAACTAAGCAGGATCATCAGGTTGGCATTATCGTAATCGCTCGATTTGATCCAGACATGTATGCCCTTTTTAAAATCGATTGGAAGATTGCTTGAAGCAAGAATGCAAACATCAAAGTTACCGGCTCTGATCAGTGCAAAATTATCAATGATGTTGTTCAGGTTCTTTCCTGTTTTTTTATCAAAGTCGAGCATGACCATGTTGTTTTCCATGCCACTGATTCCGGGGAGTTGAATGGCCTGGGCAATGGCCGAGGTATACGAAGGTGAAATCATGGAATCGATGTACACATAGTCTTCAATCCCCTGAAACATTTCGCTGATTCTGCCAATTTCCTCATCGGCCTGCAGGCGGCTCGATTTTGAGAAATAGCCCTGAATAAGATGCAGGTAAGTACCAAAGCCGTAGCGATACGAAATCCAATTGAGCAGTCTGATCATGTCGTGACGTTCGAAGGTATCCTGTGAGATGCAAATGGCACTGGGCCGCCATTCTTCATATATGCCCGACTTGCGCTGTTTTTGCACAAATACGTGTAATTTTCGGTTCAACTGAAAAACACTGTTGGCAAAAATAGCCTGAAATCCTTTACGATCTTTGTTTGTATATGTAACATATAGGTAGAGTACCGTCATTACAACAAAGGCAAGAAAAGCGTACAGGGTATTAATTTTGAACATTACCCATACCGAAACAACAAAACCCACCAGCGAAATGTACCATTTCGAGCGGAACGAAGGCCGGTACGAAGGAGAAGCACCAAAATGGTTCAGAAAAGAAATAAGACAGATCGCTCCATAGGTAACCATAAAAAACATCGATATTACTTCGGCCACTGCATTCACATCGCCCAGAAAAACGAAAACATAGGCAATAATTATCGTAACAATGGTCGCATTGACCGGCTCTCCATTTTTATTGGCTGACAACCAGTTGTTTAGTTTTGCTCCGGGAAACGAACGATCGTTCGACAAAGCCTGCAGGGTGCGGGGAGCCACCATGACCGATCCGAGTGCCGACGAGATGGTTGATGCAGCAAGTCCTAAAGGTATAATGGCAATCCCTGCGATGGCAATATTGGCCATTACCAGCTGATTTTCGACCATCTCCTGTGGTGATGCTGAAATGGCAAGTTTATAAACCACAAAGAAGTAAATGATCATTCCTGAAATGGTGGCCAGTGTAGTGCCTCTCGGAATTGACTTTGAAGGATCCCTTAAATCGCCCGAAAGTCCAACCCCGGCTGTCATACCCGTAAAAGCAGGAAAAACGATGGCAAATACCATAAAAAAGTCACTGCCATTACGAAATTCAAGATTGGTGAAAGAAAGCTGACTTTCGGCAGCAAGGGTACCTTCACCAAAAAAGAACATGGCGAGTGAAATGAAAAGGATGGCCACCACGAAGTAAAGCATTTTTACACCCAGACTGGCACCCTTTTTAAGAATGATGACTGCCAGTACGGTCATGGCAGGAATGCTGATTACCTGTCGT
The DNA here is from genome assembly GCF_050433125.1 of Roseimarinus sediminis. Taxonomy (NCBI): domain Bacteria; kingdom Pseudomonadati; phylum Bacteroidota; class Bacteroidia; order Marinilabiliales; family Prolixibacteraceae; genus Roseimarinus; species Roseimarinus sediminis. Next base: position 554,596 of record NZ_JBNPXV010000001.1, on the reverse strand, counting down.
GGCAATTCCATTCCATATTGTTTCAGCACCCAGTTAAACAAAAACTCAAACGATTCGGTAAAGGCTATAACATAAAAAGCCACACTGATGGCCTGAGACAAAAACAGGGTAAAGCCAATGGCCGAACCAATATTTAAACCGAATGAGCGCGAAATGATGAAATACTCACCTCCTCCCTGCACTCGTTTATTGGTTGCCAGTTCGGAAATAGCCAGGGCTGTTGGAATGGTAACCAGGTGCCCCAGCAGGATAATCAGAATAACACCCCAAAAACCAAGCGTCCCAACGGCAAAACCAAAACGCAAAAACAAAATGGCCCCCAGTATGGTAGAAATGGCGGTGAAAAATACCGGTGCTGTCCCAAACTTTTTATTTCCGTCCATAGCATGCTGATATTGGCTGATTGAAATCATTCATCAATGATAACATACAGCCTGTTTATACAATTCAGTGTTATTTTAAGTACTTCACTTCGTAAATGTCACCCCTACGATCCTTCAGGTTTCTTACCGCACCATAGGTATGCAATTCGCGCAGCAAATCAATATCGACATCGGCTACCAGAATCATCTCGGTATTGGGAGTCGATTCAGCTTTAATTCCATTGGCAGGGAAGGAAAAATCGCAGGGAGTGAACACCACCGACTGGGCATACTGAATGTCCATGTTCTCCACCTTGGGCAGGTTGCCCACACTGCCGGCAATGGCAACATAACACTCGTTCTCGATGGCTCTTGCCCGGGCGCAGTAGCGAACCCGCGAATAACCGTTTTGTGTGTCGGTAAGGAAGGGAACGAACAAGATATGCATATCCTTATCGGCCATGATCCGCGACAGCTCAGGAAATTCAACATCGTAGCAGATCAGGATTCCTACCGGGCCGCAATCAGTCTGAATAACATCAACATAATCGCCTCCCTGAAGCCCCCAAACTTTCTTCTCATCGGGTGTAATGTGGATTTTCTTATAGGTATCGAATGTTCCGTTTCGATGACAAAGATGTCCGATATTGTAAAGTTGGTTATCATCCGATATGTAAGGCATACTTCCGGTAATAATGTTCACATTGTAGGTGACTGCCAATTGTAAAAATTTGTCCCTGATAATATCGGTGTATTGCGCCAGTTTCCTAATGGCATCGGCTTCGTTCAGGTGATTGTATCTGGCCATAAGCGGAGCATTGAAAAACTCGGGAAAAAGTGCAAAATCACTTTTGTATCCGGCCACTGCATCTACAAAAAATTCAGCCTGATCAAAAAGTTCTTCAATGTCCTTATAGGGGCGCATTTGCCACTGTATCAAGCCCAGGCGAACAATCGACTTATTGATGGTGATGTCGGAGGGCTTCTTTTCGTAATATATATTGTCCCATTGCAATAACACAGCATAGTCCTGCGATTCTTTGTCACCCTCCTGATAATTTTTGATCACTTTTTTTACATGAAAGTCGTTTGAAAGTTGAAAATTGAGGGTTGGATCATGAATTTCCTTCTGTCTTACTTTCTGAATATATTCCTTGGGTGAAAGTTCTTTTGCATATTTATGATAATTCGGAATGCGCCCTCCAAATACGATGGCCTTTAAATTAAGGCGTTCGCACAATTCCTTGCGTGCATCGTAGAGCCTCCGGCCGAGTCGCATGCCACGGTATTCGGGATTAATAAATACCTCAATTCCATACAGTACATCCCCTTTGGGCGTATGGGTCTTAAAGGTTTCATTGGCAGTCACCTCATTGTAATTGTGCGTGTCTTCGAACATGCCATATTTAACAATGATCGACAAGGCAATGCCCACAATCTTATCGTCGACCAGAACAGCCAACTGTCCTTCGGGAAAAATTCTGACCAGTTTCTCAATACTCTCCCTGCTCCAGTACGAATCACGCCAATTCTCATAAGCGGCAACCATTGATTCTTTCAGTCCGTTATAGTCTTTTGCCGTAAGGTGACGCAACTCAATTTTTCCTATTTCTTCCATATTATCTTCTTATAAAATTTAAGCGGTAATGTACTACTTGTAAATAAGCTATCCAATATTTCAATCGAAATATAATTGAACATAAATTACTGCCATTTACCGGTAAACAATTGTTGTTTATCGATTTAATTCCTGCACACGGTTTTCATAATGCTACTTTTGATCCGTGAATTAAAAATCACTCAAAAGCCGAAAACACAACTTTATCATTCAACTCATGTCCTTCACTGCCAACATTCAATCCACCTCCATGTCAATAAACGGCAGGCCGCCTTATTTGTTGACCGATGCCAATGGAAATGCCAATGCTTTTTACAGCAAAACCGCCGCTTTTGCCAACGAAGTGATTCAGAAAGGGAAGCAGCAAGTGGGTGGCATCATTACAGCTTTTAATGCATTCCATTCCCGATCGAAAGTAGTTGTGCCAGGCTTTTCGGATGAACAGCTGGTCGATTTGCTGGTAATGGGTGTATTCTGGCTTGATTACAAGCAACATGTAAAAAACAAGCGCTACCTTAAAGCTGCTGTTTTAAAGGGTTTGTATCGCATTCGGAACACCAGCCCGCTCATCAAGAAATTGACCGACCAGTGGAGAGGCCGTCTCGCTTCGCGCTGGCTGACGAAAAAGAGTGAACACCAAGCAGAACTTACACAAAAGAACCTGCTAAAACTCTGCCATTGGCTTTCTGCCACCAATGAATTCGAAAGCGAATTAAAGCCAATCAAAAGCTGGCTGCACTATTTCAATTCGCTTTCACCTGCGCTTGCCAGGCAACAACTAAAGCACATCGTCGACTTTGCCCTTTGGTTCAGAGAAGCAGCCAGCAGCCAGCTGGGAAACTACACCAGCGGCGTTCATGCATTTCTGACTACCCATCATTCACGCTACTATTCGAGAGAAGATTATTTCTTTACCGGCCGGCAGGAAGCAGAATATCACCTGAACATGATTGGTGCCGAAATCATGAACCAGGGCATGAGACCGGATTTTCTGAAAACAGAACGAAAAATTTTATTGCTCCCTTCGTGCATGGCATCGGGTAAACATTGCATGGCGAAAATGAATGAGACCGGACTCACATGCAGCAAGTGCACACCGGAATGCCGGGTTCGTCAAATCTCAGATAAACTTGACAAAGAGGGAATTAACACCTGTCTGATACGACATACAACAGGTTTCAAAGATGATTTGAAGAAATATGCCAGGCAACAACACACGGGCATTATCGCTTCGGCCTGTGTATTAAATTTACTGATGGGCGGGCTCGAAATGAAACGCCTCAACATTCCTGCACAATGTGTTTATCTCAACTACAGCGCTTGTCGAAATCACTGGAATCCGAAAGGAATTTCTACCAACATCGACCTGGCTCGCATTCTACACATTGCGGGCAAAACGACACTGAATAAAGTGGTTTGTGCCTGATGCCGTCTAATCATCTTGCCTTGCACCATCAGCATTGATTCACCGACATCGACACTTAGTCACCTGCCGAAGTACCAATTTCGTTGTATGCAATTTTTTCCCCGTTCATTGTTACATTCCTCAGACTCACTTTCTGTGCATGACTGATGCTGTTTCCCTTCTTTACTCCTTTGAATTCTGAGTTGTCAAGATGGATGTCATAGATACATTCCTGCCCTTCGATGCCCTGCAAGAGCAATCCGTATTTCGATGAAGTACAGCTCATTTCCGACAAATAAACATGGCGCACCACCGGATAAAGCGTGTCTGTTCCTTCCTTTTTAATATCGTAGTTACAATTAATACGCAAAACGGCTTCTTTCACCTCTCCAATTTCGATCTTACGAACGTAAATGTTTTCGATAATACCACTGCGGTTGGAGTTGGTCTTTATACGAATGGCGCGATCGAGCTCAGGACTGTCCATCTTACAGTTTTCGACAAAAATATTGCGGGCACCTCCCGAGATCTCACTGCCAATTACCACACCTCCATGCCCGTTTTTCATAAAACAGTTGCGTACCACAATGTTTTCCGATGGTCGGGCGGCCACAATACCATCGCGGTTACGTCCCGATTTGATGGCAATACAGTCGTCGCCGGTGTTGAAATAACAATCTTCGATCAGCACATTTTTGCATGATTCAGGATCACAGCCATCGTTGTTGGGCCCCAGGCTGTTAATGGTCACCCCGCGAACGATGAGATTCTCACAAAACACGGGATGAATTACCCAGAAAGGGGCATTTTCGATGGTCAGCTCTTCAATCAGCACATTCTTGCATTCGATGAAATTGATGAATTGCGGACGAAGATAAAAGCCTTCCCCCATGCGACGCTCCTCTGCAGGTATTCCTTTGGCATTGTATTCTTTTAAAGCCGGGCGTGCGTGCGGGAGCAACTGACTGGGATCTCCTTCTTTCCAGCCATATTCCTTACGGCCTTTCCAAATCCACCAGTCATCTTCAGAAGCATTTCCCTGTAATTTTCCCTTTCCTGTTACAGCAATATTTTGCTGATTCCGGGCATAAATCAAGGGAGAATAGTTATAGCAGTCAATTCCTTCCCACCGGGTGTAAACCAGCGGCAAATAGTCGGCCGGATCGACAGAGAACAACAACGTTGCTTTTTCGTGTAAGTGAAGATTGACATTCGAAAGCAAATGAACCGGTCCGGTGTAGAACGTTCCTTCAGGAACCAGCACCTTTCCCCCTCCATTTTCATGACAGGCTCTTACTGCATTGTTAATTGCTTCAGTATTATTGCTTTTCCCGTCGGCTATTGCTCCATAGTCGGTAATAACATAAACCGCTTCGGCAAATTCTGGTTCAACAATCTGTGAAAGGACGGTATCCAGACGTTCCCATTGGTCTCCGGCTATTTCAGCTTTACCACTGTTACAAGCAACAGCAAACAGAAACACAGCTACAAACAAAGTTAACACCTTGAGCATATCTTTTCTTTTTTTAATCATCACTTTCAATTTTAAATTCTTTCAACAAGCAATAAAAATAGCATTTTTTGAAGAGTAGTGATTTTTTCTCTTTTAATTTCAACCCCATTACACAAATTGTTAAGATATGACTTGCACAACTGGCGGCCTAAAAACCGATCTATATTGAACCCTGATGAATGATTATGGTTATTAAGCCTGCAGACTACCACTGATTTTATACTTGAAGATTAATTGTAAATTGCTTGTTCTTTCGTAATATCATCTTTAAATTAACCTTTAGTCTGAAACTTTAAATTATACAAGGATGAAACAGCTTCTTTTAATTGTGTTGATTTTTGTGGCAGGAGCATGTGCCACCGTGCCTTTAACAGGCAGAAAACAAATAACAGCCATCCCTTCAAATGAAATAATTGCTTTAAGCAATGACAGCTACCAACAAGTATTATCTGAAAGTAAACTATCGTCAAACAGCCAGCAAAGTGAAGCGGTTAAAAGAGTTGGCCTTAGAATAAGCAAGGCGGTTGAGCACTACATGAGGTCTCAAAACCTGTCCGATCGGCTTGACGGTTATGCATGGGAATTTAACCTCATCGAAGGCGAGCAGCTCAATGCATGGTGTATGCCAGGTGGCAAAATCGTTTTTTACGAAGGAATTATGCCTGTATGCCTTAATGACAATGGCATTGCCGTAGTAATGGCCCATGAAATTTCACATGCCCTGGCACAACACGGTAACGAACGCATGTCGCAACAACTGGCCCTCCAATTGGGTGGCATGGCTTTATCAGAAGCCCTGGCACAACAAAAGGAAACGACACAACAACTGGCCATGGCTGCATTCGGACTTGGCTCACAGGTAGGCATTATGCTGCCATACAGCAGAAAACACGAGGTGGAAGCGGATGAACTCGGCCTTTATTTTATGGCCATGGCAGGATACGATCCACGAGAAGCTCCTGCTTTTTGGGAGCGTATGCTTCAGGCCGGAAGCAGCAATGTGCCCGAATTCCTGTCAACCCATCCCCAGCCTGAAAACCGAATCGCCAATATGAACAAGGCCATGGATAAAGCCATGGAGTTTTACATCGAAAGCCAGCAATAAAGCAGGCCACCTCTGTTTGTGACTTATGTCACACAGCAATCTATGTTCTACGACATTTGTGGAGAAATCATGTTTTTTACCTTTATTTTTCACGAACATTAAAAAATATAGATTGTTAAATAGATTATGTTTACTCATAATCGGAATTAAACTTTAAAACTAACCAATATGAAGCTACACGAGTTCCAGTCGAAGGCACTACTACAAGCCGCTGGCATTCCTGTTCCCAGAGCAATTAATGTTGAATCGCCTGACGAAGTGGCCGAAGGACTAAAAAAACTCGGTCTGCAAAGTGGTGTAATCAAAGCACAGGCATTTACAGGAGGAAGAGGAAAAGCAGGCGGAATTAAATTTTTTAACTCGGTTGACGAAGCAGTTTCTTACGCCAGCGATATGATCGGGATGACCCTGGTCACCCATCAAACGGGCCCCGAGGGAGTAAAAATACACTCTGCCATGCTTGCCGAAGAAACCGACATTGAGCAGGAACTTTATGTAGCCATCTTACTCGATCGCGCCAAGGTGAACCCTGTCATCATGGTTTCGCCCGACGGGGGCATGGACATCGAAGAAGTTGCTTCCAAAACACCCGAAAGAATCCTGAATCTTTATCCCGAATTCGGTAAGCCACTTGACAGCCAACTCATTGAAAAAGCTGCTGCATTCCTGGGTTTAAAGGGCGATCTGGAAAAACAATTTGCCGACATACTCCCTAAATTATACCAGGTTTATCTCGATCGCGATGCCACGCTGGTGGAGATCAACCCAATGGTAATTACCCCTGAGCAAAAAATAAGTCTGCTCGATTGCAAGTTCGACATCGACGACAATGCGGCCTACCGCCAACTCGATACAGGTGCTGATCCCAATGCCGAAAAAACCGAAGCTGAAATGGAAGCAGCACGCTACGACATGAGTTACATTACCCTCGACGGAAACATTGGCTGCATGGTCAATGGCGCCGGACTGGCCATGGCCACCATGGACTCTATCAAGCACAACGGCGGAGAACCAGCCAACTTCCTCGATGTGGGCGGGTCGGCCACCGAGGAGGCAGTCACCCAGGCTTTTGGAATCATTTCGAGTGATAAGGCCGTTGAGTGCATTCTGGTAAATATCTTTGGTGGCATTATGCAATGCGACACCATTGCCAACGGCATTGTGGCCGCTGTTCAGAAAACAGGACTCAAACTCCCGCTGGTAGTTCGCCTCGAAGGCACCAATGTGGAGCTAGGAAAAGAAATCATCAAAAATTCGGGACTGAACATTATTAGTGCCGATAACCTTGATGATGCAGCAAAAAAAGCAGTTTCAGTAATCCAAAAATAGTGCGTAACCATGTCAATACTTGTCAATCAAAATACCAAACTCATAACACAGGGAATAACCGGCAAAGCCGGTCTGTTTCACACCCTTCAGTGCCACCAATATGGTACCAGGGTGGTGGGCGGTGTTAATCCCCGGAAAGCAGGCACTTCTGTAGAAGGATTTCCTGTATTTGGAAGTGTAAAAGATGCAGTAAGCCAAACCGGTGCCAATACCACCATGATTTTTGTCCCGGCACCCTATGCTGCCGATGCCATCATCGAGGCAGCCGATGCCGGAATTGAACTCATTGTGGCCATTACCGAAGGCATTCCCGTTCGCGATATGCTGAATGTACATCATTATCTGAAGAACTCAGACAGTATTCTGGTCGGCCCCAACTGCCCGGGAGTTACCACTGCCGGTGTAGCCAAGGTTGGAATCGCACCCGGTTTTATTCACCAAAAAGGTAAAATTGGCATCGTTTCACGCTCGGGCACCCTTACCTACGAAGCTGTTCACCAAACCACCCTTACCGGACTGGGACAAACCACGGCGGTTGGAATTGGTGGCGACCCGGTTCACGGGCTCAACCACATCGACGTGATTAAAATGTTTGAAGCCGATCCCGAAACCGAAGGCATCATTCTTATTGGCGAAATTGGTGGAACCGACGAGGAAGAAGCAGCCGAATACATCCGCTCGAACGTTAGCAAACCGGTTGCTGCCTTTATTGCCGGAGCGTCGGCTCCCAAGGGAAAACGCATGGGACACGCCGGTGCCATCATCAGCGGATCGAAAGGAACTGCTGCCAGTAAAATCAAAGCACTCGAAAATGCCGGAGTATTTGTCGCTCAAACGGCAGCCGACATTGGCCACCAAATGTGCCTTGCCCTGCGCGAAAGAACAGGAAAATGCCACTGCAATAAAGAAGAAGATTGCAAATATTAATTTGTACAGGCATCACCCATAACACACGAGCTGTCCACCACCAACGGACGGCTCTTTTTTTTGTAAAAAAACAGGCGGTACAAATGCCACACTTTTCTATAACTAAAAAGAGCCGCCCGTAAGTTAACGAACAGCTCTTTACTATTTTTTCCAGTGTCCGGTATCCCGAATCCGGCAACCGACACTACTTCAGCTTTGCAAAAACTTTTTTCATGCTAATGGCATCGCCAATCATCACTCTCAACTGTTCGATGGCAACCCGTTCCTGCTCCATGCTGTCGCGGTGGCGCAAAGTAACCGTTCCATCTTCAATCGTTTGATGATCAACTGTAACGCAGAACGGAGTTCCAATGGCATCCATGCGACGGTAGCGCTTGCCAATCGAGTCCTTTTCGTCGTACATACAATTAAAGTCGAACTTCAGTTCATCGATGATTTCACGAGCCTTCTCTGGCAGTCCGTCTTTCTTCACCAGCGGCATCACGGCCAGTTTTACCGGAGCCAAAATGGCCGGCAGTTTCATCACCACACGTACATCGGTACCACCATTGGCCGTCGCAACCTCTTCTTCGCAATAACTGGCGGCTACCACCTGCAAAAACATACGATCAACCCCAATCGAAGTTTCCACAACATAAGGAACATACGACTTGCCCTCTTCTGGGTCGTAATATTGAATTTTCTTACCCGAATACTCCTGATGCTGGCTTAAATCGAAATCGGTTCGCGAGTGAATGCCTTCCACTTCCTTGAATCCAAAGGGGAATTTGTATTCCACATCCACCGCAGCATTGGCATAGTGTGCCAGTTTTTCATGCTCATGGAAACGGTAGTTTTCTTCACCAAAGCCAAGGGCCTGGTGCCAGCTCATGCGCGTTTCCTTCCACTTTTCGAACCAGTCGAGCTCGCTTCCCGGCTTCACAAAAAACTGCATCTCCATCTGCTCAAATTCGCGCATGCGGAATATAAACTGACGGGCAACAATCTCGTTCCTAAAGGCTTTACCAATTTGTGCAATACCAAAAGGCAGTTTCATCCGCCCTGTTTTCTGTACATTCAGATAATTCACAAATATACCCTGCGCTGTTTCGGGTCGCAGGTATATTTTCTGGGCTCCGTCGGCGGTACTGCCCATTTCGGTGGCAAACATCAGGTTGAACTGGCGTACATCGGTCCAGTTCTTCGTACCCGAAATCGGGCAGGCAACCCCCTCGTCAATAATGATCTGCTTTAACTCAGGCAGGTCGTTGTTGTTCAGCGCATCTGAAAAGCGCTGATGCAGTGCATTCCATTTTTCCTGATTTGCCAAAACCCGTGGGTTCGTCGTTTTAAACTGTTCCTCGTCGAAAGCATCGCCAAAGCGCTTTTTCGCCTTTTCTACTTCCTTGTCAATTTTGGCCTCAATCTTGGCCAACGCTTCTTCAATAAGCACATCGGCGCGGTAGCGTTTCTTCGAATCCTTGTTGTCGATCAGCGGATCGTTAAACGCATCTACGTGTCCCGATGCCTTCCAAATGGTAGGATGCATAAAAATAGCCGAATCGATTCCCACCACATTTTCATGCAGCATTACCATCGAATCCCACCAGTATTTCTTGATGTTATTTTTTAGCTCGACGCCGTTCTGACCATAGTCGTACACAGCTCCCAAACCATCGTAAATTTCACTACTTTGAAAAACATACCCATATTCCTTGCAATGGGCCACCAGTTTTTTGAAAACATCTTCAGCCATAACGTGTTGCTATCTTTTGAAATTGAGGGCGTAAAAATAGGATTTTTCTTCAGATAATCGACATAAACAGTGCGATTTAAGACAAAGGTAATCATCCAACACCCGCGCGGTCTCCTGCTTCCTCCTTCTGTCTCCACACTTCCAGGTTCCATTTTCCCGCCTCCATCTTCAAACTGAAAGTACATTTTGTCTTTCATCTTTTGTCTATAGTCTTATGTCTATCCTTTGGCGGCCTCACGGGCTTTTCGCTATAGCTGCCGCGGCGCAGCCCGTGTTTCACTGCTCGCAAAAAGCGCTCATTTCAATCGCATTTTTGCTCCCGTTCAACATCGGCCGGCGCCACGGCAGGCTGCTGCTCCAATCCCGGGCCGTCGCTCAGTACAGAAAGCCAAACAACCACAATGGCAACACGTTGTCAAAACCGGTTTCAATGTCGTCCATGACCAAAAAAGCACGATCAACATCCTGAATCTGACTTTTCTTTTTGTTTTTTCCGCCAATCTCGAAGGTGTACTTTCCATCGACCATAAAATCCGACTCAGGTGCTGCGCTTACGCGGTGAACCTGGCTTAGCTGATTGTAGAAAAAGGTCTCCCTCAAGTACCCAACATCAGCCTGAGATCCGGTTAAGGCATAAATCAGGTTGGTATTTTGCAGGTACATTTTCTCGGGCTTTCCCAAATTATTTAAGCCTTTCGACTTTGGATACAAGCGCAACAACAGTTCGGCATCGCTCAAATACCCGATATAATTCTTCATGGTATTCAGGCTGATTCCGCTTTTCTGACTAATTGCAGTATAGTTGGGTTTGAACGTAACCGAGCCCACAATGATTTGCAATAATCGTTTCAACAAAACGATGTTCGATGTTTGAATTTGTTCAAACTGAGGAATATCCACGTCGAGTATCTGCTGTATCGACTGTTCCAGTTTTGACAGAAATGATTTTTTATTTTCAAGATAAAACGGATAGTAACCATATTTCAGGTAAGAAGTAAAATATGAGAGTGGTTTAATTTTAGAACAAATATTGCCCGATATCAGCCGGTGATTTTCCAATAGATCAACCAGTTCCATCCGGGGAAAATCTATTCCGCTTTCAAATTTTATGAATTCCCTGAACGACAGACCGGCCATTTTATACATCACAGCCCTTCGGCTTAAATCGGCTTTTCCCTTCTTTAGTTCGAGCAACGACGATCCGGTAAAAACGACTTTTAATTCAGGAAAATCATCATAAATGTTTTTCAACTCAACCGACCAGTTGGGATAACGGTGCACTTCGTCGAGCACCAACAGCTTGCCCCCTTTTTGGTAAAACGATTCCGCAAAGTCGTACAACTTGTTGTCAATAAAATAGAGGTGATCGAGCGATGTATACAACACAGCATCGTTCAGCAGATAGCCTTTTTTCAGGTGTTGCAACAACAGGGTTGTTTTGCCAACACCGCGCGCCCCGGTAATTCCAATGAGCTGGTTGTCCCAGTCAATATCCTGTTCAAACTCGCGCATCGTTTTAATTTGAGTACGGGCATACTTTTCGGTAAATCGTTGAATTAAAACGTCCATTGTCTTGTTTTTTATCAACACAAAGATAGTTTTTATTCAATAATTGATTAATGCGTTGATTGATTTATCTTCTTTCCCATCAATACATTGATCGTTTTTTTCTCTTTTTGATCAATACACTGCTGCTTTAGCTTCTTTACAATTCAAGCAATAGGAAGTAATTAATTTCAATGATACCCCGGGAGCTATTAAAATATCCCATCACATCCTCCTTCAACAATTGTTTCATATAATTTATCCTTAGTCTGAATGACATCCTCGGCCACCGCGCGTTTCTGTTACTGATATTCTATCCTCAATGGATCCTTACCTTGGCCGTAGTAAGATTGATGCCGGTTCCTCCCGCTTTCTTTTAGCTGATAAGAAATAACCTGCCAATTTATCAACTGTATAAGATCCGACTTCCCGCCTGGATGTTATCTCCCGTCCATGGAATCGTTTTTATTACGAAAATTTTCGTAATAAAATTTGCATCTACGAAAAGAGTCGTATATATTTGTACGATAAATTTCGTAACAAACTTTCATCATGACTGCAAACACAACGCCTACTGCGGCTGAGCTCGAAATACTAAACTTACTGTGGCAACAACAACCACTGACAGTTAAAGACGTTCACGAAAAGCTGAGTGCCACAAAAGATGTAGGTTACACCACCACCCTGAAAACCATGCAGAACATGCATACCAAGGGTTTGCTAAGCCGGAAGCCCAACGGCAAAAGTCACCTGTACGAAGCCGTATACAAACAGGAAGAAACGCGCAGCAAACTGCTCGATCGTTTTCTTGATTCAACATTCTCAGGCTCTGCTTCATCGCTCGTCATGCAATTGCTTGGCAATAAAAAAACCAGCCGGAAGGAGCTTGACGAGATCAAAAAAATAATCGAACAAATGGAAAACGATTAACATAAACAAAGATGAACCTCTCCGTACTCAGCATATCACCCGTATTTGTCGAAGCCATTGGCTGGACACTGATCCACTCCTTATGGCAGGGTGCACTCATTGCCCTGGCATTAACCATCTTAATGCTTTTGCTCCGACGAAACAGCGCACAACTACGTTACCTGCTGGCTTTTTTTTCCCTCCTCATACTCACCGGATGGGCGGCTTTCACCTTCAGCAATGCCTTCCGCTATGCCAATGAGAAGGCCGAATTAAAAGCCCTGATCGAAGCCAATCCGCAATACATTTCGACCCTTCTGCTCGATCAAAATTCCGATAGAGCAACCACAACCCATACCATCGATGCAAAAATTAATTTTGAATGGTTGAAAGTACGCAGCTTTTTACAACGTCATTTTCACCTTGTTTTTCTATTCTGGGTTTTGGGCATGGTAATTCTTGTTTTACGGATGCTTGGCGGCATGCTTTATGCCCGCCGACTGCGAAATCATCAACTCATCCCGCTGGGCAGCGACTGGATCGAGGTGGTTAACAATTACTCAGAAAGACTGGGTATCCAACGAAAAGTCAAGGCCTTCTTTTCACCCCTAGCCAAAGGCCCTATGACGCTGGGGACCTTCAAACCGGTCATTCTTTTCCCCGTGGCTGCCTTTACAGGCCTTGCCGTTAAAGACATTGAAGCCATCATTGCCCACGAGCTGGCACATGTACTTCGTCACGACTACTTCTTTAATATAATACAATCAGCAGTTGAAATTCTCTTTTTCTATCATCCTGCGGTATGGATGATTTCAGCACAAATCAAGGCCGAAAGGGAAAACAGCTGCGACAACATCGCCATCGGACTGACAGGCGATAAACCCGCCTATATTAAGGCGCTGGCCAAAATACAAATAACAACCGTGGAGCAGGAGCGTTTAGCCATGGCTTTTGCCTCACACAAAACAAGCGTACTACAACGCATTAAACGTTTACAAAAACAAGTAGCTATGAAAACAAACTTTATCGAAGGACTGATAGCAGCCGGTGTGCTGGTAATTGGTCTGAGCCTGGTATCATTTACCATGGGCAACAAAATTCACCCTCAGATGGTTCCCGTAGAAGTGAATCAGATGAGCGAACCTGCACCTGTTAAAACCTGGACTGCACCTGCCGTCGATAGTGTGCGTCATACACTTGATGAGAATCTTGAAAAAGCAGTTGAGGTAGCCTGGTCGGAAGAAGATGATGCCCTGTCGGCCGAAATGATGGAAGAGATCAACAAGGTTCTGGCCGAACTCGACATTGAAGGCATAGTACACGAAGCCATGAGAGAGGCATCGAGAGCCCTTGAAGAAATTGACCACGAAGCCATCAGGAAGGAAATTGAAAGCGAGATCGACCAGGAGGAAATCCGTCGTGAAATGCGGGAGGCACGTCGCGAAATTGAAGCAGCCCGCCGCGAAATACACGAGGAAATGCGCCGTGAAATGGAGAACGACAATGTCCCCGAAGAAGTAATCCGCTTATCGGTCGATGCCGCCGAAGCCGGACTGAAGATCGCTGAAACAGTACTTGAAAACATTCCTCTGGAAGAAATCATCGAAACAGCACTCACCGGAGTCGACATCGCTTTTGATGCTTTGAAGGAAATCGACTGGGACGAAGTGAGTATCGAAAACGACAGTCTGAGCGAAGAAGACATCGAACGGCTCAAAGCGCAACTCGAGGACAAGGAAAAGGAGTTGAAACAAGCAAAAGAAAAATTGAAACAAAAGGAAAAAGAACTTAAAAACAAATAAGCAGAAGCAAAAAACACCTAAGAATAAGCCGGGCTAATTTCCCGGCTTTTTCTTTTTTGACACCAACTTATCTGGCTATTTACACCTGCCCTGAAAACCATTCACATGCCAAATTGAACCATTCACTCAATTTTTCCGGCCATCCAATCAAAAAATTATTCATTTAGTGGAACATGATTTACCTTTGTCATCTGAATTTATATCAAAGCACTATGAACTATTCATACGAGGAGTATAATCTGATGGTCGACAAAAATGATGGTAAAGTATCAAAACTGGTGAAAGTTGTTTATGCACTGGTGTTGTTTATTGCAGCTTCATTTATTCTTCTTTTATTTGAAGATGTAGTTAAGCTCAATATCTACCTGGTTTACCTTGTTGCAGGAATTATTCTTGGACTAAGCGTAATCATCTTTCTTGATATTTTCTCAAAACGGAATCAATAAGTATCCATTCGCTTATTGTCTTTCAATAAAACAACAGCCATTATCACAATCGCTGCTGTACATTTTGCTGAACTTGAAATAGCCCCGCAAATTATATTTCTCCCCTTCAACAGGTAATAGAAGTCCCCTGACAGGGTCAAAATAACGATAAAGCTGCAAAAAATGCCCCCCAAAAGAGGCTGTCACTTTCAATAGTTTTACCGCAGTTTTATTTATTATCAACCCTAACCATCAACCAATATTCTGTTGCATGAAACAAAATCAACAAAAACTACCCTTCAGGGAAAAATTTTCCTATGGTTTTGGCGATCTCGCCTCTGTGCTTTACTGGCAAACCTTCATGTTGTATTTCACCTATTTTTATACCGACATATTTCTGATTCCGGCTTCGGTGGCAGCCACCATGTTTTTGGTAAGCCGTATTTGGGATGGAGTTAATGACCCTTTAATGGGTATCATTGCCGACCGAACCAAAACCAGATGGGGAAAGTTTCGTCCCTATTTGCTTTGGCTGTGTGTTCCCTTTGCTGTTGCAGGAGTACTGGCATTTTCGGTACCTGACTTCGAGCTCAGGGGCAAAATCATCTATGCCTACATTACTTTCATGCTCATCATGATGTTGTACACGGCCATCAACATTCCCTACACCGCTTTACTCGGGGTAATCACACCCAACTCACAGGAACGCACTTCCCTGTCGCAGTTTAAATTTCTCTTTGCCTTTGCAGCCGGCATCATTGTATCGGCCACGCTGCTGCCCATGACCAAAACACTGGGTGGCGGAAACGATGCCAAAGGCTGGCAATTGTCGTTTGTTATTTACGGGATTGCTGCCATCATCTTCTTCCTGATCACCTTTAGAAACACAAGAGAAAGAATTCAACCTCCAAAGAACCAGCAAGCCTCCATCAAAAAAGACCTGAAAGAACTGGTAACCAACCGGCCCTGGCTGATTTTACTGGCTACCACCATTACCTTCATCCTCTTTGTGGCAGTGCGAAGCAGTGTAACCGTCCATTACTTCAAATATGTAATTGGAGAACAGGAACTCACCTTACCCTTTTTATCAACACGCACTTATTCTTTTGAAACCCTCACCTCGGCCTATAACACCATAGGACAAATCGCCTCCTTCATTGGCGTTTTGCTTATTGCCTTTATTTCAAAGCGCATCGGAAAAAAACGCAGCTTCATCACCCTGTTTGTTATTTCCATTTTCAGCACGGCCATACTTTATTTCCTCACTGCCGACCAGCTGGGATGGATTTTCTTCTTTCAGATTACAGGATCTGCAACCGGAGGTCCACTAAGTGTTCTCCTTTGGGCTATGTATGCCGATACAGCCGATTATGGCGAATGGAAAAGGGGCCGAAGAGCAACCGGCTTGGTTTTCTCAGCATCAACCATGTCACAAAAATTCGGCTGGGCCTTTGGTGCTTTCGTTGCACTGAACCTCATGTCGCAGGTAGGCTTCGAACCCAACCAGGCTCAGAATGCCGAAAGCCAAAGGGGTTTGCTGCTGCTTTTTAGCCTCATTCCGGCAGCCATGGGCGTATTGTCAATTATCATTTCCTTACTTTATCCACTCAGCGAAAAACGGGTTCAGCAAATCGAAAACGAACTGGCAACACGCAGAGAGAGTCAGGAATAAACAATATAACAGTTCATACAATTCACAAAACAATGAGTAATACAATTATTGGAAAAGCACTTCCCAACATTCCCTGGGAAGAAAAACCAGCCGGCTGCACCGAGCTAGTCTGGCGATACAGCGGCAATCCCGTAATCGGATGGAACCCAATACCAAAAGCAGCCAGAGTATACAATAGTGCCATTGTTCCCTTCGGCAAAGGCTATGCAGGTGTTTTCAGGGCCGATCAAAGAAACGGGCGCGCAACGCTCTTTGCAGGGCGCAGCAACGATGGTATTCACATTGATCTCCATCCCGATCCCATCGATTGGGTAGATGAAAACGGGCAGCCGGCTCCAACCAGTTACGCCTACGATCCACGTGTACTTGAGCTCGACGGTGTTTTCTACATTACCTGGTGCGACGACCTGCACGGAGCTTCCATCGGCATGGGCAAAACCACCGACTTTAAGACCTTTGTACGCATGCCCAATCCACTGATGCCCTTTAACCGCAACGGCGTACTATTCCCCCGAAAAATCAATGGAAACTATTGGCTGCTAAGCCGGCCCAGCGACAGCGGGCACACGCCTTTTGGAGATATTTTTGTCAGCCAGAGCCCCGATCTCGTTTATTGGGGCAGGCACCAGCATGTTATGAGCAAAGGCGGACAGGGATGGTGGCAGGGTACCAAAATTGGTGCCGGCCCGGTACCCATCGAAACGACCGAAGGCTGGCTCTTGTTCTACCACGGCGTCTCGGGAACCTGCAACGGCTTTGTTTACAGCTTTGGTGCCGTACTGCTCGACATCGACAATCCGGCCAAAGTACTGTATCGCACCCGCGACTACCTGCTCACACCCGAAGTAAGCTACGAAACTACGGGCTTTGTTCCCAACGTTGCCTTCCCGTGTGCCAATTTATACGATGCCCAAAGCGGACGAATTGCCATCTACTACGGGGCAGCCGACACCTATACAGCCATCGCCTTCTGCCAGGTAGATGAACTGCTTGCTTACATGAAAAATAATTCAGAAGTTTTTTAAACTCAGGGAAACAGTCATTGGTCACTAAGCCATTAGTGAAAGAACACATCTAATGACTTAGTGACTATTTCCCAATGTCTTAATGACTACAAGATGCAATACGGACACTTCGACGATCTGAAAAAGGAATATGTAATCGACCGGCCCGACACGCCCAAATCGTGGAGCAACTATCTGGGATCGACCGAATATGGAGCCATCATTACCAACAATGCCGGAGGTTATAGTTTTTATAAGTCGGCAGCACGTGGTCGCTTTATGCGGCTCCGCTTCAATGGGGTACCCATGGATCAGCCCGGCCGTTATTTTTATCTGCACGACAGGGATAAAAAAGACTACTGGTCGACATCGTGGCAACCGGTCGGAAAACCACTCGACCAGTATAGGTCGGTTTGCCGGCACGGCACGGCTTACACCATTATTGAATCGGAATATGACCTGATCAAAAGCGAAGCCTGCTATTTTGTTCCACTGGGTAGGAACTTTGAAATATGGAAGTTGAAAATTACCAACAACGATACGCAAAAGCGAAGTCTAAGGCTGTTTACCTATGTTGAATATGCCAATAACTGGCATCAGTTGCAGGATCAGTTCAACCTTCAATATACCCAATATATTCTGCGAATGAACGTAGAAGCCAACATCATCGACCACGGCATCAATGTGTCGTTACCCGATGATGGAGGCGAATTTGAAAACCACGACGGAAACCGCCATACCTTTCTGGGAATCAGCGGAGCCGGGATCAGCGGATTCGATACCGACCGGGATCAGTTTCTGGGCCCCTATCGTTCCTATCACAATCCACTCGCCGTAGAAAAAGGCACCTGCTCCAACTCACTGGCATACGGCGACAACGGCTGTGGCGTTCTACAGGTCGATGTTGAATTACAGGCCGGCGCAACAAAAGAACTGGCTGTAATTATGGGAATTGGCAAAGCTGAAAGGGAAGGGAAAGCTGCTCTTCGCGAATTTAGCTCGATGAAAGCTGTCAACAAGGCCTTTGATCAGCTGGTTAAAAGCTGGCACGATCGGATCGAGGGATTATGGGTTGAAACCCCCGATCCCGAATTCAACAGCATGACCAACATGTGGAGCCCCTTTAATTGTTTGATGACCTTTGCCTGGTCGCGTGCTGCGAGCCTGGTATACAGTGGCGAACGCGACGGATTGGGTTACCGGGATACCGTTCAGGACATTCTGGGCGTTTTGCATACGATACCTGATGAAGCACGAAAACGGCTCGAATTAATGCTTACAGGGCAATGTGCAAACGGAGGTGCCCTGCCTGTAGTGAAAACCTTTTCGCACCAACCGGGACATGAAAAGGCTCCCGACGAAAAAGACTACCGATCAGACGATGCACTTTGGCTTTTTAATGCCGTACCTGCCTATGTGAAAGAAAGCGGAAACATCGATTTCTATTTCAAAGTATTACCCTTTGCCGATGAAGGAGCAGCCAGTGTTTTGGAACATTTGCGCCGTGCCATCGAATTCAATCTGAATCGCAGCGGCTCGCATGGTTTGCCCTGTGGCTTACAGGCCGACTGGAATGACTGCCTTGAGCTGGGACATAACGGAGAAACTGTTTTTGTGGCCATGCAAGTCCGCTTTGCCCTAAGAACCTACATTGAAATCAATCGCCTGATAGGTGATGAAAATGAGATAAGCTGGGCCGAAGAACAACTTACTCAGCTCGACAAAAACATTGATCAACACTGCTGGGACGGCCAATGGTACGTAAGGGCTTTTCGCTTTGACGGTACAGTGTATGGTTCCTCGTCGAACAAGGAAGGCAGTATATGGCTCAACCCTCAAAGCTGGTCGGTATTGAGCGGCCATGCAAGCAAACAAAAAGCACTAAGCGCCATGCAGGCAGTACACGAGCAGCTGGCAAGTGACTATGGCATCATGGTTTGTGCACCTCCCTATGTTGAAACGGATCATAAAATTGTAAAGGCACCGCTTTTCAATCCCGGCATGAAAGAAAATGCTTCGATATTTTCGCACACCCAGGGCTGGGCCGTTATGGCCGAAGCCCTTGCGGGGAATGGCAACAGGGCCTACAACTACCTGCGTGCCTTTATGCCTGCGGCCTACAACAACAAGGCCGAAATCAGGCAAATCGAACCTTATGTTAACTGCCAGTTTACCCACAGCATTTACAGTCCGCGCGTAGGTGCTTCGCGTTTGCCCTGGCTTACCGGAGCAGCCACCTGGAGCTATTATGCGGCAGCCACGGCCATTTTAGGCATTCAACCTGAATACAACGGCCTGCGTATTGATCCCTGCATTCCCTCTCATTGGAAAAGCTTTCGTGCCAAACGACGATTCCGTGGAAAATTTTTCGATATTACTGTTTACAATGAAAACGGAGCACAGAAGGGCATTCAAAAAATGATAGTGAATGGAAACGAAATTGAAGGTAACCTGATTGCAGACTGCATTATGGACGAGCAGAACCATGTTGAAGTTTTTATGCCATAAGGAGGAAATCTCTTCCTTCGGTTTTTCCTTTACTGATCAGGAAGGCCCTGATTTTTTCTCGGGCTCCCCAGTTACCCACATACGAAAGGATAAAGGCAGGAGCATCCCAGTTAAAAGCTTTAAAATGAATACAGCAGGCATCAACAAGCTTCCGTTCCTTTACATCAATGTAACCTTCGATCCATATTCCCTTTTCCATTAACATACCGGCCCGTTGTCGCGAAAGCCGTCCTGCTCCCCAAACCCAGATATAAGGGTGATCGTTTTCAAGCAGCCACCTGCTCAGATAATCTGTTTTGATGCGATAAAATGCTTCGCTGCGGTACCTGCTGTCGCTTCGTGTAAGCCGATGATCTGAGTCGTACCAGCTGAACAATACTTCGGGTACTTTCTGAATATTCACTCCGGCGGCAATCCATCGCAGATACATTTCATAATCCTCGGGAAAATCGCCATGGCGATAGCCCCCTGCTTCGTCGAGCAATTTGCGGCGAAAAAGCACCGTAGGGTTAATTACCGGTGCTTCGATAAAACAATTTTCTCTCACCTGGCCTGGACTTTGGACACTGTTAACCCACTCAACATAGCGGCTCAGCCCTTCTGTACCTTCACGATGTCCGACATGCCTGACCAGACAGGAGGCAACTCCGATGTGTGGATTTTTTTCAAGCAAGTCAAGCTGTCTCATTAAGCGGTCGGGGTGCGAAAAATCATCGGCATCCATGCGCCCGATATAGGTACCGCGGGCAACACTATTTCCTGTATTGGCAGCAAAAGCAACCCCTTGCCGCTCTTCATCAAGTAAAATAATGCGTTCATCTTCACGCTGAAGGCTGCGGGCAATGTGCTCACTTCCATCATCCGAATTATTATTTACCAGTATTAACTCGAAATTGGAATAACTTTGCCGAAGGATGCTGCGAATGGCTCTCTCCAATGTTGCCGCTGCATTGTAAAAAGGAAGAACAATCGATACTTTGGGTTTGTTTCCAGACATTAACGGGTCAGTTCTCTGAATACGTTTTCTACACTTCGTGCCTGTTCACTGAGGGTAATGATGGTCCATTTTCGTTTTACGGCTTCCCTGAACAACAGGGGGCGTATGTCGTCGGCTACATCTGAGTGAATCAACCATTCTCCATCAGGCAAAGCCTCGGCTGTGGCAACAAAAGGCAGCATTTCGAGCTGCTGTGCATTTATCGTTTCAAGAACAGCCAGTTTGACCTGCTGCGCTGTCGCTGTTGACAGGGATCTGATTTTAGATGTTGGCCCTTCAGCCACCAGTTGCCCTTTGTGAATAATGATTACACGGTTACACACCGCCTCCACTTCCTGCATAATGTGGGTTGAGAGCATCACTGTTTTTTCCTTGCTGATGTTTCTCACCAGCTGCCTTATTTCTTCGAGTTGATTGGGATCGAGGCCGGTGGTTGCTTCGTCGAGAATCAGTACACCGGGATCGTGAATCAGCGCCTGTGCCAAACCGACCCGCTGCCGGTATCCTTTCGAAAGGGCACCGATTTTTTTGGATGCTTCAGCCCCAAGGCCTGTCATCTCAATCACCCTTTCAACCTGTTGCTTCTTGTTTTTCAGCCGGTAAAAACCAGCTGCCAGATGAAGGTATTCCCTGATGTACATCTCGGGATAGAGCGGATTGTGCTCGGGCAGATAGCCAATATGGGCACGAAAAGCTGCCTTTTGTCCATCTACTTGCTGGCCATCGATCAAGGCCTGTCCGCTATCGGCTGGCAGGTAACCGGTCAGTATTTTCATCAGGGTTGATTTTCCTGCACCATTGGGCCCAAGAAAACCAAGCACCTCACCCGACCTGACTTCAAAACTAAGCTGGTCCAGCGCCAGTTGGGAGCCGTAGCGCTTACTGATGTTCTTAACCTGAATCGACATAGCACAAAGTTAAACAGTTAAAATGAATTCAACGAATCACTTCCATTTTCATTGTATCCCATTATGATCTATAACAAGCAATATCAGTAAAGGCCTGTAAATCGAAAAAAGGGAACTACCCAACAGCACTTCCCTTGTATCTTATCAATCAGCCAACAAGCATTAGTTGTAATTCATCTCTCCAAGGAGTTCACCACGTTCGTTAAAACGTTTCCAAATGCCTTTCTTATCGCCTTTTTTATAGTTCATTTCAACTCTTAGAATGCCGTTTTCATCCCAAATTTTCCATGTTCCGTCTTTTTTTCCCTCGTCGTATTGAGCTTCGGCAATTTTAATTCCCTTTTCATTATAGGTTTCCCAGCGTCCGTCCATCACATTGTCTTTGTACGAACGTATTTCTTTTATACTGCCGTCTTCAAAATAAAGTTTGGTAATCCCGTCTTTCTTGCCCTCATCCAGTTTCATTTCCACCTTAAGCTGAAAATTATCGTAGTAACTCTTATAGGTTCCCGACCAGGGTGTTGAATCGGCATAGTAAATACCGTCAATTTCCTTAATGTATTGCGCTGTAGCAACAGTCCCAATCAGGAAAATAAAAATCACAATTGCTGCTAAACTTTTCATATCTGCCTCCTTCTTCTTTTACTAGTATGTATCTTTCATCAATCTTTTTAGAATCGACCCGGACAATTTAAAAAGCCGTCTGATATTAAGTGCCTGGCCTATTTTTATTCGCCTCATCGCGTTTCTTCACTTAAGGCAAACTTAACAAAAAACCTTATTGCTTAACAAATATTTAACGTTAAGCTTTTATTCAGGCGGTGAGATTTAATATTGCATCCTGCTTTAAAAGTAGTAAAAAGCCGCTGCTCATGAGCAACGGCCTGCTGAGTCAATACAAAAATGATAGCGAAAACTATCTTTTTGCTATTGTATTTTCAACTCCCCTTACCGGGGCTAGTTTGCAAAACAAATCAAAGCCCAACACCAATCCAGTTCCATCCTGAAATGTCGACCTTGGTACCGGTATAAGTTGCCGCAGGATCAGCCGTTGCACCATCGATGATCACATTTTCAAGCGGCCCCTTGTCTTTCATATCGATGTTCTTCTCGTATCCTTCGAGGAACAGGTTGTTGATGGTAGCTCCTGATTCCTTTTTGAACTGGAGTGCTGTACCGCCAACTGTTGAAATGGCAGTTACATTTTCGAATTTAGGATTGTTGTTTACCTTATCTCCCTCGAAGGCAGTAGAGAAACCTTCGATGGTGTGCGAAATATAGGTATTCACAACCGTTCCGTTCCATCCTTCGGTCCAGTCAACAGCATCGTCTTCGAGATTTTCGAGATAGATATTGTTTACATTCACTGTTCCGCCAAAGAATTCAACACCATCGTCCGATCCGTCAAAAACAGCCACATTGTCAATCACAGTTCCTGATCCGACTGCGTACAACGAGATGCCATTGTATTGCGATTCGGAGTTGATCTGGGCACCGGTTCCCTTAATCACCAGGTATTCGATCGATCCGGAGTTATCGTCATCCTGGCTTCCACCATAGATAAAACCACCTACTTCGGCCTCGGCACCTGTACCTGCTGTGGTAGTCGCTTTTCCACAAATGGTCAAACCGCCCCAGTCGCCAGGAGCACTCAAATCGGATGCAATGACCACCGGGTTGTCGTTCGTTCCGTTGATGAAAATCTTTCCACCCATCAGCACAGCAAGGTACACTTCGGTACCACCAGCATCGGCGTGGATTTTAGTGCCGGCCGGAATGGTCAGTGAAGCACCATCCTGTACGATGTACGAACCGGTCAATCGGTAGGTTTTCGAAGCATCGAGTGTTACATCATCTGTCACATTTCCCGATAAAACTTCAACCTCGGCCAGTTCGGCACCTACCCAGGTCCACGAGCCCGGATCGACTGTTGCTTCATTATTGTAGCTGCGTGCCGGATCGGCTGTTTCGCCTTCAATAATTACATTTTCAAGCGGACCTCCGTCTTTCATGTCAACACTTACAGCGTATCCACTCAACGACAGGCCGGTAATGGTTGCTCCCGATTCCTTTTTAAACTGTAGGGCAGTTCCACCAGTTGTTGAAACTGCTGTAAGATTGATCAGTTGAGGATTATTGTTGGTTTTATCGGCCTCAACCACTGTTGAAAATCCTTCGATGCTGTGTTCAACGTAAGCATTGCTAACCGTACCATTCCAACCTTCGGTCCAGTCGATGGCATCATCTTCGTTGTTTTGAAGGAAAAGATTGCTTACCGAAACGGTTCCTCCAAAAAATTCGACACCATCGTCCGATCCATTGATCACGGCCACATTTTCAACCTTTGTTCCTGAGCCTACGGCATAGAATGAAATTCCATTGTATTGCGATTCAGAGTTAATCTGGGCACCAGTTCCCCTGATCACCAGGTACTCAATTGAGCCGGAATTATCGGCATCTTCGCTGCCGCCATAGATAAAACCACCTACTTCGGCCTCGGCACCTGCTCCGGCAGTGGTAGTGGCCTTACCACAAATGGTCAATCCGCCCCAGTCTCCTGGGCTGGCATTGGCCGATGACATCACCACCGGGCTGGATGCTGTTCCTTCAATATTTATTTTTCCACCCATTAAAACGGCAACATATACATCGGTCCCACCGTCGATGGCCTCAATATTGGTTCCTGCCGGAATGATCAGGGTAATGTCTTCGGGCACAATAAATGCACCGGTCAGCTGATAAGTTACTGTTGCATCAAGGGTGTAGTCTTCGGAAAGTTCACCTTCCATTACCCCTTTTTCAAGATTTTCGATTACCTCATCTTTAAGAATCGGATCGTCACCGTTACAACTGCTGAGAAGAACGGCAGCCATAAAGGCCATACTTAATACTTTCATCATTGTTTTTTTCATTTTGCTATAAATTTTAAGAGTTGAGCTCATTGATAATTTTTAATTCAAATTGATTTTTAGTCCAAGATTTATGGCCATCCCTTTACGATACGAACTCACCACATCGGTAAAAGCTTCGCCCGACAATGGTTTGATTTCCTGAGTTTGCCTGATTTCGGGATTTAGCAGGTTTTTACCCGACAACCTGAACGATATGCGTTCGGATAACTGGTACGACAACACCAGGTCGAGCGAGGCAAAACCCTTTTCGATGATTTCGCTGTTAAACAGTGTTGCACTGTTTTCATAGTCTTCGGGGGCACCCAATGCAAGCACCTTGTCGGAAGAATAATTTCCGGCCAACGTTGCCGAGAATTCCCTTTCCTTGTTATTGCTGTAGCTCAAGGCCACATTGGCAATTAACCCGGCAGCGCCCTGCAAACCGGCAGTTTCCTTGTTGTTATAGCGGAACTCTTCAAGCAAATCCTGGTTAAACCACATTTTGGTTGTATTCAGAACAAGGCCCAGCCCGGGCTCACTGGTCGTAGTGGCTTTGATCAGTTGCAGGCGGGTTTCAAATTCAAGCCCGTAAACCTGCGCCCGATCACCGGTATTTTCATAAATAAAGTTTCCTGATGAACCCCGTGCCTGTGCCAGGTTAATGGGGTCATTAATCTGTTTGTAAAAACCAGTGACAGAAACCAGTTCCTTATTAGCTGGAAACAATTCATACTTCAGATCAAGATGGTAGTTTACCGACTTTTTCAGATCGGGATTTCCTTTGGTGACACGGCCTGTTGGCGATACGTACTCAAAGGGGGCTAATTCTTTAAACTCGGGCAGGGTATTTGTTTTTCCAGCTGCCAGTCGCAACGCACTTTTCTCAGTGATATCGAATCGGAGGTTCAGTGCCGGTAAAACATTTGGATAACTTTTGGAAACACTTCCCTTACGACCAACATAGTTGGCCACGTCCCAGTCGACATTGATTTCATCGTGCTCAAAACGAAGTCCGGCAGAGCCACTCAGCTTTTCCATTTTAAAACCCAGATTGGCATAAGCTGCATAAACAGCCAGCGAAGCAGTGTAAACGTCAGCCTTACGGTCGCGCATGATCAGTTCCCTGCTTTGATAAAGCTCCTGATTGAGCAAGGCTTCATCCAGATTATCGACCGACTGCACCTGAACACCTTTTGCACGTACCCCGATGAAGGTCGATGTGAAATCGCGCTCCTTGTAGCGGGCATTGATACCATAAATGAGCTTCAACGATTTTTCGTCGTTGCCCAGCAGAAATTTCTCATGTTTCAGGTAGCCGTTGCTTTCATAATCAACAATGTCCTGCGATGACTTTCGCTGCTGAAAATCGCCTACATGGGCAAACTGAACCGTATTTTCGTCCATCAGGTTTACCTCATTACGTATGCGCAGGGGTTCTCCCGCATTCACATGGTTGTAGGCCAGTGCCCAAGTAAGCCGGTCTTTTTCATTCAGCTGATGGCTCCCCAAAAGCTGGTTGACATATAAGCGGGTTACTTTCAGGTTTTGATCTCTTACAAAGGCACCATTTTCCTGCGGATCCTGATCGAATACATAGCCTTCGCCATTACGGCCCTGTTCGTACAAAACATCGTTGATGCGGTATATCATCAGGCTGTTATAGATGATCCGGGTTCCGGGCTTCAACTGGTAGCTCAGGTTCAGTAAGGCTGTCGTATTGATTTTTGTACTGAATGTTTCAGCATCGCTAAACGAATTATCCAGCACATTCGACCGGTACTTTTTATAAATTCCGATCTGATAATCCGACTCATTTTCGTGCGCCAGGGTAGCAAAAAGCGTAAGATCCTTATTGAAAAGCTTCAACTTTGTACCTCCGCCAATTTGCAGACTCCGATCGATGGGAAGCTTCCGCTCAGCAGTATTCCAGCTTTGATCTGTTATGGCAGTTTCAGGAGTTAAATCGTTCCGGTAAAAGCCCAGCGTCAGATCATCCATGTTGCGGCTTGTTTTAAAAGTATTCCATACTCCGCCGGAAAGAACATTCATATTGGACCCCGTTGACAGGTCCAGTGCCAGTTTTTCAGCAGCAGTTTTTGAACTGATATCGACCGAGCCCGATGACTGATCGCCATATTTTTCGGCGGTGTAGGTTTTCGAGATTCCCACATTTTTAATAATGTCGATTGAAAACAGGTTCAGATCGATGTTCTTCTTTTCAACATCATCCGAAGGAACCGGCAGGCCATTCATGGTGGTCGAAAGATAACGATCGCCCAGCCCCCTTATAAATACATCGCCCGAGCCTTCGTTTCGGGTCACCCCGGCTATTTTTGAGGTGGCCGATGCTGCATCCGACACACCCATGCTTGACAAACGTTGTGCACCAATGCTTTCCTTAATCTCATCAGCCTCCTTCTGATCCATCAAAAGCAGGGTCTCCGATTCACGGTTGGCACGTGCAACAATCTTTACTTCCTCAACCTCAACAACGGCTTCTCCCAATTTAAAGTCGAGCACTTTTTCCTCATCTTGAGTAAAACTTACCCCCTCAGTGATTCCGGGAGCATACGAAATGAAGGATGCTTTGATAGTATAAGTTCCGGGAGGAATATTTTTGATCTCAAAATTTCCGTCAAAATCGGTCATTGCCCCAATGGTGGTACCATCTAATATTACCGAAGCTCCCACAATGGTTTCGCCGCTAAGCTCATCACTCACATTTCCACGCAGAACGGCCTTTTGTGCATAAGAACCCAGGGTAATTATAAGCAACAACACCAGGCCCGTAATTTTTCTTCTCATGCCTAATTCTTTAACAATTTTTTGTATTAACTCAACGCTGCAATGTTATCCCGGCCATTTAAGCTGAAAGCTATGCAGGTGTTAAAAAATGCATAGCTTTCGGGTCCGCCTGGTTAAAATGATTTTAAATAAAGGTTGATTCATTGATGCTTTGTTAACTTTGATTTGAAGATACCTCCGATTTTACGGTCTTCTGTTAATATTTGAAGTACGAAGCAGTGCTTTCAATACTGATTCATTGACACTTTGAGCTTTTATACGAACAGGAATCAGGGGCTGTGTTCAGGCAGAGCATACATGAAATTCAGCAAAATGCTAACACCTAAGTCTCATTGCTTAACGCAAACGAAAAGCTTTTAAGGATATCATAACATCGGCTTAACTTTCGTAACGTTCACTTAAAACCAGCCACCCCGATACCGCTTACTTTTGCCCCGATTTTTTGATTATAAAAAAGTGCGACAGTAGTATGTCTGAGAAAATAACTGGTAATTATTCTTCACCGGATAACTTCTTGTTGCAGGTTTTTTATTAATATGCGTTTCATAGTGAAAATGCTTGCCATTTAACAGTTTTATGATGAAAAAAAGTTTTCTGCTACTTGCCGCGACTTTGCTTTGCGGAAGTGTGTTTGCCTTTGAGCCTTCGGGTAAGCCGGTGGCACGAATTTTCGGGAACTTCCATTCGGGACTTACAGCTGCCGATAACAATTCAGTTTTCGAAATCGACAGGGCTTTATTAGGCTACTCTTACCAAATGAGTTCTTCACTCTCTGCCGCTGTTGTTGTTGATATTGGCAGTCCCGGCGATGAATCGGTTTATGCCATGGTAAAACGCTATGCTTATTTCCGCAATGCCTACATTAACTATAAGCAGGGAGACTTCAGCTTTAGTTTTGGTATTATAGGAATGAACCACTTTAAAGTACAGGAATCGTTCTGGGGATATCGTTATCTGAAAAAATCATTTGCCGACCAGTACAAATTTGGTCAGTCGGTCGACCTTGGAATTGCTGCCTCCTACAAAATCAACGACCTGTTCAGTGCCGATGCGGCCATTGTAAACGGTGAAGGCTACAGTCAGCTGCAGCAGGACAACCAGTTTGAATACACCGCGGGGCTTACCTTTCAACTCCCGGAGAAACTGACCGGGCGTGTATTTGCCAACTTCGGTCCTTCGGAAAACAAAGCCAAGATGGTATATGCTGCTTTTCTGGGCTACCATCTGTCTCCCAAACTCTCACTGGGTGGCGAATACAACTTGCTGAACAATTACCGCTACATCGAAAACCGGAACCAGTATGGCTTTTCTTTTTATTCAACCTATAAGTTGAAGGAAAGTTGGAAAGCTTTTGCCCGTTACGACCTGTTAAAGTCGAACCTGTCCGAAGGGGAGTCGACTCCCTGGAACCTTGCCAAAGATGGCACTGCGCTGATTGCCGGAATTGAAAAACAAGTGAACAAACAACTGAAATTGTCGCTTAACTATCAGGACTGGTATCCCACAGCTGCCAATCTGGAAAACTCGGCCTATGTTTATTTAAATGTTGAATTCAAACTGTAGCAGGCATGTACGCAAAGAAAGACCAATTGAGACAACTGATAACGATCGCCTTACTCATGCTGATTGTTGTCGCCGGATGCCGTAAAAGTGAGTACATCATTGAAGAACGCGACCGGGTGATCAACGACAACGGCATGGGCACCGGCACCGTGACCTGGACCAGCGATAAGGAATACCTCATCGAAGGAAAGGTATTTGTAAACGACGGACAGGTACTGACCATCGAGCCCGGCACGGTAATCAGGGCACGCAGAGGAACAGGCTCAGCAGCCTCGGCACTCATTGTAGCGCGTGGCGGGAAAATTATTGCTGAAGGAAGTGCAGTTGATCCCATTATTTTCACCTGCGAAGGCGACGACCTGGAAGGTTCAATAGCATTGGATGAGCGCGGCCTGTGGGGCGGACTCATCATTCTGGGCAATGCCACCATTAATACACCCAATAGAGAAGCCCATGTTGAGGGCATTTCAACAAGCGAACCAAGAGCAATTTTTGGTGGCAGTAACGATGAAGACAATTCGGGCATCCTGCGCTACGTATCGATCCGCCATGGAGGCACCGATCTGGGACAGGACAACGAAATCAACGGACTCACACTCGGAGGGGTTGGCTCAGGCACCACCATCGAAAACATCGAAGTGATTGCCAATGCCGACGATGGTATCGAGATATTCGGAGGAACCGTTCATTTGAAACGCATTGTGGTGAGCAACTGTTCCGACGATGCCATCGACATTGACCTGGGCTATCGCGGAAAAGGACAGTTCTGGTGCCTGCTTCAAAGCAAGGAACATGGCGACAAATTGCTTGAAATTGATGGTGCCGAGGAACTTAAAACCAACCAGCCTTATACCGAACCCATCCTGTATAACATTACCGCGATCGGTCGGGGAGCAGGCATCTACAACAGCCTTATTTCATTCAACGACAATGCCGCCGGGATAATAGCCAATTCGATTTTTACTGACCAGAGAAGTGGAATTGAAATTGAATTCAGCCAGGTGCGTAACAACAGTTTCACCCAATGGCAGGACGAACGCCTTAAGATCGAATACTGCCTTTTTCACAATGTCAATAATAATGAGGAAGCTTCGATGTTAACAATTGTACCCATAAACGACGAAGAGGTAAGTGAAGAGGAACAATTAATCGATCAGTACTTTTTCGATGCACACAACCTGATTGCGAATCCGGGTTTTGAAAGAAATGATGGCGGCATCTCGCCCATCCCTGATTTGCAGGCGGTGAGCTCATCGTATGCTCCCCTGCCCAACGACGATTTTTTTGAAGAAGCGGCTTACAGGGGTGCTTTCGACGATTACAACTGGGTTGGCGAATGGACGCTCTCGCACCAGGAAGGATTGATCTGGTAAGCAGTGAAGAATTGAAAATATCCAAATCATTTTACCGCCTCAGTGAAAAATATCCTGCAAAACCTTTAGCGAATTAATGCTCCCAAGGCTGTCGATGTGAAGATGATAATATTCAAGCAGCACTTCGAGCAGGCGGGTACGTCGCTCTCCGCTGATCGAAAGTTGCTGTATGTTTTCGATTGGCAGATCGATGAGCTGAGCCAGCATGGCCGACTCGTCACGATCGGGAGCATTGGGATAAACCGGTCGGAAACCTACAAAACTGCCGCTTTTCATATCGAACCACGGGCTAATGGCATCGCGATTATTGTGCAATCCAAAACCCAGATACGATAAAAGTTTCATGATGAACCAAAGATGAAAATTGGCACTTCCCTTTTCCAGGCTGTCAAAATAATGCAGACCATTGAAAATAAAGTCGAACAAATCTTCGTCAGGCTCCTCACTACGCAGGGTTTTCGAAAGCAATTCAGCCAAAAACAGCGCTACGGTACTTTTCACTACATCGAAAGGAATGCTGTGGTATACTTCGCTCAATCTGAACTCTTTCATCCTTTGAATATCACGGCCGGGTTTGTGATCGGCTTCGATATCGAGCAGTGAAAGGGGTTGCAATAAAGCGCTTTTCTGTTTCGAGCGCGAACTTCTGATCCCGTTGATCATGTATGCCTGACGGCCAAAAGCAGCCGTATATAAAGTAGCAATCACACTGCTTTCGGAATAGTTAACCAGGTGCAAAACAATGGCGCTGGTTTTTCGGATCATCGGATGAAAGCAATTTTAGTTACGGTTGATTCCGCTCCCTCTTCTGAAGC
The DNA here is from genome assembly GCF_050433125.1 of Roseimarinus sediminis. NCBI lineage: Bacteria > Pseudomonadati > Bacteroidota > Bacteroidia > Marinilabiliales > Prolixibacteraceae > Roseimarinus > Roseimarinus sediminis. Next base: position 523,385 of record NZ_JBNPXV010000001.1, on the reverse strand, counting down.
GCAAAATACCAGATAAACTCCTGTATGAACACGATTACCTGCCAGATCACGGCCGTCCCAGATGGCCTGCCCGCCCAGTGAAGTGGTTTCGTAAACCAGCCTGCCACTGATGTTGGTAATCTTCACATTGGTGTTTTCCATCATTCCGGTGATGTATATGTTCCCTTCATAGCCGCTGTGAACCGGGTTGGGATAGGCATAAACATCGGTAAACTGCCTGAATGAATTTTTCGATTCGGTACCATATGAAATCAGCCCCAGATCGGTGGCAATATAAAGTTCACCGTTATCGCCATTGTATTCCAGATCAAGGATGACGTTCGAAATCAGCTCCGAATTTTCAGCAGTAAAATGCGCCAGCTCTTCCGTTCCGTCTGCCGAGATCAGGTAAATACCCGAGCTAAGCGTGCCGCACCATTTTCGGTTTCCACCATCGATGGCAAGGGCCGAAACCATTTCCTTCCGCAAAACCGGGTGATAGAGACCATCGTTTTGATTTAGCCCGGGTTGTTTGGCATAATACGGATTTTCATCAAATACATTCTGTGGGTCGCTGTAAACAATCAAACCCTTCGATGTTCCCACCCAAATTTCTCCGTTGCGGTCTTCAGCAATATCGTAAACGTCGTTCATTTTCGTAAACACCTCATCAATTCCGTTGTAGAAATAACTGGTTACATCGAGGTGTTTCTTCTTTGAACCATCGAGGCTCATTACATAAATGCCCCTGGTGGCGTCCCGGGGTACGGTAATCCAAATCTGATCGTGCGATGTAATCAAGGGTGCCCCAATTTTATAGTTGTTGGCAATCTCGGGCAAACTGTAGGCCGTCCAGCTGTTATCGGGTTTTTTCTTATGCAGCACATTTTCAACCTCACTGTTGGTAAGCCACAGATTTCCTTCCTTGTCAAAATCCATTCCTCCCACCCGGGTAGAATAGCCATCGTAGATTTGTTTTAAGCTTGAATTGCTTTCATTATAAATATTTATGATTTCCCCCTGATTCATTTCAATAATTCCGCCGCCCCAGCTGGCGATAAAAACATGATTGGGATCGCCGGGAAACGGAAGCACCTGCACCACATCGCGAATGGGACTTAAATCCTCGTGAGTAACTTTGTTAAAATGCGTCCATTTTCCTCCGCCATAAGACATCACCAGGGCATCGTGCCACAGGTTCGACCAGGCGCCATCATAGCCGCCACCCGCTACCCAAAGCTTGTTGTTGGAGTAGGCAAGTGAAAAGGCACTGTTGTTATAGGGCCCCTGAGGGGTAAGCAAATCGTACTGCCCTTCTTTCACTCTGATACCACCAAAGTTCATATCGGCAATCCAAAGAGCACCTTCATCATCAAGCAGCGCTGCATGGGCATTTACACCCACGGTTTCAGTCTTGAAGGGATAATCATTGGCAGCAAGCAGGCGCTGTCCGGCATCGTTATATACATAAGTACCATAAATACAAACGGCAACTTTATCATTATTGACCCGAATATTGCGCACATTTTTCAGATGATCGAATGCCTGTGTCCAATCATCCGGGCTTCCACCGACATAAATCATACTGCTTTCTGAAGCGTCTCCCTTGTTGAGCGCCCACACTTTATTATTCCCGCTTTCGAGCACTTCAAAACTCTGACCTGCAACCAGCGGATGATCGACATAGCTCCAATAGGTATAGTCGAGCAGGTTAGGAGCATCGAGTGAGGCAAATTTAATTCCTTCGGGAGTGCTGGCGTAAATGTTATTATGCGCAATGGCCACATCGTACACCGGCTGATAGTCGCCCTGGTCGCCAATGATGAAGGAGTCCTTGATTTCCATATTGGCGAGGTCTAATACCACAATGCCAAAACCACAAGCCAAATAACAAAGATCTTCATAGCAGGTAGCTCCGTATATCAGCTTGTTACCCGAAATGCTTTTTCGGCTGATATCGTTAAAAGTGTACACTTCATCATCGGCCCAAACATCCACCACCGAGTTTTCGTAATAAATTACCAGCTTATTGGTAACAATACTGTATTCGATCCCGCCAAAATTGGCACCCGAAAGTTGATCCTTTTTGGTGATGGTGGTAACACTGTTGTCCTCTTCATTGTAATAGTAAACGCCTCCGTCGGACAAAAAGTAAACCTTGTTGTCGCCCTTAACAACATCGTAGGTTTTCACATTCGACAAATGAAAGTTCCACTTACGATCGGCTCCAAAAATTAATTGTGAAGCTGAAAGCAGAATCAGAATCAGGGTCAGGGAAAGCTGCTTCATTGATTATTAGTTTAATTGGCCAGGCGCCTTAGTTGTATGTCACATTTTTATTTACTGCTGCTGTTCTTGCTGTTTCAGGTAGGCAGTAAGTTTTTCAATGGCTCTTCCACGGTGACTGATGCTGTTTTTCTGGTCCATCGCCATTTGGGCAAACGAAACATCGTAACCATCGGGCTGAAAAACCGGGTCGTAGCCAAATCCTTCATCTCCCTGCGGAGTGCTTAGTATTTGTCCGTTTACTATTCCTTCAAAAAGAATTTCTTTACCGCTTATTATCAGTGAAACAACAGTTCTAAAACGTGCATTGCGCTGTTTTATTTTGTCCATCTCCGAAAGCAGTAATTTCATGTTGTCGGCCGAACTGCGTTGCGGACCCGCGTATCGGGCCGAGTAAACACCCGGCTGTCCGTTCAGTGCCTCCACTTCAAGCCCGGTATCATCGGCAAAGCAGTCGAAGCCGTATTTTTCAAAAACATAGCGCGACTTCTGAGAAGCATTTCCCTCGAGCGTAGGCGCTGTTTCAGGAATGTCTTCATTACAGCCAATGTCGGCCAGACTAAGTAACTCGAAATGCGTACCCAGTATTTTTTGTACTTCTTCGAGCTTGTGTTGATTATTGGTGGCAAAAACAAGTTTCATCATCTATTCACTAAATTTTAAAGGCAATATTATTCATTACAGGCATTGGCAAGTCGCTTGAAATCGATTATTTCGACCTGCTTGTACCGAATATCTACAATGTTTTCCTCTTGTAACTGAAGAAAAGCACGGCCTACCGAAGGGCGGGCAACACCAAACAATTCGGCCAGCTCGTTTTGTGAATGCTTCAGCTTAAAACGCTGGTTCCCGGCCGCTTCATTCATCAGATAAAAAGCAACTTTCGATTTCAGGGCCTTGAATGAATGAAAGCGAAGCTTTTCGGAAAGAAACTGCGCTCTGGACGAAATCATCGACAAAAAATTCTGAAGTACCCGATCGTCGAAATGAAACAAGCGAAGCAGCTCAGGTACCGGAACAATGATAAAAGCCACTTCACTGGTAGCAATAATGTTTACCGGAAAAAAATTCCGACGTCCAAAAATAAAAGCAGGTGCCAGTACCGTAGGAGCTTCCATGTCTTCAATCTTAAGGCTCTTACCCGAGGGACCGGTCATTTCGCCTTTCACACTTCCTTCTACAAGCATCATCAGCCGGTTGCATATTTCTCCCTGGCTTACCACCAGGGCATCACGCGGATAACTTTTACGCTGATAAACGATTTGCTGAAATAGCTGATCGATTTCGTGCGCTTCAACACCGTTAAATAATGGGATCGACGATAAATTGATCATCACGGGTAAATATTTTTTTCAAATGTAACAATTGTGACAACTTTTTGATGGATGCGGACTTAGTTTTGTGGCAGAAAATAAAATTGAAATCATGATCAGAGAGATTGTTAAGATAGACGAGGAATTATGTAATGGTTGCGGATTATGTGTCCCCAACTGCCACGAAGGCGCCCTGCAAATCATCGATGGAAAAGCACGACTGATCAGCGATCTGATGTGCGACGGGCTCGGTGCCTGCCTGGGTCACTGCCCCGAAGGAGCCATTACCATTGAAGAACGCGAAGCACAAGCGTACAACGAAACCGAGGTAATGAAGGAGATGATAGGAAAAGGAAAAAATACGGTAATTGCTCATCTGAAACATCTGAAAGATCACAATGAAACAGGATTTCTGAAAGAGGGAATGACCTATTTGAAGGCCAACGAAAAGCATCTTGGCTTTGATCTGAATGAGGTAATCGATCAGGTGCACAACAACAAACCCGAAGCGGCCGCTGAATGTGCTACCGGCGGATGTCCCGGATCGAAAACCGTAAGCTTTGCAGCCAGCGACCTGCAACTGGCCGGTGGCATGCAGGCCCAGCCTTCGCAACTGCGTCAATGGCCGGTACAACTGCACCTGATTAACCCGATGGCACCTTATTTCCAAAAAAGCGACCTGCTGATTGCAGCCGATTGTACCGCATTTTCAATGGGCTCTTTCCACCAGGAATGGCTCAAAGACAAAAGCCTCGTCATTGCCTGCCCAAAACTTGACTCGGGAGCCGAAAGCTACATTAACAAACTGGCCATGCTCATCGACAATGCCAAAGTAAATACCATTACGGTAATGATGATGGAAGTACCCTGCTGTGGAGGCTTGCTTCATTTGGTAAAAGAAGCACAACACATGACCAGCCGCAACGTTCCGGTTAAAGCCATCGTGGTAAGCATTAAGGGCGAAATACTTAGCGAACAATGGATTTGATTTCAAAATATTAGGGGGATCATGGAGAGAAGGACAGACCCGTGCGTACCAAATGGTGCCACGGGTTTTGTTTTTCCTGTAAAGTGCCGGTGGTTTTAATACCTGGGTGCATCAGAACAATTCGAACAATCGTTGTTCTTAATTGTAATATTTCAATGTTTTACCCTAAATTTGCTCAAAAAATTACAGCACTCAATGATACAACTTTTTATTAGCGGGCAGGAAATTATTCTGATACTTGCACTGGCACTTATCTTTTTTGGTGCAAAATCGATCCCCGAAATTGCAAGGGTGATGGGTAAAGGTGTGCGCGAATTCAGGAAGGCAACCAACGAAATTCAGAAAGAGTTTAACGATTCTACTTCCGACTTTAAAAAGAACATCGATGAAGTGAATAAAACGGTTGGTGACGACGCCCGCAAAATAAAGGAGAACTTCGACAAAGCCAAAAACATCAAACTTTAATGGATCAAACTCTTCTGTTTAACTTAGGCCTGTTGATTGCAGGAATTATTCTATTGGTTTACAGTGGCAATTACCTGGTTAAAGGAAGCGCTGCCATCGCCAATCATTTCAAAATATCTCCACTGGTAATTGGTTTAACCGTGGTGGCCTTTGGCACTTCGGCTCCCGAACTGATCGTTAGTCTTGATGCTGCCATCACCGGCCATCCCGAAATAGCCCTCGGAAATGTAATTGGATCGAACATTGCCAACATTGCCCTGGTACTGGCGCTTACCATCATCATACTGCCCATGCCGGTGGCCCCTCAAACCATCAGGCGCAGCTGGCCCATCATGATGCTTTCGGGGCTGATGCTTTACCTGGTCATGTTCAACAACAGCATTTCAAATGTCGAAGGCCTTATTTTGTTTGCCATGCTCCTGCTCTTCATTGTGGTATCAATACGAGGAAGCAAACGCTACCCGCAATCAGTGAGCATTCCCAGGCCCGACAACAAATACAGCATTTGGGTTTATCTCTTGATAACCTTGCTGGCTTCGGGCGGCCTGGCTCTCGGATCACGCTTCCTGGTAAACGGAGCCTCACACATGGCGCTGACACTGGGCATTAGTGAGCGCATCATTTCAATTACCATCGTTGCCTTTGGAACCAGCCTTCCCGAACTAACCGCATCGGTCATTGCAGCCATTAAAAAAGAAAGCGACATTTCGGTGGGCAACATTATTGGCTCCAATATTTTCAATGTGTTTGCAGTAATCGGAATCACCTCGGGCATTCATCCCATTCCGCTGAATTTTAATGCATTCAAAATCGACCTGCACTTCATGCTGGCTTTTTATTTCCTGCTGTTCATCTTTATTTTACCTTTCAACTACCTTCTGCGAAAAAGTACCGACGAAACAACATCGTTTCTTCAACGCTATAAGAAACTTTCGGGAAGCCGGATTTCGAGACCCGAAGGAATAATAATGTTCTTTCTGTACGTTATTTACATCGTCATGATTTTTAAAGTACAATGATTACAACCCGAAATATCACCAAATCGTTTGGATCCCTTCAGGTTCTAAAGGGAATTGATCTCAACATTGAAGCAGGAAAAATTGTTTCGATTGTTGGAGCCAGCGGAGCAGGCAAAACCACCCTGCTGCAAATACTTGGCACCCTGAGCCGCCCCGAAGGAGGTACAATCATCATCGACGGACAGGATCCGCTTTCCATGCCGGAAAAAGAGCTTGCTGCCTTCCGAAACCGGCACATCGGCTTCGTTTTTCAGTTTCATCACTTGCTGCCCGAATTTACGGCCCTCGAAAATGTCTGTCTGCCTGGCTACATTGCCAACCGAAACAAGGCCGAAGTGGAACAAAGAGCCCTTGAGCTGCTTTCGTTTTTAGGCCTCGAAAATCGCCTCACCCATCAACCCAACGAACTGTCGGGAGGTGAAAAACAAAGAGTGGCCGTTGCCCGGGCACTCATCAATAATCCCTCGGTCATTTTTGCCGACGAACCTACCGGCAATCTCGACAGTAAGAACCAGTCGGAATTGCACGACCTCTTCTTCTCCCTTCGCGACCGCTATGGAATCACCCTGGTGATTGTAACCCACGACCGCGATTTTGCCCGCATGAGCGATGTAATCTTTGAGATCAAAGACGGGCTCATTGTTACTTAAACTGGATACAGGTGAAAAACGGGGAAATAAAAACCTTGCTCGATGAAAAATACGAACAATACAATGTTCCGGGTTTTATCATCGATGATCCAATAAGTATCCCGCATCTTTTTGATAAAAAAGAAGACATTGAAATTGCCGGCTTTCTCACTGCCATCATTGCCTGGGGCCAGCGCAAAAGCATTATTGGCAATGCCCATAAGTTGATGAAACGAATGGGATACTATCCGCACGAATTCATACTCAACGCCGGCGAAAGCGATTTTCGTTCCTTTAATTCCTTTGTGCATCGTACCTTTAACGGTACCGATGCCGTCTTTTTTCTGAAATCGCTAAGAAATATCTACCTCCATCATGGCGGACTCGAAGCAGTTTTTACCAGGGGTTTCCTCCGGGAACAGAACCTGTATGGAACACTACTGTTTTTCAGAACTATTTTTCTTGAAACGAAGCATGAACAACGCAGTGAAAAACACCTTGCCAACGTAGCAAAAAATTCAAGCGCCAAACGACTCTGTATGTTTCTTCGCTGGATGGTGAGAAACGACAAGCGGGGAGTCGATTTTGCTTTGTGGAAGGAAATCCCCCCTTCGGCACTCATGCTCCCCCTCGATGTGCATACCGGAAATATTTCACGCCAGCTTGGCCTGCTAAAAAGAAAGCAGAACAACTGGCAGGCAGTTGAAGAGGTGACCGCGGCGCTTAGAAAGCTCGATCCGCTCGATCCGGTAAAATACGACCTGGCCCTCTTCGGGCTGGGCGTCAACAAGGCCCTGTAACCACAACAACGGAAACAATGACAACAACAACAACAAGAATTTACCTGCCTGTATTCTTCCAGGCAAAAATAAATCGGCACCTATACCAACCTTACAGGGGCGGGCACTGCTTTTAAATTCTTATCTTCAGCCATGCCCAACAACTATTTCCAGTTTAAGCAGTTCCGGATCGAACAAAACCATGCCGCCATGAAGGTAGGCACCGACGGAGTTTTGCTTGGCAGTTGGTTCGATGTAAGCCGGGCTGAACGAATACTCGACATTGGAACCGGAACAGGGCTCATTGCATTGATGGCAGCCCAGCGTTGCAAAGCCTCCATCCACGCCATCGATATTGATGAAGGCGCCATTAAGGACGCAGCCTTCAATTTTAGCCACTCACCGTGGGCCGACCGGCTAAAAGCTCAGTGGACTGCGCTTGCACGCTACACCCTTCAGTTTCCCGATAAGTACGATACCATTGTTAGCAATCCGCCTTTTTTTGTCGATGGCCTGCCTTCGGAAAACAAACAAAAAGCAATGGCGAGGCATGCCGCTACACTCACCTACGCCAGCCTGCTCAGGGGCGTTGCTGCCCTGCTACAACCCGGAGGATCGTTCAGTGCCATTCTTCCCCTTAACGTCATACCCCAATTTAAGCAGGAAGCCATGCGCTACCGCCTCTTTCAGTCACGATTGGTGTTGGTGAAGCCCAAACCCTCGAAGCCGGCTATCAGAGCCCTTATCGAAATGAAATTTGAAGCCTTTAGCGAAAAACCTGAAGAACTTACCATCGAAACCGAAAACCATCACGAATACAGTCCCGAATGCATCAGCCTGTTCAAGGACTTCTATCTGAATTTATAAGAAGGAATAGCAATTAAAAAAGATGAACGATTGAAGATTGAAGATTAACGATTGAGGAATTGAAACACGCAAGCTAATCAATCGTTAACCAAAAATACTTCAATGACCTACCCTGAAATCAACAACAAGCTTATACAATCCGTCAATATACGAAACAGTCCCACGCACCATCCAGCAACAAGCATCCAGCATCCAGCAACCGACACCCCCTATACCACCACATCCTTAACATTCCTCAAAAATTTCCCCTGACTTGTTTCATCTTGTTTCAAAATCTATATTTTTGCGCTTCCGACCACCAGCGATGATGCGTGTAAGTTAAACTTCAAACCACAACACCATTGGCGCGCCGGACGAATCATTGATCTACGTTTGGTATGGACACAATTTTTAAACCCAAGTTTTTCTCCGTGTTAAAATCTGGCATCAGCCGGAAACAATTATTATCCGACTCCATGGCAGGAGTTGTAGTAGGTATTGTAGCGCTCCCACTGGCCATTGCCTTTGCCGTGGCCTCGGGAGTATCGCCCGATAAGGGGCTGATTACCGCAGTGGTAGCCGGCTTCCTCATTTCATTTTTAGGGGGCAGCCGTGTGCAGATTGGCGGCCCTACCGGTGCCTTCATCGTCATTGTGTATGGCATCGTACAACAATACGGCATCGACGGATTAATTATTTCAACCATCATGGCCGGGGTGATGCTGGTCCTATTTGGCGTACTTCGTCTGGGCTCCCTGCTCAAATTTATCCCCCACCCGCTCATTGTTGGCTTTACGAGCGGCATCGCACTGGTGATTTTCTCCACCCAGATCAAAGACGCACTGGGCCTTTCACTCACAAGCGTGCCGGCCGATTTCATAGGAAAATGGCAAACCTATTTCACCAACCTGCACAGTATCAATTATACTGCTTTGATCATTACCGTTTCCACCATACTGATCATGGTGTATTCGAAAAAGCTGATCAAGAAAATTCCCGGATCGTTCATCGCCATTGTTGTTCTAACCCTGGTTGTTCAGCTGGCCGGTTTGGAAGTAAGCACCATTGCCACTTTTTTTGGCGAAATTCCCAATCAGTTTAAATTCACCCTGCCACATTTCGAATGGAGCCAGTTGCAACATTACCTTGCCCCCGCCCTGACCATTGCCCTGCTGGGAGCCATCGAATCATTGCTCTCGGCAGTGGTTGCCGACGGGATGATCAGCGGAAATCACCGCTCGAATACCGAACTGATTGCCCAGGGAATTGCCAATATTGTTACCCCGTTTTTTGGGGGCATTCCTGCTACCGGAGCCATCGCCCGCACTGCCACCAATGTAAAAAACGGGGGCCGAACCCCTATTGCCGGAATAATTCACGCGCTTACGCTCCTGCTCATCATGCTGTTTTTTGGCCGCTGGGCAAAGCTCATCCCCATGTCGTGCCTTGCAGGTGTACTCATCGTAGTGGCCTACAACATGAGCGAATGGCAAACCTTTCGTTCTATCCTTAAAAATTCGTGGTTTGATAAACTGGTGCTGCTCACCACCTTTTTCCTCACCGTGCTGGTCGATCTGACCATTGCCATTGAGGTGGGCGTGGTATTGTCGGCACTATTATTCATGAAACGTATGTCGGACACCAGCCTGCAGGCGCTCAACCGCGAAGTCGACAGCGACGTGCTCGACGACTATTCAAAACTGGGCAAGGGAATATCGGTTTACGAAATCAGCGGGCCATTCTTTTTTGCTTCAGCCAAAGAATATGTCGAGGTGTTAAAAAGCACAGGCAGCAAATCGAAGGTCCTGATTATTCGAATGCGCCATGTACCCTTTATCGACGCAACCGGTTTGCAGAATTTTAAATCAGCCATTAAACAGCTCATCCACAACGACACTCACATCATCCTTTCAGGGGTCAACCCGGGGGTTAAAGCCGAACTCGACCGTGCTCAAATCAGTAGTCTGATTGGCAAAAGTAACATACACGATTCTTTCGACCGGGCTGTGAATAGTGCCGGAGATATAATAAAAAAGCTGTAGACCCGCCAGGAGGTAACTCACGCAAAGCCGCTAAGACGCAAAGGAAAATTAATTCCCCTTTGCATCTTGATGTAATCCATTTCTTTGCGCCTCTGCGTCTTCGCGTGATCCATTTCTTCGCGCCTCTGCGTCTTCGCGTGATCCATTTCTTCGCGCCTCCGCGTCTTGGCGGGATCCATTTCTTTGCGTCTCCGCGCCTTCGCGTGATCCCTTTCTTAGCGTCTCTGCGCCTTCGCGTGATCCATTTCTTCGCGCCTTTTACTTCCAATGATCGTAAGCCCCTTGACTATTAGCTTAATATAACGTATATTAACATGCTATTTCGTGAAAAAACAAAGAGTAATCCCGGAAAAACCTTCGTCTACTCCGAAAGACAAAAGCAAGCCCGAAAAACGCATCGTCAGCTTCGGAAAAACCATCGGTGAATCCGGAAAATGTGTTTACTGGTCTCCAAAAGTGATCGTCTTCACGGAAAAATGCAAGGGCTGGTTCGGAATATTTACAGAATAAAGAACGAGCAAATCCATCATGACTGAAAATGAAATTGCAACAATTGTTGTAAACACCGCTTTTGACATTCACGTAAAACTGGGTCCGGGTTTACTGGAATCGGTTTATGAGGAAATCATGTATTATGAGCTCGTCAGGCAAGGCCTGAATGTAGAAAAACAAAAAATCATCCCTGTTTTCTGGGATGGTATAAAAATCAACATGGGTTTTAGGGCCGACCTGCTTGTCGAAAACAAAGTTATAATTGAATTAAAATCAGTTGAACATCTCGCACCGGTACATCCCAAACAGTTGTTAACCTATCTGAAAATAGCCGATAAAAAACTGGGGCTTCTGATTAACTTCAATGAAAAACTAATCAAAGATGGTATAAGCAGAATTGTGAACAAGCTATAAACCCACCAGGAGTATACTCACGCTAAGCCGCCAAGGCGCTAAGGAAAATTAATTCCCCTTTTCGTCTTGGCCTCTTCACGTGATCCATTTCTTCGCGTCTCTGCATCTTCGCGTGACTCTTCCCTTTGCGTCTTCACGTCATCCATTTCTTCGCGTCTCTGCATCTTCGCGTGACTCTTCCCTTTGCGTCTTCACGTCATCCATTTCTTCGCGCCTTTGCGTCTTGGCGTGATCCATTTCTTCGCGCCTCAGCGCCTTTGCGTGATCCATTCCTTCGCGTCTTCGTGCCTCCGCGTGATCCTTTTCTTCGCGTCTTACCTACGAAATCGCCAGCATCCGCTCAATGGGCTTCCGCGCCTTTTCAATCACCTCGTCGCTCAGTTGCACTTCGGGCAGCTCGTTCTTCATGCACAGATAAAGCTTCCGCATCGAGTTCAGTTTCATATAGGTGCAATCGTCGCAGGCGCAGGTCGAATCGTTCGAAGGTGCCGGTATAAACAGCTTATCGGGACAAGCCTTCTTCATCTGGTGAAGAATGCCGCTTTCGGTGGCCACAATAAATTTCTGCGCCTTACTTTTCTGTACATAATCCAACAGTGCCGAGGTCGATCCAATGTATTTTGCCAGCAGCAACAGGGGCTTTTCACACTCGGGATGAGCAATCATCTCGGCATCGGGATATTGTTCCATCAGCTTTACAATTTTCTCCACCGAGAACTGCTCATGAACCATACAGGCACCGTCCCACAAAACCATAGAACGACCGGTCAGGGAATTGATGTAGTTACCCAGGTTTTTATCGGGTCCGAAAATCAGTTTTTCATCTTCGGGAAAACTGTTGACAATTTTCACGGCATTCGACGAGGTGCAAACGATGTCGGTTTCGGTTTTCAGATCAGCGGTGCAGTTGATGTAGCTGATTACCTTGTGATCGGGATATTTTGCCTTGAATTCCCTGAACTGATCAATTGGAGCCGATTCGGCCAGCGAGCAGCCGGCTTTCAGGTCGGGCAGCAAAACTTTCTTCGAAGGATTGATAATTTTGGCTGTTTCTGCCATAAAGTGCACACCCACAAATACGATGACATCAGCCGTGGTGCGCGCCGCCTCCTGCGCCAGCGCCAGGCTGTCGCCCACAAAATCGGAAATATCCTGTAATTCTCCTTCAATATAATAATGACCAAGAATTACGGCATTCTTTTCTTTCTTGAGCCGTTTGATTTCTTCAACCAGATTCAGTCCTTTGGGAATCGCTTCATCAATGAAGCCATCTGTTTCAAGCTTCATGGTTATTTCGTTGCTGAGCATGCTTTCTCCTCCTTGTTTCAATAACAGGCTGCAAATTTATAAAATCATTACGTAATAATAACAGACAAATCAATCCGATTGTTACAAAAGCGGGATTTCTCCCTGCAAATACACACAACAAGCCTGAAACTGCCTGGTCTTAAGAACCATGATGACTTACAGCCTTTAAAACTTCATTCTGACACCACCCAGTTGCCTGTTGCCGATGGGTGTCATATTACGAAACATTCCCGACGACTGCAGAAAAATGTACTTTCCATCATCGGCTTTGTATTCTACGCCCGCTCCCATTTCGAAGTACAGTGCAGGCTTTCCTGTGCCGGGTTTCAGAATTTTTTCATCTGAAAACTCATAATCGGTACTCAAGCCGCCTGCCGAAAACAAATACGGATCGACACGATCCCAGCCGAAGATATTTTTGAAATGAAAACCGGCATTAAAGTACAGTGGCCGGTCATTGCGGAAGAAATAGAAATTGGGACTGGCATAATAATGAAAACTTTGCTGTGAGCTAAGCGAGTCGCGATAAAAAGTGAAGCTCTCGGGTACCGAATAAAGCTGAAAAAGCTGACGACCAAAGGCCTCGGCCTTTCCGGCTCCCGGATAAAAGGCAGAAAAAAATTGTTGGTCGAAGGCATCACCGAAATTTATGGTATGATAGTCAACATCAGCTTTATACAAGGGTTCGTTCACCAACTCCTGTCCATCAACCCGAATGACGATAAGACTCAGAAACAGAAGGAAGAAGAAAATTTTGTTCATGACATCACAGCTTTGATCCTTCAAATATCGCAATAGTATCAGATAATGTGTGTTTAATTTCTTTAATCTTTATTAAAACCCTTAGTTGCATGTCTTTTAACCGATTAACAAAACCGAAGAGGAACACATCCTCACCAAAATTTACCAAATGCTGTTCTTGTACAGTTTCTTTAAAAAAAACTGGTTTTTTGAAGCTGCTTTTTCTAAATTGTTAAGCTGATCTGAATCAATTGTTAAAGTTTGGAAAGTGAGAAAAAACAGGAAATATTTAAAGATTAATTCTAATTTTGAAAAAACTTTTACAGAATAAAAAAACGTGATATGATGAATAAAATTCTACTTATTGTTATTGGCCTGATGGTATCGGCAGGTCTGAAAGCTCAATCCGATCTGATCATTTCGGAGTATGTCGAAGGATGGTCGAACAACAAAGCGATAGAAATCTACAACCCAACATCCAATGCAATCAACCTGTCGGGCTACCAGCTGGTGCGCTATGGCAATGGTGAAGACATCCCGCCGGCCGAAAACGACTGGAAAATTGTACTGCCAAATGTTGATCTGCAACCTCATAAAACCTATGTGTGCGTTTTAGACAAGCGCGATCCCGCCGGAACGGGTCAGAATGCCCCGGTATGGGAACAGTTGCAGGACCGTGCCGATGTTTTTCTGTGCCCCAACTACAGTGTAAGCAACACACTGTACCATAACGGCAACGATGCCATGGCCCTCGAAAAAACCAACGGAACCCTGGTCGACCTGTTCGCCCGCTGGGGAGCTCCAAGCCCTTCGGCAGCTGCCCTGCCCGGATCGGACCGCCCCGTTGAGTGCTGGACCGATACGGCCCCTTATTTCACAGGCGACGGAATTGGTGTTACTGCCGATCATACCCTCTACCGTAAATCTTCGGTGATTGAAGGTGTAAAAGAAAACCCGTCCATGTTTAATCCACTCGAACAGTGGGATTCACTCTCAGCCAACACCTTCAACCACCTGGGCTGGCACAAGAGTGATGTTTCACCCAACAATGCAACACCTGTTTTTACATCCAATGAATTTGAGTTCAAAATCTGGAAGCAGGCTGAAAACGATGCAGTACTTGGTGTGGTTAAAGCCAACGATGCCGAAAACGACCAGCTTCGTTACTACATCAATGCAGGTAATTTCATCTACGACAGCAACGATGCCCGTCGCACCCCCTTTAAAATGGATCGTGCAAGCGGCGAGATCAAACTGATTGATGCTGCGGCGCTGCTCGAAAGCGAGTGGGACACCCTTTACATCGACGTTACGGTAAACGATGGTTATACCGAGTCGGAATCGACCACCGTTCTGGCCATCCTTTCCGATGTACAAGTATCGGCCAACGATTTTACTTCCGGCAAGCAGCTAAACATCTACCCCAACCCGGTTTCCGACCAAATGCTGAACATCAGTGCCGGAAAAGCCATCAGCAGGGTAAGTGTTGTAAATATAGCAGGTCAGCTGAGCTATTCTCAGGCGGTTAACAATGAAAACCTTGTGCGCTTCGACGCCTCACAGCTTAAAAAAGGTGTTTACCTGCTTCAAATTGAATACGCCGATCGGAGCACCGATCACAAACGTTTCATCCGGAATTAATAAGAAATTGAATATAGAAATAGGTTTTCGAAAAATCGGAGACCTATTTTTTTCTTAAACAACTTCATAAAAAATGATACGAACACTATTGATTACCCTGTTCACTGCCTTATCGCTGTATGGAATGGCCCAGCACAGCATCAGCGGTGTAGTGAGTGATGCCGAAACAGGTGAAACCCTCATCGGAGCCAATGTGCTCATCGATGGCACCACCATGGGAACAGTGACCAACATCGATGGCTACTATACCATCAATGTCAGAAATGGAAACTACACACTTACTGTCTCCTATGTGGGCTATGAAGACCAGCAAAAACAGCTTACGGTAAATAACAGCAATGTACAGGCCAATTTCGCACTTGAAACAAAACTTCAGATTGACGAAATCAGGGTGGTGGCCGACGTGGCGCGTTCGCGTGAAACCCCCGTAGCCTTCTCCACCTTAACACCCGAAAAACTCCAGGAGGTTATTGCAGCCCAGGACATCCCCATGGTACTCAACTCAACACCGGGCGTTTACGCCACCACCGAAGGCGGTGGCGACGGCGATGCACAGGTAACCATCAGGGGTTTCAGTTCACGTAACGTGGGCGTTTTACTCGACGGTGTTCCGGTGAACGACATGGAAACAGGCCATGTGTACTGGTCGAACTGGTTTGGGCTTGATGCCGTTACCCGTTCCATTCAGGTACAGCGCGGACTGGGTGCCTCAAAGCTGGCCCTCCCGTCGGTGGGTGGTACCATCAACATCATTACCAAAGGAATGGATACCCGCAAGGGCGGAAGCATTAAACAGGAAATGGGCTCCGACGGTTACATCCGTACCGATCTGGGTTATTCGACCGGTGAAATAGGCAATGGCTGGGCGCTGTCAGCAGCCGGGTCCTACAAACAGGGCAATGGCTGGGTCGATCAAACCTGGACCAAAGGCTTCTTCTACTATTTCAAAGTGGACAAACGACTGGGCAAGCACACGCTTTCACTCTCGGGTTATGGCGCACCGCAATCGCATGCGCAACGCTCATACATGCTAACCATACAAAGCTATGATGCCGAGATGGCCCGCGAACTGGGTGTACCCGAAGAAGCCATCGAAGCCGCAACCCCGATGGGAGTCCGCTACAACCAGCACTGGGGCTATCTGGCACGTACCAAAGACAATCCCGATGCCGTGGCTCAACCTTTCTCCGAGCGCGTGAATCAATACCATAAACCTCAGTTCACCTTAAAAGATTCGTGGAATGTAAACGACAAGCTGTTCATCTCGAACATTGCTTACCTATCGATCGGTAACGGCGGCGGAATCAGAGCAAAAGCAACTCCCAGCCTTCTACCCGAAACCCGACAAATGAACTTCCAGTCGATTTACGACCGAAACATCTCCGAGGGTTCCATCAACCAGCTTTTTGATGATGAGTTGCATGCGGCCTCGAACTACATGGTTCGTCGCGTTAATTCTCACCGCTGGCTAGGTTTGTTATCGACTTTGAATTATGAGATCGACGATAGAAATACTTTCTCGGGAGGGATCGACCTGAGAAACTACCGTGGAATTCATTACGAAGAAGTGTACGACCTAATGGGTGCCGACTATGCTGTTTTCGACTACATCACCGACTGGGACGATGCCACCAAATCGAAATACATGTTAAAGGACGGCGACAAAAACAACTACCACAACGATGGCTTTGTTCGCTGGGGCGGATTGTTTGGCCAATGGGAACATAAAACCGATATTCTAAGCTCTTTTATAAACCTTACGCTATCCAACTCAGGTTATAAACGATCCGATTACATCGTGATGCGTAAAACAAGAAACGTAGAACAACGCGATGGCTTTACCTACGAAACCATCGATGGAAATCTGGTTGAATTTACCGGTTGGAAGTGGTTTCCGGGGTATACGGCCAAAGGCGGTGCCAACTACAACTTTAGCAAACGGATGAACGCCTTTGTAAATCTTGGCTACCTCAGCAAAGCGCCACGCTTCAACAATGTATATGCATACGACAATGTATCCTTTTTCAATACCGACAACGAAATTGTAAAAGCCTTTGAACTGGGTTATTCCTATAACAGCACCATTTTCTCGGCCAATTTGAATGCCTATTATACGATATGGGAAAACAAACCAATGGATAGTGCAGGAAAGGTAGCCGTTGAAACATCGCCGGGCGAATTTGAAGAATTCTCTCTTAATATCAACGGAATGGATGCGCTTCATAAAGGAGTGGAACTCGATTTCATTTTTAAGGTGAATGAACAGATCGACATTCAGGGTTTGGTATCGCTGGGCGACTGGCGCTGGAACTCATCAGACACCGTAAGGATTTATGATGACAACCAAAACTTAATTGCTTCCCGCTTTTTCGATGCAACCGGCGTACACGTAGGCAACTCGGCTCAAACACAAGTCGCCGGAGAAATCCGCTGGGAACCCGTCAAAGGTTTGTATTTCAAACCCCGCGTAACCTATTTCGCCGATTACTATGCCGAGTTTGATCCCATTTCGCTCGATGGAACACCTGCTTCGTACGAATGGTACGATGAAGCAACCGGAGAACATGGCAATGCCCGCGATTCATGGCGAATTCCGGCTTACCTGATTTTCGATTTTCATGCAGGCTATCGTTTCGAACTCTTTGACCAGCGCTTTCAGTTCAGGGCCAACGTGCTGAACGTACTTGATAAAAAACGCATCGTAAGGGCACAAAACAACGACAACTACAACGATGTAAACTATACCGATTATGATGCAAAGTCGGCATCGGTATTCTTTGGCCTTGGTCGCACCTATAATTTCAGTTTAAAAATGTTTTTCTAATGCAGATAAGAACAATATTCGCATCCCTTTTCTTACTTCTTTCAAGCTTAGCCTTTACCCAGCCACCAGCTTATTACAATGGTATTTCGGGGCTTAAGGGCGAAGCATTGAAAACACAATTGCACGAAATCATCAACGATCATGTCGATTTTTCGTACAGCCAGGCACGCTACCTGATTAATTATTCGGATGCCGATCCTGAAAACGAAAACAATGTGATCCTGTTTTACACCCAACGCTCGCAAAGTGCCGAATCATATGGCTCAGGCGGCGATTTTATCAACCGGGAACATGTTTGGGCCAAATCGCATGGTGATTTTTCAGGAAAGCGTCCCATGGACGGCGATGCCTTTAACCTCCGTCCTGCCGATGCTTCGGTGAACATGGATCGAAGCAACAAGGATTTTGGCATTGTTCAGCCCAACGGAACCCAACATCCCGAAGCCACTGAGTGCTGGTACAATGCCAGCACCTGGGAACCCGGCGATGCCACCAAAGGCCAGGTAGCCCGTATACTGTTTTACATGGCTACCCGCTACGAAGGCACCAATGATGAAATCGATCTCGAAGTTGTAAATGGCGTGAATACTTATCCAACACCCAAACATGGCGACCTGGCAACACTGCTCGAATGGAACCGCCAGTTTCCACCAAGCGATTTCGAACGCCGGAGGAACGAACGCCTCTTTACCATTCAGCAAAACCGTAATCCTTTTATCGACATGCCTGAACTGGCCGATTTAATCTGGGCCAATGCCGAAGCAGCTCCCGTTCAGTTTGAGCATTTGGAACTCAGTCCTGAGCTGCCGCTTGCCGGTTCAACAGCCCAACTGTCGTTTCAGCTCCTTGCCGATGCACCCGTCGATGAACTTTTTGTCACCCTAAGTACAACCTACGGTGAAGAGGACATTTCGCTTCAACTTGACAACAACCCGGGAGAAAAGAATGCAACCCTTGATTTAAGTAGCTTTACCGAAGAAACTTTGGTTCATGTAAAATTAATGGCCACAATTAATGGTGAAGCATACGTCAGGCACACGAGCATCGAATTGCCCCGCACCATTGAAGCAGCGCAACTGACTTCTGTTGCAACAGTACAGGGCACAGGCAACGAAAGCCCACTGCTTGGAAACAAAGTAATTGTTTCAGGGCGCGTAGTGGCCAACCTCGATAATTCGGTGTACATCCAAAATGGAAGCGGACCGTATTCCGGGCTTTGTGTTTTTGGGTCCAACGAAACCGGTTATGTTGGCGACAGCATTGTTGTTGAAGGTGACATAGTGGAATACAACGGATTGACAGAACTTTCGAATGTCAGTTATTTTCACAACGTGAAGTCCAACAAAGCTTATGAAGCAAGCGCACTCAAAGTGAACGAAATTACGGAAGCCTACGAAGGAATGCTGGTGACCATTAAAGATGTTTCGTTCGACGATGCAGGAACCATTGTTCCCGATGATAACGCCTCCTATACTTTTAGCGACGAAACAGGCAGCCTTACCGTTTACTCACGATACGGTTCACGACTGGTTGGCGAAACCATCCCCTACGGCGTGGTCGATGTTACAGGCGTTGTTAGTCAGTACAACGATACGTATCAGCTGCTCGTCCGGAGCATGGACGATTTTACCCAGGGGAATGATACCATCGCACCAGTGGTAACAAAAGTTGCCATACTCGATAAGGACTGGATCACGATCGATTTTAACGAAAGGGTTGAAAAAACCACTTCGGAGCAGGTCGAAAATTATGTTTTCAGCAGTGGAATCACCGTTTTGTCTGCTTTCCGTTATTCCGAAGGAACAACAGTGATACTAAACGTTACCGGCTTATCGATTGGCAACCACAGCCTGACGGTCAACGGTGTTACCGATCAGATGGGCAATGCCATCGACAACCAGCTCATCGAATTTGAATCGCTCATTAGCAAGGTAAACGAATTTACGGCCGGGAAGCTAAAGATTTACCCGAATCCATCGAATGACGGTGTTTTTACTGTTGCTGCCAACGAACCCGTTGAACGGGTCGAAGTCTACGATATCAGTGGCCGCCTGCTTGCTGTTATTCCTTTTAACAAGCAACAAAACACGATTTCACTTGGTAAACAAGCCGCAATTTATCTCCTTCATGTTGTGGGAAAAGAAGCCCGGTATCATCAAAGAGTAGTTGTTCAATAAGAAAATATTTTTACCATGTTGCGTTTTATTCTATTTACCCTGCTACTGCTTTACACCTTCGGCGCAAATGCACAGGTGCTGGCCATTGCCAAAGTTCAGGGACAGCAGGCTGCTTCGCCTTATGCAGGACAGGAAGTCACAATTAAGGGCATTGTAACGGCAGCAAAAAGCGGTGCCGGTTATTTTTTACAGGATGCCGACAGCGCCTGGTCGGGCGTTTTTATATACGACCTCAATCGTTCGCCCATGCCCAATCCCGGCGACGAAGTGCAACTCACCGGGAAAGCAAAGGAATACTACGATTTAACCGAAATTGAAGCAGTTTCTGCCTTCGAAATTATTTCAACAGGAAACGAATTGCCCGAACCAATTATCATTTCAACTGGTCACGAGGCACCCGAAGCTTACGAAGGAATGCTTGTAAAAGTAGTTGCAGGCACCTGCACCAACTCCGACATTGGCTATGGCGAATGGGAAATAAACGACGGAAGCGGGCCGCTGGCAGTTGATGAAATCTTTTACAAATTTGCATCGACCGAAGGGGACAAGTATGATATTACCGGCATCATGCATTATACCTACAGCGCTTATAAAATAGCTCCGCGTAATGCGGCCGATATCGAAATAAACAGTGCGCTTTATTTTGTGCGCAATCCCTACCAGCTTGATCCCGATAAAACGTCAATCACCCTGAAATGGGAAACCAATGTTGAAGCAAGTTCTGAAGTACATTACGGAATCTCGCCCGACCTACTCAGCGAAAGTGTAAGCCTTCAGAACAACAGTACGAAGCATGAAATCGTTTTGCAGAACCTCAATCCCGGCGAACTCTACTACACCAAGGCATTTTCGGTGGCCGGTAGCGATACCACAAGACCAGTGCTAAGTGCCTTTACCACCGTTTCGAATTCAAGCGGTGAAATCAAGGTAGTATTCACCAGTCCCGACAACTTCACAACAACATACACCGGAGCCGATGAAAGCTACTATACAAAGCACATTGCCGACTCCATTGCAGCCTTTATCAACAAGGCACAACAAACGCTCGACATCGCCATTTACGATGTAAAAAACCACAGTCCCGAAAGTGATGATACCAATCAGAAGATCTTTGATGCCATCAAAGCGAAGGCGAGTTCAGGTGTGCAGGTGCGGATCATTACCGACAACGATTCGGATGATGCCTTCTTTACCGAAATGCTTGAAAATGCACAGGTGATGTGGGGGAATACCGACGGAATTATGCACCACAAATTCATTGTAGTCGATGCTGCGAGCGAAAACAACAGCGGGGTACTAACCGGTTCAACTAACTGGACCTACAACAACCTGGTACTCGATGCCAACAACCTGATTACCATTCAGGATCAGTCACTGGCCAAGGCGTATACTGCCGAGTTCAACGAGATGTGGGGTGGTCCCCAGTCAGCACCCGATTACGAAAAAAGCCGTTTTGCTTCAAACAAAGCCGACAATACACCCCATTTGTTCAGCATCAACGGCAAACGGGTTGAATTGTACTTTTCGCCTTCCGATAACACCGAAAGCAAAATCATTGATGCCATTAACTCGGCCAACCACGAAATTGCCTTCAACATCATGGCCTTTACTTCCGATGGGATTGGAGCTGCACTGATCGATGCTCATAAACGGGGCGTTAACATTAAGGGAGTAATCGACTATGTCGATTATTCGGGAAGTGAATATGAAAAGCTACAGGCTGCCGGTATCGATGTAGTTGACTACACCAATGCCGATGGCTTGTCGTGGCCCGAAAATACCACGGTTCATCATAAATACCTTGTAGCCGATTACCTGCATCCCGAATCAGACCCGCTGGTGTTGACCGGAACGCACAACTGGAGCGCATCGGCCGAAAGCCGCAACGATGAGAATACCCTGATTATTTACGACCAGCTCCTGGCCGAATTGTACTATCACGAGGTCGAAGCTGTTTATGCCAACAGCATTCCCACTGCCGTTAACGAACTGCTTTCAGCACAATTCACCATTTACCCCAATCCGGTAAACAAAGAGCTTAGCATCTCCGGTGAATCGCAGCTTCGGTCCCTCTCAATTTTCGATTTATCGGGCCGCTTATTGCTCATCCGGAAGTTGGAGGCTACCAGCGAGAGCGTCGACTTGTCATCGCTCAGTAAGGGCATTTATATGTTGAAAGTCGACAGCGAAGAAGGAAGCTTCATCAAGCGCCTGGTAAAACAATAAATCAAATTACTAAACATAAGAAGATGGTTTCATGTTTTTGTAGCATGAAACCATTTTCTTTATCCATTCATATCTTCAGGCGCGATTTTCGGCTAAACGACAACACGGCCCTGATGGCTGCTCTCGAACAATCGGAGCAGGTAATTCCGGCATTTATTTTTGACGAAAGGCAGCTCGACCATCCCTACCGGGGTAAGCATTCTTTCCAGTTCATGATCAACTCGCTGCTCGAACTCGATCAGAAGCTAAGAGCAAAAGGCTCCCGCTTATATTTCTTTAAAGGCCTTGCCCATGAGGTAGTTCAGGAATTGATTGAAAGCGTAAAACCCAATGCCCTGTATTTCAACCGCGACTACACCCCTTTCAGCCGAGGCCGCGATGAAGCCATAGCAAAGGTTTGTCAAAACTACAAGGTCAAACTGAATGTGTTTGGCGATGCCCTGCTTAACGAACCCGAAACGGTACACAAGGACGATGGTACACCGTACACGGTTTTCACACCTTTCATGAAAAAGGCACGACAGCATGCTGTTTCGGAGCCCTTATACAACCTGTATTCAAACTATTACAAGCAGGACATTCAAAGTCCATCCGTCTTAAACGACCCCAAATCGCTGCTGAAAAGCAAAAACCCGGGCTTGCTGCTAAATGGCGGACGAAGCGAAGGGCTCGAATTGCTTGAACACATTGAAAAGCTCGCCGATTACGCCACGCAACGCGATTTGCCTGCAGTTTGGGGTACCAGCTATTTGTCGGCCCACCATAAATTTGGCACCATTTCGGTGCGAGAAAGCTACCATAAAGTACTTTCCTTTTTCGGTAAGGATCATCCGATGATCAACGAATTGTACTGGCGCGACTTCTTCACCCACATTGTCTGGCACTTCCCCCACGTGTTGGGTCG
The DNA here is from genome assembly GCF_050433125.1 of Roseimarinus sediminis. Lineage (NCBI taxonomy): Bacteria > Pseudomonadati > Bacteroidota > Bacteroidia > Marinilabiliales > Prolixibacteraceae > Roseimarinus > Roseimarinus sediminis. The sequence continues at coordinate 500,312 of NZ_JBNPXV010000001.1, read as the reverse complement.
CGCATTCAAAAGCAAATACGAGCACATTGGGTGGACCAACAATGAAGAACAGTTCGAACGCTGGTGCATGGGTACAACCGGCTTTCCGATTGTCGATGCGGGAATGCGCGAACTGAATGCAACGGGCTATATGCACAACCGTGTTCGCATGATTGTGGCTTCGTTCCTGTGCAAGGACCTGCACATCGACTGGCAATGGGGTGAGCGTTATTTTGCACAGCAACTGAGCGACTACGATCCGGCAATCAACAATGGCAACTGGCAATGGGCTGCTTCTACCGGCTGCGATGCCCAGCCCTACTTCAGAATCTTTAATCCCTGGAGCCAGCAGAAAAAATTTGACCCCCAATGCATTTACATTAAAAAGTGGGTCCCCGAGCTAAGAAAACTGTCAGCCGAAGCAATTCATCAGCTTGAATCGAAGCCACATGCAAACCTGGACTATCCGCGTCCCATGGTAAATCACAGCGAGCAGGCGACGGCAATCAAAGCCGTTTTCAAGGCGCTTTAGAAGAACAAGTACCAGCTTATTGCCTACTTTGTTGGGCAATGCTCATTGAAAATCTTTAAATTTGTAAAAAATCGAAGCATATGATTATTAATCCTTACAAACGGATATTGCTTAAACTCTCGGGAGAGTCGTTAATGGGAGATGCCGGTTATGGCCTCGACAGTGCAAAACTGAACAGCTATGCCGGACAAATTAAAGAAGTTGTTGAAACCGGAATCAGGGTAGGCATTGTAATTGGTGGTGGAAATATTTTCCGCGGACTGAAGGGTGCTACCCAGGGAATCGACCGCGTTAAAGGCGATCAAATGGGCATGCTGGCTACAGTCATCAACAGCCTGGCACTGCAATCGGCACTTGAAAAGAAAGGAGTTACCGCCCGCTTGTTTACAGCCATACGCATGGAACCCATTGGTGAAATGTACTCAAAAGCCAAGGCCATCGATGCTTTAAAGCAAAACGAAGTGGCCATCATGGCTGCCGGAACGGGTAATCCCTTTTTCACCACCGACACCGCCTCGGCTTTACGGGCCATCGAAATGGGTGCCGATGTGATGCTGAAAGGTACACGGGTGGATGGTATTTATGATGATGACCCGGAGAAAAATCCACAGGCTAAAAAATTCGACAAAATTACCTACGACGAGGTTTACCAGCGCGGACTGAAAATAATGGATCTCACAGCTACCACCATGTGCAAGGAAAACAAAATGCCCATCGTGGTGTTCGACATGGATACACCCGGCAATCTGAAAAAGGTACTTACCGGTGGAAAAATAGGTACGCTGGTTTACGAAAAATAAAAATTGAAACTAAAGATTCGGGGCGCTTAAGATACTTTGAGTGCCTTCTTTTTTTCCTCGCGGGTATAAATGTCGAGTGCAACAATGATGGCGGTAAATCCCCAGAAAGGAACCGAAGCCTTATCGGTATCAAGAAAATTATTCAAAAAGCTATGCGTATAGTAGGTAATGAGCGCCATGACCGATGCCATCAGAATGGTTTTAATGCGCTGATCTTCTGAACGTGTATAAGCCCTGATACCGGTATACAACACCGTTGAAAGCAGGGCCAGCAGTGTAATGAGTCCGGGCAGCCCCGATTCAGCCATCGAACCCAGGTATTCGCTGTGTGCGTTTCCTCCGTCGCCTGAGTTGGTACTGATAATGGTTCGTTGCCGTGTAAGCTGAAAAGGTGCATAATTCATGGCATAGGTGCCGGGGCCCCAGCCTAGTACAGGCTTTTCTTTAAACATGGCCAAGGCACACTGCCAGCGGTTAATCCGTTCAAGGTTCGACGCATCGGTCGAGATATTGGTCATTGAGGTAACGTGCTCCATCAGGTTACTCGACGAATCGGTTGAATTTTGCTCTAATTTCATCAGCAGCTGCTTTTGAAATACAAATGCAATAGCCAGAATCGACACACCGGTAATCATAAGTGTTTTAAAACGGATGCGTAAACGCATAATTCCCCATACACCAAACGATACGATCAAACTGAGCCATGCCGCCCGCGAATAGGAAAAGATTTCGGCTGCCACAAAAAACAGCAACAAGGCCCAAATCCAAACGCGCTTACGCACAGGAATCCAGCGTGCAAATGAAAAGCCGATTAAAAAGGGAATGAACATGGCCAGTACGGCCCCATACGAGGTATGATCGTTGAAAAAGGGAGTCATCACCCAGTGGGCCGCTTTGTGATTATTCAGTCCATACCCCGTGTGCCTGACCAAGGTGTAAATAATGACCAGAACAAAGGCAGCTGTGTAAAACCAAACAAACTTTGAAATATTCTCCTGTTTTCTGAAAATAACCGTTAGTAAGAAGAAGAAAATAACAACGTACCAAATACGGGCCAGAACAAATTTAAGCGAAACCAGGGGCAGTGTACTGCTAACCACGGTAAGCAACATCCAGGCCAGATAGAAGTAAATGGCAATCGCCACCGGATGCCTTGTCAGTCGAAAATCGAGCCGTTGCCCCCGGGCAATCGAAATTAAAAACAGTATTAAGATACCGGCAAGCAAAGGTTCTGTTGGAATAAACATGTCGAAGGGCAAACCGTAATACAGCTTTTTCAGGGGTACCGACAGCGGTGTAAGCAAAATGACCAGCCATATCAATTTTTGATAAGAGAAAAGGGCAGTGACCAATACCATGAGCAAGACCGGAAACAGCACACCCAGCAAAGTGTCTTTTTTGAGCACCAGCCATGCGTTCAGCAGCACAAATGCCAGTGAAAAAGAATAGAACAGGAAGAGCCTGATCCATTTATCCGGGATTTGTCTATAAAGTCGGCTTAGATTCACGAAAATAGTCGATCAGCAATACGGTAATTAATGAAACAAAACCTGCCGCAGCTGTCGATAAAAATACAATCAGCCAGCGAATAGGATACGCCTTTTTATCGGCCACAAAAGGATGTTCAACAATGCGGGTATGCGAAATGACTTTTGTTCCATTCGACATAGCCCTTTCGTAGCGAAGGCGCAAAGTGTCGGCTGCCACTTCATAATCTTTTATCAGTTCCTGATTAACACGCAGCACACCACCCCATTTCACCAGGTTATCGACTGCCTGCAGGGCAGGCTTACGATCGCCTCCACGGGCAGCAGCCTGCAACAGGCCTTCGGTTGCAGTGGTTGCTTCCGAAAAATAATCAATCAGTCCGGTTTCAGCCCTGATTTGGTCAACTACAGCTCCCAATGAATCGAGTTCATGTTGCTTCTGATCCAGTGCCTTCTTGTAAACCTTTGCAAATTCGAGGTGCTTCTTATTGCGTTCGCTCAATAATTTGTCGTTTAGAAAAACAATCAATGAATCAACCATGTCGCGTGCACGTACCGGATCTTCATCCAATACCTGAATCTCGATCGACTCAAATTCGGTTTTTTTGTAGCTTACATTTTGTTCGTACTCGTAAAGAATCCAGGTTTGATATAGTTTTTCATCACGGCTGATATCGTACACTTCATCGAGTTTGAAAGCATCAATCATTCTGAAACGGATGTCGTTCGAACGAAGGTATTCGAGCAGGTGCTCACTCTCCGATTCCTCACTGGCTTCGGTAATATTTACCGGATAAACCCTGGCAGAAGATTCAAATTTCGGTGTAATGAACCAGGGTCCTGAAATGATGGCAGAAAGCACCACCGTTAAGGTGATGATCACAATGAGGTGAGTTTTCCATTTCCAGATGGAGGAAAGGATCCGCCTGTTGTCGAAAAAATTATCCATGAATAAGTTTCGTTAGTCTAAACAATTGAACGTTGGGAATATATTTTTATTATTCAGCCAGTAACAGAAAATAGTTTTTCTTTCCTTTCTGCACCAGAATATGCTTATTACCAATAAGATAGTTCGAATCAATATTTAATTCAACATCGCTTATTTTGTCCTTATTGATGCTCAGACCATTCCCTTGTATGGTGCGTCGTAACTCACCCTTCGAAGGAAATACGGCTGCCGAATCGGTCAGCAAATCCATCACAGGCACACCGGCTTCGAGTTGCGATTTCGACACAGTAAACTGAGGAACCCCTTCGAAAACTGCCAGGAAAGTACGCTCGTCGAGCTTTCGTAACTGGTCGGCTGTTCCTTTACCAAACAGAATTTGTGAAGCTTCAATGGCGGCATCCAATGCTTCCTTCGAATGAACCATGGTGGTCACTTCTTCTGACAGTCGTTTCTGAAGCAATCTTAGATGAGGCGCCTCATTGTGTTGCGCAACAAGTGCTTCTACTTCTTCCCTTTTTAGAAGTGTAAATATTTTGATGTACTTCTGTGCATCCTCATCAGACACATTCAGCCAGAACTGATAAAACTGATAAGGCGAAGTCAGGTTGGCATCGAGCCAAACATTCCCCGATTCAGTTTTACCGAATTTGCTTCCATCGGCTTTGGTGATAAGCGGACAAGTGAGTGCAAAGGCTTCTCCCTGCTCTTTTCGCCTGATCAGCTCAGAACCGGTAGTGATATTACCCCACTGATCGGATCCCCCCATTTGCAAGCGACAGTTGTACATTTTGTACAAGTGCAGAAAATCATAGCCCTGTACCAACTGATAGGTAAACTCGGTAAACGACATGCCTGTTTTTGACTCATCGCCCAAACGTTTCTTTACACTGTCTTTCGACATCATGTAATTCACCGTTATGTTCTTACCGATGTCACGGATGAAGTCGAGGAAGGAAAATTCCTTCATCCAATCGTAATTATTTACCAGCAAAGCAGCATTGGGAGCATCAGAACTAAAATTAAGAAACCGTTCGAGCTGTTGCTTAATACAGGCCTGATTATGACGGAGTGTAGGCTCATCGAGCAAATTGCGTTCCTGCGATTTCCCACTGGGATCACCGATCATTCCCGTAGCACCACCAATGAGGGCTATGGGCTTATGACCTGCAATCTGCAAATGCTTCAGCATCATCACACTAACCAGGTGCCCGATGTGCAGTGAATCGGCAGTAGGATCGATGCCCACATAGGCCGATGTCATCTCTTTGGCTAATTGCTCTTCGGTACCAGGCATTATATCGTGGATCATGCCTCTCCACTTTAATTCTTCTATAAAATTCATGCTTCCTCAGTTGATATCAAATTCCAAAAAAAATTGCATGGAAGTAACCATACAATGGCGGGCAAAAGTACAAAAATATACAACGTGTTTAAAATGAAACCGGCCATGTGCTGGTATTTCATCACACAAAATTGATTTTGTCGAATTAAATGCTCGCTCCGTTAGTGCGTCTCTTTCTGCTGTTTCGATCCTGGTCCCCGTCATCTTCTTTCATTTCTTCAATTAAACTCTGAACAAAAGGAAAAGTGCTTACGGCCAGTCCGCGCAATGGTTCATAAAACCTCGATTCGGCGATATCGTCTTCGGGAACGATGGAAATAGTCTCATCAATTTTATGGATCAATACCACCAGTATACCGAGGATGAAGGCGGTTTTCAATACAGAAAAAACCAGCCCCAGTACACGGTTTAATCCACCCAGCGAAATCGATTCAACCGCCTTTTCTACCGCCTTTCCAATAAAGTGAACCAAAATAATGATCAGCACAAAGGTGATGATGAAGGAAATTACGTCGATGTACTGCGAGGTAAAATTCAAACGATTAAGCAGATAGCTTTCGGTAGCACCCGAAAATTTGATGGCGCCCCACACCCCTGCAATCAGTGCAATTAACGAGGACACCTCGTACACAAAACCTTTCACAGCACCTTTTACTGCAGCAATAACCAGTAGTATTACAATAATATAATCGATATAATTCATGACTAAAAAGCTTTAGTTGATACAAAAATAAGCGCTTACTGTCAAACTAAATGAAAGTACGTCTTTTTTTTCTTATTTTGCACAAGCATTTAAACAAGGTTAAAACCCCTTCAACGCATGGCCAGGATATTCAACCGTAGTATCGAAACTATATTTACGCGTCGCTACAAGAAATATGAATATTTTAGCAAACATCCTGTTGAACAACAGGAGAATGTGCTATTAGAACTTGTTAAAAAAGCCCGCAAAACAGAGTGGGGCAGATTGTACGATTTCCGTCACATCAAATCAGCAGCTGACTTTGCAGAAAAAGTACCGCTTACCGACTATGAAGTGCTGAAAGGGTGGATTGAACGAATGATCGTCGGCGAAAAAAATATTTTGTGGCCGGGCAGGGTAAAGTGGTTTGCCAAATCATCGGGGACTACCAGCGATAAAAGTAAGTTCATTCCCGTAAGCAACGAGGCCTTACAAAAATGCCATTTCAAAGCATCGATCGATGTATTTGCCCACTACATCAAAAGCAACCCCGATTCAAAATTTTTCGAAGGAAAAAACCTCACCATCGGTGGCAGTCATAAGGTAAGTACCATGAATGCCAAAACCCGTACAGGCGACCTTTCGGCAGTGATGTTACACAACCTGCCCTTCCTTACACGTTTCAAAAATACACCCGATGCCGAAATTGCACTGATCCCCGATTTTGAAGAAAAAATTGAAAGGATTGTTCAGTCAACCATCAACGAAAACATTACCAGCTTAACAGGCGTACCCTCGTGGTTTCTGGTATTAATAAAAAGAATACTTGAAGTAAGCGGAAAAAAGAACCTGCTGGAGGTATGGCCCAACCTCGAAGTTTTTGTTCACGGAGGGATCAACTTTGAACCCTACCGCGAACAGTACGAAAAGCTGATTCCCAGCAAAACCATGCGCTACATCAACACTTACAATGCTTCGGAGGGGTTCTTTGCCATGCAGACCAACCCCGAAACCGACGACATGTTGCTGATGCTCGATAACGGCATTTATTACGAGTTCATTCCCATGAGTGAATTTCATACCGAAAACCCCCGGGCACTTACACTGGACGAGGTGGAAACAGGCGTAAATTATGCACTCGTTATTTCAACCAATGGCGGCTTGTGGCGCTACGTCATAGGCGATACCGTCAGGTTTACCTCGAAATATCCTTTCAAAATACAAATTACAGGACGAACCCGACATTTTATCAATGCGTTTGGCGAAGAACTGATTGTTGATAACGCAGTAAAGGGACTGGATGAGGCATGCAAAAGAACCGGTGCCAATATCAGTGAATTTACCGCCGGTCCGGTATTCATGGGTACCAGCTCCAAGGGACGCCATCAATGGATCATTGAGTTTGAAAAAGAACCAGAAAACCTCGAAGCCTTTGCCACTGAACTCGACAAAGCGCTACAGTCACTCAATTCCGACTACGAAGCCAAACGCTACAAAGACATGACGCTTACCTGTCTCGAAATCATAATAGCACCACAAGGGACCTTTTACGAATGGATGAAACAAAGAGGAAAAATCGGGGGACAGAATAAAATTCCACGCCTTGCCAATAACCGCGAGTACCTCGACCCACTGCTTGAACTCATCAATAAGTCTTAAAGTCTTATCTACAGCGCATCACAAGTGCTGACATAAAAAACATCGCGATTTAGAAGCACTAAATTCACCGGACAATACATTGATTTATTACCTTAGTCGCAGCAAAAAATAAATCAATATACAAGATGCACATTGCAATTGCCGGAAATATTGGCGCAGGGAAGACTACCTTAACTACGCTGTTATCGAAACATTATGGATGGATTCCCAACTACGAAACGGTTGACGACAATCCCTACCTTAACGATTTTTACAACGACATGCAACGCTGGTCGTTCAACCTTCAGATCTTCTTCCTCAACAGCCGCTTCAAACAGGTGGTCGATATACGTAAGTCGGGCAAAACGGTCATTCAGGATCGAACCATTTATGAGGATGCTGAAATATTTGCTCCAAACCTGCACGAAATGGGACTGATGTCGACCCGCGACTTCAACAATTACCACTCGCTTTTTCAGCTAATGGTCGAACTCATTCAGCCACCCGATCTGCTCATTTATCTCAGGGCTTCGGTACCAACATTGGTCAACCAGATTCAGCAACGTGGACGCGAATACGAAGAATCGATCCGCCTCGACTACCTGAAAATGCTCAACGAACGCTACGAGCTATGGGTCAGCAAATACAAAGCCAGCAAGATGCTGATTGTTAATGTCGATGATCTGAACTTTCACAACAACAACGAAGATCTCAGCAAAATCATCGATCGGGTGGATGCACAAATTCACGGGCTGTTCTAAAATAGAAAGCAACAGTTGATCATCATCCTGTCGAAAAACAAGACAGGATTTTTTTATTTAATCCAATCAGCCATGGACGAAAAAATTAAACAGTTTGAACGTTTACTTAACATCATGGACGAACTCAGGGAAAAATGCCCCTGGGATCGCAAGCAAACACTCGAGAGTCTTCGTCATTTAACCATCGAGGAAACCTACGAGCTGGGCGATGCCATTTTGAAAGGTGACATGCAGGAACTCAAAAAGGAACTGGGCGATTTGCTGCTACACATTGTGTTCTACGCAAAAATTGCTGACGAAAAAAAGGCCTTCAATATAGCAGATGTTATTGACTCACTTTGTGAAAAGCTCATCTTTCGGCATCCTCATGTTTTTGCTGATGTCGATGCCGCTGATGCACAAAAAGTAGCCGAAAACTGGGAAGCACTCAAATTAAAAGAAAAGGGACGAAAACAAAAACAGGTGCTCGAAGGGGTTCCAGGCTCATTGCCAGCGCTGGTAAAAGCCCATCGCATTCAGGATAAAGTAAGGGGCGTAGGTTTCGACTGGGAAGAGCGTGAACAGGTGTGGGATAAAATAAAAGAAGAATTTGCCGAGTTTGAACACGAAGTGAAAGCAGGAAATCAGCGTGACATGGAAAAAGAATTCGGCGACCTGCTTTTCTCCATGGTCAATGCTGCACGTTTATACGAAATCGATCCCGAAGCAGCCCTCGAACGCACCAACATCAAATTCATCCGACGTTTTTCTTACCTCGAACAGCAAACGCTTATGAAAGGCCGCTCATTGCACGACATGAGCCTGTCTGAGATGGATGAAATCTGGGAAGAAGCCAAAAAATTTGATGTCTGAAAAAAGTAAAAAATAAACAAGCTATGAAGTCTGTCTTTGCATTGCTGCTGATCCTGTTAAGCTTTCAACTTCTTGCCCAGGAAAGCGACAGTCTGCTGTTTCGTAAAACGATTCGTCATGGCCTTACCGACAGCAAGGCCTTGCTGACAGCACCGGCACGTTGGAGCACCGGGAAATGGCTGCTGGCCGGAGGAACGGTAGCAGCTACTTCACTCCTCATAGCCCGGGGCGATGAAGCCATTTACCATTCGACAGGGAACATCAGTTCTTCAACGATCGATCGCTTATTCTGGCTGGCCGAACCAGCAGGCAACTATTATCCGCTGCTTGCCATGGGGGCCCTGATGACCCACGGACTGATCAGCAAAAACAACTATTCAACTGAAACCGCTGTGATCATGGCTGAAGCCCTGCTGATTAGTACAGTAGTCGTACACGCAGTGAAGTCTACTGCCGGCCGACAGCGTCCCAATGCACTGGGTACCACCGACCCACACGATTGGAAAGGGCCATTTTTCAATGGTACTTCCTTCTTCTCGGGTCATACCATTACTGCTTTTACTGCTGCTTCGGTAGTGGCCTATCGTTATCGCGACCGCATCTGGGTACCGGTAACAGCCTACAGCCTGGCCACACTGGGTGGCCTGCAACGGATCGTTCACCAACGTCATTGGGCGAGCGACGTGCTGATGGGTGCTGCCGTTGGCACCACCATTGGTATTTTTATCAGCAAGCAATGGGACAACAACAGCATTCGTTTCTTCCCGACTGTAAGTCCTCAACACACCGGCTTAAGCATGTCGATCAGCATAAAATAAATTCTTTATTTTTGCGCCATGAAAATCGGAACTATCGAATTAGGAAAGCTGCCGCTCTTTTTGGCTCCCATGGAAGATGTAACCTACAAATCGTTCAGGTACATGTGCAAAAAATATGGTGCCGATGTAATGTACACTGAATTCATTTCAAGTGAGGCCTTGATACGCGATGTAAAGAAGACCAAACAGAAAATGACGCTTTTCGATTTCGACCGTCCGGTTGCCATTCAGATTTTTGGCCATCAGATCGACTCGATGGTTGAAGCAGCCAAAGTAGCCGAAACCTTTCAGCCCGACTTCATCGACATCAACTACGGCTGCCCCATGAAACGCATCGTAAAGAAAGGGGCCGGAGCCGGCATGTTACTCGACGTACCCAAAATGGTAGAAATGACCCGCCGCATTGTCGATGCAGTGCAAGTGCCCGTAACTGCCAAAACCCGCCTGGGCTGGGACGAAAACAGCAGGATCATTGTCGATGTGGCCGAACGCATGCAGGATACAGGCATCAAAGCACTGGCCATACACGGACGTACACGCAAACAGCTTTACACCGGAGAAGCCGACTGGACCTTAATCGGAGAAGTGAAAAATAATCCCCGCATGCACATTCCGATTATCGGAAACGGCGATATCAACGGCCCCGAAAAAGCTGCCGCCCTGTACCGGCAAACCGGAGTCGATGCTTTAATGATTGGACGAGGTGCCATTGGACGGCCCTGGATTTTCAGGGAAATAAAACACTTTTTCGAAACGGGCGAGTTACTTCCTCCCCCAACTGTACCCGAAGTGGTTCAAAATGTAAAAGATCAGCTGAGCATTTCGGCCGAATGGAAAGACGATGTAACCCGCGCCATTTTTGAAATGCGCCGTCATTTTGCCAAATACTTTCCCGCCCTGCCCAATTTCAGGGAACTACGCATCGAATTGCTGCGCTCAACTGAATACGAAGATGTACTCACAATCCTCGACAAAATTGCAGAAAAATATCACGATACCAGGGTGGACTATAGTAACATCAGTCTGAAATAACCTTTCATCCCTCTCAACACTTCGTACTACAATTTTTGATCAAGCAGCGAAGGAACAAAACCAGGTGCTTTCCTGAATTTTGAAAGCTGCTCAAAAGCATAGGCAGTCTCAATCAGCACAGCTTCACTCCAGGCCCTTCCAAAAAACGAAATGCCTACCGGCAACTGATGCACCTGACCTGCCGGAACAGTAATGTTGGGATAGCCCGAAATGGCAGCGGGTGCCGAACTTCCACCTCCAAAGTGATCACCGTTCACCCAGTCGATGCTCCATGCAGGACCATTGGTTGGTGCCACAATGGCATCGAGCTGGTGTTCATTCATGACCCCGTCGATGGCATTGCGGCTCAGTTCTTTCGAAGTCTTAAGTGCATCGATGTATTCTTTTTCGTTCAAATCGCCTTTTTGCTGGGCCAGTTCAAAAATATCCTGTCCAAACCAGGGCATCTCAATGGCTGCATGCGTTTTGTTATAGGCAATCACTTCTTCGAGCGAACGAACCGGTGCATTGGGATGTTCGCTAAAGTATTTGTTTAAATCGTGTTTCAATTCGTACAAAAGCACCTGCCATTCTGCTTCACCCCATTCGCGCCTGCCTTCCAGTACAATTGGGTCGACCAGTTCGGCTCCTGCTTCTTTCATCAAGGCCAGCGCCTCGTTCATCAGTACATCAACCTGAGCGTGAAAGCCGAAGAACTGACGGGCAACACCGATGCGCTTTCCCTTCAATCCGTCTTTTTTAAGATACGGGGTGTAATCGCTGATATTCAAACGACCGGGAACAGTGGTCGCTTCATCCGAAGGATCGGCTGCCGACAAGGCCCCCAGCAAAATGGTGGCATCGCTTACCGTGCGGGCCATAGGACCAGCAGTATCCTGGCTGTGCGAAATGGGAATGATTCCCTGCCTCGACCAGCTTCCCAGTGTAGGTTTAATCCCAACAATTCCGTTGGTTCCCGAGGGACAAACGATCGATCCATCGGTTTCGGTACCAATGCCAAGAGTACACAAATTGGCACTTACGGCAACGCCGGTACCCGAGCTCGATCCACAGGGTGTGCGGTCGAGCACGTAAGCATTTCGAACCTGACCACCCCTGCCGCTCCAGCCGCTGCTTGAATTGCCTGAACGGATGTTGGCCCATTCGCTCAGGTTGGTTTTACCAAGCAACACAGCTCCCGCTTCGCGCAGGCGCTTCACAATAAAGGCATCTTCCTGTGCCCTGAAACCGTCGAGTGCCATTGAACCCGCCGTGGTCATCATTTTGTCGCCCGTATCGATATTGTCTTTAATCATGACCGGTATTCCATGCAAAGGTCCGCGTAGCTTCCCCCGGGCCCGCTCGTCATCCAAACGGGATGCAATTTCACGAGCATCGGGATTCAACTCTATGACCGAATGCAAAACACCATCAACACCGGCGATGCGTTCGAGGTACTTTTCGACAAGAGCCAGCGAGGTAATTTCACCGGCAGCCATTTGCTTTTGCAGGCTTTCAACGCTTGCTTCATTCAGGTCGAAGGAGGAGAAATCAACCTCATGATTTGTTTCACTTGACGTGCAGGCACTTAAAGGAGCCAGGGCCAACACACCGCTACCAAGGGCAGCTGAGCGGAAAAAACTTCTACGTTTCATTGCTGTAGGATTGATGAATGACTAAAAATAATCATTTCTACCCGAATTTAGGAATACTTTCTATTTTTCACTTCAACATTCCCACATCCAACTAAATCATTAAATTATCAATGAATTAAGAGCTATTGTGATAAAGAAAATTTGTGAGAGAAGCTATTGTATTCAATCATTCTTTATGTTAACTTGTTTGCTTAAACCTAAAAACAACCAGTTATGAGTACCATCTGTCCAAATTATGAAAAATGTCCTATTTATTCAGGAATCCTGAAAGACAAAGTAATGACCAGCAAAGCTTACCGGCAGTACTTTTGTGAGTCGCCCGATTACAAAACCTGTAAGCGCTACCTTGTAAAAGAGGCCACCGGAGTTTGCCCGCCCGATGTGTTGCCCAACAGCCATCTGAGTGTGCAGGAAATCATTGAGCGTTATCATCTGGCCAAAGCCTGACGGTAATCCTGTCTTTCAGTTTTTAAAAATCAGCCCGAATGCACCATCCACAAAAGCAAGCACTGCTCCTAAACGATTCATTGCACTACAGCCGCCTTTCCACTCCAATTGGAAGCGTCCTCTGCGCTTGTTCCTCCACGGGGATTGCTTTGCTTCAGTTTGCCGATACTTTTGCAGACGAACAAATCAACAGCCTTTCCTTCGAAGAACCAGCCAGCGGGCTTTCCCTCTTCATGGAAATTCGTTCGCAGCTGGATGCCTATTTCTCAGCCAGCCTGTTCCGTTTCGACCTTCCTGTAGATTTAAATGGAAGTGATTTCCAGCAGCAGGTCTGGAAGCTGCTTAGGGGCATTCCTTACGGTACAACTATTACCTACGGTCAATTGGCCAATGAACTTGGCAGCAGCTCGCTCACCCGGGCTGTTGCCAGGGCCATTGCCACCAACCCCCTGCTTTTGCTCATCCCTTGTCACCGGGTTGTTGGTGCTGGCAATAAACTAACCGGCTATTTGGGAGGAGTTGAACGAAAGCGCTGGCTCATTCAACACGAGGAGCAACATGCAAATAGTAAAAAAGACGGCAGCTTATTTTAAATTCGATGCATCATGAAAAGTATTCAACTCGTCTTGCTTATAATACTCAGTCAACTCTTGAATAGTCAGGCTTGGGCCGAAGTGCCTGTATTTGTTCATCCCGACATTGCACTGATCCGTATTTCAGATCAGGTACTTGTTCACCAAACGTACAGTACTTCGGAAGTGTATGGCCGCTTTTCTTCCAACGGCATGCTGCTTATCAGTAAGCAGAAGGCGCTGATGATCGACACGCCCATTTCACCCGAACATACGGCCATCATATACAAGTACTTGCGGGATAGCATGAATGTTGAAATCACCACTTTCATTGGCGGCCATTCGCACGACGACTGCATTGGCGGCATGGCTTATCTTCAGCAACAGGGCGTATACACCATTCTGGGAGCTGGTACCAAACGGCTTTGTCAACAGTTGAATCTGCCACTACCCGATACCACCTTTGAGGAAACACTCAGCTTCCCTTTCGAAGAGCAGAACATTGAATGCTATTTCCCGGGTGGCGGTCATACACCCGATAACATTGTGGTTTTTATTCCACAGGAAAGCCTGCTGTTTGGAGGTTGTCTCATCAAGGCTGCCGAAGCACGGGGACTTGGAAATACTGCCGATGCAGAAATCACCTCGTGGAAAAGCAGTGTTGAAAGGGTACAGGAGAAATACGGAAACGCAAAATGGGTAATTCCGGGCCACGGCCAGGTGGGCGACAGCAGTTTACTAAAGCATACCATCAAACTGGTAGAGGAACACCTGGGCAGGAATTAGGGTTTCGTTTAAGCCAAAAGGTGAGGTCCAAAAACAAGAATGCCCACCACAACAGCCATGATTGCCGTGAGCAAAACTGCGCCGGCCGCGACATCTTTGGCCTTCCCGATTAAAGGGTGATGCTCTTTGCTGATGCTGTCAGCCAGGAATTCGATGGCCGTATTAAAAGCTTCGGCCACGATGACCATGGTCACACTCAACACAATAAACAGCCATTCAATTTTTGACAATTGCAGATACCAGGCCAATGCAAATACAAACACCAGAGCAAGCAAATGAATCAATGCATTTTGCTGGCTTTTAAACAGCACAACAAGCCCCCTGCCTGCATATTTGAAACTCAGTAAGAGTTTTCGAAAGGAGAAATTTATCGACATCTGTTACTTTTATTTTATCGATCGGATTTAAAAAAACTACTCAAAGGTCGAAAATAATACATTTAAGAAGAAAGGTTATGGCATAAACATTTTACAATCCTTATCTTTATCTTCAATTTTAGTCAAGCAACATGAAGTTTTCGATCGCCATTTTGTTCACCCTGCTTGTTAGCATGGCTTTTTCACAGGAGAAAAGCTATACCGTTTCGGGCCGTGTTAATGCCCATCACCCCGAGGGGAGAGTGTATGTACTCTTATGCAACGAAACAAGCTTTAACAATGAACAACAGGGAATTGACACCCTTTCGTATTGGGTGAATTATGACAAGACCTATGTTGAATATGAATTCAAAAATGTACCTCCCGGAGAGTATGCCATCCGTTCGTTTCAGGATGTAAATCACAACCATCGTTTCGACAAGTGGCTGCTTGGACCTCTTGAACCATGGGGTTATTCATTCTCATCGAAAATGAAATATCCCCCTGCATTCAGCGACATTTCGTTTGGTGTATATTATGACACCCGTATTAACATTGCACTCGGAAAGTAAAAATGAGTTTATTACTGCTGACCTGGATGTTTTTGGCCGGTTTAATGCAGCATGATGACTGGCGCTTTGAATACGAAAAAGAAGGTATCAGTGTGTACACACTTCAAGTGGAGAACAGCAACTTTAAAGCTTTCAGGGGTGAAATGAAAACCGACATCCCAATGGAACAGCTTGCCGCATTGATCAGTGACATTGAACGTTATTCCGATTGGTGTTATCGCACCACCGCTACCAATGTTCTTAAAAAAGAAGAAGGGCGCATCTATTACTACTACGAGAGTGCGACTCCTCCGGGAATAAAGAACCGTGAAGCTTACCTGTACACCGACATTTCAAAAGACAGTATTACCGGCCATGTGCTTTTTGAAATACATCACTTTGAGAGTGACGAAAAAATTCCTTCCGGCTATATAAGAATGCCCTTTTCGAGTGGTTTTTGGATGCTTATTCCGCTTGAAGAAAACAGCACACGGATAATTTTTCAGATGCACTCCGATCCGGGCGGAATGATTCCGGCCTGGCTGGCCAACAGCGCTTCGGTCGATGCTCCCTGGATTACCATGAACAATATGCGCAAACTGCTCAGCAAATGAACACCTCAAAAAAGATCGCTGTTCATTTGCAGTAAAATTTTTCCCCCGGTCATTTGATTTTGATAGTCATTCAGTGCTTCGTTTACCTGATCGAGTGGATAACGCATCCGAACCTTGCTTTGCAGCTCATCAGCAACCAGCTTTTGTACATTCTTCGCCGCTTTCAGCGTTTTCAGAATATTCTGCTTCGAAGTCCAGGTACCCAGATAAAAGTTCGAAATGCTTTTATCTTTCTGAATGAGCGAACGGGCATTGATGCTAAAAGGCTGATCCGACATATTTGAATAAATAACAATGGTACTGCCCACTGGAGCTGCATCGACCAACACTGCGGTGAGTTCGCCACCCACTGCATCGAACAAAAGCGTTGCCCCAAGCTGATGACTTAGGCTGGCAAGGGCTTCGGGAAAACCTTCTTCACTCATATTCAACACATGTTCTGCGCCTTGATTTTTCAAGCTGCTCACCTGTTCACTGCGGCGTACAATATTGATAAGCGGAAGTTGATACTGCTTGCATAACTTAATCAACATCTGGCCCAAAACACTTGCTGCTGCCGAATTCACAATGGCCTTGTGCTTTCCCTTACGCGCCATCTCCATAAAAGCCAGCGCTGTCATAGGGTTTACAATCAGCATGGCCCCTTGTTCCAGACCAATGCCTGGCTTAAGTGGAATTACCCGGGTAGCAGGCGTACACATGTACTCGGCCCATGTTCCGCCGCTGTTGCCCGACGAGCAGCAAACCCGCTTGCCCATGCGCAATTTGGGTAAAAGCCCGTTTCCGGCACCAACCACAATACCACTGCCTTCAATTCCCGGAGTAAAGGGATACTGTTTCTGATCGACATATAATCCGCGAAGCGCACTAATATCGGAAGGATTAAAAGGAGCATAGGCCATTTTCACCAACACCTCTCCTTTTTGAGGTAGCGGAACGGGTAATTCACATACATCGAGTGGTGCACCCGGAGCATTCTGTCTTACCGCTTTCATTTTTGTAGGAAGCATGTCTGTATTTTTAATTAACGAAGCATCAAAAGTAATGAAACACTTTTCTTTTAGAATACTCTTTTCGAAAAACAGAAGCTGTTGTGAAAACAAACATCAGCAAAAACCAACTTTGGGAGAAATTTTTGATGCTGATTGACATCGAATAATTAAGCGCTTATCTTTGAGCCTTGACAACAATACTAAAAACAATCAACAATGTCAGTACGAACTTACAAACTTCTGGGCTATTTACAGCTATTCGTTGGCATGGGAGGCATTGCCGGTGGCCTTCCCATGGTTTTAACTCCCGATGGGGCAGCCCAGGGTTTATCCACCGAAATGTTAAGCAATACACCCTTTACTGATTTTCTACTACCAGGCCTGTTTTTGCTGGCCGTAAATGGAATTGGCTCACTCATTGCTTCCTATTTTAGTTTAAAAATGATGAAGGAAGCGGGAATACTTGGAATTATTTTTGGCGTTTTGCTAATGGCATGGATTGTAATTCAGGTAATAATGCTTGGCTTTGTTTCCTGGCTTCAACCCCTTTACCTGGCACTCGGAACACTCGAGTTTTTCTGGGGTTTAAGAATTGTTAAGCTGAATCGATTGAACTAATCTGAAGCATCAAGGATTGTACTGCAAACAGAAAGCTCAAAATAATACAAAAAAAAGGCAGCCGATGGCTGCCTTTTTTAATAACACTTTCTACAACTATTTCTTGATCAACTTAAACTTGGCAACGTTTTGATTAGCGTTGCTAATAACAATCATGTAAATACCTGCAGGCTGGTCGCTCAGTGATGCGGTATTAGTCATCGCATCAGCATTTATGGTCATTACATTTAATCCAACTGCGTTAAATACGCGAATGGTACTTCCGTCGCTTACGCCGTCGAAATTAACCATCCCTGAAGTTGGGTTAGGATACATCTTAATGCCGCTGTTACCAAACTTCGCTGCCGAAACTTTAACATCTACAGTATAGTATGTAACGTTAGAGCCGTCTTCAGATGTAACCATCAGAATATCGCCGCTAACCATGGCATCGCCTGTTTTGGCAGTACCATCACTATTCTGAACTTCAATAGTTGCTCCGGCCGAAGCTGAAATATTGGCAAGGAATGCGGCAGGTGTTGTACCTTCGCTTACCTCACTAATAGTCTGGTCAGCCTGATCGACAACATATACATCGGAGTAGGCTACTGCCAAATAAGCAGCAGTAAGGTCGTTCAGCATCATCAGAGAGTAAGTTTTCTGGGTTTCTCCGTCCTGTGCGGTTACTACCAGTTTATCATCCTTATAAACCGAACCGAAGTCGCGAAGTTGCCACAACTTGTTGCGCAATTCGATACTTGCACCTGGTGCAGGAGTCACATTGTCGAACAAAGCAGAAACGTTCAGTCCTTCAGGAACCAGTTTAATCAGTGCAAGATCCTGATCCACTTCGAAGGTATTCGAAAGAACGTAAGCATCACTTGCTGTGCTGTTGGGTTGTAACTGATAAGTAATTTTGGTTTTACCATCCTGAGCAGTTACATCAAAGAAAATCTGGTCTGAAGCCAGTACATCAACATACGTTGTGTCGAAATTGATCTGGCTTAAGGCAACATAAGCACCTTCGGCGTCGAGCATATTAAAATACAGAGCAGTTGCAGGAACGGTAACACCATCGTGAATTGCACGCAGGGTAGTACCCGGTTCGAATCCGGAAATTGTTCCCTGAGCACCATTTACAGTAATGGTGTAAGTTGTTGAAGTCAATACTGCATCGTTATCAAGCCCCTGATCGGTTACATCAATCGTGTATTGTGTGGTATTTTCACCATTGGCCGATACAACTGTCAGCACATCACCTTTACTTACTGTAGCACCGCCTGACAAATCAGTACCATTGCTGCTAACAGTAAGTACTTGTCCTTCGTCTTTCTTAATAATGGCGGCAAGGAAGTCATCAACAGTGGTTCCGGTTTTCACACCAATAATGGTCTGTTCTCCTTTATAACCTTCGCTGGCAATATATTCTATTGAACCAATGGTCGACATGTACTCGGTTACAGTTACCATTTCGTGTGAACCAATACCATCACTGTTCTGAACCTCATTCCATGGCCATCCGTAACCTCTGGCTTCCCAGTAAGAAAAGTTGGTATAACGCCATTCTGAAGTTCCTGCTTCGCCGGTTCCGAAAGAACCACCAGGTTCGGTATTTCCTTTATAGTATTGTGGTAAACGCATGAAACCTGAGTTCTGGCCGGTAGCAACACCGTCAACAGTACCCCAGTCGCTCCAGTCGCAATTACCAAATACATCAATAATCTCAACATCGGCCGGATCATTCAATGGTTTTAAACCATTCAATACAGAGTCATTCGTAATCTTATAGAGATAATATGATTCATTAACCCAACCAAAAGCAGCCACCTGACCATCGGTAAAGGTGAGTCCCCATGGATTATACTCCGAGCGGAAGTTCACATCTATTTCGGGGAAACGGGGATGATCGGCACCACTATTGGTAGTTGCAGCACACCAACCCATTACAAAAACGTCACCCGGGTCAACCATGGTATTGACACTGAAGTCCTGCACCAGCACAGAAGGTTGCTCCTGCCATTGCGCTTCGTCCTGCCATATATAACCAGGTACAAAACGACGGAAACGATCTCCCCAGTTGTCAACGCCTGAACTTTCGGTAATGGCTTCACCCGGACTGCTTCCACCACGAACAATAACATAGCGGCTCAGGTCGAGAACCTGATTACCCGGGTTACAAACTTCAATAAAATTATTACCCCAGTTTTCACGCATAACAATCTGAGAGAAGAAAGGCTCAGCCACATAAGGTTGTTGATTTTCAATGTCCTTTTCTTTTTCCAGCACAATATTATAGGTCATTTTACTGGTATCGTCTTCTGCCGTAGTATGAAATTTAATGGTACGGTCTGCTTCTGATCCTGTCAGGTTTTTAGCTCTTTCAACCTCTACTTTGGCATCGATGTTATTTGTTTTGGCTATCAGATTAGGAATACCAGTCACATCGAGCGGCACCTGAACCTTATAATTCACTTTGGTTTGGGTGAAACTTGGAATGGTATCACCTTCCCATCCAAAAATACCTTTTAAGTATTCCGGGATATCAGGCCAGGTAATCGATGAAAGCTCTGCATCGTGACTTGGCAGATAGTCTTCCACATAGATATAATATTCCTTGGTGGTTGATCCGTCTTCGGCAGTTACTTTCAGTTTGTCGCCACGAATCAGGTCGGGACGTTCAACACCGTCGGCCCATACAATTTCCCACGAAGCATTCGGTGCTTTTTCGAGGTACTTGTACAAGGTATCAACACGTGTTGCATAAGGTACTTCCAGAATTGAATCGATAGGACTAACGTTCGTGGTTACAATATAAGGAGTATACCAGCCACCATCATCTCCCTGAGCATTCTTAGGCATTACCCTGGCTTCGCTTGCAGTCGGAGGATTCAGAATAAGTGCAAATTTCATAATATCAAGCTGATTTCCTGCCGCATACAGCGTAAGCGAGTCACCGGTACGAACCGAAGTAAAGGCTGAGTCGATCGGATCGGGTGACAACTGATAGCGCCATGCCAAACCGGGAGCATAATCAAATTCAACCATGATGGAGTCATTATTACGTCCACCCCAGTCAACGGTCATGGTTTTGTTGTTCCAGTCGATGGCAATGGTCGAAGACTTAACATGTTCGGCATCGAGACGGAAGTTGCCATGATTACCAACAGTCCAGTATTCCTTACGGTTGATTTCCCATCCACCAGCGACCATGCGGGGAATCGGAAGCCATTCAGAATCGTTCAGGTCGGTTCCACGGGCAGCTTCCCAGTCGGTAGTTCCCTGTGTAATATTGTACTTGCGCACCAAAATTGCTTCGCGTGTACCATTGGCAACACCGGCCACATCGCTTGGCACATCGCCGGGACGACGTCCGTCATCACCGGTAAAGATACCGTTTACAGCATCCACTACCACAGAGTCTTTGATGCCGGTAACCTCATCTACAAAATGATGACGCAAATACCAACATGAACGACCATTCCATGCTTCCAGTGCAGCAAAACCTACTGACACACTGTCGGTGGGATCATCGGTTGGTGCTTCACGTAAATGTAATTGCATGTCGGCCAGTTTCCAGGTATCCTTCTTGGTAATGGCATCATAACGCTCAGGATTGATAATGGCCTGTTCTGCCAGCCAGTCGCGGAATGTTGCAATTACAAACGATTCCCCCGGTGCCAGATCTACTGCAGTTAAGCGAACATAACTGTCGGGTCCCGGAATATAAGGATCGTTCCATGGAGTGATGGTTCCAAGTTCAAAATCACCCAGGTTAACTGTTTGATCACCCATGTTGGTAATCTCGGCGTAAGTATGGTGCCATTCATCCATTCTCACTTCCGAAAAAATCAGATTTCGGTAAGCCTCCTGAGCTCTTAAAAAGCCAGCGCTTACGAATAATAATAAAAGTAAAAGTTTAAACTTCATAATTTTTAAGTTTAAGTTAATAATTTCAAGTTTAAGTCAATTGAAAAGTTGCTAGCTTAAAATTGTAAATTATTTGAAAGCGCTGCAACGAAACCAACGATTCTTTAATACAACATTTCACTCTTTTCTGAATAAAATATGTTACTCCTGAAAATTGCTGTTTTTTTTGCACCCCCTGCCAGAAACAGTTAACCCCCTCGGGTGGAAATAATCGTGGATCAGGCCCTATTTTTTTACAAGACGCACAAAAAGGCAACTTCGACCACTTACGATTTATCAACGGAGAATACAAAAACAGATTTACCAGAAAGAAGATCTTACACAAACATCAAATAGGAACAGTTAGGCGCTACTGATAAATCAGCCCGCGCTGAAGGTATAACAAATACAACATCAGTACCAGCAACAGATATCAATACAGAAATAAAAGCCAGCAAGCCTTGCGGACCATCATCCATTCCAGAGAATAACAGATTTCTTACATCTTTCACTTTCTTTTCTTATCTTCGGAACATGCAATACAGTGAACTCAAAGTTTATATCGATGATAAATGCCAGACCAGCTGAACGAAGCAGCAAGGAACTTGTGTACTGCTTTGTACCGGTTTTTCAAACCGGTGCCAGGCCGATGCTGTTTTTTATTGTCTTGCTTCTGATTCTCCTCATCATCACCTGCTCCTTTCTGCTAAAGAATAGGAAAGCCAGGCAACTTGCCCAGACGAAAGCCGAAAAAATTAAGCAACAACAAATCGACCAAAGCCTCATTTACCAACGCTATATTTCCCACCTGGGAAATCAACTCAGACAATTCATGATCGATGTACCACCTAGCCAAAATGACATTTTAAGTTTATCTGACCAGTTTTCAGGCTTACAATGGTACAATGAGTTGATTCAATCCATTCACCAGAAAAAAACGCCAACACCATCTGTTGAAAAAACTGAAGTTAGAACACTCATTGAAAAAATAACACTTAAGGCCTTCCATCTTGACCGCCAAAGCAGAAAGCTTGCATGGAAACTGAGGTCTCAGGCGATCAGTGCCCGCCTTGACATCCCAAACTTTGAGCTGATTTTACTTAACCTGTTCAACGGGATCTGCCTGGAAGCACCTGGCCGTATTGCTGAAATAGTACTCGAACTACGTCCGAATGAAAGCAAGGCAGCCACATCGGTCAAAAATAAGCAGTCCATCGAATTGTCGATCACGGTACAACATCATTCTGTACCCAATCAAATAAACAATGAACTTAGGAAGAACAAGTCTGAAGAAGCTGTATTCCAACTACTTTTACCAATCATCGCACAGGCGCTTGAACAGGCAGGTGGACAACTTGTCATAAAGCAGTCTGAACAAACTCAATCCATTTATCTTTTAACATTTCCTGCTGCCGACATCGAAATCAACAAAGCAAAAAGAAATCTAAGCTTTGAAGAAGACAAACAAGCTGATAAGTTTACTTTATTTGAAAAGGAAAACCAGCAAGAACCCATCATGATCGTTAGCGATTCTGAAGATGAACGACTGCTTTTGATCAGCTTGCTTACTCCCTACTTTGAATGCCTTGCACCACATGAAGCGGAGCAAACCATGGCTTTGTTGAAAGGAGAAAGGCTGCCAATGCTGCTTATCACAACACCCACTGCCACCGACGATCAGGGCCAAAACCTTACCGCATCAATCAGGCAAACACGAGGAACCAGTCATTTGCCGGTATTGGTGCTTGCAGAACATGCCGACCCTGAACTGATCAGCAAATACTACCTTCAGGGTGCCGATGGTATTTTACTCCCACCTTTGAACCAGCAAGTTCTGATTGCACAAATTTCACGAACCATTAAAAACCGGGAATTAAGCGAAAATTCCCAGCCCCGGGAATTATTGATGACCGACCTGCTGACCAATAAAGTATCGAGAGATGAACTCTTTATCCAACAATTAAAAAGCTTGATCAAACAACACCTCGACCAGGCCGATTTTAATGTTCACGAGCTTTCTCTCGAAATGGAACTAAGTACGACCCAACTATACCGAAAAATAAAAAACCTTACCGGTTTCTCTCCCGTAGAATTAATCAGAAATACCCGGCTTGAACATGCACACCAGTTGTTAAGCCGAAAAAATTACAGCATCAAGGAAGTGTGTTATCAATCGGGCTTTAATAACCTGTCTTACTTTGTTAAATGCTTCAGAGAATATTACGGAGTAACACCTGCAAGTTATAGAGACACCTCCGAACAATAAAAACCAAATTTTAACCACCGCTTTTTATATAACTTTCAACATGAACAGGCCCCCAATAAACCCACAACCCGTAAATGAGGGGCAAATACTACAAATTATGGCCACTGCTGGAAACATTCGACACACTGCATTAGCCACTGATTTCATGACAATTAACTCAAGTCACAGATGGTCTGCCATCGACAAGCTGTGTTACGGAGGAGCAGTCAGGGGGCTAAATATTTCATACATCATTCATGCGACGCCAACAGTAAAATATACACCATACACAAGAAATTTTCACCCTAATCGCAACATTTGACCACGACAAATGAATTGCATTTTAATACTTTTGACATTTATTAACACATTTTTCCATTAAATGCACAAAGCAATGACCAAAGGAAAATTTCTATTCATCACACTGATACTCCTGATGCTTTTTTCATGCAAGGATGATTTCAACAAATACGAGCAACCCGAATGGCTCGAGGGGATGGTTTACACCCAGATAAAAAACATCGAAGGGCTTGAAACATTTACCAAATGCCTCGAGTTTAGCGAATATGCTGAAATCATTGATGCTTCTGGCAGCTATACTGTATTTGCTCCCACCAATGAAGCATTTGAACTTTATTTTCAAAACCACCCTTCTTATGCCACGGTAGAGGACATTCCACTTCCGGAACTCACCAACCTGGTTAAATACCACATTGTACAAAATCCATGGAACAGGGATCAGTTGCGTTTGCTTGATGTAAATGGTTGGATTGATCCCACCGATGAATTTAACAACAAAGCCTGGGGTTATAAAAGGCAGACCCTGTTGAAGAAAAAAGACTATAAATTTGGTGTAATCTCTGCACCCGATAAAAAAGACGCATGGAATCTGGTCGACACGACCAAGTCGAATATCAAACGCGTTTTTATTAACGATATAAGCAAATATGCACCTGTATTTTATAAGGAATATTTCAACCTGAACAATTTACAGCTTAACGATTACAGCTTCTATTTCGATCGCCCCTTTGACGATCCGATGGACATGTATTACGTGAATGCAAAGCTTTCAGGCGAGGAGCACTTTGCCGACAATGGTTTTATTCACGTCATAGACCGGGTTGTTGAACCACTGCCCAATGCCTATGAAATGATAGCTGGCAATGATGAATATAAGGACTTTTTGAACCTGGTGAACCAATTCCCCGACATGAGCTGGAATGAAACCGCAACCAACGAACAGGCCGGTGCAGACCAGGGGCTTCAGGTTGATTCCTTATTTGACCTCACTTATCCCGAGCTCACTTTTGATATCACCAGCGAAAGAACCAAGGCTCCTGCCGGAGGAGTGGGCCTGCCCAGCGAAGTAACCATTCGTTTTCATCACGGATTGATGGCACCAACCAATCAGGCATTTTCCTCCTTTGTCGATCAATACATCAAGGGAGCAGGACAATGGGGATCACTGCAGGCAGTACCACGTAAAATCAGAAAAATTATTGCCAACTCCTATTTTTCGATCAATGCCATCTACCAGAGCGATTTACAAAACGGATTCTACAACGGAGAAGAAGACCTTATCTTTCTCGATCCTTCGCACATTGTAGAAAAACAATACGGAAGCAATTCAACCTTTATAGGGATTGATGAACCCATCGTTCCCCGTGCCTTCAAAAGTGTTACCGGCCCGGTATATCGTCAGCGGGGTTTTTCCACCATGATGAATGCAATTGAATTTTCGGGTTTGCTTTCCTCCCTTAAACGTGAAGGACAGGATTACGCACTTTTTGCCGTACCTGATCAAACACTTACCGTCGACTCATCGCTGTTTTACCGCTACATAGAACAAAAAGATCAGATTACCGAATACTTTTATGCTGTATCACGAATTTCACAGCCTAAAATGTATTATTTCTATCAAAACGATTTGCGGGTATTACTACTTAACCAAATTGCAGTAGAAACGCCGAAAGGAATTGCAAACAAGGAATTCCTCAAGACCCTTGGCGGCAACTACATAACCTGGGATAACACAAGCGGAACCGTGGTTGGTATGGAACCCTCAACAACCGGCTTCCGAAGTGGAGATCAAGTTGAAGTAAGAC
Organism: Roseimarinus sediminis; assembly: GCF_050433125.1. Lineage (NCBI taxonomy): Bacteria > Pseudomonadati > Bacteroidota > Bacteroidia > Marinilabiliales > Prolixibacteraceae > Roseimarinus > Roseimarinus sediminis. The sequence goes on along the minus strand of NZ_JBNPXV010000001.1, from coordinate 474,635 downwards.
CGAAGAAAATTAGTACCGATACCGATAACGGGGATACATACGAAGTGAATGCCTGGTTTAAATATGCCGCAACGAACCTCTTCCTCGAATTAAAATCAAACTTTCCTGAATTTACCAGTCTGCTGGTTAAGTCAGGCCTGGCCAATGAAAGAGAAGAAGAATTCAGTTTTATAACCGGAACCGACCTTTATACCGTATTTGCCCCTACGGCAGAAGCCTTACAGGCCTATCAGGCTGATACCCTGAGCAACGAAGAACTTGTTCCTTTTCTGAAACTTCATTTTATTAAAGGAAATATGATCTTTACCGATGGTAGAATGCCTTCGGGCTATTATCCCTCTGCTGCCACTCAAAAAGTTGGCAATGCCACTGTCAACATCGAAGTTTACCTGAGTCCGGGATCCGACATCATCGAGGTCAGGGCTGCTAACGGCGGAAGCTATGCCCAAGTGAACGAATCGGTCAATACCAATATTATCTCAGCCAACAACCTCGACGACGGCAGCGGCCAGGCTAATTTCAATAACATAGTGTCAACGGGCGTAATTCATGGCATTGATAAAGTGTTTGATCTGACGCAAATCGACGTTAAGTAAAACCTAACCATACAAAACGATTAATTTTTGAACCTAAGGCGTTTATACGAAATGAAACGAATCAAAACATCCATAAACCTGATCCTGGCACTGATGCTATTTTGTTCGACCCTTGCCAATGCACAAAGCAGCAAAATCATCCGCGGCAGGATCGTCGAAAAATCCGGTGTTGAACCCATCATCGGGGCAACAGTGGCCGAGATCGACAGCGACAATCGTGTAATTGGTGGTACTGCTACCGACATCAACGGTGACTTTGTATATACTATGAAAGATCCGGCCAACATGCTTCGTGTGAGTGTAATCGGGTACCATGCCCGGGATCTAAAACCGCTTTTTAATCAATCGATGAAAATCGAACTCGAATCGACCGACATCGAAATCGGGGCTGTTACCATTACTGCCGAACGCCAGTCGGGCTCGGGGCTCACCAACATCGAGGACCGCGACAAGGCCTCCTCGTCGGTAAAAGTCGACCTGATTGAGATGCAGGAAGTAGGGGTTACTTCAGCTGCCGATGCGCTTCAGGGCAAGGTGGCGGGTTTGGACATCCTTAGTGCCTCCGGAGACCCGGGCTCAGGATCACAAATTGTAATTCGTGGTCTGAGCTCTATTGGGAATAACAAGCCCTTGATCGTAATCGACGGCATTCCGCAGGACCGCGTGGGAGCCGACATCGACCTTAGCTCAGCCGACCAGGAAGACATCAGTAACATGATCAACATTGCCCTTCAGGACATCAAATCCATCGAGGTACTGAAAGATGCAGGTGCTACTGCCATTTATGGTTCGAAAGGTGCCGATGGAGTTTTGCTTATCGAAACCCGCAAGGGAAAGATGGGAGAAGTACAGTTTGAATACCAGTACAAACACAGTTTGAATGTACAGCCCGACCCCATCCCCATGCTCAATGGTGATGAATATGTCACCCTTCAACTGGAACAGTTACACAATGCCAGGGGTACTTTCGAATTACCCGATGAAATTGCCTACAACCCCGATTACGAAGACTTCTATAACTATTCGGCCAATACCGACTGGCTAGATGCCATTACACAAAACGGTATCACCATGGACCACTACTTTGCCCTGTCGGGCGGTGGCGACAAAACGCGTTATTCAGCCTCGTTCAGTTACCTCGACGAAGAAGGAACCACCATCAATACCCGCTCAAGGCGTTTTTCAACCCGTATCAACCTCGATTACATCCTGTCGAAAAAACTGATGTACACGGTGCTTTTCTCTTATACTACCAACAATGTCGACGGCAACGTTTCAATTGATAATCGTAACATAAGGGAAATGTCGTACATTAAAGCACCCAACATGAGTATCTGGGAGTACGATGAAAACGGAGAGCCCACCGGGGAATACTTTACACCAATCACCAGCTACCAGGGAGCCGGAGGTTCCTACTACAACCCAGTGGCAGTAGGTACATTAGGCAGTAATGACCGTAAAGAGCACGGACTGGAAACCTCTTTTCGCCTGCGTTATATTTTCAATGACTGGGTTCGCTTCCGTCAAACCATTTCCTTTCAGTACAACGGATCGAAATCAAATGTCTTTCTTCCCTACAATGCCCTCGGTGTTGACTGGCTCGACTGGCAGGTCAATAAAGCAGAAGAATCGAACAACATTAACTCATCCATTCGTACTGAATCTCAATTCATATTCAATGCACCCTTCGATGCCTCCATACATGATTTGTCAGGAGCCATTTCGTGGGTAACCAACCAGTCGCATTACGAATGGATGAACCTGCAAAGCAACCGTACACCATCGGTTGACCTGCAGGATCCAGCCATTAATTCTCAAATTAACTGGATTGGTTCCGGATCAGGCGATGCCCGCGACCTTGGAGCAGTTTTCAACATGAACTATAAGTACCTCGACCGCTACATGCTTCAAATTAATGCACGAGCCGATGCCAACTCAGCCTTCGGACAAAACAGCCGCTGGGGCCTTTTTAAAGGAGTATCTGTTGGATGGCGTTTTTCAAGCGAATCATTTCTTTCGGGTGCCGACTGGCTGGGCGAAAGCAAACTCCGCTTTAGCTGGGGTACTGCCGGACGTCCTCCAAGTGATCCCTATGCACGCTTTTCACTCTACAATACATCGGGTACTTACGCAGGAAACAACGTAATTATTCCCTCAAAAATCGAACTTCGAAACCTGAAATGGGAAAATGTAGAATCGTACAACGTAGGAATCAACCTCAACCTGTTTAAAGACCGCCTTTATTTTGAGGCTGATGTATATACCAAACATACCACCGACATCCTTTTTGGTGGAACACAAACATGGCAATACTATCAGATTCCCTATTCTTCTGGTTTTTCAGGCCTGCAGTTTTTCAATGGAGGTGAAATGTTAAACCAGGGATGGGAATTAATGATCAACGGAAAACTGATTCGTAAAAAGGATCTTATCTGGAGTGTCTATTTCAATACTTCGAACAACTACAACCAGTTTTCAAAACTGCCCGAAAATTTCAACAATGAGAAGTCGACCGACATCTCCAATGGACAATATCCACAGCGCGTAGTTGAAGGTGAACCTATCGGATCATTTTTCGGTTTCGAATATCTGGGCGTATATGCCAGTAGCGAAGATGCCATTGCCCGCGATGCCGAAGGCAATGCCATTCTCGATGCCGACGGCGATGTAATTCCAATGACCTATCTCGGAACCTACACCTTCAAAGGGGGAGATGCCATGTACCGCGATCAAAACAACGATGGAAAAATCGACCTCAACGACGTAGTTTATATTGGTGACTCGAACCCCGACTTCATTGGTGGTTTCGGAAGCGCCTTTCAATACAAAAACTTTGATATCTCTTTGGGCTTCCATTATCGTATCGGCTTCGATATTATTAACGGGGTAGCAATCAAAACCGAAGGGATGAACGACCGCAACAACCAGAGCAAGGCTGTACTGCGCCGCTGGAAAAAAGAAGGTCAGGACGAAGAACACATGTTGCCACGTGCCTACGAGAACCATCCTGCCAACAACCTGGGATCGGACCGCTATGTTGAACGGGGCGACTACCTGAGGTTGAACAGTGTAAAGATCGGCTACAAAGTACCCAAGCACATTTGCGACCTGCTGCACGTAAACCGCATGAACCTGGCGTTGAGCGCGCGTAAATTACTCACCTTCACCAACTACTCAGGACAGGATCCTGAAATTGGTCAGAATGCAAGCGACCCTTTCTGGATTGGAGTCGATAATGCACGTACCCCTCCATCGAGAATGACTACAGTTAGTTTATCGGTTTATTTCTAATAACAATGAAAAGAATGACTAAACAGCACACGACAATGAAACGCAGATTCAACTATATCATCATCCTACTCATCCTCGTTACGCAAACAGCCTGTAACGACTGGCTGGAAATGATGCCTCCCAGCGGACTGACTCGCGAGGAATACTGGCAAACCAAGGAGGACGTTGAAGCCACCCTGATGGGCGCTTACAGTACCTTTTCGACCCTCGATAATTTGATGTTTATTCATGGCGAAGCACGGGCCGACATGGTGGCTGATGACTACAGCCTCGACTGGAATATTCGTAATATGATGAATGGCAACATTTACCCCGACAACTGGCTGAGTAACTGGGAAAACTTTTACAAGGTAATTAACTATGCCAATGAGGTGATCGATAATGCTCCTGCAGTAAAAGACATCGATAAAACATTTACCGACTATCAGCTCCAGGGCTACATGTCGGAAGCTTATTTTATTCGTTCGCTGGCCTATTTTTACCTCGTTCGTATCTACAACGATGTTCCTTATGTAACCCAGCCCAGCGAAACCGACGATGTTGATTTTTATCCGCCTCAGGCTCCGGCCGACAGTATACTCGAACAAATTACCATCGAATTGCTCGAAGCCAGAAAATACCTGTCGGACAACTATCTGTCGTTAATGGAAATCAAAGGACGAGCCTCGAGAGAAGCCTGCGAAGCCCTTCTGGCCGACATCGCATTGTGGCGTTTCGACTATGAAGCAGTGATCGAACATGTCGACAATATCATCCTGGCCGATAAAATTGAATTAATGCCCAGTGCACGATGGTTTGAAAATTTCTATCCCGGAAATTCACTCGAAAGCATTTTCGAATTCCAGATCGATTTCAGACAGAATCAGCGCAATAATCTATTCGGTTTAACCGAAGTAAACAGTCATAATTTTGACCCCAGCAATACGGCGATTAAAGCTTTTGCCCGGAAATATACCAATGAACCTTTCCGTGGTCAGGACATCTCGATTAAAAAGAATTCGGAAACCGATTTTACCATTTGGAAATACGTTGGTTTAGCCCCCGACGGCAGTACTGTCAGGCCGGGTAACATCGAAGCAACAGCCAATTGGATTGTGTACCGTTATGCCGATGTGCTGCTAATGAAAGCCGAAGCACTGTCCCAACTAGGTCGTTACAGTGAAGCGCTTGAGCTGATTAACCTGATTCGCGAACGGGCAGGTATCGCACCGCGTACATTACAGAATTCAGCAACTGCCTTCGAGGATGCCATTCTTGAGGAAAGAGCACTTGAACTGGCTTTCGAGGGAAAACGTTGGTTCGATCTGGTTCGGATGGGCCGACGCAATAACTATGCCCGTAGCAGCAAATTGGTTGAAATCATCATCCAGAATGTACCATCAACACAAAAAAGAATTCTTGGCTCAAAACTAACCAACCCCATGGGCTGGTACATGCCGGTATATAAATTTGAACTGGAAAGAAATAAAAACCTAAAGCAGAATCCGTATTACAACAGGTAGAACTTAGCATTGGAAGGCTCAGTTTTCTTTGCTTTCAAGCAACCTTTAAAAGTAAACCAGATGAAAAAAATTCACATCATACTCGCCACTTTCGTTACCCTGTTTGCATGCTACTCATGTAACGAAGATGTACCCGAAGCCGGGTTTAAAGACATGGAACGTCAGACGATCTATGACTACATCGCGGAGAACGACTCTCTTTATTCAAAATTTCTTCAGATACTTGAAAAAGGAGAACTCGATAAAACCGTAAGTGCATACAATCCTAACGGAAACGATTATACCCTGTTTTTACCCACCAACGAAGCCATCGAACTGTTCATAGCCGAAAGCAATCTGTTTAACAGTTTCGACGATCTGTTGAACAATGCAGACTATGTTGCTGCAATGGCCCGTTATCATGTTGTAAACAGAGGTTATCTCACCAACGATTTTCCCTTTGGTGCGCTTGACGAACTAAACCTTTACGGCCAAAACATTACCATTGGTTTCGAAATAGGTACCGATAGTTCTTATTACAAAATAAACAATGAAGCTCCCCTTGTACAAGGGAACATCGAAGTGTCGAACGGCTACATTCATGTTATTTCAAAAGCCCTTACACCTATTACTTTTACCACCACCCAGTGGCTCGAACAAACCAGTGGATATTCCATCTTTTACGAAGCAGTTCAACAAACAGGTCTCGATGAAATTTTGAGCCGCGTGATTGAACGCGATACCATCAGCCTCAACCCTGTTACCCTCTTTGTGGAACCCGATTCGGTGTACCACCGTAACAACATCATGAATTTTAACGATCTGGCAGCTGCCATTAGTCCAAATAACACCGAATACACCAGCCCATACAACAACCTGTATAATTTTGTCGCCTGTCATATCCTCGAAGGCAGTCTCTTTTTATCCAACTTCGAAGAGCAAACATCCAACTACAATACTTATGGTAACGTCCCTGTGAACGTGAACGGAATTGATGAACTGGATCTGGCCATCAACCGGGGCAAACAAATATTTGATACCATTATTTCGGAAGTGGGCGACACCACCTACCTCAACTACATCACTTTTTATTACGATGTGAGCAATGTATTTACACTGAGTGGCTCCGTGCACCTGATCAACCAGATCATGCTGCCTCAAAATGCAATAGTGGCCAATCAATATTTCGAATTCTTCGAAGAACCGCTGTTCAATATTTATCGTGATAAGGGAGGTGAATACCTGGTACAGGACCAATCCCTGCTGTCTACTCTCTCGTGGACCGGCGGAACCAGCGATTTGCTGTTCGTGAAAAGTCTCGATGAAGAAGAACCAGCCTGGAATGATGACTATATTATGATGCAGGGTGACTTTACGCTCACCTATCAATTACCCAAAATTGTTCAGGGAGAATACAATGTACGTTTCAGGGCCCATGCCAACAGCATCGACAATGCCCTGGTAGAAGTCTTCCTCGACGGAGTGAAAATTGGAGGTTTAATAGACCTGACTACCGGCGGTAGCAGCAATGATCCTTACGTTAATTTCGATCTGGGAAGAGTCACTTTCCTTGAATATAAAAATCACGAAATTAAAGTGAAAACACTCATACCAGGCATACTGTACTGGGATGTTATCTATTTCGAAAAACCATCGTTATAACTGACAGTAAATGTCAATTGAAAAAAAATACTGATGAAAAAAATCGCTTATCATATCATCTTTGCCTTTATCGTTTTAGGGATAACAGCATGTGAAGACAAATGGACGGAACACTACGTAAACGTACCCGATACCATTGATCAAAGTGTTTGGGAAGCCATGAAAGCCGACAATCAGACAAGCAAATTTGTCGAATTAATTGAAAGCTTTGGACTCGACTCCATTTTTGAATACAACGATGTACATAGCTTTTTTGTACCAAGCAACAGTGCTCTTGAAAGCTATACCGACACTGCTGAAATTACAAAAAAGGGATTGGCCTATCATATTCTGCACCATTATATCCAACCCAACAACATTGAGCGCAAACGCAAAATTCAGACGCTGATGCTCAAATTTGCACAGTTTGAAAAGCGTGACGGACAATATTTATTCGACGAGATCCCTGTTACTTTTTCAAGCCCCCTATATCGCGACGGACGTTACTTTATTATCAGTGAAGTAGCAAGCCCCAAGCCCAGTTTGTACGAATACATTGCCCAAACCAACCCTGCACTGAAACAGTTTATCGACGATCAGGATTCAATCATTCTCGATAAGGAACTTAGCAAGCCACTGGGTTTCGACGATTACGGCAATACCATTTACGACTCGGTGGTCACGGTCATCAATCTTTTTGAAGAAGAATACTTTAAAGTTTCGGAAGAGTTCAGGGTAAAAACAGCCACCCTGGTTTTCCCGCGTCAGCATCTTTACGAACAAGCCTTGACCAACATGGCTCTTAAACTCGGCGGAAGCTACGACAGTTACGACGACATTGCCCTCGAATGGCAACAGGACATACTGATACCCTATCTTCTGAAGGAAGGAATTTACGAAAACATGCTTGAACCTGAAGAATTCGACACCGACACGCTTAAAAATATTCTGGGCGACAGTATCAGGATTCGTTTTACTCCGGTCGACAAAACCATTTGCAGCAACGGGTATGCTTATAATTATGCCGAATTCGAAATCCTCGACTCCCTTTTCATGAGCCCATTGCGCACTGAAGGAGAGGCACTTCTCAACGTTATTGGCAAAGACCGCTACTCGTGGAAAGACTCCATTAAGGTAATCAGCAGTCAGACCTTTCTGCCCGATGCCGACTTTGTAGCCGATGCCTCCAACGACTCCATTATGAAGATTCAGTTCCCCAACGGATATGAAGAAGCTTACAGCGTCGAGTTCAAGAGCAAGCCGCTCTTCCCCCGCCGTTATCTTTTTGTGATTCGTACCCATATGGATTTTGGCGGCCTGTATGAAATATACGTAAACGACGAACTAGTCAAAACCTTTGACTATTACGATTTTATAAGATACCGTGGTATAATGCCCAGTGCAGTTAGCGGAAAACGCTATGTACCCCAGGGTCGCTTCAACAAATTTGACTTCTGGGTTGATAACATCACTGAATACGGGCGTGCTAAAATCAGGCTCGAGTACAAAGGCCCGAGTCAGGCTAAGTTTAACGGTTTATTTATCGATTATATCGGTTATTTCCCCGAAGCAATGACCGACCTGATTATTAAAAATCCGTAAAGATGATTTACGCTCTTTTGAAGTACAACAGGCCCCGGGCCAATCAACAGGTCAGTAATGACCTCATGTTAAGACCGAAGCTAATTAAGAAAATAACAAGTTCAGCAATGAATAATACACCAATTAACCGAAACCTATCACGAATCATGCTCTTTTTGTTCATGATCATGATGAGTACCTTTACAATGCATGCACAGGAAATCCTTACTGTGAGTGGTATCGTGGTATCGCCCGAAAACAAAGCACTGGCCAATGTATCGGTGAGTGTTGAAGGATCGACCGAAATGCCTGCCTTTACAAACGAGAATGGTGAATTTACAGTAAAAGCCGACCACGGTGACGTGTGGATTATTGCGGCTCCTGCATCGGCTTATAAGCGCAAACGCATCTTTCTCGACGGCCGAAGCTCATTAACCATTATGCTCACACCCTTAAAAGTAGCAAGTGGCGAGGATCAGCTTGTCGCACTGAGCCAACAGGTTCAGATGAAAAATATGGCAACGGCCTTTTCCGATCTCGATCTGAATAAAATCCATCACTCCATTACCACCTCGATCGATCAGTACATGCAGGGCCGTGTATCGGGTATGCACGTGGTGAACCGATCGGGTGAACCTGGTTCGGGAGCAGTAAACTACATCCGTGGCATCAATTCAATTCATGCCAATACGCAACCCCTTTACATTGTCGATGGAATTATTATGGAACCTCAGGGTTTGTTCGGTTCGGTCATCGATGGTTATGCTTATAACCCTCTGCTGGCCATCAACCCACTCGATATATCCAATGCTACCGTGGTGAAGGATGCAGTTTATGCATCAGCTTATGGATCGAATGGGTCCAACGGATTGGTAATGATTCAGACCCTTGACCCAAGTGCCACTGAAACTTCGTTCGAAATAGACATGCGCCGCGGACTCTCATTAAAACCCGAAAGAAACATTCCGGTAATGAATGCATCCCAGCACAAAACGCTGGCCAAGGAATTGCTCTACAGCTCTGGCATGCTCGAGGAAGTAATGAGGGAGCAATATTCCAATCTATATCTCGAAGCAGACGACGAACGCTATAATAATTACCTCCACGACACCGAATGGCAACAATACATCTTCGAAAATGCTTCATTTACCAACTTTAACATCAAAGTAAAGGGAGGTGATGAAATTGCCCGCTATGGCTTGTCATTTGGTTATTACGACAACAAGGGAATTATTCGAAACACCAGCTATCAGGGCTACAACCTCCGCTTTGTCAGTCTTGTTAACATCTATACCTGGCTTCGTATGAATGCCAGCGTATCGTTCAATACCAGTAATTCTGCATTAAAAGAATCAGCACGGGTTAAAGAAACCAGTCCCATTCTTTCGGCGCTGGTAAAATCACCACTTTTAAACCGTTATCAGTACGATGCCGATGGCCTCGAAACTTCCATGCTTTCCGAAGTGGACGAATTTGGAGTGAGCAATCCCCTGGCTACCATTGAGAATTTTTCTGCCCGGAGTCAAAACTACCATATTATTACTTCATTGGGATTTGAAGCCGACCTGGGTGAAAACCTGCTTTTAAGAACCAATTTTGGAATCTTTTACAATGCACTCAAGGAGAACATGTTTATGCCCAATAAGGGCATGGAACTTTATTACGACAAGGAAGCCCACAACGTAGCCAAGGCATCGACCAATACCTTCAATGGCTTCAGTAATCACTCCATGCTGATTTACAATAAAAAATTCAATGCCAATCACAGTCTTAATTCAACTACCGGAGTAAACCTTACCTCCAACCGTTTTCAATATGACTGGGGTATTGCTAAAAATGCCCACGAAAACGACGAATACCGGGAACTTGCCAACGGCATCGACAATCTGCGAGAAATTGGAGGAAACAACCGGAACTGGAACTGGATTTCGATTTACGAAAAACTTTCCTATGCTTACCAGGATAAATACCTTGCTTCTGCTAGCGTTTCGCTCGATGGCTCTTCACGCATTGGAAAGGAAGCACCTACAGCACTCAACCTGATGGGGCAGCCCTTCGGTTTGTTTTACTCAGCCGGTCTTGGTTGGCGGGTTTCCAATGAAAGCTTCCTGAACGACAAAGCCTGGCTTGAAGAATTAAAATTCAGAGTAGCAGTCGGTGTTACCGGAAACGACGATATTGGCGAATCAAACGCTACCAACTTTTACCGTACACTCCAGTACCGACAAACAACAGGAGTGGTGCCGGGTACCATAGCCAATAAGCAGCTAAATTATGAAATGGTGAGCCAGTTAAATGCAGGTATCGACCTGGCACTTTGGGGAAACAGGGTACGAATGAACTTCGACCTCTTTAGTTCAACCACCAACAACCTGTTGATATATGCCCCGCTCGAAGCATTCTATGGCTTTGATTACAGACCGGAAAACTCCGGTGCAATGAAAAATACCGGTTGGGATGGCTATCTCTTCGGACGACTTGTCAATTCTCCATCGTTTAAATGGGATATTGAAGCCACCCTTTCGCATGCACAAAACCAGATCACTGCCATGCCCAACGACATACAAATTACATCGTATGGAAGCTACGAACTCGTTAACATGACCGGTGAAGCCATGAACAGCTTTTATGGTTACCGTTTTCTGGGTGTATATTCAAGCGAAGAAGAGGCAGCCAATGCCGGAATGGTCAACAACAAGGGAATCGCCTACAAAGCAGGTGACGCCATATATGAAGACATCTCAGGCCCCGACGGAACACCCGACCAGGTCATTAACCGCTACGATAAAATCAGCCTTGGTTCACCCATCCCTGAATTTACAGGTGGTTTAAGCAATACCTTTTCCTATAAAAACTGGTCATTAAATGCTTTCGTTTATTTTGTTACCGGTAACGAAGTATTCAATTACCTGAGGTACAAAAACGAATCGATGACCAGCCTGGCCAATCAAAGCACTTCGGTGCTTAAGCGCTGGCAATACGACGGACAGGTCACCGAAGTTCCGCGAGCACTGCTGAACGACCCTGTTGGCAACAGTGCCTTTTCATCACGCTGGATCGAAGACGGATCCTACCTGCGTTTGAAAAATGTATCGATCAGTTACAAAATCCCCAATGAATTCTGGGCTTTCAAAAATGCTGAATTTTATATCTCAGCAAGCAACCTCTTAACGCTGTCGACCTATCTCGGATACGACCCTGAATTTTCCTATTCATTCAATACTTCCGAACAGGGAATCGACTTTGGTACAACACCTGCACCACGTCAATTCCTGGTTGGTATTAAAATTGGTTTATAAAATTTTAGAGAAACTTATATCATGAATAAGCGATTAAAAACAATCATCCTTCCACTTACAGCACTTCTGATGCTGATCAACCTTTCGTCGTGTGAAGAATTCTTCACTCCCGATCAGGACATCACAGTGAGTGAAGAAGATTTATATACCGACTGGTATGAATACCGTGCTGCATCGATGGGATTATATGCCCTGCAGCAGGAGCTGGTTGAGCAGCTTGTCATTTTAGGTGAGCTCCGTGGCGATTTGCTTACTGTAACCGATAATGCAGATGCCGAACTGCTTGAAATCTACAACTTCAACGTATCGAAAAGCAATCAATATGCATCGCCTGATAATTTTTTCAGGCTGATTGCAGCCACCAACCGCTTTCTGTCAATTATCGAAAACAAACAACCTTCGGTGCTCGACCCGAATGCTCCGGTTAACAACTACGACCGGCTTTACGGCGAAGCTTTGTGCATGAGGGCCTGGGCTTATTTCAACGCAGTACAGATTTACGGCAAGGTACCTTTCATTCATCAGCAACTGGCCGAGATTGATGAAATCAATACCTTTGTTAACTCAGGAGCTACTTATGTCGATAGCGTATACATCGAATACAGTCTCGATGGTTACTACAACGATACCATTTATAACCACGAAGAGGTACTCGAAAAACAATATTTCGATACCGAAAGGGTCATCCGCTACTTTACTCAGGAACTGGAAAACAAAGTAAAAGCAGTGGGTGTAAACCATTATATCGACAACAACGACAATTCGTGGGAGGTCACCGTATGGAGTATCTGGAGCTACAACACCCTGATGGGAAAAATGTACCTCACACTGGGTGATCTGGCCAAAAGTGTTGAATACCTCGAACAAGTGATCTACAACAACAGCGAAGATGACCGTTACCAGCTCGACGAGACCTTCTCGTACGGCCAGTGGGCGAATATCTTCCTGAACATCGACCGCAAGGAACACATCCTCACCCTCCCCTTCGACAAACAAAGCCAGCAACAGCATCAGTTGCAACGCCTTTTTGAACCATGGGGTTCGAATGAATACATGTTGAAACCTACCAAAGCTGCCGTACACCAGTGGGAAACGGTTTGGACTTATTCCAGCATCCGCTACGACTACGAGATACCCGACAGCACCAAAACGCTTTTCCCCGGACAACCCGGCGACTTTTACCGTGGCTACGGTATTTCGTACGTCTACCAAAAAAACAATGAGGTACTGGTTAACGATTTTCTGAAAATGCTCGACCATAAAATGAACGAAGAATACCGAAGCGTTGAAGCCATCATGGAAAACACCGACACCGTAGTTGTTAAGTATTCCTTAAACAAAGACGAATACGACAAGGATGCCAACTTCGTCATCTACCGGGCTGCCGATGTCAACCTTCTGTTGTCCGAAATTTATAACTACTGGAGCTTCTGGGACGAGAATACAGGCACAGTGCGTTCGTATGCACAAAACGCCCTGAACATCATCAACGACGGAAGTAATTTTGACGCTTCGAATACCCGCAGCCAAATGGGTGTTCGCGGGCGTGTTGGACTCGATCCACTCATGCTCCGTAACATCGTCTTCAACTTCGACCCCTTTACCAACGAAGTGATTGGCTGGCAGGACCTCACCGGCAAACAACTGGTAAAGCAATACCGTTTTGAAAATGAAATCATGGATGAAAGAGCTCGTGAACTGGCCTACGAAGGACAGCGTTTTTACGACCTGATGCGCGTAGCCAAAAGGCGGAACGATCCGTCGTACCTCGCTGCAAAAGTTTCCCAAAAATATCCGGCCTCAATGCGCGAAGCCATGTATAACTTATTGCTCGACGAAAACAACTGGTACATTCATTACTTCGAATAGTAGTTGCTAAAATATATTTTGAAGGTTGTCGGTTTCCCGGCAACCTTTTTTTTGCAATAAAAAGTAGGGTAAAGTCATCCTTCTTCGGATGATAGGTAAACAATCATTTATTCATTCAAAAAATACGACAATGAAAACTACACACTTTATTCTGCTTGCACTGCTAACACTGGGACTGATGTCCTGTAACGAAAGCACTTCCCTTCTCGATTCAAACGATCAGGAAGACATGGTACTCAAATCGGCCGAAATTGCAGTCAACGACCTGCTCACCGAAGGAGTGTATGAAGAGGCCTGCTATGAAGCCGAATTCTTTGCTTCGTCGGAACGCCTGCTTCGACAACTGGCACGTTACAACAAGGGCAATCACCTGCTGCATGGGAAGCAAATTGCCCGCTACAACGAACAATTGATGCCTGATGTAAGCATCGATACTGCTGCCACGGGTTACCCCATCGTCATCACCATCGATTACGGCGACAGTACCACCCTGCATAACGGAAGAATAATCAGTGGTGTGGTAAGCATCGAATTATCGGCCCCACGCAGCACCAACGGTGCAACACGCCTTGTCACCTATACGGCTTGTGTAATCGACTCGGTAGCCATTGACGGCACCACCCGGCAAGTGTTTAACGGTGACAACGAAAATAGTCGCACAATGAGCTCCGAAAGTGATATCACTTTTGTACTTCCCGATGGAACAATTATGCACCGAAGTGGCATCCAGCTAAGAAACTGGCTCGAAGGAATCAATACCCCAATGGAACATGCCGATGACTTGATTGAAATCACCGGATCGGTTCAAATGCAGGTAGAAGGCGGATCGACCTGGCTCAAAGTAATAAAAGAGCCTTTACTGCGTACCGGCGAATGCCGCTACTATGTGCAGGGCCTTGTCAGCTTTTCTGAAAACGATACAGTATTGGCAACGCTAAACTTCGGTGATGGCAGCTGCGACAATATCGCCACACTTACTTCCAATGGCGAAACCATAGAAATTGAGCTTCAGGGCCGCCATCCGGAAGCACGACTCGACGAATACAAAGAAAAACAACGGTCTAAAGGAAAATAAAAAGAAACTGCATGTCAGTAATCAGCGACATGCAGTATTTTCTCCTTTTATGGCCTTTCGTTGAAGCCTTTCATCCATTTGATGCAGCAAGCCCGATCAAACAGGGAGAATAAAACTGAACAAAAACTGAAAACTTTCATTTATCTTTGGGTAAACCGAAAGACAACATTTTGGAAAAGCAAGCCTTTAAAACCCTGTTCGACACCTATTTTGAGGAAGTTCGCCGTTATGTTTTTTACCGCTCGGGCAACGAAGATTTATCGACCGACATAGCCCAGGATACTTTCATTCGGATCTGGGAAAAACAAAACGACATCGATCCCAAAAGAGTGAAGGGCCTGCTTTTTAAAATTGCCAACGATCTCTTTATTTCCAGTTACAGAAAAGATAAGGTGGCCTTCAACTTTTTTAAGAATTATGAAGTACAGGAGCAAAGTCAGACTCCATACGACGACATAAGTTATGAAGAATTAAAATCAGCTTATGAAACAGCTTTAAATAACTTGCCCGAAAAACAAAGAGTGGTATTTTTAATGAGCCGCATCGATGAATTGAAATACAAAGAGATTGCCGAACGCCTCGACTTAAGCGTCAAAGCCGTTGAAAAGAGAATGAGTCAGGCCCTCGACCACATGAAACATGCCCTCAGAAAATACAGCAGCACACTAATTTTATGGTTCATAACAGGCTTTAAGTATAGGGCAGAAATAAAGAAAACAAAGTGAAAACAAACGATCAACATAGAACAACACCTCCGGCTTATCACTTCTTAAGCGGTGGGCGTTTTGTATGGAAAAAAAGCGCTGAAAATGTTTGGGCTACCATCGAAGGACAACTCGTTGAAACCAAAAGCAGGAAAGTGCTTTCACATGTTTTCCGCCCGCTTATGGCTGCAGCTGCCATTCTAATGCTGCTTATTTCGGGCAGCCTTCTCTTTATGCGTTTTTATTCAACAAGCATCAGTACCCCGGCGGGCGTGCATCAGATGGCCATGCTCCCCGACGGCTCCACCGTACATTTGAATGCCGCCTCCGAACTGCATTTCCATCCCTACTGGTGGCGTTTTGACCGGAGCATCGAATTTGAAGGCGAAGCCCTTTTTGAGGTCGAAAAAGGAAGAAAATTTACTGTACGTTCAACCATGGGGCAAACCGAAGTACTGGGGACCAGTTTTAACATTTTTTCGAGGGAAACAAGCTACAGGGTGGTATGTCTTAGCGGAAGTGTGAAAGTCAGCTCGAAAAGCAGCCACGATGCTGTTTTAAAACCCGGAAGCATGGCCGAAATTGGCCCTGGAGGTACAATTAATGTACAGCATCAGATTGATACCTATCCTGAAATTTCATGGAAACAACAAATCTTTCTTTTTAATGCAAGCCCGCTCAATGAAGTCTTTCGCGAACTCGAAAGACAATACGATGTAAGTATTAAAACAACCGTTCAACATGCTGCCCGCTATACCGGTAATTTCAACAAAGAGCAAAACATTGAAGCGGTGCTGGCATACATCTGTCCCGCCATGGGACTAAAATACGAAAAGCAATCTGCAAATGAATACCTGATTTTACCAGGAGAAGAATGATCAGAAACGTCCTATTGATAGTTGCAGTCCTGGCCTTTTTCCAGTTTACGGTATTGGCACAAAATCAGGCGATCATCATTGAAGCGGATCAGCAAGCTCTCAATGAATTGCTTCACGAACTGCGCGACAGTTATGGATTTCAACTCTCCTTTAATGAAAATGCGCTTGCAGGATTTACGATCAGTCTGCATGGCAGCTATACCAATAAAAAAGACGCATTAAAGGCCATACTGCACCAATTGCCCTTTCAGATCCAGCAGTCGGGTGAGGTACTGATCATTGTTCCCAATAAAAAAGCGAAGCAAGAAACACCTCCTCCATTCAGGTTTTCGGGGCAGATTGTTGAAAGGGGCAGTAGGGAACCCCTTCCCTATTCCCATATCATTATCAACAATCAGGCGATGGTTTCCGATGTAATGGGCGCCTTCAACTATACGGCGACGGCCGACAGCATTTTTCGCTTACAAATTTCTCATCTGGGTTATTTTATCTTCGACACCCTGCTTTACGCCAGTATCGACAAGCAATTTGAACTAAGTCCTTCGCAGCACAATCTGCCCGAAATTACCATCCTGCAAAATACAGTTGAAAGAGCCACCCTCCCGGGCGATCGGCCGGGAAAGATGAAATTGAATACTTCCATTGCCGGATTTTTGCCGGGCCAGGGCGACAATTCTGTTTTCAACCTGCTGCGCCTGATGCCGGGAATTCAGGCAGCCGGCGAACAAGCTTCCGATTTACTGATTTGGGGTAGCTATGAAGGTCAAAGTCAGGTAAGCTTTGACGGCTTTACCCTGTTTGGTTTGAAAAATTTTAATGATAACATCAGTGTGGTCAATCCCTTTCTTGTTAAAAATATTGAGATACATAAGGGTGGTTACGATGCTCGCTATGGAAACAGGGTCGGAGGACTTATATTGTTAAGCGGAAAGAATGGTGATTTCTCCCGTCCTGTTTTTAGCTTCAACATCAACAATACGACCCTGAACGGAATGGCAGAGATCCCGCTATTTGGCCGATCATCCTTAATATTTGCCTACCGGCAAACCTATTACAAGCTTTACAACTCCGACGATTTCAACATTTTTGCACCCACCCGTCCGGTTTTAAACAGCGATGGAAAAGGAAATACACGATTCGGCACCGCCCCCGACATCAATGTATATCCCAACGATTACCAGTTCAGGGATGCCAACCTGAAATACACCTTGCAATTGAGCAACAACGATCTGTTTTACATTAGTCTGTATGCAGGAGGCGATTACTTTGGTCTGGATGCTGATGCAAGCCTTACACGAAGCACCAGGGGCCGATTGGGGAGAGATGAAAGTGTTCCGCTTGAAGTGATGTACGAAGCCACTGAAGACAACCGGCAAAATGGTGGGTCGATGTATTATCACAGAACATGGTCCAACGGCGCAATTACCCGTGCCACGCTATCCTCCTCGGCCTATTCAAAATCGACCAGCGAGCTTACGGCCATCGATAATTTAAGCAACGGAACTTCATACAGTAACGGACAAAAAGGATACAGCAACGATGCCAGTGAACATTTATTGAGAATAGAACATCTGATTCCGACAGGAAAAGGTCACCAACTGGAAACAGGCACGGGCTTCTTTTTCAATCAAAGTTTTATTGGTGATGTCACTTCATACAACAATGTTGTTTCCATCGATACAAGCAATCAGTACGCCGATTTTAGTCCCTATGTCTACCTTAACGATCAGTTTCCACTGAGTGAACAACTTAGCCTCAATGCCGGATTAAGAACCAGCTATTTACTGAACAGAAAGCAGTTGCTGGCTGAACCTCGTGTAAGTTTGAAATATGAGTTGAATAAGCAATTTAAAATCAATGCTTCGTGGGGGCTCTTTAATCAGTACATGTACCTGATGGGCAATGTCGACCGCGAATTAAACTATACCTACCTCTGGGTAACTGCCAATAAGCAACTTCCAGCCTTACAATCGCAACATATTATCAGTGGCCTCAGCTACCATTCCAACGGTTTCACTTTCAATATCGAAGCCTACCACAAAAAAACGGAAAAGCTGAGCAGGAGGGTACAAATACCTGCTGAACAGGAAAGAACCAAAGGTCAGGTGATCCTTTACAGGGGCGATGCAAAAGCCTTTGGGATCGACACCTACATTAAAAAGGAAATTGGGAAGCACTCTGTGTGGGCCAGCTACACCCTGAGCACTGCGCTTGAACGACTTGCTGCTCCACAAATGGCTTTGCCCGAATACACGCCTGCTCCGCACAATCAAAACCACGAAGTGAAGCTTTCGGCCTTATTCAATTACCGTCAGTTTTTCTTCTCGGCCAACTATGTTTACGGCTCGGGCATACATTTGATAGAGCAGGCCTTCGACGATACTTCGATCGATTACCACCGCGTCGATGCTGCACTGACCTATCAATTCGGCAACAGTTCTGTTAAAGGTGAAAGCGGAATTTCGGTGCTCAATTTACTCGACACCCATAACCTCAAACACGACAACCTTCGAAAAATTACCATCAGCAGGGAGCTGGGTGCAATCAGTCTGTATACCGAAGCGGTTCCTTTTACTCCGGTATTGTTTTTTAAACTGATTTTTTAACTTCCACTTTATCCTGAAGGAGTGCTAAAAGTTTGATTAACTGCTTTTCAATTTTTGCATAACTGCAGGCTTTCCTGTCGGTGTAAATAATAACGAGAGCAAGGGCCATTCCCTGTTCAGAAAGCTGCTCCAGGAGCGCATTTTTGTTAAGCCGGTAGGCTTCCCGCATTCTTCTTCTAAGCAGGTTGCGCTGTACCGCACTTTTAAACTTCTTCTTAGGTACCGAAAAGAGTACTTTTGCTGGCGAATCGGAACTTTTCTCGAGCGGTAGATAAAGCAGTCTGAATGGAAACACAAAAAGTGGGATGCCTTCAGCAAATATTCGATCGATCGTTATTTTGCTGCACAGTCTTTCCTCTTTTTTGAAGCTCGCTCGTCCCTGCATTTGAATTTTTTTACGAAGATAAAGATTAATCATGAAGAAGAATAAGTCAAATCGCTGTCCTTTCTTCCTATGCTACTGAAGCGAATTAAAAAACGCCTGAACGTTGCGTCCAGGCGTTTGCTATTTAGCTGATAGGTATTGCTTAGTCTGTCAGACCGTAACGATCGAAAGCAGTAACTGTTAAGCCCTTATCAACACCTTTAAGGTATTGTTCAATGGTTAACTTGTTATCTTTCACGAAGGCCTGGTTCAGCAGGGTGCTTTCCTTGAAGAATTTATTCAGGGCACCTTGTGCAATTTTGTCGAGCATGTCTTCAGGTTTTCCTTCCTGACGGAATTTTTCCTTGGCAATTTCGAGTTCTTTCTCAACAACATCGGCGGGTACATCGTCCTTGGCTACAGCTACAGGATTCATGGCAGCAACCTGCATGGCTACGTCCTTGGCTACCTGCGTATCAACCCCATGCTGGTTAAAACCAACAATGGTCGACAGTTTATTACCGGGGTGAATGTAGGCAACAACCGATTCAGCTTCGATGGTTTTGAAGTAACTCAGTTCGAGCTTTTCTCCAATGATACCAGTTTGTTCGATTACGTGATCAGCAATCGTACGACCATCGATGGTGAGTTCTTTCACTTCATCAAGGGTGGTAGCACTTGAAGCCAATGCCGTATCAAGCATTTTGCCAGCCAGTTCAACGAAGCCATCATTTTTGGCAACGAAGTCGGTTTCGCAGTTGAGTACAATGATACCGGCTTTGTTTCCGGCCACTTTACCCAATACAACACCTTCGCTGGCCTCACGGTCGGCACGTTTATTGGCGATTGCTTTTCCTTTTTCACGGATAATCTGAACAGCAGCGTCAAAATCACCGTTGGATTCGGTAAGGGCGTTTTTACAGTCCATCATACCGGCACCTGTTGCTTTGCGCAACTTCATTACATCTGAAGCAGAAATAGACATTCTATTATAGTTTTAATCGGTGAATCAATAAATTACTCTTTGTCTTCCTTTTCGCTTACTTCGTCGGCAGCATCTTCAGTTTTTTCAACTTTTTCAGCCTTTTTGGCAGCCGATCTTTTCGCTTTAGGTTTTGACTCTTTCTTGTCAGCGGATTCTTTGTCCTTTTCGGCTTTACGTTCACCCAGTCCTTCGCGGATGGCTTCGCACATTTCGCCTACAATCAGTTTAATCGAATCAGAAGCATCGTCGTTGGCAGGAATCACAAAATCGAGACCGTTTGGATCAGAGTTGGTATCAACCATGGCAAACACGGGGATACCCAGGCGCTGAGCTTCGCGAACTGCGATTTTCTCCTTCATTACGTCAACGATGAACAATGCAGCAGGAAGACGGGTCAGATCGGCAATCGATCCAAGTACCTTTTCCAGTTTAGCCCTTTGACGGGTAATCTGCAGTTTTTCACGTTTCGACAAGTTATTCCAGTTGCTTGGATCTTTTGCTAACTTATCGATCGAGGTCATTTTCTTAACCGCTTTACGAATGGTTGGGAAGTTGGTTAACATACCACCTGGCCAGCGCTCGGTTACATAGGGCATGTTCACTCCACTTACAAGGTCAGAAACGATTGTTTTGGCTTGTTTTTTTGTGGCTACGAACAATATCTTACGGCCCGATTTGGCAATCTGCTTCAGGGCGTGAGCAGCTTCATCCATTTTAACCGCCGTTTTCTGAAGGTCGATAATATGGATGCCGTTTTTCTCCATGAAGATGTATGGAGCCATGTGGGGATTCCACTTCCTTTTGAGGTGTCCAAAGTGTACACCTGCTTGCAATAACTCTTCGAATTGTACTTTAGGCATAATTCAATGTTTGTTTACATTCTGTAATATCAATCCACGGGTAGTCCTGTTTGTTTCAAAATGAAACAGAAATCGCGTGAATTTAGATACTAAACAAAATATGGTTTTACAAATAATATTAACGTTTCGAGAACTGGAAGCGCTTGCGTGCTTTTGGTTGTCCTGGTTTTTTACGTTCCACTTCGCGTGGGTCACGGGTCATGAAACCAGCTTTTTTCAGTTCAGGTTTGTTTTCGGCATTAATCTTTACCATGGCACGGGCAATTGCCAAACGAAGGGCTTCTGCCTGTCCGTTCAAACCACCACCGTCAAGATTCACCTTCACATCGTACTGTCCGGCAACATTGAGCAGGTTAAATGGTTGAAGTACCACATACTGCAAAGTTTTCTGTGGAAAATAATTTTCCAGATCGCGGTCGTTAATTGTGATTTTACCACTGCCTTCGCGCATGTAAATACGGGCAATTGCAGTTTTTCTTCTACCTAATGCGTTGATTACTTCCATTATTTAATGCTGTTTAAGTCAATAACTTTGGGTTTTTGTGCCTCGTATTTGTGCTCGGGGCCAACAACAACTTTCAGATTTCTGAAAAGTTCGCGTCCTAAACGGCTTTTAGGCAACATGCCTTTTACCGCTTTCTCTACCAAACGCTCAGGATACTTTTTCAGAATGTCCTCAGGAGTTTGAAAAGTTTGTCCGCCCGGATAGCCCGAGTGACGAACATACTGCTTCTGAGAAAGCTTATTGCCGCTTAAAACTACTTTTTCAGCATTGATCACAATCACATTGTCTCCACAATCAACATGAGGGGTATAACTTGCTTTTTTCTTCCCTCTCAGGATCATAGCGATCTGACTGGCCATACGACCCAGTATTTGTCCTTCAGCATCTACAACAACCCACTCTTTGTTTACAGTGGCCTTATTGGCTGATACGGTTTTGTAACTTAATGTATCCACTTGAATTTCAAGTTTTAAAAATCCAACAATAATTCGCCCTGCTTTATTAGGGTGTGTCGCCTGTAATCTGCTGCTAAGCAGGCTGCTAAGAATCAACCTGTTAGTAACTTTTGTTTTGTTGTTCACAATCAACAAATTACCACACCGCAGGAACGTTAATTAATCGGGACTGCAAAAGTATTTTCTTTTTTTGTAAAAACAAACGCTTTTTTAAAAATAATCGGGTAACTATAAGGATTTTATGTGAAAAAGCAACTGAGAAGGAGGCTGTAAGTTTTCCGTCTGACTTCCATCGCATCCTGTTTGTTGCTGCCAACGAAAAACGAAAACATAAAAAAACGATCGCATCGTGACACTTCAAAATGCGATCGTCATTTGTTCTATTCAATTCAACTTAAAAACCAAAGGTCAGCATCAGCCAGGCCCAGTTTTGGGTTTCATTGGCATTTCCCCCTTTGAGCAACTCCATTTTTTCGCTGGCAAACAACTGCGAATAACCTACAGCCAGACTGGCATTCGGATGGATAGTCCAGGTGAGCGACCAGTCAGCTTCTGTACCCAGATAACCGCCTTCGCTTAATCCAATATCGCCGACCGTACTGAAAAAATGCACATGCAGCGCCGTGCTGATTTTTTCCCTGCTCAGCGCTGCCTTCAGGTAAGCATCACCCAGTCCGGCCGAATTCAGGTGGTTTCCAACGTAGAAATAATCCATGTGCCCGTTGAATTTGTGATTGGTTCCGTACAAAGGATTAAACGCTCCTACTGTTGAATTGTTAACATCATCCCCGCTAAGCATTTCATAGCCTGCTGTAAATTGCCATTCTTCTGCATTGTACAACACTTCGGCCAGCAAATTATAAGCTGAAAGATCACGCTGAACCCCGGTTAAAACAAGCTCACCCGTCTGATAATAGGCATTCAGGTTCAGCTGAATTTTTTCTGCCGGACGATACTTCACATGGGTACCGAGCGTTTGACTGTAGATGGTTTCCTGCCCCTGACCAGCAACATGCAAGGGAACACCGTTATTCAGCAACAGCAAACTGGCCGACCAGTCTTCCTGCTTCTTGTTCAGCCATAAAAACTGCATGCTTTTGTAGGCATCGTTGCCATCGAAAATATTGTTCTGTCGGTTGGCATTTTGATGGAAAGCAAAGCCCAGGTGAATTGCTGCCTCTCCAAGCCATTTCAGTACCGCCACATCGTGTGTTCGGCCCTGCTGCGCCCAGCCAACATTCCCTAAGATCCGCGAATCGTCGTACACCAGCTCCTGTCGTCCAGCTTTCAGGTATAACTTGCCAACAAGTCCGGTTTCGGCCCAGGCCTCATGTATCGATACCGCAAAGTCTTCGTTTCCTGTCAACTGCGCCTGCGCCCCCCATAGTCTCATATCCTGCAATACAACACGTGAGCTAAGCAGGTCATTTTTAAATTGGGCACTAAGCCGGGTGCGCTGGCTTGTAAAGAGGGATGCATCCTGAAAATCGCCGGCCAGGGTTCCAAAGCCATGACTGTATTCAGTGCGTGGACGTAATTCACCCGAAAACGTTACCTGAGCAACAACATGACAGGCAGCAGCTGCCAAAATAAACAATGTCAGAATGATGCTTCTCATGGTTTTCAGAATTCAGTAAGAGAATAAGTTTGTTCCCGCTGACTGGCTTTTTCATCCCATACGGGAACCACCGTTTTCAAAAATTCCTGTTTATCTTTATTCAGTTGATCCATGGGCAAACCAATAAAGGCCTGTGCTTTGGCTTTGGTCGAAATATCGGGATAGGGAAGCTCCTCATTATGGCCCAGGTTTGCCAGTACCCTTGCCAGCTTTACCCTGCCTTCCTGGGCGATGACAATACCGGTCGATATTACCCGGCCCACTTCAACAGGTGAGTGGAAGGCAGCACCATGGCTCGCAGCGGCATAATCCCAGCGCCATTGTGCATGCCTGATGTCCATCAGTATATCTTTCATCTGATCATCACTGGCTCCCAGCTCCCAGGCTTTTTGAGCTTCAACATGAGCCCTTACCAGCAACATTTCGAGCTGATCGCGGTTTTCGATGATTTTATGCTGACGATCGTACACATCGCGCACCAACTGTTCTGTTTCCTCGCGGTGACAAACCTGACAGGTATTGGCCACATTGCTAAGCGGACTGCGAACATGGTGGTCGGTAAATTTTTGTCCGCCTTCGCTCATGTAAGGCATGTGACAATCGGCACACGAAACGCCTCGTTGAGCATGAATGCCGGTTGAATGAATTTCATAGCCCGGATGCTGGGCTTTCAGCATGGGCGCCTTACTTAATTGGTGGGTCCAGTCAGAGAATTCCATATCGTCGTAATAACGCTCCATGGCTTCCACCGAGAATCCATTGTCCCATGGCAACACAAGGTAGTTTACTCCTTCCACTTTATCCTTGTTGAAGTAATACTCAACATGACATTGGGCACAAACCAAACTGCGCATTTCCTGATGTGAGGCCTTACTGATATCCTTACCGGTACGGTCGAACGCCTCAACAAGTACTGGCCTTGAAATATGAAGATTCATGGTTTTGGCATCATGGCAGTCGGCACAGCCAATTGAATTTACAATTTCATGACCCCGTTCTTCCCAACTTCCGCGGTAAAACTCGGCCACACCCACTTCGTTCATTACGCGGGGAACGTCAGGACTCTTGCAGGTCCAGCAGGTATTGGGCATGGGGCTCTTTTCACCATTCATGGGAGCTCCGGTTCTGAGCGTATTGCGTATGTCATCAATGGCATATCCGTGTCCGCGTGCCTGCTCATAAGCTTTTGAAAACCCGTAGCCGGCCCATAAAACTACCAGCCTCGGATCTACTTCAAGCATATCAATCGGAGCCGAACCATTGTACATGCTTCGGAAGGAAGTGTCGCGCGTTTGAAGAAAGGACTGGTATTCACGGGGAAAATTTTCACCCCACACCTCGTTTCGGGGTTCAAACTGCGAATGTTCAACCTGGGGGGTGTAAACAAAGACCGATTCGGCCCGTCGTTCAATAATCGACGAAGCCAACAGCCCCAAAACAAAAACGATCACTACGGTGGCAAAAAACAACAGCCAACCAACGATCGGCTTTTCCTTAATAACTTGTGTAACTGGTTTCATATGATTTTTGGTTTTTAGTTGCTACTTCATGAAATTTGAGATCCATTCGGGTACCGGTGAAGAAGGTACCGGAACCCGTGCATTGGGCACGCTCGAAAGGCTTCTCACCTTACCATGGGGTACTTCGCGGTGACAATCCCAGCAAAGGCGATCGGCCCGACGATCGTTGAAGCAGGGATCTATGCGGACCAGCTTGTCGTCGTTCAATAACTTTTCGTGACAGCGTACACAATTGTTGTGCACCACTTCGCGGCCTGCGTCCTTAATGTGGATTACCTGTGGTTCGAGCCTCAGCGTAAACATGGTGGCATGCCGCAGACCGTCCTTGGCTTTAAAAAAGTACTTGTTGGCCACATTATTGTGTGGCACATGACAGTCGTTACAGTTGGTCCATTCACGATGACTACTGTGATTCCAGGTGGCATACTGGGGTGCCATGATGTGACAATTTACACAGGTTTCGGGCTTGTCGGACAGATAAGACGGAGCCTTGGAAAGATGAAAAACAAAAATGCCCAATCCTGAAAAAATGCCCAGCATAACAATTACAGGCAGTTTCCATGGGTCAGGCGGAATAAGGTTTTTAATGATCTTCATGGTTAATCTTTGGTTTTTCTTCAATTTTCTTACTCGCTGAACAATAACAGGCAATAATTTACAATGAAACAATCAGGATGTCAATAGTCAGGCCCTAAGTTAAACCGAGTCTAAGTAGTTTATTGTAACAATTGTGACAACTTTACATTTAAATTCTTGTTTATTTGCAACAACTTATGAATTAAAGATGATGGAATTTTACACCTCAATTGCAGACCATTACGACTACATTTTCCCTCTGAACAAGCAACAGCTAAACTGGGTAAAGCAGGAAACCGGCACAACATCATTGCACCTGCTTGACGCCGGATGTGCTACCGGCAGTCTGGCTATCGAACTGGCTAAAAGCGGCTTTAAAGTCGATGCCTTTGATCTTGATACACAAATGATCGAACTGGCACGTCGGAAAGATGACAACAAGGTGGTTCGTTTCACAAGCGGGGATCTTTTAAAAATGGAGGAAAACTATGCTGCCAACACCTTCGACGGCCTCCTTTGTTTCGGCAATACCCTGGTGCATCTGAACGATGAAAATGAGATCGCGCAATTTTTGAATGCTGCTTATCTTCTTTTGAAGCAAGGTGGAAAATTAATGATCCAGGTGCTGCATTATGAAAATATTCTGAGAAGAAAGCTGGAACAGCTCCCGCTAATTGACAATGAAGTGCTGCGCTTTGAGCGCTCGTATCGTTATCCCGAAAATAACAGCATTCTTTTCGATACGCGTTTAACGATTAAAGCCAACGGTAAAACACTGGACAATTCGGTAAAACTCTACCCGGTAAGCCATACTCAAATCAGGCGACTCATTACCGATGCCGGCTTTTGCAGTGTGAAAAGCTATGGCGATTTTGCAGGAAACGAACTTACAGAACAGTCGATCCCTTTGCTGATAACAGCTGTTAAAAACTTAGAACAATCTACTTAAATTCAAATAAGTAAAACTCAATTCGTCGGTTTCGGAGCATATCTGCACTGGTCCTTCCAAACGAAACCGGAAAAGATTCCCCAAACCCTATTGAATGTATACGAGCCGGGCTTATACCTTTTTCTATAAGGTAATTCGCAACAATTTCAACTCGTATCTCTGAAATCTTCTGGTTAATATCGCTTGACCCTATGGCATCTGTATGCCCAAACATCCACACATTTAGCGTTGGATTTTCATTTAAAAATTCGATAAGCCTGTTTAACCTGCCCCGAGAAAAATCCGTAATAAATGTTCCACCCGAAGTAAAATGGACTGGAGGTATTACGATGTCAGTTTTCCATCTTGCCACTTTAGCAACAGGGGGACAACCTCTGTTTTCAAGGGAACCGGGAATATTGGGGCATTCATCTATATGGTCAGCAATACCATCACCATCACTGTCATAAGTCATGCCTGCTGGTAGCTTTTGTTCTTTAAAAATTGGCTCAATCTCTGGAATTATATCGGGACACCCCTTGTTTTCAACTATCCCCGGTTCGTTAGGACACTCGTCATCCTTGTCAGGTATTCCATCTCCGTCACGGTCAGGGCAGCCTCGTGTAATATTAGTACCATATTCGTCAGGACATTGGTCAAGATAATCTGCAATCCTGTCATTATCTCGGTCGATGGGACATCCGATTTCATCCACAATAACACCTTTTGGCGTGTCTGGGCATAAATCAATTTTATCGGCAACATCATCATTATCTGAATCCTTCATCCTTCCAAATAAAAGAATTACACCTGCATTGATCCTGAAAAGCAAGTCTTTATTGGGAGAACTCTTTGCTCCATCTATTCCTACAGCGGATGTTAAAAAATTGCCAAATTCGATGAATGTTTGCAATTTAGTTCCAAGCCTGATCTTAGAGCCTCCACCCAGGTATAAACAAGCATTACTGAGGTTTAATGAGTAAGTCATTCCATTTAAATCCTGACTTTTACCCCAGGTTCTACCGTACATCATTCCAATCTCCGTTTTTAAGTATGGCTGAAAGAGGTCATTCTCTTTTAACAAATATCCATTCGAAAACTTATATTCAATGCTTCCAGTTACTGTATAAGAATTTCCAAACATTGATAGCGGTGGTGTTTCCGAATTATTAATACTGAGGTAATTATAACCTGAACGCAATCCAACATTAAATGAAGGAGATAAATAGTAGGATAATCCCAGTCCGTATCCACCTTGCCATTGTGCGAACTTTCCAAGTTGATTACCCAACTCGCCTCTGTATTGGATCGTTCCGTAATCAAAAAATGCCCCTAAAGAGTTGAGTCGGTCTTGGGGGTAAAGCTTAAAAGCAAGGAAAATAGCCAAAATGATGATAATAAATGTTCTTGCCATCGTTTGTTAAAAACTATCTGTACGAAATTATGAAAAAAAACCAAAATCTAATCAATTAATAAAAGTAGGTAAATATTGTTGTATAACCAGATGCAATTTTACATGCATGATATTTCTTTATCTCATATTATTTCTTGTCTAATTTTATTAAATTGGAAAGGAATTTTATCATTTTAATAATTTGTATTGTACTATAATATACCGTATATTATGCACTACGTTTTTA
The DNA here is from genome assembly GCF_050433125.1 of Roseimarinus sediminis. Lineage (NCBI taxonomy): Bacteria > Pseudomonadati > Bacteroidota > Bacteroidia > Marinilabiliales > Prolixibacteraceae > Roseimarinus > Roseimarinus sediminis. Next base: position 446,163 of record NZ_JBNPXV010000001.1, on the reverse strand, counting down.
GTATATATTCAATCTTGTTTTTCACAAGTGCAATGATTTCATTTTTTGTAGCATTTCTATCACTACAAAGAAGGAAGGCAAAAGGTGCATTTGAACTTCATTTTTTAATGTTGGTTACTGCATTATGGTCGTTGGCAGCCATGTTCGAAAGTGCAGCTATACTTGAACACCAGAAAATTTTCTGGTCAAAAATCGAATATATTTTTGCACCAACAGTACCTATTATGTATTTGTTGTTTGTGCTCAGTTTTACCCGCAAGGAGAAATATATTAAGCCCCGGAATATTTTGCTTTTATTAATTGTGCCATTGATAACTACCACATTAGCTTTCACAAATGAAATGCACCATTTAATCTGGACCGACTTTTCTTCTATATCAGAGCAAACTAATCTGATGCTATATTCGCATGGACCGTGGTTTTTGACGGGGTATACAGCATATAGCTATCTGATATTTCTGGTTGCGACTTATATTTTATATAGTTTTGTTGTTAAGTTTTCACAGCTTTTCCGATGGCAAGCCATTGCTGTTTTTTTTGGTGGTTTGTTTCCATGGACTGCCTCAATTCTTTATGTTAGTGGATTAAATCCTGTTCCCGGGCTTAATATTACCCCTTTGAGCATCATTTTTACCGGTGTCGTAATGGCCTCAGTAATACTTTACAGCAGGTTGTTGAGTCTTGCTCCCATTGCCCGCGATATGTTGGTCGAAAACCTTGATGATGGAATATTGGTTTTGGATCATCAGAAAAGGATCCAGGATATTAATAGGGCGGCAATGGAAATTCTAGGTGTACGAAGCAGGAATGTAATTGGACTACCTATTGAATTTACAGACATATCGCTACATCCGCTTTATAGATATATTAATGATAATAAGAACATTGAAAATGTAAAAGTTGAAATATTTGATAAACAGTTTTGGTATTCTGTTTTTGTTCATGATATAAAAAGAAAGCAGGAGAGCAAGCTGTATATTATCAGAAATATTACTACTAATGTTCAAATGGAACTTGATTTGGCAAAGAGCGAAGAATACCATCGAACCTTGATTAAGAGTGTTCCCGATATGCTTTTTGTTGTTGATAGAAAAGGGTTTATTGTTGATTATAAAGCAGAAATTAACGACTTATATACAAGTCCCGAAAATTTTATGGGCAAAGAATTTAAAACCGTTTTGCCACCCGAAGTCGTGATAATGTTCGATAAAGCCATTGAAAAAACGCAGAACAGCAATGAGGTTTCAGAGTTGAACTATCAGCTTCCTATAAACAACGAAATGCATTATTATCATGCACGAATTATTGCATTTGCAAAAGATAAGTTGGTATGCATGGTACGCAATACCACCAAACAAACCATAGCTGAACAAAACCTGCGCGAGAGCGAAGAAAACTTCCGTTCTTTTTTTGAAACTATCGACGATATAATAATTATTGGCACAACCGAAGGTGCTGTTTTGTTCTCGAACCCTGCCGTTGAACAAAAGCTTGGGTACAATTTCGATGAACTAAAAGAACGGGGAATGTTGGGCGTTGTATCACCAGGGATGATGGATCAGGCGATGGTCGGCTTTAAAGAAATACTTGAAGATAAACGAAATTTCTGTTCGTTGCCACTTCAACGCAAAGATGGAAGCTTAATTCCGGTAGAAACACGTATTTGGAAGGGTACTTGGAACGGTCAACCTTGTATTTTCCGTATTTCAAAAGACTTATCGAAAGAACAGGAAGCACTTCTTAAATTCAATAAGTTGTTTGAAAACAACCCTGCATTAATGGCTGTTTCAAAATTACCCGAAAATATTTTCCTCGATGTGAACAAGGCATTTATTAGCGCATCAGGCTATTCAAAGGAAGAAATTATTGGAAAAACAGCGAAGGATTTGGGCTTGTTTTTCGATTCAGACGACTATAAACAGGCAGTCAATGCCTATCGTCATTCCGGTAAATTAGATAAGTTGGAAGTGCAAATAAGGACAAAAAAAGGGGAGGTATTAACCGGTTTATTATCGGGTGAAACCATTGAGAGCCAAGGTGAAATACTGTTGTTAACTGTACTTACCGACATATCTAAACAAAAAGAAGCTGAAGTAAACCTATTGTTGGCCAAACACGCCGCAGAGATGGCTAATAAAGCAAAATCGGAATTCCTTGCCAATATGAGCCACGAAATACGCACACCAATGAATTCTATTCTTGGTTTTAGTGAAATTATGCTTAATTCAACTGATGATCCTAAGCACCGCGAATTTCTAAATACAATTTTAAGTAGTGGAAATACTCTGTTATCTCTCATTAACGATATCCTCGATCTATCAAAGGTTGAAGCAGGACGTCTTGAAATCAAACCAGAATACACCTCCTTAAAGATTACGGTAAACGAAATAAAACAACTTTTTGAGCTAAAAGCACGTAAGCAACAAATTGATTTGTTGGTAAAATTCGATGTAGAAATGCCAACAACAGTGTTGATTGATGAAGTACGATTAAGACAGATCCTTCTGAATATTGTTGGAAATGCCGTGAAATTTACAAAAGAAGGTCATGTTTCAATTGAAGTTACATTACTCAATAAAAAATACGACACTGTATTTTTTGAAATTGGTATTGAAGATACCGGCATTGGCATACCAGCACACGACCTCGGCCGGATTTTCGATGCTTTTAGTCAACAGAGCGGACACGATAACCGCACCTATGGTGGTACAGGACTTGGCTTGGCAATATGCAAAAGGTTGATGGAACTTATGGGAGGTGAAATAAAAGTGGAAAGCAAAGTCGGGCGCGGAAGCCGTTTTATACTTTACTTCAACAATATTCCTTTTGTGGCAGACAGGGTCTCGAAGCAAGAATCGTATGTTTGGGATGTTAATGAAATGAATTTTGCCCCAGCCAAAATACTAATTGTTGACGATGTGGAGCATAACCGCTTTTTAGTGAAAGCTTATTTAAGCCGATATAGTTTTGAATTGCTTGAAGCTGAAAATGGTAAGATAGCTATTGATATGGTAAGAAAACTAAACCCCGACTTGGTATTGATGGATGTCAGAATGCCAGTAATGGATGGTTTTGAAGCTACCAAAATTTTAAAATCCGACCCCAAAACAAGATCAATACCTGTAATTGCACTTACTGCTTCAACCTTACAAAACGAAGTGGATGCAATCAAATATATTTTTGATGAGTTCATGCATAAACCTGTAAAAAAGAACGAAATTATTGCTATGCTGAAAAAGTTTCTTCAATTTAGTGATAATGCCGAATTGAAAAATAATAAGCAATCTCAGGTTGCTTTAGATGACCCAGAACCTACTGTAAGCACAACTAAAGTAGATTCGAAAATTATTGAAATATTTTCAGCATTGTTTGCTGTCGAGATCGCTGAACAGAAGTTGTTTATGCTCTTTGATAATCTATCGGATATGGCAAACAGGATTCATCAATTTGCATCCGAAAACCAAGTGGCTGAATTGGAGCGTACTGCAAAAACCTTAAAAAAATATATCGATGCATTCGATTTTGAAAATGTACAGAATTGTTTAAACGAAATAGAGGCAAATTTTTGTTCATAATAATTATCAAATATCAGTAAAAAAGTAATTAAATTGGAAACATCTCTTGTATTTGAAAAATAAACTTAGCAGTTATGAAAAAGATACTAATAGTTGACGACAAATCGTCGATAAGTGATTTGCTAACCAGATTTCTTAGTTCAAAGTATGAAGTGGAAGTACGTTCTGATGGCATTGAGGCTATTATGTGGCTACAGGAAGGCAATATCCCTGACCTTATTCTTACCGATTTGCAAATGCCCAACATGGATGGCCTGGAGTTGATTGGTAAAGTTAAAAATAGCGGCTACTTCTCCGATGTACCAATAATTGTGCTTAGTAGTAAAGATAGTAGTAACGACCGTATTCTGTGCCTCAAAGCAGGTGCCGAAGACTACATAATGAAACCTTTCAACCCCGAAGAACTACTTATTCGGATTGAAAAAGTTTTAGGGCGTTAAAAATCTTTTTCATGAATTAAAAAACCAGAATGCAATGCGTATAGTTTATATCGGGAATGATAAAAATTTTAGCGATAGGTTTAATACTTTGAACGATTTTATTAAGTTAAACCAATGCAAAAATGTTTTTGAAGCAACAAAACATATGAAAACACTACCAGGTTTTGATGGTGTGATTTGCGAACAAGATCTACAAGGGCAAAAGGGTTTGTCTTTCTTTCCCGATTTCATAAAAAACTTCGATAAGGAAAGAAAAACACCTTTTATTCTTCTTGATAATGAGTTTGATAAAAATACCCGTAAGGCTGCAATGCAAGCTCGTATCGACGATTATTACATAAAACCGTCACCCGATGCGAATATACTTGATCAAATAGCTTTCGCACAGAAATTAATCGATCGGATAAAATTTCTATTAGAGTTTAAGCCAAAAGTGAAAACCATTCAGCCTTTTAATAAACCTGCTCAGGTCCAAGAATACAAAATAGGTTTCTTTAAACGTGCTTTCGATATCTTTTTTGCTTCTTTGGCATTGCTTATGGCTTCGCCTTTTTTGCTTCTGATTATTATTGCCATTAGGCTCGAGTCGAAAGGTAAAGTGTATTACATATCGAAAAGAGTTGGTACTGGTTATAAGATATTCAATTTTTTGAAGCTGCGTTCCATGTACCCCGATGCCGATAAGCGATTAAAAGAATTTGAACACCTCAATCAATACCAGTCGGAGAACAAGTCTGTTGAGGATGCTGAAAGCATCAATATTAACCAAAGTGTCAATGCCGATGCTCCCTTGTTATTCAGCGACGAAGATACCGTTGATGAGAAATCGTTCAGGAATAAGCAAAAAAGCAAGCAGGAAAAAGCGTTCATTAAACTTGATAACGACCCACGCATAACCAAAGTGGGGCATATTATACGCAAATTAAGTATCGATGAACTCCCACAGTTGATCAATGTAATTAAAGGTGATATGTCAATTGTGGGTAACAGGCCTTTGCCTTTGTACGAAGCTGAATTGCTGACTACCGACGAATGGACCAGCCGTTTTAACGGACCAGCAGGAATAACAGGTTTGTGGCAAGTTGAGGCACGTGGCCGTAGCTCAAAAATGTCGCCAGAAGAACGCAAGGGACTCGACAATAAATATGTTGAAATTGCTAACAGCAAATATGCCTTCTGGAAAGATATATGGATCATTTTACGTACCATACCGGCAGTTTTTCAAAAAGAAAATGTATAAGAAAATGATGAGGGTATTAGCAGGTGTAATCTTCCTTTTATTATTGTTTTTTCACTTAAATGTGAGAGGACAAACTTACGATGAGCTGATATCAAATACTATTTCGGGCAAAGATATTACCGAGAGGTTGCCGGCTTTAGCTACTTTGCAAGCACAAGCTGAAGAAAACTCTCCGTTATTGAAAATCCACGATGCCAATTTAGTGATTAACCAATTGAAGGTCAATTCGGAAAAAAGGGAGTGGATGCGTAATTTGGGTTTCGAAGCTGGAGCAAAATATGGCCTTTTTGACAACCTAATTGTTACGGGCGATTTGGGTGTTGAGGATCCGGCAATTAGTACCACTGAGCAAACACGTTACAATCTTGGGATCTTTCTTAAAATTCCTTTGTCTTCAATTGCCGATAAAAGTAAGGTGAAATTAGCTTCAGTAGAAGCCGATCTGGTTTTGCTCGAGAAAGAGTCAACGTTGAAAGAACTTCGGCAACTTGTTATTGTTCAGTATGGTAACTTGGTGAAAGCATATCGCAACATTGTAATTCTTAACAATTCGGTTGAGGTTTACAGGGTACAAATGATAAGGGCTGAAAAAGATTTTACGAATGGAAAATTAACCGTTGATGAGTATGCCCGATTGAACGACATGCTATCAAGAGCTACTGCCAATCTGGAAGACACAAAAGTGGAATATTTTGTGGCATTAAAACTGCTCGAAGAAACTGTTGGGGTGAAAATTAAAATTGGAGAATAGTAATTGTGAATTTGATCTACTTTATACGGCTTTTATTAAAACACGCTGTTTTATTGGTTGTTTCGCCAATAATTGTTGTAGCAATTGTGTTTTTTATGACCCAAAATGAGCCCAAATCGTATAAAACCAATGCATCGGTTTATACCGGAATTGCAACAGGCTCGTCCATTGTTTCTTTGGAAGAATCGAAAATGGATCTTTTTGGAACACGAACGGCCTTTGATAACCTCATTAACATTATAACATCAAGGAGCACGCTTGAAGAGGTTGGCCTAAGACTTTTGGCATCGCACCTTTTGCTGGAACAACCACGCAAAGAAATCATCGAAAAACAAAACTATTACGAACTGATGAAGATTGTGCCTCCCGAGGTAAAGGCATTGGTAATTAGGGGTGATTTTAAAAAAACACTGAAAAATCTAAAGGAATTTAAAGAGACTGACCACGAAAACTTTATTTACGAATTTATCAATTACAATCATCGGCACTACAGCTCTAAAGGCATTCGATCGAAGATAAGAGTTACCAGGGTACAATCGAGCGATTTAATTGAGATACAGTTTACCTCAGACGATCCCGGCATCTGTAAGCAAACACTCGACATATTAATTGAAGTTTTTATTGAAGAGTATTCGGGCATAAAGGTCAATCAGTCCGATGCCGTAGTAAAATATTTTCAGTTACAAATTGACGATGCCAATGAAAGGTTAAATCAAGCTGAAAACGAACTACTACAGTTCAATCGTACCAACAACATTGTGAACTATTATGAACAAACAAAGCACATTGCATCTGAAAGAGAACAAACCAACCTAACCTACATGGAAATTCAGATGGAGAATGCAGCAGCCATTTCAGCCATGAAGGCTTTGGAAAATAAAATGGATGATTATGAAAAAACACTATTAAACAGCACCGAAATAATCAGTTTGCGAAACCAATTGGCAAAGGTTAACCTCGAAATTGCCTTAAAATCTAATGCCGAGAGAATGGATGCCGATCAAGAGAATAATTTAATTTCGGAGTTGTCGGCACTGCAAACACAATCGTTTGAACTGCAACAAACATTAAACAACGCCATTACCCAGAAGTACAATATTGAAAATACCACCGAAGGAGTTTCTTCTGGTGCTGTGTTGAACGAATGGCTCAACAAAATGATTGAGCACGAAACAGCAAAGGCAAAACTGATTGTTGGGAACCAGAAGCAAAATGAATTCCGCCAATTATTCTCCGATTATGCCCCACTAGGAGCTACCATGAAACGGCTCGAGCGAAAAATTGATGTAGCCGAAAGGGAGTATCTGGCACTTTTGCAAAGCCTTAACCTTGCCAAACTGAAACAGCAAAATATTGAACTAAATTCAAACCTTAAAATAGTTGCTGCACCTTTTTTCCCAATTGTAGCTGAACCAAGCAAACGCAAAATATTACTGGTATTGGCCTTTTTGATCGGATTCATAATACCAGCATTTACAATCATAGCACTCGAGTTTCTCGATCAAAATATCCGTAATACGTTTCGTGCCGAGAACTTTATTGGACTTAAGGTGGCCGCCATTTTCCCAGTTTTGGGGCTCAATAAGAGTGTTGATGTTGAATATGTGAAAAACCGGGGGCTCGATATCGTTTCGCGTCGCTTAATATTAAATACCGAAGCAGCAAACGAAAAACCTAAGCCAGATATCAATCTTATTTTTAGCGTTTTGACAGGAGAAGGAAAGTCGTTATTGAGTGAATTACTGGTTGAGAAACTGAGCCAATTTGGTTATAATGTTTTGTTGCTAAAACCAAAAACCGACGATGAGGAGTCTTTAACATCATCTAATATTCTTTATTATAACATAGACCATTCTTTCCACAGGGTATCCTCCATCACTGAGCTCGTTGCCGATTGGTCGGGAGTCGATTTGAAGAGTTATGACTACGTATTTGTTGAAATTCCAGGTATTTTGAATAATACCTACCCAATAAAGCTATTCAAAAGTTCGCACCATTCATTTTTGGTGGCTCGCGCCAACCGTCCATGGAGCAATGCCGATAAGAATGCCATTAAAGACATAGTTGAATTTACCAAGAACAACAATCCACAGTTGTTGCTCAATGGGGTGCCTATCGAAGAAATGGAGTCGGTAATTGGCGATCTGCCCAGGCATCGTACTTTTGTTCGACGTTTGGTAAAAAATGTGCTCAGGCTTCAATTCTTCTCCAGAAAAAATTTAGGGTCGCGTTACGAAACATCGAAAGATACTGAAAACCAAAGTCGGAATTCATTTTCAATTAAATGGATTGTATTAGCTTTTGCATTGTTGCTTATTGCAGGTGTTGGTTACTTTGTAGTTTATCCAAAATACAAAACCCAAAAAGCAAAGCAAATGGAGATAAAAATGTTTGAAGGTTTCCCTCAAACAATTGATAATAACGATACATTAGTTGGGCAGCCCATTCAAGAAATGGAACCTCAGGTTGAACAGCCAATTAGGCAATTGGAACAAACACAAGGTGTGGTTCAACATCAGGTTGTTGTAGGTGTTTTCCGAAGTAAAGAAAATGCACGGCAATGCTATTATTTACACAAACAGTTTGGTTTCGAACCCAATATTGTTGAATTGAACGGTGGCTTGTTCCGAGTTGTTGTTGGTTCGTACAACACACGCAATGAGGCTGAAAAAATGCGCAAAGAAGTGAACGATTTTGTACCCAACGCCAATGCATCAATTGTATTGACCACCGAAACACCTGAATAAATGCTTAGCTAAGAATGAAGAACAAGATATATAAAATTATTAGGGAGAAGAATTTTCTGTCGCTAAGCACTAGCCTAATTGCGGCTTCATTGGGTTTGATCAGTTTTATGATTCTTACACGAAGCCTCGAAAAAGCATTTTTTGGTAATTGGGTACTGTATGTAACAATCGCTACGTTTTTCGATATGCTTAGGTTTGGCCTTACCAGCAATGCATTGGTGCGTTTTGCTTCGGGTGGCAATATCGAAAAAAACAGGTCGTATATGGGCGCAAGCTACAAAATTGGCCTTTGGTTGGTTGGGGCCATGACTTTGTTTTGTTGGACAGGCTTGGTTATTGTTAATGCTTTTGAGTTCAATATAAACAATGGCTATTTGCTCTTCTTGCAATGGTATCCCATCTTGGCTTTGCTCAATTTATCTTGGAACAACTCGGTTTCGCTTTTTCAGGCCGAGCAACGTTTTAAACTCATCCTGTACATCAGGTTACTTAATATTGGCAGTTTCGTGGTTTTTCTTTTGGTGAACTACCTGTGGTTGCATTGGGGCTTATTCGAAATTGTTATTGCCAATCTCATTTCAAACCTTTTGCCAAGCTTATTGGTATTTATAAAACGATGGGATGGTTTTGCACAACTTAAAGAAGCAACGAAAGAAACAACACGCGAGATATTAAACTTTGGTCGTTACTCAATGGGTACCTTAATTGGAAGTAGCTTGTTGCGGAGTGCCGATACCATCATTATAGGTCTCAGTCCGATTCTAGGTTCAGTAGGCATTGCTCAATATGCAATACCACTGAAACTGACCGACCTTTTGGGCATACCTTTACGAAGCTTTTCGATAACTGCCTATCCTAAAATGTCGAAAAAAAGCCACGATGGAGATATTGAAGGGCTAAAAAAGATTTTTTATGGATACAGCAGTGTAGTTACGCTCCTTTTTATTCCTGTTGCAATACTTTGCTTTATATTGGCCGAACCCTTGGTGCTATTCCTAGGTGGTAGCGAATATAAAGAATCACTTCCCATGATAGCAATGGTATTCCGTATTTTTGCCATCTATTCAATTCTTTTGCCCATCGATCGGTTTACAGGCGTCGCGCTCGATAGTATCAATAAACCACGGTTTAATTTCAATAAGGTAATGATAATGGCAGGTGCAAATATTGTGGGCGATTTTATTGCCGTTTTTGTATTTCAATCTATCGAAGCTGTTGCCATCGTAACTGTTTTGTTCACTTTAATTGGCATTGTGTTAGGTTATTATTATTTGAGCCGCGAAATGACACTGAGCTTAAGGGGTTTAGTATCCGAAGGTTTAGTGTTTTTCAGAAACCTCAGAAATCACATTTAACTTATGGAAGGTTCATTCCAAAATACATATGGAAGTAGTTTGTTGAAAAAGCCCATATATATGCTGGTTTTATTATGTATATTAGGTTTGATTGCTTATATGGTTGCCAAAGGGGGATTAACTGCCGGGGTAGGGATAATCATGTTGCCTTTTGCCCTAACATATATATTCTCAATTTTTATGGTACCACGAGTTGGTTTAATTGGTACGTATGTTCTGAATTTTATCATATTAGGTTCAATGCGTTACATTAAAGGCTTGCCTTTAGGATTGGTTATCGATGCCCACTTTGTTCTTATATATTTATCACTTTTTTTTATCTCATTTTTCAGAAAAATTCCTTGGGAAAATGCGAAGAATGATGCTGTTTTGTTGGCTGTCATTTGGTTTGGGTATTCTCTTTTCCAGCTCATAAATCCCGAGGCAGTTAGTAGGGCTGCTTGGTTCTATGCTATGCGTGGTGTTTCACTTTATATGTTGTTTACTATACCAATCATTTCTATCATTTTTGATAAACGAACAGATTTAAGTTTACTTCTGAAGATATGGGCAGTGTTATCGGTTTTGGCAACCCTTAAAGGAATTCAACAAAAAATTATTGGTCCCGATCCTTGGGAACAAGCTTGGCTCGATGGTGGCGGAGAGTTAACCCATATCTTATTTGGTAAACTTCGTGTATTCTCCTTTTTTTCCGATGCTGGTCAATTTGGTGCAGCTCAAGGTCATGCAGGTGTAGTGTTTGGTATTCTTGCTCTGAATCAAAAAAAATCAATACGATTAAAAATCATTTTTGCAATTGTATCTTTTTTAGGCTTATATGGAATGATGATTTCGGGCACACGTGGTGCTATTGCTGTTCCTTTTATGGGCTTTGCACTGTATGTGTTGCTTCGTAAAAATATTAAAGTACTAATTATTGGTGCAATTATCGGAATAGCTGTTTTTGGTTTTTTCAAATTTACTACCATTGGAAGTGGCAACTATACCATAAACCGTATGCGTACGGCTTTCGACCCCAACGATGCCTCGTTGCAAGTACGTCTCGAAAACCAACGAAAACTTAAAGCGTACATGGCTACCCGCCCGTTTGGGGGAGGTATAGGTTCGGCTGGTAACTGGGGGCAGCGTTTTAGTCCAAACACATTTTTGGCCAATACCCCAACCGATAGCTGGTATGTTGCCATTTGGGCCGAACAAGGAATTGTAGGGCTTGCTCTTCACCTGTTTATCCTTTTTTATATTGTAATAAAATCTTCGTATATTATCATGTTTAAAATACGCGACGATTGGGTCAGGGCTCAAATGAGCGCTTTGGTTTGTGGTATGTTTGGGATCATGGTTGCATCGTATGGAAACGGTATTTTAGGCCAAATGCCAACCGGAATTTTAATTTATTCGAGCATCGGTTTTCTCTTTCTGGCCCGCAAATTCGACAACGAGGCAATCAAAGAAAAAGAGTTGGCGCAAGGTTTTGAAAAACAATTAAAAAGTTGAATTATGGAGAGTATGCCATTGGTTTCAATCGTAACAATCAATTACAATCAAAGCAAAATAACGCTCGAATTGCTCAATTCTTTGCGCAATATTACTTATCCAAATATCGAAATCATTGTAGTTGACAATGCCTCACCCAACGATAAGCCTGATATCCTAAAGACCGAACACCCCGATATTATGTTGATTAAGAGTGAAAAGAATATTGGTTTTGCAGGAGGCAATAATTTGGGAGTAAGGGTATCAAAGGGCGATTACCTGCTTTTTATCAACAACGATACTGAGGTGGAAAGGGGGTTTTTGGAACCAATGGTGAAACTGCTAGAAAACGATCGGACTATTGGAATGGTAAGCCCCAAAATCTTATTCTATCATAGACCCGATACCATTCAATATGCCGGGTACTATCCAATGAACCCTTACACAATGAGGCAAAATTTGGTTGGTTACCGTCAAAAAGACATTGGGCAATATAACGAAACAAAAGAAACTTATGCCATACATGGTGCTGCCATGATGGTGCCCCGAAGAGTAATAACCCAAGTTGGGATGATGACCGAAATCTACTTTCTTTATTATGAAGAACATGACTGGTGTGTGCGTATAAAAAGAGCAGGTTACAGCGTGTATTATCAGCCACAATCGGTTGTTTTTCATAAAGAATCAGTTTCGACTGGTAAAGAGAGCCCTTTGAAAATTTATTATATAGCCCGAAATAGGATTCTCTATTCAAGGAGAAACTCAAAAGGGCTTACCCGTGTAATCAATTTTATATATTTTAATCTGGTTTCTTTTCCTAAGTCGCTTGTGCAATATATTTTACAACGCCGTTTTGATCTTGTTGTGCCAATTTTTAAAGCGTTTACTTGGAATTTTTTCCATTATAAGAATATACATCACAACCCAAAATTAAGTAACTATGAAAACAAGGTATAATTTTATCGGATCGTTCGGTGGTGCTGAAATGTCTGTACATAACGTTTTAGAACGGAATACTGAAACCGGGTTTTATTTGGGGGCAGGATTTGAAATGGCGCAAATAAATGGATTAACATTGTTGCTTTGGGGGCGGGTTTTTCATGCCGATGTTCAAAATAAGACAAACTCTGATTCATTCTGGATACTAGAAAACTACTTAAACAAAGGGGCCGATTTTTTTAAGCAAATCGATGGCGATTATACCTTGATCGTTTCTTCCGATACTTCGTTTTTGGCTTATCGCGACAGGCATGGTGCCGGTCCACAATTTTTTTACAACGAACACTATTTTGCAAGTCACCTGTTTGCATTCAAATCGATTAATGCTTTTGACCCCCAACCCAACTTATCTGCTTTAGCTCAATTTCTGACAATGGGTTACATCCCATCACCGCAAACATCGCTTAAAGGCGTTAAGAAGCTTGGCGCTGGTTGTTATCTGAAAATTGAGAACGGGCATATACAAGAAGAAAACCTATGCAGCTTCGAGCAATTCAAAAGCAATTACAACACCCTTAAAATGTCGGAGCATGAAGCAATAGAAGAATACGAACGCTTGCACAAAGCATCGATTAAAGCACGGGTAGCTGGTAAGAAAAAAGTGGGCTTGCTCATGAGCGGCGGATACGATTCGGGTGGAAACATTAGTGCCTTGCGCGATTTTTATCAAGGCAATGTGGAAACCATGTCAATCGGGTTTAAAAACAATCCATGGTCCGAATTACCTTTGGCCAAACTGCTAGCCAAGCATTATGAAGCTGAGTATAAGGATTACGAAATTGACGGTTCTGAAATTATGGAACTGCCTAATATTATAGGCTTTATTGGCGATCCGTTTCAGGAAGGCGGGTTAATGGTGAATTATTTGGCCATGAAACTTATTGGCGATAGTAAACCCGACATCATTTTGGGCGGCGATGGCAACGATCAGCTACATGGAACTGCAGGTAAAGAGCTGGCATTGAATTACCGTTTAAAAAAGATGGGACTTGCACCTTTGCAAAACTTACTTTCGCATACTTTGGCGGCTAAGGCTTTCGACAAAGACAACATGTATTTTAGGATAAAATTTCATAACGACAAGATTTATAATATTCTAAAGAGCGATAATTTTGGGTTTTCACCCTCCGAAGCACAAATACTTCTGAATTTTAACTCGCGAATGGAGAAACCACCCTATTTAAACAGGCTTCCAAAAGGTGTAAAAAGCTTCGATGAATTCTTTATGGTTCACAATTACTTTGGCGACATCATGCAGGTAATCAATGAAGTGATTTTGTTTAAGGCTTCAAAAATGGCGGCTTTGCACAACAACCAGCTTACATTCCCCTACATGTCGACCGCGATGTACAATTTCCTGTCAACCGTTCCACGCGAACTAAAATTCAGGGGAAGCTTGGTTGATTTATCGAAAGGTCGTGGCGTTTCGAAATACCTGCATAAGTCGTACCTAAAACCCAAACTGCCCACTGAAATTACCAACCGAAAAAAGCAGGGCGGCTTTGCTCCCCTTCCAATATTTTTCCAATCAAACGAGAATAGAAAGCTGTTCCAATCGATCGTAGCGAAATCATCAATATGCAATGAACTGCTGAATGCTGATAAAGTAAGGGCTTTTTTGACCGGGTACGACCATTTGGCAGAACAACCTTCTTACTGGTTCTGGTATTCGCAGGTGAAAGCCTTCCAGTATTTCAACTTGCTAATGCTCACTGTTTGGTGGGAGATGATGTTTGAAGGAAAGGAAATTTCAAATCTGAACGAACTGTTATAACTTACGTATATGGAATGGATTATTGATTTAGTACACCTAGCCGAATATATTATATTTATATATTTTGCCTTTGCAGCAGTTTATGTTTTCATTTTTTCGTTTGCCGCCATTTTCCCGCCCAGGAAAACCAAAGTGAAAGCTAATGAAATGCGAAAGATGGCAGTGCTTATACCTGGCTACAAAGAAGATGCGGTAATTGTTGATGTGGCCAATGATGCACTCAATCAGAAATACCCAAAAGAGTTGTTTGATGTGGTTGTGATTGCCGATTCATTTCGACAAGAAACAATTGATGCATTAAAAGCCTTGTCGATTATCTTGGTTGAGGTTTCATTTGAAAAAAGCACCAAGTCGAAAGCATTGAACAAAGCCATGGAAACCATTGGCAACAACTTTGATGTTGCAGTGGTATTGGATGCCGATAATTTAATGATGAACGATTTTCTTTTAAAAATAAACCATGCTTTCAATTGTGGCTTTAAAGTGGTTCAAGGCCATAGAGTTGCCAAAAATCTCAATACCCATTTTGCCGTTCTCGATGCAATAAGCGAGGAAGTGAACAACCATATTTTTCGAAAGGGACATCGGAATTTAGGTCTGTCATCGGCCTTAATCGGATCGGGTATGGCTTTTGATTACCATCTGTTTAAAACCACCATGGCCAACGTAAATGCCATTGGTGGTTTTGACAAGGAGCTTGAATTGAAATTGCTGCGCGATAATATAAAAATAGAATTTTTGAACAATGCCTTGGTTCTCGATGAAAAAGTACAAAAACCTGACGTATTTGCGAACCAAAGAAAGAGATGGCTTTCGGCACAATTCATTTATTTCAGGCGGTACTTTTTTTCGGGGCTAAAACACTTAATTGTTAGGGGGAATGTCGATTTCTTCGATAAGGTTTTCCAAATGGTTTCACCTCCAAGGGTATTGTTGTTGGGACTAACCACCTTATTTGCCATGGTTTTTGGTTTCCTTGCATTGCTGCCTGGAGCACAAGATATTTTAGCACTTCAATTTACGACATGGTTGGCGCTGGCAATTCTAGTATATGTTTCGTTTGTGCTAGCAGTGCCAATTTCTTTTTATACCCAAAAGACTTTGATCGCTTTTTTTTCGTTGCCTAAAGCATTTATTTTGATGTTTTTATCGCTATTCAAATTGAAAGGTGCAAATAAAAAATTCATTCATACGGCACATGGGGTTGAAAAATAAATACTCAGGTGCTGATTTTCACAAAAAAGTAAGCAATGGTTTCGCTAAGCACAATGCGGGTGCCGATGCTGTTTTTCCACCATTTATCAATGTCGAAACCACGGTGTGGGGTTGAGATAATACCTACCCGAACCTGCTTGCAGTTGGCCTTGTCGAAAAGGAACCAACTTCGCCTTGCGTGGCAACCTATGGCCAAGACATCGATGGATTTGACATCTGGTCTGTTTGCAATTAACCATTGATTTAGGGTGTTGGCCGAATTGAACGTACGGTTGCGTTCAACAAATTGGGTTGGCAGTGCAATCACTTTTGTTGAGTCGAAGCCCAGTGCCAGAAAAGTGCCTCGTGACAAATCGGCCATGGTTTTAAAAGCTGAAACATGAAATCCTTCAGATATTTTGCTTCCAGTTGTTACAATTAGTTCGTAGTTTCCCTTATTGAAAATTTCAATGGCCCGTTCAATGGCATAATCAGGTACTTGACCATCGAGCACCAGAATTTGGCCATTAATTGGTTTGTTGGGGCTAAGGAAATAGGGAAGAATGCGACCCACAACAACCAGTAAAATAAACAACACCAGCAAAACAAGTAATCTTCCTGCCCAGGTAAGCCGCACACATTCGGTTCTTTTCGTAAGCATCAGGTTAATCAATTTGTTCCGGTTTCAGAAATTTTACATAAAAAACACTGCCTTTATCCACTTCCGACTCGACCCATATTTTACCGTTCAGAAGGTTCACATATTCCTTGGTAATGCTTAATCCGAGTCCGCTCCCTTCGAACTTGCGTGTTAAGTTTGACTCGCTGCCCTGAACAAATCGTTGAAATAGGTTCTCAACTTTTTCGGCATCAATACCAACACCCGTATCTTTTACGTAAGCGGTTAAATGACTGCTGCTTTGTTCTATGCCAAGTACAATTTCTCCTGTCGGGGTAAATTTTAGTGCATTTTTTATCAAGTTGGTAAATACCGATTCAAGCATTGTTCTGTCCGATGTTATGACTAGAGCATGTTCGGGCAACTTTGCATGCAATTTTATGCCTTTTGCTTTTGCTTCGGCCTGGAAAAAGTCGCTTAGTTCTTTGAGCAAGGTAACAATGCAGAATTGGTCTTTATTAATCTTCACCTGTTGTGCATCAATTTTAGAAATCTCGATAATGTTGTTAATGGTATTCAGCAAGCGCTGCCCGCTTTTGCTCATAATATCAATGTAGGCCTTTTTTGTTTCTTCCTCCAAATCAGGCTCTTGTAGTAACTCCATAAAACCCAGTATACCATTCATGGGTGTTCGTATTTCGTGGCTCATATTGGCAAGGAAAGCAGATTTGAGGCGGTCGCTCTCTTCGGCTTTTTCTTTGGCTGAAAGCAAATCTTTAACTAAGATCAAACGTTCCGACATTTTCCAAACACTGTCCATTAAAAGGGTTAATTGACGTATATCAGTGTCGTCGTAATTGGTAGATTTATTGCCAACACCAGCTACAGCAACAATTCTGTCATCGAAGATTACTGGGATTGTTAAGAATTTTTCAAGTTTAACATGACCTTCAGGGATCCCCTTTTTGATAGGGTTTTTGGCCTGATAATCATTGATCATTATTGGTTTTCTTTGTCGAACTGCCTCGTCCCAGCAACCGGTTTTGTCTAAATCGTAAACAGTTTGTGGGCTTGCAACTGCACATTCTTTCATTACCTCTTTCGACCAAGAATTCAAAATAAACTGCTTTTTCTCTTCGTTATAAAAATAGATGTATCCAATTTTACTTTTAGTTAAATCAACTGCTTGTTTTAAAGCAAAATCTAAAAGTTCTTGAACTGATTCTGTTTGGAATTGTGATACTCTTAATAAACTTTCAAGACGTTCGTTGTTGAATAAAATGTCCTGATTCTGAATTTTGATTCGATCCTCTCTTTCTTCGGCTTTTTCTTTGGCGATCAGTAACTCGTTATAGAGATTCCTTTGTTCGGTAACATCTTGATTAATAACTTGCACGTGTTTAGTTCTATTCCAGATTACTTCTTTGCGCCATACTTTTACATGCTTTATTTTTCCATTTTTCTGCCTTATGCTTATTTCGTAATCGGCAACTTCTTTTCCTTCCTTCCTTATTTCTTTTCTTTCCAAGTGTTCCTTGTAACTTTCTACGCTATACCGTTTTTGGGCCGGGGTTCTGGCATATTCATCAAACGAATTGAAATCGAATATATTGAGGAAAGCCTGGTTGGCATAAACGGTTTCTCCTTTAAGTGACACAATCCGGATGCCAAGTGGAGACTGATCGATAGAATGCCGGAAGTTTAGTTCGGCTTGCATCAATTTTGTAATATCTTCTTTTATGGCAAGGTAGTTTAGAATCTCACCTTTTTCATTGGTTATGGGCGATATTCTGGCCGATTCCCAATACAATTCTCCGTTTTTCTTTTTGTTGTGTAGCTCTCCTTTCCACTCTTTGCCCGAAGATATGGTTTCCCACAGCTCTTTATAAAATGCTTCCGACTGTTCGCCCGACTTGAGAATACTTGGGTTTTGGCCAATAGCTTCATTGGCTGTATAGCCAGTAACCTCGGTAAATTTTTGGTTCACATATTCGATATAACCTTTGGTGTCTGTGATGACTACACTGGCAGGGCTCTGCTCTACTGCTTGCGACAGCTTGCGGAGTTGTTCCTCGGCTTGCATTCTTTTAGTAATATTGCGAATATATCCGTGCCAAAGGATACTCCCATCGTCTTGCGCTTGAGGTGTTGATTCTCCTTCGACCCAAATGGTTTGGCCATTAGGATGGTTTACCCTGTAAGTATCGTACCATGCCTTAAGGCTTCGGGCCGATTCCTGAATGGTTTCTGTAACCCTTCTAATGTCTTCGGGGTGAAGCACTTTGAAAACGGAAGTTGCATCGTGAAGCACCTGTTCAGGTGTAACTCCATAAATATCCATTATTCCATCGCTTGCATACGGAAAATGAGAGCTGCCATCTGGTCGGAGGCGATATTGATAAAGTACACCAGGTACGTGTTTGGCAAGCAGATCTCTTTGGTTAATGGTTTCCTGAAGTGCTATTTCAGTCTGCTTGCGTATGGTGATGTCGGTGTGGGTGCCAACTATTCTTAAAGCTTTTCCTTTATCATTAAAGATGGCTTCTGCTCGCGACAGTATATCTACCCAATGCCCGTTTTTGTGTTTCATTTTGATTTCCATCTCAAAACGGTCAACCTGCTTGGCGATAAGTTTCTGTTGAAGATCCCATGATCTCTTAACATCTTCTGGGGAGGTAGTGGTTTCCCAAACCGAAAAATCGTTCGGAAGCTCATGATCCTCATATCCGAGCATTTTCTTCCAACTCGGAGAGTAATAAATTTCGTTGGTTATCAGGTTCCAGTCAAACAATCCATCGTTTGAAGCACGCATTGCAAGTTGAAATCGTTCTTCGCTTTTGATTAGGGATTCTTCTATGAGTTTGCGTTTGGTAACATCCTGAATAAATCCGTGCCAAATTATGCTACCATCCTCTAGTTTTTGTGGTGTAGAGTTCCCTTCTACCCATATTGTTTTACCAGTAGGTTGAATAACACGGTACATGTCGTGCCAAGGTGTAAGGGTCTGGGCAGAATGGTTGATTGATGTGCTAACCCGTAGTAAATCATCGGAATGGATAGCTTTAAAAGCTTCGGCAGCATCCTGTTCTACTACTTCGGGTTTTACTCCATAGATGTTGGAAATTCCATGGCTAGCGTAGGGGAAATGGAATGAACCATCGGCACGGAGCCGGAACTGGTAGATAACGCCAGGCAAATGCAGTCCAATAAGTTCGAATTTTTTCAGCAGTTCCTTTTCTTTTTCTTCCGCTTGTTTGCGTTCAGTAATGAATCTGGCTTGTTTTACATTCTGATATGCCGTGTTTGAAAATAAATTGGCAAGGGTATATAGGGTTTTTGCGACCTGCTCAAACTGTTGGCGCGACATGGAAGGTAGTTCTCGAAATGCCGCTACTGCATCATCTTCATCGGCACCAATAAGTGCAGCATATTCTCGTATCTTTTCTTCGCTTTGCTCTTCGTCGCGTACCTGTCCTATCATCCAGCTTGCGATATGTTGATTGCCCACATGAATGGCAGCTCCGGCATCCCATAGTCCGCCGCTCAAACAAGGTCGTACAGTAGGGCCTTCGGAGTTTGGCTGCCCAAGAGCAGCATCCGATTTGAAACAATTGGCACACCCGATTTCGGTTTTGCGGATTATCTTACTGCATAAGCGGGAGAAATTGGAAGGTTTTGTGATTGGAGTTCCGTCGGGATGAGTAATGATCGAAGCCACATTTGTTGCTAAGGAAAATTCATCCTGTAACCGTTGGATGTCATATATGTTGAACAATTCATCAAAACCAATTCCGTCTGAATTATCCATTGGTTGGGTAAGGGCTAAAATACGTTTTTCTAAAGCCTCTTTTAGTTGCTTGTTTTCGGTGATATCAATGATCGTAGTAATGAAATGAAGTGGGTTGCCATTTTCGTCGCATTGGAGTGAAACATTTACATCGGCCCAAATATAGGTTCCGTTTTTACAGATATATCTTTTTTCGAACTTGGCCGAATCTGTTTTTCCATTTAGCAGGGGATTCAGAA
Source organism: Roseimarinus sediminis (assembly GCF_050433125.1). Taxonomy (NCBI): domain Bacteria; kingdom Pseudomonadati; phylum Bacteroidota; class Bacteroidia; order Marinilabiliales; family Prolixibacteraceae; genus Roseimarinus; species Roseimarinus sediminis. The sequence goes on along the minus strand of NZ_JBNPXV010000001.1, from coordinate 425,970 downwards.
AAGCTTGAATAACAAGAACCTCATCTTCAGGGGTTAAATCCTGCCACTTTTTGTTCCGCAATTCCTCTCGTGAATAGCCCAACATATCACAAAATGCTTGGTTTGCATACATTTCGCCCGTGGGCAAGGTTATTGATTTTCCAACATTTGCTGATTCAAATACCGATTCAAATTTGTTTTTGCACTCACTGATTTGCTTGTTCATTTCAACCTGTGCTGCTTTCTGTATGGACAAGTCACTAATAAGCAGGGTCATATCAAGCAGGAAGTCCATGTCAGTTTTGACTTTCTCCTCCGATACTACAGGCACTTTTTTGAGGGCTGCTAAATATTTTTCTTCGTCGAAACCATATTTCTCAGCCTGTTTTTTAAAAAAGGAAACATCGGGTTCTTCAAAAAAGAATTGCCCAGAAAAAAGATTGGCAACATGTTCTCCGTCGATGATAATAGGAACCGCAACATCGATCAAGCCGTTTAAGCATTTGTAAAAATGGAACTTTTTACCTTGGCCCATTTTATTGGCCAATTCAGTGTCGCTGATGACACACTTTCTCGATATTTCAGGATTGATGCGATGAAATTCTGTGCACATTTGCCTCCATCCCGACTTGAACAGCACGTTGCCCTCGAGGTCAAGAATTGCAGTAACAAATCCTGTTGTTTTGTTGAACCCTTCGAGTAAGGCATCCAGTTTTTCAATGTCGATTAGCTGACTGATGTTGTTTTTCATTCTCTCCCCTTATGATTGTGTAAATTGCGAACCCGATAAATTTAAAAAAAACTAATAGAGACTAGGTTAAAAACAGGGCGCATTTTTAGGGCATAATTAATCACGCCAAAATTATATTTTATAGATCAGCTTATCAAAGTGAACAAGGTAATTTCGCCCTTGCAATTGAACCGGATTGGTATGCCCGAAGTGCCGCAACCTGCACTAGTATAGCCGATGAGCCCGTTTAGTTTCCAAAATCCCTTGGTGAGGTTCTTCCCTGTGTATAGGTGTTTGAAAACGGGTTTTCCGCCAGGTAAACATATTTGTCCGGCATGGGTGTGCCCACATAAATACAAGCTGTAATAGTTATCAGCTGCTATATCGAACATTTCGGGCGAGTGCACCATCGCAATTTTAAAACCATCGGGCGATTGCTCCATGGCATGTATGGCATTGTCGGTGTAGTAATAATGTACATCGTCGATGCCGGTCAACACAATCTCATCGATGTCTTTTCTGATTTTAACCGATTCGTTGATCAGCATGACAATGTCCATCTTTTCAAAAACCTCAACCATCGATTGCGAATCGTGGTTGCCTAAAGTGGCATAAATTCCATAAGGGGCTTTAATAATTTCAATCAATTTTTTAAGCGGCGTTATTAACCCCGATATTTTGCCATGAGTGCAAAAACGAAAGTCGCCGGTAATTAGACAAATGTCGTATTCAACTTTTGAAATTTGTTCAATCAGAGGATCAAGCATAAGTGGATTGCCATCGATGTGTAAATCGGTAAGGTGCAAAATTCTGAACTTGTGGAAACTTGCCGGTAAACTCTCGAATGCAATTGAATGATGAACACAGTTGATGTTTATGGCATTTTGAATTCCCTTTTTATGTAAGCCTGTAACACGCAACAGCCAAACAAATAGGCCCAATACCTTTTCGAAACTGGCCCAATAGCGAATTCCACTCGAACCGTTGCGCCTGTTCTTTTTTTGGCTGCTTTCCATGGCTAACCTCGCAGCTGCCCATATAACTCGTTCTTGCTTCATGGCAATTACATTTTGAACTAACAATTTCCGATTTTTCTAACTGAATCATAGCATTTCAATGTAGAAAAAACAGATTTTAAATGCTGTTTGATTGGATATGTTTTGTAAATTAAGGAAAAAATAGGAGTATGCGTATTGGGATTGAAGGCCAGCGACTTTTTCGTAAAAAGAAACACGGAATGGACATGGTTGCACTTGAACTGATCAAGAACTTGCAACTTATTGATAGAGAAAATGAGTACGTTATATTTGTGAAACCCGACGAAGATAGAGGGTGCATTCCACCTGCGCCCAATTTCAAAATAGTTGAGCTGGGCGGCGGGCCTTACCCCACTTGGGAACAGTTTGCCTTACCCTGTGCGGCAAAACGCGAAGGGTGCCAGCTTTTACACTGTACCAGCAATACCGGCCCCGTTTTTTCAGCAGTACCTTTGGTAACTATTTTGCACGATATTATTTACATGGAAAGCATCATGCTTCTCAAAAAAGGTGGCACATGGTACCAAAAACTGGGCAATGTTTACCGGCGTTTCGTTGTACCTCCTGTTATTCGAAAAAGTTTACGCGTTAGCACGGTATCCAATTTCGAAAAACAGCGCATTGCCGATTTTTTCAAACTCGATAATCGAAAATTAGTACCCGTTTACAATGGTGTTGGCGAGCACTTTAAGAAAATTATCGATATCGTAGTACTTCAAAAAACGAAGGAAAAGTACCATTTACCCGAACGTTTCATATTCTTTTTGGGCAATACCGACCCCAAGAAAAACACGCCCAATGTGCTTAAAGCTTTTGCCGAATTCAATGCAACGAGCACTGAAAAATACAAGTTGGTCATGCTCGACTACGAAGAATCGGCCTTACAAGCCATTTTAACTGAAATTGGTCATCCCGAAATGCGTCCCGACATTCACCTTACCGGCTATGTGGTGAATACCGATTTGCCTGCCATCATTTCGCAATCAACCATTTTTCTATACCCTTCGTTGCGCGAAAGTTTTGGAATTCCAATACTAGAGGGCATGGCCTGCGGCGTGCCTGTTATCACTTCAAACACCTCGTCGATGCCAGAAGTGGCAGGCAACGCAGCCTTGCTCGTCAATCCTCAAAATAGCAACGATATCAAAGCTGCAATCGAAGAAATTCTAAACGATAGCGCATTAAGGAGTCAGCTAATTGAAAAAGGACTGGAGCGTGCTAGTCAGTTTTCATGGAAAAAAATGGCCGAAAACTATTTGGCTATTTATAACGAAGTTGTTGCTGAACTTGAAAAACCGAAAAAACAATGAAGGGAAAAGACATTGTTATTATAGGCATTCAGCCTTGGGATATCGAAATTGGAAGCAATTGTAAGAACATTGCTACCGAAATGGCCAAGCACAACCGTGTTTTGTATGTAAATTCACCCCTCGACCGGATTTCGAGATGGAAAGAGCGGCATACCGATAAAATCAAAAAACGGCTTCGGGTTAAAAAGGGTAATGACCCAGACTTGGTTAAGCTGGATGACAACCTTTGGAACCTCTATCCTAAAAGCATAATTGAATCGATCAACTGGATGAAAATCAAGTCGGTGTTCGATTTTATTAACCGTAGCAATTCAAAGAAATTTGCCTCCGATATTCAATCGGCTATTCAACGATTGGGTTTTAAGGATGTTATCCTGTTTAATGATAGCTCTATGTTCCTCGGTTTGCACCTTAAAGAATTGCTCAAACCAAGTGTTTCGGTTTATTACATGCGCGACTTTTTGACTAAAAACCCCTATTGGCGAAAACATGGCGTGCGCATTGAGCCACAGCTAATCGCCTTGTCTGATTTAGTGGTAAACAATTCAACCTTGTATGCCGAATATGGCGCTCAATTTAACCCACATTCGTACATGGTGGGACAAGGTTGCGATACTACCTTGTTCAACAATGAATTACGGCAAATTGAAGTTTCTGCCGACCTTCAATCTATACCAAAACCCATAATTGGGTATGTTGGGTTTTTATCCTCACGACGTTTGAGCATCGAAATTATTGAATACATGGCATTACAACGGCCAAACTGGAGCATTGTGTTGGTTGGCCCCGAAGATGAGCAATTTAAAAGTTCATTACTGCACCAATTGCCAAATGTGTATTTTTTGGGAAGCCGCGATTCATCGGAGTTGCCCAATTACATTGAAGGATTCGATGTGGCCATGAACCCGCAACTGATCAACGATGCCACTATTGGTAACTATCCGCGCAAAATTGATGAATACCTTGCCATGGGGAAACCCATACTGGCATCGGCCACAAAAGCCATGGAATACTTTAAAGACTATACCTATTTAGGTAAAAGCAAAGAAGATTATGTTGTTTTGGCCGAGAAAGCTTTGGCCGAAAATAATTTAACCAAAGAAAAGCAACGTAGGGCTTTTGGAGTCAGCCATAGTTGGGAAAATAATTTGAATGAGATATATAAGTATATCAAAATAGTTGCAAGCGAGAAGGGAATAACCGTTTAAAACAAATAGCATGGGAATTAAGCAAAAACTTAAATCGAACCAGAAGATCAAAGCATTGGTTCTTTGGAGCATCTCTCCAAAACGCAACCCGCGTCCTCGCTTATGGGTGCGTTGGTTGGTGAACCCGTTTTTTCACAAAAGGGGCAAAGGTTCTACCATCAGGCGCAGGTCGCGTGTGGATGTTTTTCCATGGAACCGCTTTGAAATCGGGGCATTGACCACCATCGAAGATTTTTGCACCATCAACAACGGTTCGGGCCACATCATACTAGGAGACCGGGTACGGGTGGGTATTGGTTCGGTTATTATAGGTCCGGTAACAATGGGAAATGGCTCAGGCTTGGGGCAGCATGTTTTCGTTTCGGGCTTCAATCATGGATATGCCGATGGTAGAAAGAACTCGAGTCAGCAAGCACTCGACATTCGTCCCACGGTTATCGAAGATGAAGCCCATGTTGGTGCCAACTCGGTGGTACTGGCTGGTGTAACCATTGGCAAACGTTGCCAGGTTGGAGCAGGTAGCGTGGTAACCAAAGACATCCCGCCTTTTTCGGTTGCAGTAGGAAACCCGGCGAAAGTGATCAAACAGTTCAACCACAAAACCCAGAAATGGGAGAGAGTTTAAAACAATAGATAGTAAATGGGTATGACAATTTCATCAAAAAAAGACACATCGATCGAGACCTTGCGGGGCTTGGCAATTATACTGGTTGTGATGGGACATGTTATTGGTTCAGCTGCCGATGGGGGCATGAAAGTGGCCGACGATTCGTTTCTCCGCCATTTGTATTATTCGTTTCAGTACTTACGAATGCCTCTTTTTACGGTTATTTCAGGCTGGGTTTATGCTTTGTGGCCAGCACAAAACGGGCAAATCATCGATTTTAATATCAAGAAAATCAGGAGGCTTTTATTTCCGCTATTTTTGGTTGGTGGAATATATTACACCATGCAGTCGGTTATTCCGGGAACCAATTTTTCGTACGAATTAAAAGACATTTGGAGGATACTTGTGTTTCCATATACCTTTTATTGGTACTTGCAATCGCTCTTTATTGTATTTGTGCTCATTTCCTTTGTCGATGCCTATGGTTTGATCAATAAATTCAGTGGATTTCTGGTCTTCTTTTTCGTGACCTTATTCTTTCTGCTCATTCGGGATATGGTTATTCCACAAGAGTTCCCCAATTATTTTGGTTTTAAAGGTGCCATTTATTTATTCCCATTTTTTGTTATTGGTATTGGCATTAAGCGATTTAAGCAACAATTAAGCAATAAGGTATTTGTTTGGCTTTGTGCTGTAATACTTATAGCTGGTTTAGTAGTTCAACAACTCATTTGGTATCAAGTAATTAATTACAATCTTTCATCAAGCGGAGGTCTGGGTTTAATAATCGGTGTTACAGGTGTTGTTGTTTGTTTACGCATCAATTTCTCGGTAAAATGGCTGGTTTGGATGGGGAGCTATGCCTACACCATCTACCTGTTCCATTCGTTCGGAACCTCGGGCGGGCGTATAATCTTGCACAAATTGGGGCTTACCTATACACCCGTTGTTTTCTTTATATCATTGGCTCTGGGCTTGTTCCTGCCAATAATACTCGAAGAAATATTCAAGAGGTTTGGTATTACCCGTTTGCTTTTTTTAGGGAGAAGTTTTAAGCAGAAGAAATAATAAATGCAGAAAATATGACAACAATTGAAATTTTATTCTGGATATTCCTGTTTGTGATTTTCTATTCCTATTTGGGATATGGGATTTTGCTGTACCTGATCATCAAATTCAGGCGCATTACAGGCTTGCACAAACCGTTTACCGGTAACAAGGACTATGAGCCGGAAGTCACGCTGTTTGTAACTGCTTATAATGAAAAAGATTACCTGCATCAGAAGGTTCAAAATTCTTTTAGTTTGAAATACCCAAAAGAAAAAGTGCGGCATGTTTGGGTTACCGATGGATCGGACGATGGAACACCTGAACTGTTGAAAAGTTACGACGGCATTGATGTTTATCACCAACCCGAACGCCGAGGCAAAATTGCTGCCATGAACCGTGGTGTGCAGTTTGTAAAAACCCCCATCATCATTTTTTCCGATGGGAATACCGATTTAGGCGAAGATTCGATCCTCGAAATTGTAAAGCTTTTCAGAAACCCCAAAGTGGGCTGTGTGTCGGGCGAAAAGCGCATTCATAAAAAAGAGGCCGATGCCGCTGCCGGTGCAGGCGAAGGTTTGTACTGGAAATACGAATCGACCTTGAAAAAGTGGGATGCCGAACTTTACTCGGTAGTTGGTGCCGCAGGCGAACTGTTTGCCATACGCACCGAACTTTGGCAAGAGGTTGAAAAAGATACCCTGCTCGACGATTTTATTATTTCCTTGCGTGTAGCCATGAAGGGGTTCACTATTCAATACAATCCAAATGCCTACGCCATTGAAACAGCTTCGGCCAATGTTAAAGAAGAATTGAAACGTAAAATCCGCATTTCCGCGGGCGGCATCCAATCGGTTGTGAGGCTTCGTTCATTACTCAATATATTCAAATATGGTACTTTATCGTTCCAGTACATATCTCACCGTGTTCTGAGGTGGACACTTACACCACTTTTGCTTTTGCTGATTATACCGCTCAACGCAATATTGGCTGTTAATCAGGGTTTGTTTACGTTGAATATTTATCCGCTATTACTTGCCGGCCAAGCCTTGTTTTATGCGGCCGCACTTACCGGTTGGTTTCTCGAAAACCGCAGAATAAAGGTGAAGGTGCTTTTTGTCCCGTATTACTTTTTTATCATGAACTTATCTGTTTATTTAGGGTTTAACAGATATTTAAAAGGCAAACAGTCGGTTAAATGGGAGCGGGCAAAAAGGGGATAAAATGGCTTCGGTTTAAATTGGAGGGTTATAATGTTGGTGAAGGCTTTTCTATTCATATTTGGGGTTTTAGTGGTTTTGATTCAATTAAAAGGGGAAGTAAGGTCATTTACAATTAATCAAAACTCGCCTGTTTTTGTTACACCCAATTATTTTACTCCTTCGCCTAAAGGAGGCGATACCATCTTTATTGAAAGTGGCAGAACGGAAAGTGTTCTATTTTCAGAGCTTGAAGGCAATGAACTTTTACCGATTACAATCATCAACAAAGGAGGCATTGTTAATATTAATTCAACGAATAATCAGAGTGCCATTGAATTTCGAAGTTGCAAGCACATAAAATTTATAGGCAGTGGCACTACCGAAAGTGTTTATGGCTTTAAGCTATCAGCTATCAATAGTGGAATATCGGTAAACCGTCAATCATCAAACATCGAAATTGGACACGTTGAGATCGACCATCAGGGTTTTTTTGGTATTGTAGTAAAAGATGATTATTACGGCAAGCCCCCCGAACCCATTCCGGTTTTCGAGAAACTAGCCATACACAATTGTTTGATCAAAAATGTAACCGAAAGCATGTATCTTGGTGAAACAAGAACACCCGGTATGGAGTTCAGGCATGTGCGTGTATATAATAACATCATGTACAACAATGGGCGAGAGGGTATTCAAATAGCAAATATGGTCGATGATGTTGAGGTTTACAATAACTTGATTCTGAATTCGGGATTGACAATGGAGGGCGGTCAGGGTAACAACATACAAATTGGCGATAATACCATAGGGAATTTCTACAACAACATTGTGATGAATGCTCACGAGAATGGTTTTATCGAATTTGGTTCGGGCGATATCAACATCTACAACAATTACATTGCCAACAACCGAGGATTGTTTATCGACAACAGGAAAGTGACAGATGCCTTGGCCGAGATTGTTGTAAACAATAACTATTTTAGCAATATTACCCGCGAAAATGTGGTGGTGAATTACAATGAGTTAAATCCCATGCGAATAGAGGATAATTACTGGGAGGGTATTGGCGATTTTTACCACGACATATCGCCCAGAAATCCCAACATCGTAGTACAAAATAATGCAATAGTGCAGATTGAGCCATTGCTTATTGTCGATCCGGAAAATGGTGATTTCAATTTGGCAATTCAGAACCCCGATCAATACAAAGTATTGGGGCCTCAAACAGGGCTGGGACACAAGTTTAATTATACGCCCAGTATTGGGTTGGTTGATGACATAGTTATTGAAAGCGGTGCCGATACTATTTTGCTTTTTACTGCCGAAACATTCGACAACGATTCGGTTAAGATCATGCTCTCTACACTACCTCAGTTTACTCAAATTATTAATAATGAGAATGGAAAGTTTGAGTTACACTTGGCACCAAAGGCTGAGCACGAAGGGATATATCCGATCATATTAACGGCGAGTGATTATTCGCACCATGCAAAAGCACGCAAACAATTTAATATTGCAGTAAGGAGCAAAGACAACAGCCCTCCAATACTGACTTTCTCTAACATCGTTGAGGTGGTGGTTAATAAGCGGCAGCAATTCCCAATTTCATACTCCGATGCCGATGGGGACAGGCTTACAATTACAGCAGAAAACTTCCCTCCATTTGTTAAATTGCTCAGCAACGATATGCAAGAATATATGATAGAACTTTATCCCCACTTTGCTGATGAGGGGGTGTACAATCAATTGCAAATTATTGCAACCGATGGGTTTAATGAGCCTAAAGTTGTCGAGTTTACAGTAATTGTTGAAACATTTAAATTGAGTAAGGGCGATGTAGTTTACAGGGTGAATTGCGGTGGTCCTTCTATTGATGATGAACCAACAGAGTGGGAAGGTAATTACAACAATCCGTTGTATTATGAATTGTCGAAAAATCACAGTACAGGTAGTCATAGCTGGAATGGTAAAAATACAAGCTCGGCCCCTTCATGTATTTTTGGGCCATGGAATTATACTTTAAACAACGAAGCTATGCATTGGATTTTTCCTTGTCAAAATGGAATGTATACCGTAAATCTTTTCTTTGCGGAAAACGAAAAGGATTTTTTAGATACAAAGGAGTCGGTTTTTTCAATTGAGATCAATGGTGATATCGAGGCGGAGAACTTTTCAATTTACAAATATGCCGGGTTTAATGCGTTAAAGAAGACTTTTTTTGTTACATCTATCCAAAGTCAACTTGAAATTCGTTTATTACCCTTGCAGAATCAGGTAAAACTAAATGGTATTGAAATTAAATTTGGCTATTTGCCGGGCAAAGAGTTCAATCTTCCCGAAAATACTACGTACCATCTTTTCCCTAATCCGGTAAACGATTGGTTTTATGTTTTCTCGTTAAGTGATACTTTAATTGGGGGTTATGACTTTAAAATTTATAATACAAATGGGCAAAAGCTTGATGATTTTCCCATTTTTGCAGATAATCCCCACTTTCTAAAGGTAAACATCGATCGAAACAAAATAAAAAATGGTACATATCTTCTTCACATGTCAGGCCACGATGGCATTAGTAAAGTATTTAAACTGATTATTCGCTAATTGCCAGTAATGGAATGTCGAAAGAGAATGTACTTCCTTTTCCTTCGTCACTTTTAACATTTAATGTGCCCCCGTTTTTTTCGACAAAATCCTTGCACAGTATCAGTCCCAAGCCACTTCCGGCTTCGTTGTTGGTGCCATACGTCTTCAAAGGATTAGAATTATTGAACAAACGTTTTAAGTTGTCTTCCGAAATCCCAACTCCTGAATCGATAACAGCCACTTCAACCATGTTTTCGTGCGCTTCTTTTGCCATTATTTGAATTGTTCCACCATTGGGTGTAAATTTAATGGCATTCGAAAGCAAATTGCGTAAAACAGTATTGATCATTTGGTTATCGGCGAAAACATTAATGTTATCGTTAATATGTAACAAAAGCTCTATGTTCTTATTGTTTAAGTTTAATTCTTGCAGTCGAGCAACGCTTTCGGCCATATCTTTTAACGAAAATACTTCAGGTACTACTGGCAGGTTGCCACTTTGTGATTTTGCCCAACCCAAAAGGTTTTCGAGCAATGAATAGGCTTCGTCGGTGGTTTTAGCCAACTGTCCGAGTATTTCATAAAAAAAATCGTCACCAAATTCTATAACCCCGCTTTTCATCATATCGATAGTGAATTTTATCGATGAAAGCGGAGAACGCAGGTCGTGCCCAATAATTGAGAAAAGGCGGTCTTTAAAAATGTTGGATGCCTGAAGTTCATTGGCTTGAGTCGCAATTTTGCGTTTGCTGTTAAGTAAGTCGAGATGTGTTTTAATACGAACCAGTAATTCTTTTTGCTTAAATGGTTTGGTAATGTAATCGACTCCGCCTAGATTAAAGCCCTCTACAATATCGTTGGTTTCGACCTTTGCTGTAAGGAAAATTACAGGGATTTCTTTTGTCTCGGGGTTTTCTTTCAGTTTTTTACATACCTCGTAGCCGTCCATTTCGGGCATCATAATGTCGAGCAATACCAAATCGGGTTTTAACTGCGAAATTAATTTAAGTGCAGTTAAACCATTAATAGCCATTGCTACTTTGTATTTCTCATTGTGCAGTATATTCCCTACAACCTGAAGGTTACGTTTATTGTCGTCAACAACTAAGATTGTTGGAACAAAGACGTCTTCGCTATTTTCCATATGTCTGAAATTTTAACTTGCTGTCAATTTTATTTTTGGGTTTTTAACAGCTTGTCGAAATAATCAATTGTTTTTATCAAACCTTCTTTTAGAGGTACTTTAGGTTCCCAGCCGTTCAGTTTTTCCCTTGCGAGCGAAATATCGGGTTGTCGCTGAGTTGGGTCGTCAGCCGGTAAGGGTAGGTAAACAATTTTCGATTTAGTGCCTGTAAGGTCGATAATGTTTTGTGCCAGTTCGAGCATGGTAAACTCGCCGGGATTACCTATGTTTACAGGGCCATGAAAATCGGCGGGAGAGTTCATCATGCGCACCATTCCTTCAACCAAATCGCTTACGTATTGAAAACTGCGGGTTTGTGTTCCATCGCCAAAAATAGTTATGTCCTTGCCTTGCAATGCTTGTACTATAAAGTTTGATACCACACGCCCATCGTTGGGCTCCATTTTTGGTCCGTAAGTATTGAAAATGCGTATTATTTTGATATTCACATTGTTTTGCTCGTGATAGTTTACAAACAACGATTCGGCACAACGTTTTCCCTCGTCGTAACACGAACGGATTCCTATTGGGTTAACATGGCCCCAGTAATCTTCGGTTTGTGGATGAATTTCGGGGTCGCCATATACTTCGCTGGTCGAAGCCTGAAGTATTTTTGCTTTGATGCGTTTGGCCAATCCAAGCATATTGATTGCCCCCATCACCGATGTTTTGATGGTTTTGATGGGGTTATATTGATAATGTACAGGAGAAGCAGGGCAAGCCAGATTGTATATTTCATCAACTTCAATAAAGTAGGGCATGGTTACATCGTGCCTTACTAATTCAAAATATGGGTTGTTTAACAGGTGTACAATCTTGCTTTTTTTTCCGGTGAAGTAATTGTCGAGACAAATCACTTCGTGTCCATCGTTCAAAAGTCTTTCGCAGAGGTGAGAGCCTACAAACCCGGCTCCACCTGTTACTAGTATCCTTTTCATACTGTTTGGTTTTTAATTGTCTTACGGCCAATGCTGTAATAGTTATACCCCAATTCTTGCATTTCTTCCATGTCGTAAATATTACGTCCATCGAAAATGGTTTTTTCTTTGAGCAGTTTACCCAATACCCTGAAATTTGGTATCCTGAATTCTGCCCATTCGGTTACCACAACCAGCGCATCGGCATCGATGCAGGTATCGTATTCGTCTTTTGAAAAACTGATCTTTTTGCCTAAAATACGCTCGGCTTCGTGCATCGAAACAGGGTCGTAAGCCACTACTTCGGCACCAGCTTTAATCAATTCATCAATAATAACCAGTGATGGTGCTTCGCGCATGTCGTCGGTTTTAGGTTTGAACGACAAGCCCCAAATGGCAAAGCGTTTTCCGGAGAGATTATTTCCAAAATGCTTTTTAATTTTAGTCACGAGAACAGATTTCTGACGATAGTTCACTGCTTCAACTGCTTGTAGTATCTCAAGCGGATGTCCATATTCGTTTGCCGTTCTTACCAAAGCCTGAACATCTTTTGGGAAGCACGAACCTCCGTAACCTGTGCCTGGGTATATAAATTTGTTGCCTATTCGTGCATCGGAACCAATTCCCTTGCGCACATGGTCAACATTGGCGCCTACCAGCTCACAAAGGTTGGCAATATCGTTCATAAAACTGATTTTGGTGGCCAACATTGAGTTAGCTGCATATTTGGTCATTTCCGACGAGGTGATGTCCATGAACAATATTGGGTGGCCATTGAGTAGGAAGGGTTTATAAAGCTTACGGATTACTTTTTCGGCATGTTCTGATTCAACGCCAACTACAATACGGTCGGGTTTAAGGAAGTCGTCAACAGCATTTCCTTCTTTTAGAAATTCGGGGTTCGAGGCTACATCAAATTCAATATCAACGCCGCGCTCTGCCAATTTTTTTACAATTTCGGCCTTCACCTTCATCGATGTACCTACCGGAACGGTGCTTTTGGTAATTACAACCAAATATTGCTCCATGTGTTCGCCAATTTCGCGTGCAACACCCAAAACGTATTTAAGGTCGGCACTGCCATCTTCGTCGGGAGGAGTGCCAACAGCAATGAAAACCGCTTCGGCTTCGGCAATGCTTTCTTTCAGGTTGGTCGAAAAAGTCAGGCGCTCTTTTTCGACATTACGTTTGATTATTTCCTCTAAGCCAGGCTCGTAAATGGGCACAATGCCCTTTTTTAAACCTTCGATTTTCGACTCATCGATATCGACACACACTACATTCACACCTGTTTCGGCAAAACATGTGCCTGAAACTAAACCTACATAACCGGTTCCGATAACTGCAATTTTCATATTGAATATGTTTTAGGTTTTTGAATTCTTATTATTTGTATGTTATTGATTTTAATTCGTTTAGTAATTGAATTAATTCATCAATTGACTTTGATCGATGAATTTCTTGTTCATTTGATGTGTTTTGTGAAAAATTATCCAAGGCTTCTTTAAGCCCCGAACCGATCGATTCCAATATTTTATCTTTAAAGCTATTTAATTCTTTCAGCTCTTTGGCTTGTTGTTCAATTTTGCACCGATGTTCTAAAAGTGTTAACTGGGTTTTGATGCGCACCAGCAATTCTTCTTTTTTGAATGGTTTGGTAATGTAATCGACACCTCCAACAGTAAAGCCTTTAACCACATCTTCCAGATCAACTTTTGCAGTGAGGAAAATAATGGGAATATCGCAAGTGGATGTGTCTTTTTTCAATGTACTGCATACTTCAAAACCGTCAATGCCGGGCATCATAATATCAAGCAAAATGATGTCGGGGCGTAATTTTGGGGCAAGCTCTAAAGCCTTTGTGCCATCAATGGCCATGGCCACACGGTACTTGTTTTCTGCCAATATATTGCCGAGTACCTGTAGGTTCTTTTTGTTATCGTCAACTATAAGTATGGTTGCCATGTTTTTTTATTTTAGCGCAGTTTTGAATTTGTTAATTAATACCTCAAATGCGTTTAAGTTTTGTTCAATCTCTTCTACATTAAACTCGTTTACGCTGTCTTTTAAAATATCGATGTATTGTTGCAATATCACGCACTGGTACTTGGTGTTGAATTTTGCCAAATCGGTACAAAATTCATCAATTTCGAAAATTACCAAAGTGCCTTTAATGCTATGCCACTTTTGAATAAATTGTTTTTCTAATTCTTGTGTCATTTGCGCTATTAGTTCCCGATTGGCTGGATCGCTCAAGCGGGTTCTTAAAATATCTTCGGTATGCGGGGTTTGTTCTTTTTCGGTTTTGTAAGGCAGGAATTGCTTTACGGCATTCAATAAATCCTTTTTACTGGCTGGTTTGCGGATATAACCGTTGAACATTTTTTTGATTTGGTGCTCATCATGCTGCAAGGCCGAAGCGGTGAGTGCAATAACGGGGATTTCCTTCCATTCGGGGCGGTTTTTTATTATTTCGGTTGCCGATATGCCGCTCATGCCGTGCATCCTGATGTCCATGAATATCAAATCGGGTTTTTCAAACTCCAACATTTCAATGGCTTTTTCTCCACTGTTCGATTCCAAAAAATTTAAGCCTTCGTATTCAAGTAATTGCTTTGTTACCTGAATATTGAAGTCAATATCGTCAACAATTAAAATTGTACTGTTTTCAAATATCAAATTATTATCGGTTGTGTCGGAGGGTTTGTCTGGCGACTGACCACCTTCGGCTTCTTCTACGTTATAAAGCAAAATGGTAAAAGTACTTCCTTTGCCAACTTTGCTTTTTACCAAAATTTCGCCGTTCATTTTTTCAAGCAGCTTTTTGGTGATTGCCAGTCCAAGCCCTGTGCCCTCGTATGAGCGGTTGCTTTGACCGCTTTGTTGGGTAAATACATCGAAAATCTTATCGAGTTGGTCACTAGGTATCCCAATGCCTGAGTCTTCAATTTCAATGGATAAGTCGAATTTGTTTTTGTTTTGATTTACAATTTTTGATTCGATTTTCACATAGCCCCTGTCGGTAAATTTAATGGCATTGCCCACAATATTGAATAAAATTTGGTGAAAACGTACTTCGTCCATTAAAATAAATTTGGGCACATTTGGTGATGTGATTATTTCAAGCGCTAGTTGTTTTTGCTGTACTTTTGGGTTAAACAACTGCTGTATCTCGTCTATTTTATGATTAAAATTCATGGGCTCGAACTCAAAGTCGAGTCTTCCTGCTTCAATTTTCGATAAATCGAGTATGTCGTTAATCAACGATAATAAAGTGCGGCCGCTACTGATGATGGCTTTGATTTGTTCTTTGTGTTTGGGGTTTTCCACTTTGTCGAGCAATATTTCGCTAAAGCCTAGAATTGCATTCATGGGTGTGCGTATTTCGTGCGATACATTGGCCAGAAACTCGCTCTTTGCCTTTGACATTTGTTCTGCCTCTTCTTTGGCTATTTTTAGTTGCTTTTCGTTTTCCTTAATGCTGGTCACATCGCGGATAATCGTAATCACTTCGTCATCCTTAATATGTATCATACGTGCCTCAAAGTCGCGCATCAGACTGTCAATCTCGTATTGATAATCGAATTGGAAAACATCGTTGCTGCGACATTCGTTAAGGGCCGATTCAAATTGCCTGGCAAAATCGTTGCTGAACAATTCCGAAGGGAGCTTGCCAACGGGGTTATTGTTTAAATGAAAAGGCAGGTTTTGAACCGATGAACGTTTTAAACTCTTCGCCCTGTTTTCTTTGTCATGAATAAAAATAAAGTCGGGTATGGCATCGATAATTGCCCTGTTTTCCTGCTCGCTTTTCTGAAGGTTTTCTTCGATGCGCTTTCGTTCATAAGCATTTGAAATGATACTGGCTAAAGTTCTCAAAAGTTCTAGTTCCGACTTTTCCCAGTGTCGGTTTTGAACGCATTCATCAAATCCAATAAAACCAAAGAACGAATTATCAACTGTAATGGGAAGTACCACAATAGATTTAATACCTTGTGGCTCAAGTACTGCAACTACATCGTCGGGCAAATTGTATATGTTTTCAGAATACACAATCCCATCGTTCATCAGCATATATTTCCACGAAGGTATTGCTTCGTCGTACGGTATATTTTGAAGTTCGTCAATTTGAGGCGAAATCCCTTCGCCGCACCATTCAAATGTGTTTGATGTGGCCGTAATGTCGGGGGTGTTTTCGAAAATATATAAACGGCTTATTCCAAGGTGTTCACCAATTATTTTAAGCGAATTATTTACTTTTTCATCGAAACTGCTTAACGTGTTCAGCTCAACGGCTACATTTGAGAGCAGGACTTGTTGCTTGAGTATTTTTTCGAGCTTGCGGCTTTGTTCCTTGTTCCTTTTTTTCGATAGTCGCTCTTCGGTTATATCGTGTGAAATGATAATTACTTCATTGTAAGTTAATGCCAGCTTATTTTCAAGCGATGACTGTAATTTCTGTATCGCATCCTGACGATCGGTGCAACCGGGGCAATTTTCGTTAAACAGGTGAATGTTGCTTCGTAGAAGCTTTTCCTCCCCTGTGAGTGTTTTAAAAGTAAGTTCGTAATAGCCTAAGCATTGTTTCTTTTTTATCAGCCTGGCAACATAAGCCTTCACTTTTTCTTTGTATTCATCATCAATAAAATCGAAAACATTCTTGCCAATAAGCTCACCGACTGAACTAAAGCCAAGGTTTTTTATCAGTTTGGTGTTGGCAAAAGTAATTAAGCCCTGCATATTGGTTTTACAAATCAGGTCGGGAACGCAGTTGATGATCGCATTCAAATCCATTTGGGATGATTCGATTGGTTGATGCTTAAAAATTTCAGATTGCTGCCCGGAATTATTAAACACCAGACTTTTTTCTTTCTCCAGCTCATCTGCTTCTAGCCTTTTTTGTTTTTCACTTGCCATAAATTATGCCTTAATAAAACAATTCGAATTGTCTAATAACAAAAACAGACTGTAATTTAAGTAAATGTTGCTAAACTATCCGTATCGAGAAATCTTTTCCCAATAATTATTTTTAAATATATATTCCTGGTTTCGTTTTACCTGCCCTGGTTGTCCAATTCACAATAAATGTCAAAATTCAATCTTAGCATAAAATATTTAAACCATTAAAATAGCAACAGAGAGAAAATGACACATTAATTCTAACATTGTTAATTAATTGATCGTACGTCACAATACCAGACCTGCCTTGCAAAAAGGATAAATTTCATTAATTGCTTTGGGCAACGATTTAAATATTCATCATTAACAAACCAATAATCACTCAATTTATTGAGCCACTCACTAAAACCTTATTGACTTTGTCATGCTTTTGGTATTATATTTAACCAAAAAACCAGTTTTACTTTTAAACCGTAACCATGAGAGAAGTAGAAATTATCAATTCAGGGAAAGAGGAAATTGTCTATCTCGATTTTTCCAATCTGAAATCAAAAGAACAAATTTTTAAGCAAATTGAGGTGTTTGGCGCTTACATAAAGAAGCAGCGTCCACGATCGATTCATACCATAACCAACCTCGAAGGAATGCATTTTAATACCGAAATTTACAATGCCTTCATTGCTTATGTAAACGGGAACTCACCCTTTGTTAAAGAAAGTGCTGTGATCGGGCTCAAAGGGTTGATGCAAATTTTCTACAAGGGCTTCATCAAACTTACCGGGCGGAATGTTCAGGTGTGCTCCACCCGCGAAGAAGCAATTACATTGCTTAGTCATAAGTTTGCCACTGCCGTATAAAAAAGAAACCGCCTCCAAAAGGCGGTTTCTTTTTGTCAATCTTAAGTTACGAAATGTCAATCATTTTCGGTGGCCTTGGCTTCACCTCTTCCCGCTTGGGAAGTTCAATGTAAAGAATTCCATCGCTGTACCTGGCCGAAATATTGTCACTGTCGACATGGCCTTCGGGTAAGGTGAACGAACGCTGGAAAGCCTGATAACTGAACTCTTTCCGGCTGTAACCCTCCTGTTTGTCTTCTGTTTCGTTTTTTTGTTCAGAAGAAATCGTCAGTACATCGTTTTCAAGTTTTACATTGAAATCTTCTTTTTTCATTCCGGGGGCAGCTACCTCGATGGCATATTTGGTGTCATCTTCCTTCACATTTACGGCAGGAATCGAGGTATTGGTCGATGAAAAATTACGACTGCCCCAATCCATCAGTTCGTCATTGAAAAAACGATCAAAGAATGTTGGAAATGATGGAAAATAATTGTTGCTTCTTCTAACTAGTGTCATGGCTAAATCCTCCTTCTATTTAATTCAACATTTAAATAATCAAACTCGAATCATCACAAATCAAAGCCTGTACCACCACAAAAAATAAGAAATATTGACAGTCTTCGACCAGTAAAACCTGACGTCTTTTCACTTTTAATCAACCTTTTACGACATTTTTTCCGCTTTTAAACATTCTTTATTGACACAAAAACAGGAAAGCTGATCATGTTAATTGAATTTTACCAGCTAATTTTTTATGGCCGCCAGTGCTTGCATCGCTTGAATAATAAATTATATTTGTGCCATAATCATTCGATAATGAGCACTTATAGCAACACTTATTTTTATTTCTATTATTATTTCGGTACCAAAAAAGGAATCGTATAGATTTGTGTTGCTTAATGAAAAGATACAGTTTATAGGGTTCCGGAACACGGAGCCCTTTTTTTTTGAACCTATTTCAGAACAGATGAAAATAACAATTGTAGGCCTGGGACTCATAGGCGGGTCAATGGCAAAAGACCTCAGGAATTCAGGTTTTGCCACTGAGATCATCGGGGTCGACAACAATGAAGCCCATCTTAAGCGGGCACTGGAACTTGGCCTGGCCGACCGTGGAAGCAGCCTTGAACAGGGTGTGAGCGAAGCCGACATCGTATTGCTGGCCATCCCGGTCGACAAAATAGAACAGGTACTGCCTCAAATTCTCGACAAAATTCACCCCGCCGCATCGGTCACCGATGTTGGTTCAACCAAGCTCAACATTTGCGCAGCAGTTGAGAACCACCCCATGAGAGGAAACTATGTTGCAGCCCACCCCATGTCGGGAACCGAAAATTCGGGCCCCGATGCTGCCATCGAAGGACTCTTTAAGGGAAAAATCTGCATTGTTTGCGATCAGGAAAAAAGTCGTCCTCAACACCTGGCTTTAATCGAAAAGATGTACCACGACATGGGGATGGACCTTGCCTACATGAGCGCCGACGAGCAAGACCACACCACGGCCCATGTATCGCATCTTCCTCACATCACCGCCTTTGCCCTGGCCAATGCCGTGCTCGACACCAACGACCGGAAAATCATTTTCGACCTGGCAAGTGGTGGCTTTCGTTCAACAGCCCGCCTTGCCAAAAGCTCTCCCGAAATGTGGGGCCCCATTTTTAAGCAAAATCAGTCCTACGTTGTTGAATCATTGAATGTGTACATCCGCCATCTCGAAGAGTTTAAACAAAGCCTGCTGGAGGATGATCAGCAGCACATGTACGATTTGATGTACAAGGCCAATAAAATACGCGACCTGCTGAATGGCGAAAGCCAGGACCTGGTAAGGAAGAAATCGACAACCACCAAAATGTATACGAAATAAAAAAGTTGAATTGAAAATATAAATACTTACAACATGACCATTGCGTTAGATATTACACCGATGAGCAGCTGGATGCCCGAAAGTCCCTACCCGCTGCTGATTGCAGGCCCCTGCAGCCTCGAAACCGAAGAGCAGTCGTTAAGCACTGCCCGTGAATTAGCCAAAGATCCCCGCGTACATGTAATTCGCGGAGGCGTATGGAAACCCCGCACCCGCCCCGGAAGCTTTGAAGGAATCGGCTCCATCGGCCTCGAATGGCTGAAAAAAATTAAGGCCGAAACCGGGCTGATGGTTGGTACCGAAGTAGCCAATGCACAACACACCGAAGAGTGCCTGAAAGCCGACATCGATGTTTTGTGGATTGGTGCCCGCTCAACCGGCAGCCCCTTTGTAGTACAGGAAATTGCCGATGTACTCAAAGGCAGCGACAAGGTAGTAATGGTGAAGAACCCCATGAATCCCGACCTGTCGCTGTGGATGGGAGCTTTGGAACGGCTCAATGCCATGGGGCTAAAAAAACTGGTAGGCATACACCGTGGTTTTTCACCTTATCAGGAAAGCAAGTACCGGAACTACCCGGGCTGGAAAACCTACATCGAGCTAAGACGCAGCATGCCCAACCTGCCCATTATTTGCGATCCCAGTCACATCGCCGGTAAACGCGAACTGGTGGGCGAAATTTCGCAAAAAGCATTCGACATGGGCTTCGATGGCCTGATGATCGAATCGCACATCGACCCTTCGTGTGCCCTGAGCGATGCAGCACAACAATTTACCCCGGCCGACCTGATGAAACTGATCGACAAACTGGTGATCAGAAAACAAAACATCGAAGATGCCGAATTTGGAAGTAAGCTCGACCAGCTCCGAAGCCGCATCGATGCCCTCGATACCGAGCTCATGGAAATCCTTTCGGCCCGTGCCGAAATTGTGACCCAGATTGCCGAATACAAGAAGAACAACAACGTGATGGCCCTGCAAATCGACCGCTGGACCAAAATGATGAACCAGCGCATTGAAACTGCCGGCAAGCTGAAACTTGATGATACTTTTGTGAAAATACTGTTCCAACTGATTCACGAAGATTCGGTCCGTCAGCAAACCGAGCTCATCGATAAAGAAGACTAAAACAAACAAAGGGGAGCTGCCGGCAGCTCCCCTTTGTATTTAAAAAACGAGCGAAAGCCTGTCGGCCCCGATACCGGCTTTACTTCCAGCACTGCAGGCAATATCCGCCAGGCATCAACTCAGGCATTCACCTGCTTTTGGACCATACGGAAGTAAACGTAGGAAATCGGCGTTAAGCCAGCTCCGATATCAGTGCTAAGCTGGCTCCGGTATCGGTGGTAGAGTAGCTCCGGTATCGGCGTTTATGTAACCCTGGTATCGGCGTTTATGTAGCTCCGGTATCAGCGTTTATGTAACTCCGGTATCAGCGTTTATGTAACTCCGGTATCAGCGTTTATGTAGCTCCGGTGTCAGCGTTTATGTACCTCCGATATCAGCGTACCTAAACGCCGGTTACAAAAGTACAGAAGCGCTTACTCAAAACGCTCAGATGCCTTGCAATCAGCCTGACATTATTTCCTTTCGGCTGTGATACGCGGCTTAACAGACTTGCAGGAAAAGCGAAAGAGGCCGCCCTTTGAAGGCAGCCTCTTTGCTGAAATCGACACTACTTATTTATAAAGATTTCGAAGAGCTGTGCCATTTCGTCGTTGTTCCACGAAGGCATCCCGTTGTTCCTGGCTACTTTGCCTTCCTTATCGACCAGCAAATAATGTGGTATTCCTGAAACACCAAAGCGCTCGCTCAGGATGTTCCATTCGTCTCGATCCAGACGGTAGTGTTCACCGCCAATTTCAGCCACCATGTTCTTCCAGGCTCCTTCGGGCGAGCTGTCGTTGGTAATATAAACAAAAACAATGGGCCGGCCATCAAGGCTTTCCTTCAGCGGCTTTATGCGTTGCATACCACTCCGGCAGGGGCCGCACCAGGTAGCCCAGAAATCGACATACACCACTTTGCCCTTAAAGGGTTCCATCATCGATTCAAACAATTGTTCGGAGTCGACATCAGGTGTCTGATGGACTACATAGTCTGATTTTGCTTTTAGTTCGGCTATTTTTTCAATGGTACGATCGTTACATGCACGTGCATATTGTGCGATAAAAGGAGTGCTCACTTCACTGGAAATGAGCTCCAGCTGGTCTTCACCAAGTGGCGTTAATTCTTCGACCACCGAACCCAGCTGATCCTGAACATACATCACATCCACTATGAGGCCGCGTCCAATGCCAAATTGCTGATTTAAAACAGCATTCCGGGCCTTCAGTCGTTCTTGTTGATGCCATTCTGTTGAGTAAGTCTGGTATTTCTGATAAAAGGCATGCAGGGCCTCGCTGTTGGATTTCCTGCTCTTTTGAGCCAGCTGTTCTTCCCTTCCTGAAATGGCTTTTGCTGCCCCGATCATCTTCAGTTCTTCGCCTGTAAGCTCCACTCCTTTGTCGGCAAAGGCTTTTTCAATATCGTGCCAAAATACAAAATCTTCCTGCTGATTGAGTTCTTCCAGTAAGGACTTGTGTTTTTCTGCAAAGGCTTGATGCTCCTTGTTATATTGCGCCGAGAAAGCCTTCCACTTTTCCATCGCTTTGCCATCCATGGCCTTTTTCTCTTCAGCCAGCATGTTATTTTCATCTTCTGTCAGCTCAATCCCTTTCGAATCAAGAAACTCGGCTAACAGAGATGGTGTCAGCGAAGTGGAAGATGGCCTTAAGAATTTAGCATACTTCAAACGATTCACCAGAAAGTAATAATTGGATGACAGCAAGAGCAACGGGTCGTTCATTGCACTGGGGGTAATGAAAGCATACCAGGAACTATCGGGCGAAGGAACATCATCCATGCTTACCTGTTCATCCTTTCCCTTTTTTGAGCGAAGTGCACTGTAATAGTTCATGTCGTAACTCAGAAGCCTTTCGAGGTAATCGCATTCGATATTTTTTTGCTTTACCTGGAACGCCTTTTCGGCAATGAACTTGCTTTGTTTCACTTCATGGAGGGCTTTCAGCTCCTTGTCGCGAATTTCGACACAGGTGGCTTTATAGGCTTCGGGCGTACTATCGAGTATGTTTTCGCGTACCTTATTATAATCGAAGTAATTGATGTCCTTCAGTTCAAAAAGGCCATTGTTCACCATGGCCATTTCGCCCTGAAACAGCAAGCCATTGTAAACGCTTCCGGCATCGAGCAGCTGGAAAGTATTTTTTCCGGGTTCGAGAAAAACCGTACGATGCATGCCTGGTACCGACAAGAAAACTTCCTCGGGATAGCACATGGGAATGCTTACCGAAAAATAGCCGCTCTCCTCAATTTTAAGCACATATGACTCCTGATTGCCGGTGAGCACATTGTTGACATGCACCATGCCGGTGGTAAAGCCCGCACGTGGAGTATAGTCGCGGATGTAGCCCGAATAAGTGGCTTCGGCCGATTTTAAGAGGGCTGCAGTATACACATCATTACCGGCTTTGGGCTGATCGGGCAAATCGTTGGGCCAGTCGTTCAGCTCGTACAGTGTCTGCTTGTCGGTGCCCATCCGGCACTGGTGTTCATTGATGCTCTCGAAGTAAAGTGTTTGTTTGCCTTTTTTATTGGAAAGGCTCACTGCCTCTATCGGTCCTTCGCTTGTCACCTCATCGATTTTCCAGAGCTGACTTTGATAAACCGCCACATCGTCGTAAAGGGCAATTTGCATTTGCTTGCTGCCGTCGGCTGCAAACCAGATGTTTTGAAGCACCGCGGCTAACGGGCTCGTCGTGCTTTCCTCCTTCAGCCTGATATCAAATATTTTCCAGTTTCCACCTTCATTGTCTTCGAAAAAGTCGATGCGTGCTGCTGTTTTATCGATGGCCGGAAAGAAGAGCTGGTATTCAACCCTGCCGCTTTCATCGAGATGATAGGCCGAATCCAGAGGAATTCCTTCGGCACGAAGTACATAATTTTTGCTTTCCGAGCCTACCACCTGAATGCAACTTCCTTTTGGTATAAAAATCCAGCTGCCGGGAGCAGCCTTGTACTCAAAGGAAAGGGAAGTCTCGCTGTCGCTCAGTTCAAGCGCTGTAATGCGAAGGTTCGAAACGGTGGAAAAACCTGTTCGGGGCTTTTCAATCTTTTGTGCGCATAGCGTACCGGCCAGCGCCAGTATCAAAATAAGAAGGGATAGTTTCATCTCTTTGGGTTTTTAAAGATTAATAATGAATGCCTTGCAATATACAAAACAAAATAATTAAGAGTTTATTATGTTTATTTAAAAAATGTTAACAAGCTGCAATGCTTAAACTTGACCAATCGGATGTCAACAAAGACAAATTCTCCCGAAAAGTCCTTATTTTTGAAGACTAAACGATAAAACATTTCAATGTTCGAAAAATCATTTCATCTCGAAGGAGTCGATCCCGTAGAATTTTATGGAGCCAACAACAACAACCTGGATAAAATCCGCTCCTACTATCCCAAATTGAAGATCATAGCCCGCGGCCACATTGTTAAGGCCATGGGCAGCGAGGATGAAATTGCACAATTTGAAAGCAAGCTGAATGCACTGCTCGATCAGTACCACGATTTTCACCGCTTGAGTGTTGAAACCATCGGGCTGATCATGAACGATCAGGGGGAAAGCCCCGATACCGGCGAAAAAGATGTATTGATTTATGGCAATACGGGGAAACCCATCAGGGCACGAACACCCAATCAGCAGAAGCTGGTCGATGCCTGCATTGAAAAGGACCTTATTTTTGCCATTGGCCCTGCGGGAACCGGAAAAACCTATACAGCCATTGCCATGGCGGTGCGTGCTTTAAAGAACAAGGAAATCAGAAAGATCATTCTGAGCCGGCCTGCGGTTGAAGCGGGCGAAAGGCTGGGTTTCCTGCCGGGCGATTTAAAGGAAAAGATCGATCCCTATCTGCAGCCTTTGTACGATGCGCTGGGCGACATGATTCCTCCCCGAAAACTCGAAGACTTTATGAAAGACAAGGTCATCGAAATTGCCCCGCTGGCCTTTATGCGCGGACGTACGCTCAGCAATGCCTATGTAATTCTCGATGAAGCGCAGAATACCACCGTGAATCAGCTGAAAATGTTTCTGACCCGCATGGGCTTGAACACCAAAATCATCATCACCGGCGATACCACGCAAATTGACCTCCCGCGAAAGAGCGATTCAGGTTTGATTCAGGCCATGCGAATATTAAAAGACATCGACGACATTGCCATCGTTCAAATGAACCAGAATGACATTGTACGTCACAAACTGGTACGCGACATTGTAAATGCCTACGACCAATTCTATGCCGAACAGGAAGACAGACGAAAGGCAGCCATCAGGAAAACCAAAGAAGAAGAAAATCAGTAAAATGACCTTCATCTATCAAAACTTTTTAAGTGATTTTTACATCAAAAAGCAAGCGAGATTGTTTAATTAGCGAAATGGATAAAATATTTGAGAGAGGATTCCTGTCAGTCAGATAGCAAAAAAGCAAAACACCTATAAACACACATAACAATGAGTAATGCGATTGTAACAACCGATTTCAACTTTCCCGGTCAAAAGAGTGTTTACCACGGCAAGGTTCGTGATGTATACAACATCGAAGATGAATACCTGGTAATGATTGTCTCCGACCGCATTTCGGCTTTCGATGTGGTGCTTCCCGAAGGCATTCCCTACAAAGGTCAGGTGCTGAACCAAATTGCAGCCAAGTTCCTCGATGCAACTCAGGACATTGTTCCCAACTGGAAGATTGCAACACCCGACCCCATGGTCACCGTAGGTCACATGTGCGAACCTTTTAAGGTCGAAATGGTCATCCGCGGCTATCTTACCGGCCATGCCTGGCGTGAATACCGCGATGGCAAACGCACACTTTGCGGCAACCCGCTGCCCGAAGGCATGATTGAAAATCAGAAGTTCGAAAAACCGCTGATTACACCAACCACCAAAGCCGATGTAGGCCACGACGAGGACATTTCGAAAGAAGAAATTCTGGCCCAGGGGCTGGTTTCAAAAGAAGACTACAAACTGCTTGAGCAATATACCTTCGAGTTGTTTCAGCGGGGCACCGAGATGGCAGCTGAAAAAGGACTGATTCTGGTCGATACCAAGTACGAATTTGGTAAGAAGGATGGTAAGATCTACCTGATCGACGAGATTCATACACCCGACTCATCGCGTTATTTTTACGCGGCAGGTTACGAGGAACGTCAGGCCAAGGGCGAAAACCAGAAACAGCTTTCGAAAGAATTTGTGCGCCAGTGGCTCATCGAAAACGGTTTTCAGGGCAAAGACGGTCAGAAAGTTCCCGAAATGAACGAAGCCTTTGTGAACAGCGTAAGTGAACGCTACATCGAATTGTACGAAAACATTACCGGCGACCAGTTTGTCAAGGCCGATGTAAATGATGTGCAGAAGCGCATCGAAAAGAATGTAAGTGAATACATTCAGACAAAACTATAAACAAAGCTCCTTTAGCTTATAAAAATGCCGGAAGCAAATCTCCGGCATTTTTTGTATCCCTTTTAAAACAAAGTTCATCCCCTATATTCCGGATCCTATTCAAAGATTTCATTATTTTTGGGACGAAGCAACCTTTTCCTGTTTTCTGCATCCATTACAACAAAGCTTGCTGGCATTAAAGAAGGAAAAGCCGATACAGCTGATTTTTTCCGCATTTATCAACTTAATTGAATACAAAATGAAACGTACTGCTTTCTACATAATTTCCCTGCTCATTGCACTCTTCTCGATGGCTGCATGCGATTTAAACAACAACGATGCTTACGAGGAATACCAGAAAGAATGGGAAGCCTACCAGAAAAAAGTGCAGGCCCAGTACCAGGCCGATTCATTGCTGATCAGCGATTACCTGGCCGAGCATGATTCGGTGGCCGAGATCCACGAAGCGTCGGGCATCTTTTACCACATCATTGCCGAAGGTGAAAGCCAGCGCCCCGATATTTACTCCATCGTTGAAGTTTCGTACAAGGGCATGTTGCTCGATGGCACTGTATTCGATCAGACCGATACCGACATGACGGCCACTTTTCAACTCAGTAATCTCATCAAAGGCTGGCAGGTTGGAATACCCCTCATCGGGACTGATGGCAAAATCATCCTTTACCTGCCATCGTACTACGGCTACGGCGAAAGCGAATCGAAAACCATTCCGGCCAATTCAGTACTTATTTTCGAAGTCGATCTGCACAGCTTTTATTAAAACACATTTTATCTGTAACTTTTTCTGCCCCTGTCCGTCTTATTCGATGTAAACCTAATCGATGAATGACGACCAAAGAGTACAACCTCATTGTTGAGCAATATGCCGACGGCCTTTTCCGCTTTGTGCTGAAGAATATCAGGGATCACGAGCGAGCCAATGATCTGGTGCAGGACAGTTTTGAGAAATTGTGGCGCAACTGCCGCGATGTTACTTTCTCGAAAGCCAAATCGTACCTCTTCAGTATTGCACACAACACCATGGTCGACATGATCAGAAAGGAGAAACGGATGATTGTTACCGACACTTCAGAAATGCCCGAGAACTCGCACTCGCGACACTATTCCGATTTAAAGGAAGTGCTCGACGAAGGCCTTAAAAAGCTGCCCGAGGTGCAGCGTTCGGTCCTGCTGCTTCGCGATTACGAAGGCTATTCGTACGAAGAAATCGGCGACATGTGCCAGCTCAGCGAATCGCAGGTGAAAGTATATATTTACCGGGCAAGGGTATTTCTGAAAAATTACATCGGTCAGATTGAAAAAGTATTATAAAAAGAGACAAAATGAATATCACACGCAAAAATTACGAAAGCTATTTTATCGATCTGCTCGATGGCACTTTGACCACGCGGGAGACCGATGAATTGCTCGACTTTTTGCGTGAAAACCCCGACCTGGCCGAAGAGCTGAAAGGACTGGAAGCGATTCATCTGAAAGCCGATGAAGCACTTGTCTTTGATAAGCAATCGCTTTTAAAAGGAGACTTTGATCATCCCGAGCTTTTAGAAGACAGCTGTATTCGCTATGTCGAAAACGAATTAACAAACGATGAAAAGCAGGCATTCGAAAGCTATGTTTCAAGTCATCCCGTAGCTGCCCGCCAGTTACAACTTTACCAGGCAACAGTATCAGAACCTGATTTGCTGCTTACTTATCCCTACAAAAAGCAGCTTAAACGTTCACGGAAAATCGTGGCTCCGGTATGGCTTGCAGCGGCTGCCTCGATCGTACTGGCCCTGGTTTTCTGGTTTAACCGGCCGGCAGCAACCAGCGTGCTGAATGTAGCCGAAATTGCGCCCTTGAGCGAAACTCCAAAGGCAGTGCTAAATACCGACCAGCTAAGGTCTGAAATGGCTACCCTTGAGATGGATGCTGCTTTTGAACAAGCAAGTCAGCAACAAGAAGAGGTAAGGCCTCGCCAGCGTGAAGCAATGTTGATGCCCCTGATGGCCGGTATCACTGAAAGCGTTAAGGCAGCAGCGTCTGCACCCTACGATGATCACCTGCGGGAATTTGGGAAGACAGAGCAGCCAAAGCTCAACACCGAGCCTTTTCCCACCATCAATGAATTACTGGCCCGTGAGATCAGCGAGTTCGATCCACGCAACGAAATGGACAAGTTTGCCCAGCTTGCTTTGAATAAAATTAAACAGGTAAGCGATGAGAAACTTGATTATTCGGTCGATAAGGGGAAGATTGACAAAATTGAATACAACTCGAAATTATTTGCCTTTTCGATTCCGGTAAGAGGTAAAGAATAGAAGGTGCCAATGAACTAAGCAAATACCTTATAGAATCTAATACCAAAGCGTTTCTAATCTTTCGATCCAGTTATTAAATCGTGGACTTTTTGCTCTCATTCGGTCTAATCCAATCGCCTCAGCCAGAATATGTCCATACACAATTTTATTGTAACCAAGAATTATTCTTGCCAAACGATGAGAGGGGGAAGTTTCATTATTATTGTTGATCATTTCCGGATTATCATATTCTTTAAAAACCTGTTTCAACTCATCAACACCAATTAATTCATCTGGAGGAATTTGCTCTTGAAAAATAGTTATATCATTAAATAAGAGCCCTTCAAATTCATGAAGTTGCAAATATGGAATAAAACGAAATCGTAAAGAGCTTTCAATATCATCTTTCATTCCAAGCTCTAAATTTTGCATTCTAAGATTCTTATCTGCTATCTTTTCTGATTCCTCCCACTTAGGAAATTGGTATTTACTATATAAACCGTAATAATCAATTAATGTTGTAACAAACGCATTCGCATCATTTCTTAAATGAAGCGTAATTTGTTTTTTCAACTCAAGCCACTTTACCATACCTCCCATTGATTTCTTTATCAATGGAGCTTGCAAGTAGATGTCAATCTTAGCAAAATATGGAGTCAGAATTGTATTGCAAAATTCTTTCTCGGTTTCACCTTCGCAAACAACAATAATCCGTTTCATTATTTAAAGTTTGGCTGCCCGGTTGCAATAATATTTCGTTTCCACAGATCATCAATAGTATAGTCTTCAAGCCATTCGTTAAAATTATCAACATTTAAACGATTAAACTTAGAACAACCGTCTATTTGGTCAACGGTTATTATAGATTCTGGTGAAAAATGACTTATTAAATCGGTAGATTGAGTCGCGATGATTACCTGACACCCCTTTGTTGAAACTGATTTTATCATTCCTGCTAATTTTGATATCGCAGTAGGATGTAAGCCCAATTCAGGCTCATCGATTATAATGGTATCGGGGAGATCTGGTTGCATGAACAAAACAGTTAATGCAATAAACCTAATTGTACCATCCGACAAATCTGAGACACCGTAAATTATATCGCTAAACTTATCTTTCCATTGCAGTTTTATATAATCTTCATTGTTGGGGATAAGCTCAAAATCGAGAAAATATGGCGCAATTGATTGGATTGTTTTCACAATACGATTATAAACGATTTTAGCATGCTGCTTAATTGAATAAAGAAATGCCGCTAAATTTGCACCGTTACTATACAAATAAAAAATGTCATTTTCAGTATGACTGGGAATTGTAAAAGGAGATTTGTCGCTTGTATTATGAAAATGATATTTTCTAAATCCATTCAAATATTTAATAACATATTTAGCCCTGAAATGATCAGTTATTTTTATACGCGCTTCCCTTTCTGAGCGACCAATACTAATTCCGGAATCACTTCTGAATAATAGTCGTTCGTCAGTGAACACGAAGCCACTTGTACCTAATTTTAATTCAACAAAATAACCATTCAATCCATTTTCGAACTCAACTTTAAATGCTATCCTATCCGTAACTTTTTGGCCTTTATGAAGTATTTTATTCTCTCCTCCTGTTAGCGCTATGTATTCATGAAGGTTTCTATTGTACAGCCGGTTCAAAAAGTCAAAGAACGAAATAAAATTACTTTTACCACTGCCATTGGCTCCTATCAAGAGATTAATAGGTTTTAAATCAATCCGTTCATTCTGGATTGATTTAAAACCTGATATTTCAATATAGTCCATTTAGTCTATTTTAATCTTTAAGATCAAAATTAAGAAATAAAAAGACACCTTCTAATAAATCATTGCGCCAAGCCTTCTTTAGTATGCTATTAATTGTAAGGTAGTTCAATACAATTTTAATCTGTGCTTACTTTTTTATCGGATAGGCTCCTATCCCCACTTCTTTTTTCCTGTTAATCATTTGCATGATCTCAGATGGAAGCTTTGCCGAATTGTAGGCCGCTTCCACTCCCGCTTGTAGCCGATAGTTGCCCAGCTCGGAGCTCATAAAGGGAGATCCCCCGTAATTGCTGACATCGTAGCTGTTTTGTTCGTACTCCGGATGATCATTTCGAAAAGCAGCGACGGAAGCATAGGCATTCTGACATTTTTCATTGTCAGCAGGACTCCAAAGTATCAGCGGTACTTTACTCTCTTCCGTATTTCGGATATAAAGGTTGTGATCCATCACCTGCAGCGGATTAGCACCGGCACTTTCACAAACTGCAGGTGGTTGCCATACAAACAAAAGCTGACGTTGGTAGGCAGCATCGGCTACCAGCAGGTTATTAACAAATTCGTGTCCGACCCTTTCGTCAACTCCCGGACCAGTTGCAGGGTGCCAGCCAAAATGATCGCCCTCGGCACTCCGTTCATTGCGGCCAATACAGGCCATGCTGTTCACAAAAGTGTTGTTATACGCTTTAACATCGCTACTGTTGAGCACCATCATTCCGTGGTCGCAGTTCACAAACACATTCCCGGCACAAAGGGCTCCCTTCGATATTTCGAAAAAGAATCCGTTCTGACTGGGCCACAGCTGATCGGTAGGTGCTTCGCCCTGCCAGAAACCAACTCCCTCGATCCAGTTGTTGGTAAATACGCCGTCGATATTGCCCACATCGTACCAGATGCCGTTGGAGAAAGGATGATCGATGACCAGGTTGTCGTTACAGGTAACACGGTAGCACTGATTAAAAATTTTCACGGCTGCCGGAAAATAACCGGTAATTTCTTCAATGTTGTTTCGGGTAAAGATGTTTTTCTCGAGCAGGACATCGTTCGAGGCCAGAATAAAAATCCCTTCGGTACTGGTATCGCTGATCCTGTTGTTTCGAAGTGTCAGATGATCGCCCCGCAGGTAGCCTGCCACTCTTGAGCAATACGATATCTCACAGTTTTCGATGGTGGTTCCCACCACATCCTTTCCGTGTTCCGATTCGGGAGATACGCCTTCGGGATCTTTTCCCTGAATTTCGAGGGCCCTGTAGGCATATTGTGTGAAGGTGATGCCCCGCATGGTATAGCCTTTGCCATCGGAAGCCTTGCCATGAACATCACCAATCACTCTTTCGAGGCCCACGTTCCAGGCGGTAATTTCAACCTGCTTACCTTCAGGATTTACCCCAATGTAAACCAGTCCTGCTTCGTAATCGATGTAGAATGAATTTTCATCCACATCGCCTTCCCAGCCCACAGCACTCAAAAAACGGCCATCGACAAAGACCATGTCGTCGTTGAATTTGTAAAGCGGGGTAAACATGCCCTGGCGGGTGCGTACCCACCAGCTTTGAGGTGCTGATGGAAAGAGTTTTTCCCATTTGGTAATCCACAGCTTATTGCGCAGTGGTGTCCATTCATCGGCAATCAGAGTACCTTTCAGTACGGGTTGTTCATCGGCATAGGGCTGGATGACAACTCCCTGATTCAGCTGGAGATCGCCGGTACGATAAGTTCCGCCTCTCAGCACAATGGCATCGCCGCCTTCTACTTTGGCAATGGCGTTTTCAATACTTGTAGGTGCATCAATGCTGCTTCCACTGGCATCATCACGGCCATCGGGCGCAACATAATAAATACGCCCATCCACCTCGGGCAGCTGATAATTTTGCTTTACCGGGCCATAAGGTCCACCCGAAGGCTGTGCATATACTCCCGTCATCATCAGCAGCATCAATGCCAGACTCCCTATCCTGGCAAAAAAGATGCGACTTCTAAAGTTTTTTTGCTTCATCTCGATTTTGTTATTCATTTTGTTGACTTCATTTTTGCTTTTAAAAGCATTTCCAAAGCCTAATTTAATAAAGACTGTTCATAAAACAGACGCTTAAAGTAGCATCATCAATTTGACCCCTCATTTTTACGAAAAAAACAACCACCCATGCCGGCATTTGATATTTATACCTTGATACCGGCTGGTATTGCCTTGCCACGATCGTCCTTGAGCATGCGTCGTGGAATTACCGACATGGCATGCTCAAGAAAGAGCTTAATGAGCCTTTCACTTTTCAACAAACGTGTGGTCACCATGCTGATTTCACGTATCGGCACGGTAGCTGCAATGGACTTGATCATCTGCTCTTTTTCGGGCCCAACCGAAAGGGTCGCCAGTTCGGGAATAAAAGTAATTCCCCCGACCTGTTCCACAATGCGGCTCAACGATTCAATAGAATTCGACAGGTAGACCATGTTTTGATGCTCGCCGGGTGTTTTGGCATAAATACACACCGAGTCGACCTGATTCTGAAAGCAATTCCCCTCCTCGAGGTACCACATTTCACTTAAATCGACTTTATCAAGATCGATTTCATCGTATGAATACAGGGGATGCTTGTCGGAAACATAAAGAAAGAACTGCTCATAAAACAAAGGTTTAAATAGCACACCTGCCGCTTCAACCGGTGTTGAAATAAATCCGGCATCGAGCGATCCGGTTTTGAGTGCGGTAATGATTTCCTCAGTTTTCAATTCAGTAACTGTAAGTCTGATGGACGGATACTGCTTCGAAAAAGCGGTCATGAACATCGAAAACCAGTAAGGGGCCAATGTTGGAATCACGCCTATTTTCAGTTCACCCTCAGGTTTTGCTTCCAGATCGAAAGGCAGATTCTTCAGGTTCTCGGATAGCTGAATCAGCTCACGCGCTTTCTCAATGAACAGCTCCCCTTCGCTGGTTGCTTCCACCTTGCCCGATGTACGCCTGAAAAGCTGCATGCCCAACTCCTCTTCCAGACGGGATACCTGCAGGCTCAGTGCCGGTTGCGAAATTCCTAGTTTTTTAGCCGCATGCGAAAACGACCGGTAATAACTCAGTTCAATTACATATCCAAGTTGAAGAAGTGTCATAGCTATAATATTTTACTTATAGGTCTATTTGATTCATTAAATATAAGCAATATTACTTTTGAACTATCAAAACAAAAATTAACAATCATTAAAAACAAAGAAAGATGAAAACAACCAGCGTAGAAAATTTAAACAAAGTATTGGCCAATCTTCAGGTAGTATATCAAAATTTCAGAACCATGCATTGGCTGGTAAAAGGAAGTGACTTTTACATGTTGCACAATAAATATGAGGAAATGTACAACGAAACAGCCGAAGTGGTTGACGAAGTGGCCGAAAGAATACTGACACTCGGAGGCACCCCACTGCATCAGTTCAGCGACTATGTTTCTCATTCAAACATCGCTCCGGTAACCGAAGTGCCCAAGGGGAAAGCAAGCCTGCAAATTGCCGTTGACAACTACAATGCCCTGCTGAATAACTACCGTGAAATTATTGCTGAAGCGGCCGAAAACGGCGACGAGGGAACTGTGGCCTTATTCAGTGAACTGATTGCCTCCAGTGAGAAAAAAGTATGGATGCTTACTGCCACACTTTCATAATGCCACTTAAGCGAGAAGCCATAAAACACACAATCATATTATTGTAAAATCATTTAAAACAAAAAAAATGGAAAACATCAATCAGGAAGTAAAAGTAGTATCACTTCCACGCATAGGCGAACCAGCCCCCGAATTCAAAGCAGTAACTACCCAGGGCGACATCAATTTTCCCGCCGACTACAAAGGCAAGTGGGTGATTTTATTCAGCCATCCTGCTGACTTTACACCCGTTTGTACTTCAGAGTTCATGACTTTTGCCTCGATGGAGGACAAGTTTGCCGAAGCCAATTGTAAACTCGTTGGTTTATCAGTCGACGGGCTTTACAGCCACATTGCCTGGCTGCGCACCATCAAAGAGAAAATCGAATACAAGGGAATGAAAGATGTTGAGGTGAAATTCCCCCTGATCGAAGACATCACCATGGATGTGGCTACCAAATATGGCATGATTCAGCCAGGTGAAAGCAATACAAAAGCAGTAAGGGCCGTATTTATTATCGACCCAAAAGGAATCATCCGTACCATTATTTATTACCCATTGAGTTTAGGACGTAATTTCGACGAATTATACCGTGCGCTTATTGCACTCAAGACCGCCGACGAATTCAATGTAGCAACTCCGGCCGACTGGCGTCCGGGCGACGATGTAATCGTTCCAACTGCCGGATCGTGTGGCACAGCCAAAGACCGCATGGATAGACAGGAAGAAGGTGTAGAATGTAAAGACTGGTTCTTCTGCACCAAGAAGCTCGACAAAGACGAAGTGCTCGGCAAAGTGCTGAACAAAAAATAATTCATTAGCCCCAAATACCTTCAGGCCTGCCCCTTACGGGCGGGCTTTTTTATTGAGCTGCTCCCTGATTTGCCTGATGCGCACCGACATTCCTGCTCCCGGCTTTCGCTCAATCATTGCATCCATGTGAGCCAGCAACTCCCCCTCCAGTTCGGGATAAATAAGGCAGACCTGATAAAAAAATTCGAGGCCCAGGCCCTGAGTCGAGACCTTTGCCCTGGCATTGTTCATCCATTCAATACTTCGTTCAAGCAAGGCTCCGGCATATTCTTCATCGATGGGACAACGCAAAATCAGCTTCATGGCGTGCCTGATAAAACTTTCATTTTTGGTTCTCAACACCAATTGATACAGTTCATCGAGTATGGGTAAAATAAAGCGATGGTCCTTCTCTGTTGCATGATCCATGATCCACAAAAGCCGCCAGCCTTTTTCGGGTGGCCGGTCGCGCACCATTTCCCAAATGGTGAGAAAAAGCTCCCTGCTTTGGCATGTTTTTTGGAACATCAGTTCATATTCTGCCTTTGAATAAGCAGTATACAGAAAATTTTCTATTTCAGTAGTCGTCATCAACATAAAAATAAACTAAT
Organism: Roseimarinus sediminis; assembly: GCF_050433125.1. Taxonomy (NCBI): domain Bacteria; kingdom Pseudomonadati; phylum Bacteroidota; class Bacteroidia; order Marinilabiliales; family Prolixibacteraceae; genus Roseimarinus; species Roseimarinus sediminis. The sequence continues at coordinate 390,957 of NZ_JBNPXV010000001.1, read as the reverse complement.
TTTGGTTTTCATAATAAAACAAACAGAAGTTTCTTGATTGAATATAAATTAATCCATTAAACCTTTTATTGTATGAGAAAAATTGTACTATTCCTTGCAGTAGTCATGGGCCTTTTGATGGTTCAGCAAAGTCATGCATCAACGTATCGACTCGACGAAGCTGCAGTTGACCAGTTATTTGACAGCGCCATCGAAACCAGCATGCTCGAAAGCGGAATTACAAGTGCCGGCATGTCATCGACCGACTACACTGTTGAGGGCAAAGACCCGATGGTAGCCATCTTACTCGACTTCTTTCTGGGTACGCTGGGAATCCACCGTTTCTACCTGGGTACCGAACCCATTTCAGGAATTGCCTACATCCTAACCTGTGGTGGTTTTGGTGGCATCATTCCACTGATCGACCTTATCATGCTGGCTGTTAACTACGAAGACATTTCTCCCTATGTTAACAACCCGAAATTCTTCATGTGGGTAGAATAAGAAAGCAACATACAGAAGCCTGTTTAAAACAAACAGGCTTCTTTGTTAAACCCTTCAGGTTTTCTATTTAAAATTGTGCAAACCTCATTTTCATTAGAAAGTAGATTCTTTTTAGCCCATGGTAAAACTATTGAACCTCTTGCTGTTTTTAATGATCGCTGGCACAGCCAATGCACAACATGACCGCTATGTATCGCTACAGCAACAAACCGAAGTGCTTGAAAACCGCAAAAAAAGTACCAGTACAATTGAGTTGTATTACGACAGACAACGCCTGTTGCTAACAAAATACTACTCAGCTCCCGATGAGATGCTAAGCATTGCGAACCAGCTGGGTGAACTCACGCTGTACTATCCGGCGCGCAACGAAGTGCTTTACAGGCAGGCTGAAGGCTATACAAGCAAACGTTCATTGCTTTTTTATTTTACCAACAACCTGACCGACGACCTCGGACTGGCCGATGAAGGCTTCACCCTCACCAGCCGGAATTACGAAGGCAACTTATTGGTCACCGAATGGACAGCTCCGGAAAGCATGCAGCTTATCAGCCGGGTAAAAATGGTATTCGAAGGGGCCAATCCGGTATATGCCGAATACCTCACAGCAAAAGGGCAAACAACAAAGAAAATCTATTATTCACGGTATGCCGATTTCAACAGTTTCAGAATGCCCATGCGCATTACTGAAATTACATACCGCGAAAAAGGTGATTCAATTATTAATCGCACCCTTTTCTCCAATGTTCAACTGAGTGATGAAGCACACAGCGAATACTTCAATTTTAAAATTCCCGAAAATGCGAAGCCACTTACTTCAAATTAGTTTGGCCACAACCTTGTTCATTTCAGGTTTTTTAGGGATGAAAGGCCTACAGGCACAAACCATCAATATAAAAAGCGACCTTGAACAAATTCAAAAAAAGCTGCACAAACAGAAAACTGTGCATTCAACAAGGCCTTACATTTATAAGAATGAAACGCCGTCGTTCAAAACACTCAACCCGATAAGCCTGGGCTATGGTGGCTTGCTTTTTGTTTATCAGAATACCATTTCGCAGCATTTCTCGGCCGATTGCCTTTATCACCCCAGTTGTTCTGATTTCAGCAAACAGGCCGTGCATGAGTTTGGCCTGATAAAAGGCGGGTTGCTGACTTTCGACCGGCTCAACCGCTGTAATCGTTTATCATCGGTCGATTTGCTTCCCTCCGATTTCGATCGGCACACGCACAGGGCTCACGATCCTATTAGCAAATACCAATGAAGACCATTTTCATACAGTGCTTACTGTTGATTACCCTGGCCGCTGCCGGCCAGAAAAAAGCCGACAGCCGATTCATTGAGCATTTGCTGAACCAGGGTGCTTATCGCGAGGTAACTTTTTTACTCGACAGCAGCCGTACCAGCTACAACGACTCACTCCATCATTTCAAAGGTCAGGCCCACTACCACCTGAAAGAACTAGTTTTATCGACCGAAGCCTTGTTAAAGGTAAGCCGGCAATCGGACTTTTATTTGAAATCGCGCTTTTTTGCAGGCAGCAATTGTATTTTCAACAACAAATACGAAAGAGCGACTTCCATTTTTAGTGAAATTGATGCCAAAGAAGGCTCAGTTAGGACACTTCGAAATTTCGAACTCAACGGCATCAATGTGCTCAATGGACACTATGCGCTTGCAGCTAAAAACTGGCAAAGCATCGACTCTTCACTTTCTGTGATTTATGAACCACTCAGCAGCCTTAAAAATATTACCCTCGAACTGGAGCAACATCGCGCCAAATCGCCGGTGGTGGCGGGTCTGCTTTCGGCCCTTGTTCCCGGGAGCGGAAAAATATATGCAGGGAAAACAGGACAGGGCATAGCAGCGTTTATTGCTACCGCCGGTCTGGGCCTTATTTCCTGGGAAAACTACAACAAACTGGGAGCGACTCACATTAAAACCCTTGCCTTCGGAAGCGCTTTTGCTGCTTCCTATGTTTCAAACATCTACGGATCAGTAATGACCGCTAAAATTGTCGAAAATGAATACCAACAAGTCATGCATCAGCAGGTTCTTTTTCATTTGCACATTCCTTTGCGTAACTATTTCAGGTAGCTTTGCCGGGCAAGGAAAAGCCGACAGCCTCTTTGCCAGTGCCAACTACTTTGAAGCGGCCATTGAATATGAGCGGTGCATCTTTTATGAATCAGACGCCGGAAGAATTCAAAGTCTGCAATTCAATAAAGCGCTTTGCTATAAAGAAAACGGCGAATATGAACGTGCTGCTGAAAACCTGCAATCCATCTATTTTTCAAATAGTACGGATACGCTTTATGCGCTTGTAAATTACGAACTTGCCCTTTGCACTTACCTGAATGGTGAAGCCCAAAAAGCACTTTGGAAAATCGATGAATTTTTGGCACGCTCGGGCGACAGTAACACCTGGCTTAGTTTCCTTCCGCTAAAAACACTTTGCCTCAACGAACAACACAACTGGAACGACGCCCGTGCCACACTTCAGCATTATTTTAGCAAAACGGCTGTTGACCAGGAACAGGCTTTACAGCTGAACGCGCTTACCGACTCATTGTATCAGAACGAACTTCCTAAAATCAAAAATCCCCGTAAAGCCGAAAACCTATCGCGCTTCATTCCCGGATCGGGTCAGGTATATGCAGGCAAAGCAGGCGAAGGCATGCTGAACTTTTTGATCAATGCATCGCTGCTTGGCTTTAGTGTACACCAGTTTTATCATGGCTATTACATTACCGGCTACGTGGCCGGACTAGGGATGCTCAGTAAAATATATCTGGGCGGAGTAAAACGGGCAGGCGATCTGGCCCGGGAAAAAAACAGGAATTCACTTTCCGATTTTAATCTTGCTGTCAACCAGTTAGTCATACATTCTCTTCAGGGCGAATAATTTTTCAAAAGCTGCTGTAACATTTTTCCGGCCTTTGCCGTCATACGGTCAGAAACATTAACACAGAAAACACAAACAGAAAAATAAATAGCCATGAAAACACTTAGTATTTTATTCGTCATCAGTTTCTTTTTAAGCACAGCTTACGCACAAACGACCACAAGCAAAACAAGCACCGATGAATTTGACATCCTCATCGAAAAAGAAGAACTCAATGTTGAGCAAAGCACAACAAAAAGCCCGAAAAAGGACACCGTTCAGATTCGTGTAGGAAAACACAATGTTGAAATTATCAGCGACAGCAACAACACCACCATTGATGTTGAGAAACTGGAAGATTTTGAAAGCCAATGGGAAGAAGGAGCATGGGACAAAGAAAACAACAAGATTGAGACCATTAAAATCAACCGGAAGAAAAAATTCGACGGACACTGGAGCGGTTTAGAGATTGGTGGCAATCTGCTGTACAACACCGATTATTCGATGTATCCCGAAGGAACACCTGCTTTTTTGGATACCAGGGCAGAAAAATCGTTCGAATTCAACTGGAATTTTGCCGAATACAGCTTTGGTTTTGGTTCGTATGTTGGAATTGTAACCGGACTTGGACTGAACTTTAACGACTACAAATTTCGCAACCGGTTTACCATTGCACGTGATGAAAGCGGAATGATTCAGCCCATTGCCCTGCCTGAAAATGATTTCAGAAAGAGCAAGCTGTCAACAGTGTACCTGACGGCTCCGCTAATGCTTGAAATTCAGATACCCGGAAACCATGGAGAGGATCGCATGTTCATCGCCGGCGGCTTAATTGGCGGACTGAAACTGGGCGACCATACCAAAACAAAAATCGGGAACGAGAAGAACAAAGACCGCAGCGACCACAACATTGCTCCTGTTCGCTGGGGATATACCGCCCGAATTGGCTTCGATGACGTAGGCATTTTTGCTACTTATTACAACACGCCCCTGTTCGAAGACGGAAAAGGCCCCCTAACAACTCCGGTAACTCTCGGTTTTACCTTCACCTTTTAATTACATACATCATTTTTAAATCCAGGCTGGTGTACAGTCTGGATTTTTTTTGCTTAAAAATCAGGGGCCGGTCAAGCAAATTGAAGTTGATAAATATTGGATGAATGAGCGAAAGCATTGTTTCGAAAACAGGATGCCCTTATCTTTGTTCTTCATTAAAACCTTCAATTATGCGACTTTTGTTAATCAGCAATTCAACCATGGCCGGTGAGCCTTATCTCGATTATCCGAAATACGATATTCAGCAATTTCTGGGCAGTACGGCAGTCAAAGCCCTTTTCATTCCTTTTGCTGCGGTAACTTTTTCGTTCGACGAATACGAACGAAATGTAAATGAGCGTTTTAACGAAATAGGGCACCGCATTGTCAGCATTCATCACTTCGACGATCCGATGCAGGCTGTTGCCGACGCCGAAGCCATTGTAGTGGGCGGTGGCAATACCTGGCAGCTGGTCAGAATGATGCGCGACCAGGGACTCATCGAAGCCATCAGGGAAAAAGTTACAGCGGGTACACCTTATGTCGGCTGGAGTGCCGGATCGAATATTGCCTGCCCAAGCATCCGAACCACCAACGACATGCCCATTATCGACCCGCTCGGCTTCGATGTACTGAATCTGGTTCCGTTTCAAATCAATCCGCATTACCTCGATGCCAATCCCGAAGGCCATGCAGGCGAAACAAGAGAACAGCGCATCAGCGAATTCATCGAAATCAACCCCCAAATGCATGTGCTAGGCCTTCGCGAAGGAAGCATGCTCCTGCTCGAAAACAGCGCATTACATTTGCGTGGAAAACTTCCTGCCCGTTTGTTTAAGAAAGGAATTCGTCCTAAAGAGCTGAATGCGGGTGACGATTTATCGTTTTTGCTTACAACATAAATACTGGCATTTCCATGTTTTCTTTTGATTAAGAAATGGGGCTTATAAAAAATTGTTTTGCCGGGCCAATGACAAGCCTGTATTTAAAAACATAACTTTGCACAGTTTTTAAAACAATTGTCATGGGCCTTTTCAGCAACATCTATTTTTCTTTTTTTCTGATTGTTACCCTCGGGTTTCTTTTAGGCAGAATTAAAATTAAAGGAATATCGCTCGATGTATCGGCAGTAATTTTCATTGCGCTGGTTTTTGGGCATTATGGAGTGATTATTCCACACGACTTTCAGCAAATCGGGCTGGTTCTGTTTATTTTCACCATTGGCATCCAGGCCGGACCCGGTTTTTTCGATTCATTTAAAAAACATGGTAAAAACCTGGCCATTCTGGCAAGTACCTTAATCATTGTTGCCGGATTGACCACGCTGGGCGTTATTTATCTTTTCGACATTGATGCCAACATCGGCATTGGCTTACTCACAGGAGCACTGACCAGTACGCCCGGTCTGGCAGCAGCCATCGATACAACCGGTTCTCCACTGGCCTCAATCGGTTATGGGGTGGCTTATCCTTTTGGGGTGATCGGGGTCATTCTGTTTGTCAGTTTTCTTCCCAAATTAATGAAGACGAATGTGAAACAGGCCGAAAAAGAATACAATGAAGCCCTGAAATCTGATTTTCCTGAGATATTAAAAGCCAATTTCATCGTCGAAAATGAAAACGTAATCGATAAATCGATCAGCGATCTGCGCATCCGCTTTATGACCAAGGCCGTGGTTTCGCGGGTAATGCACGAAGGCGTGGCGGTAACACCCACTCCGCAAACCATTCTTCACAAAGGAGACATCATTAAAGCAGTTGGCGATCGTGAGGCGCTCAAACGCATCAGTTTGCTTATTGGCCATGAAACCGATGTTGAATTTCCGCTTTCAAAACAGTTCGATGTACGCAGAGTGCTTGTTACCAACAAGGAATATGTGAATAAAACCATTGGGGAGCTGAACCTGAATGAGAATTACGGAGCAACCATCACCCGCATTACCCGGGCAGGCATCAACATATCTCCATCGCCCGGTTCGCGCATTCATTTTGGCGACAAACTGATGATCGCCTGTGGTACCGAAAACATGAAGCAGGTGGTAAACATCTTCGGAAACGATGACCGCCGCCTGTCTGATACCGATTTTCTGCCCATCGCCATGGGCATCATTGCAGGGGTACTTATTGGAAAAATCAACCTTTCGTTTGGCAACTTCAATTTTAGCCCCGGCTTAACCGGTGGTGTATTATTCGCCGGCCTGATGCTGGGCCGCATTGGCAAAACAGGACCCATTTTATGGACCATGACCAGTGCCGCCAACCAGCTGATCAGACAATTCGGACTGCTGTTTTTCATGGCCGCCGTTGGAACTTCGGCAGGTGCCGAGCTGGTCGATATTTTTATGCAAAACGGTATCAATATGTTCATTGCAGGTGCCATTATCACCCTAGTTCCAATGATCGCAACCACCATTATTGCCCGTCTGTTTTTTAAAATCAACCTGCTCAGTATGCTGGGTGCCCTCACCGGCAGTATGACCAGCACACCGGGCTTGGCGGCTGTAGATACCATGACCAAAACCAATGCACCTTCGGAGGCTTATGCCACGGTTTATCCGCTGGCCATGGTATTGTTAATTATTGTTGTTCAGATTATTGGCGCCATATTTTAGGCCCTATTCTTCGTTGATCCGGAAGAATCGGCGCGGCAGAAGTTTAACGGGCAGCCATGAAGCAATCGATCCGATGAGCAAAACGGTAATGGCAATCACGATCAGACTTGGAATTCTCACGTCGACCGGGTAATATTCAACAGCAAAATTTCCGGGAAATTTCAGCCAGCCAAAATGAATCTGGCCATAGCAGATTAAAATACCAAGTACGAGTCCGATAAGGGCTCCGATGGTTGAAACCAGCATTCCTTCGTATAAAAATATTTTTCCCAGTCGCTTTTTGGTAAGCCCCAGGCTAATCAGGATGTTGATGTCTTTCTTCTTGTCGAGTATCAGCATCGAAATAGAACTGGCGAGGTTGAACGAGGCAATGATGAGGATGAATGAAAGGGTTAGAAAGATGAAGAATCGTTCACTTTGTGCCACGCGATAATACGATTCGTGTTGTTGATAACGGTTCTGGACCAAAAATTCGTCGCCCAGTAAATGCTGAATTTTCTTCTGAAATTTCTTCACATCCACTCCTTCGGCAAGTCCCAACTCCACCGAGCTTACCGTGCCGTCCATGTCAAGCAGGTCGCGGGCCATGTGCAGTGGAATTAAGGCATACTGATCGTCTACTTCCTGTTGGCCAACGGCATAAATTCCTCCCAGGTACACATGTTGCTGCCGGAAAGGATTTAACAAGACCGAAGAAGTCCGTCCTTTTCGGGGAACCGAAATATGAATGGGACGGATAAAATTGACTGCCACTCCCAGGTTGTATGCCAGTCCCCTGCCAATGATGGTGTAGTCGAAATTGCCATCGTTAAGCAGCAGATCGCCATCGTACATTACTTCACCAACGCCACTCATTTCGAGGTACTCATCTTCAACCCCCTTGATACGGGCAATGTATTGCTGGCCTTCGAAGCGGAAATGAGCAATTTCTTCGGCCACTTCGCAAAAGTGAATGACCGATTCGTCGTTTTTAATCTGCTCGAAGAGGGCATTATTCGGATCGAACTGTTTCCCTTCGTTCAGTGTAATTTTAATTTCAGGATCGAAAAAACTGAAGAACGATTTGATGAGTACATCGAGCCCGTTGAAAATCGATAAGACCACCACCAGCGCCGTAGTGCCAACCACTACTCCAAGCATGGCAATTCCTGAAATGATGTTCACCACATTTCGCGACTTCTTTGAAAGAAGGTATCGGCGGGCTATGTAAAGTGGAAAATTCAATTATTTGAATGCTGTAACGATTAATCCTGTACCGGTACGATGTTCAATTTTCAGATCGAGCCAGTTCAACAGGGCACTCACCGGAAAGGTAAGCAGATAATAAAACGGCAGGACAACAAAGAATATTTTACTTACTCCCAGTAGTTTGATGGGATATTTCATCGAAAGGCGCCACGACAGGCTGCCAGGCTTTCCGTACTGATAACGGGCATAAATCTCTCTGAATCCGGCACTTCGGAGCTTTTCCTTAATTTCTTCGATATTGTATCCGTCGCGTACATGCTCATCGATAAAGCCCGACACTTCGTCGCCTTCGTGATCGTGTGCATCGGAGCCCCCCTGATCCGAAGGGGTCGATATCAGCAACATGCCGTTTTCCTTCATCGAGCTGTAGAAATTGCGAAAAACCTGCACATCTTCTTCGATGTGTTCCATTACATCGACAGAAAGCACCAGATCGTAGGTCGAGGGCTCATCAAAGCGCGTAAGATCAGCTACTTCGAAGACCACCCGCTCGTTTCGCCCGATGCGCCCGAAAAAACCATTGCAATCGGCTACCTGTTCTTCCTTTACATCAACAGCCTTTATGCGGGCCTGCCTGAACAGGTTCGACATGCGGTAGGTGTACTGTCCAAAGCCTGAGCCGGCATCGAGGATATGCGGTTTTTCCGGATTGTTCCAACGTTTCAGCTCACGACGAATGTGCCACGAACGCAGCAGCAAAAGGTCAAGCAAACGGTAAAACAAGCGACGTAAACTGGTTGATTTATTGAAAACGGAGCCAAGGCTTCGCTTGATGGGATCGTATTGCATTTTTACAGAAGTTAGTTGTTGAGGGCCTTTTCAATGTTATCAATGTAATCGAGGCTATCGTCAAGATAGAAACTCAACTCCGGAATTACCCTGAGTTGCTTTCCTACTTTTCGACCCAGTTCGCCCCGAACCTGGCCCGCCAGTTGCTTAATCAGTTCCAGTGTTACCTCAGCATCCTCCGAAGGAAAAATACTCAGGTAGACTTTGGCCACCGACATGTCTTTCGAAACCCTTACTACGGTTACCGAGATCATTTTACCCCGGAACGATTCCCTGCTTTGCTGCTGAAAAAACGAAGCCAGCTCTTTTTGTATTAATCTTGAAACTTTATTTTGTCGTATCGAATACATCTTACTAATTTAAAAACAAGACAAAGTTAGCGATTTCTAATGAATTGAACAGGAAAAAATATTTCGTACAGGAACTTGCAAGCAGGTGCCAATTTTTGTGTGGAACGAAACTTGTGAGTGCTTATCAAAAACAAAGATGAAGGCACTATTCTACCTACTGCTGTTGCTTCCATTGATGGGCAAAAGCCAAATGAACAGGAAAATCGATGTCGAAGGTTTCGAAGCACAAACAGTAAAGTTGAGTATTGAACCCGCTTATGATCTATACGGGCTAAGAATTGATCTGATCAGGCAAAGCAAAAAAGTTGCCGTGAACGATTCGACCCAAAAAGCGATTGATGTTCAAAACCGCCTGGTTGGTTTTGCTATTGGAGAATTCCTGTTTGCTGACCTGAATTTCAACCTCTCCATCAGGGTCGATAAACTGCTGAAACTTCAGCACGGTACTGACTTTCATCTGGAAGAATCGACTTACCCAAACCGCCGTTCCGATTATACCTACTACCAAATGAAAGATGGTGTTTTATCAACAAAAGCCAGAAAAAGGGCGCGCTACCGCGAACAGTTTAATGTTCAACAAACTGGCGACACGCTGGCATCCTCTTACAAAAGGTGGCCGCAATTTAAAATTATTGAAAATGAAGAAGGGCTGTTTATGAAAAATGGTTGGAGTTGGCACGACCGCATTTTCAGGCATGGTCCCAACCATTATTCCACATCGAAAAGACCCAAATGGGGCGATCACTTTTATCTGGAAAACGGACAAATCCACCTCGACAAAACATTCATCATTACCACCCATCCTGCCGGAAATGCCATCGAGATCCATCACTGGAGAGGAAAAAAGCTGTACAAACCAATCTACACGATACGCTACAACCAAGAAGAGATTATTGTATACGATCGCCGGCAGAGAGGCCTGCTTATCCGTTATCAGGCAGACAAGGTGGAAGTATTCAATAAACGACACCTGTTGGCGCGCTATCTCCTCAGCAATTAACTCAGGACTCCCAGTCGAGTATGATTTTTCCGCAGTTTCCTTCTTCCATAATGTCGAAGGCTTTTTGAAAATCGTCGGCCTTCATCCGGTGGGTGATAATGGGTGAAATATCGAGGCCACGGGTCAGCATCATCTCCATCTGGTACCAGGTTTCAAACATTTCACGGCCATAAATTCCTTTAATGGTAAGCCCTTTAAAGATCACCTTGTTCCAGTCGACGGTGGTATTTGGCGGCAGAATGCCCAGCAGGGAAACTTTTCCTCCGTTGTACATGTAGTTGATGAGTTGATTAAAGGCCACCGACGAGCCCGAGCATTCGAGCCCGATGTCGAAACCGGCCATCATGCCCATGCGCCCCATGGCCTCTTCGAATGATTCCTTTGATGGATCGATCACCTGATCGGCACCCAGTTTCAGGGCCAATTCACGTCGGTAAGTACTCAGGTCGGTCCCCATCACATTGCGTGCTCCGGCAAATTTGCAAATGGCAGCGGCCATGGAGCCAATGGGGCCACCAATTCCGGTAATCAGAACGTCTTCGCCCACCAACGGAAATGAAAGTGCCGTATGACAGGCATTTCCAAGCGGATCCATGATCGATACAATTTCATCGGGAATGCGCTGATCGACCTTAATTACATTGCTGACCGGTACCGATACATATTCGGCAAAGCCGCCATTGCGCTGCACACCAATTCCCACGGTGTGATCACAGATGTGCATACGCCCCCGCCGGCAGTTGCGACAGTGCCCACAGGCAATGTGCCCTTCGGCCGTTACGCGTTCACCAATTTTATATTGATTGACTTCTGACCCCAGCTCAACAATTTCGCCCACATACTCATGGCCGATGATCAAAGGAGGATGAATGGTTTTTTGCGCCCAGTCGTCCCATTTATAAATGTGCAGATCGGTTCCACAAATGGCCGATTTTCTAATTTTTAAAAGCACTTCATTGGCACCCACAACAGGCATGGGAACATCTTCCATCCAAAGCCCCCGCTCGGGTTTTCTTTTGACTATCGCCTTCATTTGCATTCAGAGTTTTGATCGGTTTCGGGCAAAAGTGTTCAGTTTAGCTAAAAGCAAAAACGAAATGAAACACTTCAGCTCTTGCAGTGCAAGTTCTGAAGATTCGTTTTTTTAAAACATGATATTCATTGGTGATTTTACTGTTGCTTCCAAACAGAATTGAGCGGATGTACCTTCATCCATTTCACCATGATCTCACCTCCGGTGGTGAACAACTCATACCCGGTGGCTTCGGGCGATGGAGCGATGGCTTCGCTGAAAACATAACGACCACCATCGAGGTACACTTCAAGCATCGAACGGTCGATAAGCAGCTCAATTTCGATACTGTTACCTTTCATTTCGTAGGGTATCTGGGCATTCATTACCGTAATAATCTGTTTCTTGGCATTGTAGCTTACTTCAATGCCCTGATTATTCCTTCCGCTTCTGATTAAAAAACCAAACCGGTCACTATTGAGATTTTCAATAAGGGCTTTCAGGTGAAACTCAGATCCTTTAATTCGCTTCAAAATATTGTTCTTTAAACCCGGATATACTTTCTCATCTTCCCATGAATATTCTTTACCAAACAGTGAGGTGATTTCGCTTAAAGGCTCCACAAAAAGTTCGATTCCCGAATTCAACTCACGCAGGGCAAGCTTTGCAGGAAAAGTTAACTGACCATTGGCCGCCATGTCGGCATGTTGTTCGCTTTGAACATTCAGCATGGCCACATGGCGCTGCTTTGCTTTGTCATAAAAAACTACTGTACTGCCGGTATTACTTCCGTTATTCAGCATTTTTACCGAGGTTTCGAGTTCGAAATTTTCTCCGTCGAACTGCCCGATAATGTAGGTTCCTTTTTCGGTAAACAGTACCCAGCGGGTATTATCGGCTTTACGGTCGACAGGCAATTCAATCATTTGAGGAAAGCCATAGTTGTAATTGAATTGATTGATCTCATCCCAGCGGCTTCCATCATCAGAGCGCATAATGTGCATGCTTTTTTCAGGCCGGTTGTAAACAAACATGATCCACTTTTGAGTTGGCTCATGCCAAAAAACATAAGGTTCGCATTGTTTGAACTGCTCTGTACCAACTGTTTTTACTTCAGCATTCCACACAAAACCATCGCTTCCCGATGTTTTCACAATTCCTTCATCCCAGCGGTTCATCCAGGCGCTGAGCTCACCATCGATGGTTTGCATGCTTCCCCACCAGGGAACAAGGTGCATCGAATCGCTGATGCCTTCGACTTGCTCGAACACCAGTTCGTGTTGCTTCCAGTGCAATAAGTCCTTGCTTGTTGCATGCCCCGTGTTGAAATAAGCATCCATCAGATTATGTGGATTGTATTGGAAATAAAGATGATACACCGAGTCGATCAGAACCACCGACAAGGGATTTCCCATTTTGTTCAGCACCGGCGAAAAATGGTACTGACTTCGGTAGTTTTCATTGTACTTTTGTAATTCCTCTTTCTTTTTTGAAAAGCTGCTTGCAGCAAGTAGTAAAAATAGTATCAACAGGTACAGGTGCTTCATGGGTCTATATTGATGGGTTGAATGATGGCAAATATAATTGAAAAGCTGATGATCCCTTAGGGTAAGTCATCTTAATACGGAGTTTTCCGTTTATCAGGTCACGCTCACCACACAATGGGCTCAGCACCATTTGCTCTGAGATATTCATTGGTCAGACTAAAATGATTGTTGCCGAAAAAACCGCGACTTGCTGAAAGTGGCGAAGGATGAACCGATTTCAAAATCAGGTGCTTTTGAGAATCGATCATGGCACCTTTGCGCTGGGCATAAGCACCCCATAACAGGAATACAAGATGGCTGTGTTTTTCAGATACTGCGCGTATCACTGCATCGGTAAAAGTCTCCCAACCCTTGTTCTGATGCGAACCAGGTGAGTGTGCGCGTACCGTAAGCGTTGCATTGAGCAGCAATACGCCCTGGGTGGCCCAGCGGCTGAGATCTCCGCTTTCGGGTAGCTTCGTTCCCAGGTCGTTGTTTATTTCCTTGAAGATGTTTCGGAGCGAAGGTGGAAATGCAATTCCTTCGCGCACCGAAAAGCATAGTCCGTGTGCCTGCCCCGGACCGTGATACGGATCCTGACCAATAATGACCACCCTGGTTTTTTCAAAGGGACAAAGATTAAAGGCATTGAAAATCTCATTTCCAGGAGGAAAAACAGGATGTTTTTGATACTCCTGTTTCACAAATGAAGCTAAGTGCTGAAAATAGGCCTGATCAAACTCATCGGCCAGTACCTCTTTCCATGAGGGTTCAATTTTTACATCCATGCTATCACTCTTTTGCTGAAAAAAATGCTTGTCGAAAGACTACAAATGTAAAAATTTGCTGTAAGCAATACAGAAAATAATCAATCGAAAGTCATCCATTCTTCGATCGAGGATGCACCAAACTGTTCATTTTTATGCACAAAGTGATTTTCCCGGCGTTCATAAGTATAATCGGCTGCATATTCTTCGTGCCTGGCAACAATGTCTTTCAGGGCTTTAATCATCAGCGCTACTTCGGCATTGGTGGTGGTAGGATGCAACGACCAGCGAACCCAGCCTGGCTTTACCGAATGATCGCCACTGTTGATTTGCTGCGTGATCAGGTCCGACTGGTCTTCACTCATTTCGAGCAGAAAATGACCATAGGTTCCGGCACAGGCACATCCTCCACGTGTTTGAATGCCATAGCGATCGTTCAGTAATTTCACAAACAGGTTGTAATGCAGACCTTCCATGTAAAAAGAGATCACGCCCAGCCGGTCGCGACGCTCGTTGGCCAGCACCTTTATTTCGGGTATGGTGTCGAGCCCCTCGAAAGCGAGCTGGAGTAATTCTTCCTCACGTCGTCTGATATTTTCAATCCCCATTTGGTCCTTTAAGCTGAAGCAAAGCGCCGTCTTGATACTTTGCAGGAAACCCGGTGTTCCGCCATCCTCTCTGGTTTCGATGTTATCGACATATTTGTAGCGCCCCCAGGGGTTGGTCCAGTCGACGGTTCCTCCACCAGGATTATCGGGCGCCTCATTTTTGTACATCGAAGCATCGAAGATCAAAACCCCCGAAGCCCCGGGTCCGCCCAGAAATTTATGTGGTGAAAACAACACGGCATCGAGTTTTTCCCGTTGATCATCGGGGTGCATATCAATTGCGTCGTAGGGAGCCGAAGCGGCATAATCGACAAAAATTACTCCTCCATATTCGTGCATTACCTTTGCCAGCTCGTGAATTGGTGTTCGAATGCCGGTAACGTTGGAGCAGGCGGTGAAGGATCCGATCTTGAACTCACGATCTTCGTATTTCTGAAGTTCGGTCCGCAATATTTCAGGATCGACCAGCAGGTTTTCGCCCGGAGGAAGCACTACCACATCGGCATTGGTTTCGTACCACGAGGTTTGGTTTGAATGATGTTCCATGTGGGTAAGGAAGACCACCGGCTTTTTGCGATCCATCTGACACGATTTATGGCTTACCCGTCCACAGTATTTCAAACCTAGAATGCGCTGAAATTTGTTGATCACCGCCGTCATTCCAAAACCGGCAGTAATGATGACATCGTTGGGGCCTGCATTAACATGCTTCTTTATATATTCATGTGACCAGCGATAGGCCAGCGTCATACGGGTACCGGTTTCCGAAGTCTCGGTGTGTGTATTGCCTACAAAGGGACCCAGCTCCCTGCTCAGTTTTTCTTCTATCGGACCATACAAGCGACCACTTGCAATCCAATCGAAATAAACGATGTTGCGCTCGCCAACAGGAGATTGAAAACGGGCATCAATACCAATTATTTTATCTCTGAATTTCGAAAAATACTGCTCCAGTTCCTGCATAAGAATAAAAATGAATTACAAATTAATGGCCTTTCCTCTTAAAAAACACTTAAAAATATCACTATTAATGTAACAAAGTACTTTTTGGTGCCAGAATACTCCCAAATGGTGACACAGGTCACAATGCCAAAACAGTTTGCTAACAACCCACACTGAGTATGCCTTCAACCTTTATCGGTCACATTATGTTACTTATTCAATTACAAAACATTATAATATGGAATTTCATGTTAATTTTTGGGCAGTAGCTGCAGCAACTCTTGCTGCCATGTTCACAGGCAGTTTATGGTATGGCCCTGTTTTAGGAAAGCAGTGGATGAAAGAAAACAATTTCACAGCAGAACAGTTGCGTGCAGCTGGCCCCATGTGGAAACCAATTGTGGTAACCCTTGTTATGTACCTCATTGCTTCATTCGGCTTAAGCATGTATCTGGGACAAGAACCAGGCATTGCCATGGGAGCCTTTGCCGGCTTTGCCACTGCCTTCTTCTGGATTGGCACTTCGAAGTTCAACAATGTAACCTACGAAGGTCAGAGCAAAAAGCTATGGCTCATCCACTTTGGTTACGATGTGTTGGTTTACACTGTTATGGGCATCATCATTGGCGCCATTCAGTAAGCATTGAATTAACGAATGTTTATCAATTTCTGGTTTCAAGTGCACAAACCAGCTAAATTGGCATGCATTCTTACTTTTGCAGAAAATTTAGCGCCATGCAGGAAAAATCGATCGTACAAGCTATTAATCAATACAAACAACAACTCAGACAATCATTCAACTTAAAGGCAGTCTTCTTTGACATGGACGGGGTTCTTTTCGATTCAATGCCCCTGCATGCCGAAGCCTGGTTGAAAACCTTCAGTGCTTACGGCCTCCATCTTTCAGCTGAAGAACCTTATATGAATGAAGGCAGCACCGCACAATATACGGTGAAACGAATGTTTCAAAAATACCTCAACAAGGAAGCATCGGACGACCTTGCTGAAGCCATCAAGCAAAAAAAGCACGATTACATGGCGCTGCTTCCACAGCCCGAAATTATACAAGCAATGCCTTTATTGCTGCAAAACATCGCCGGCAGCGGTATCGATTGCTGGGTGGTTACCGGATCGGGGCAGGCAATTTTGATTGACCGCCTGGAGAAGGAATTTCATCCCGCACTAAAAAGAGAGAAAATGATTACTGCCAACGATGTTAAAAAGGGAAAACCCGATCCGGAACCTTACCTGATGGCCATGAAAAAATCGGGCTACGGTCTGCATCAATCACTGGTAGTTGAAAATGCTCCATTGGGAGTTCGTTCGGCTAAAGCGGCCGGCTTGTTTACCATTGCCATCAACACCGGCCCAATTAACGAAAGCCATTTATGGGATGCCGGTGCCGATTTGGTCTTTGCCTCAAGCAATGAATTAGAACACCACTGGACGCTCATTCATCAAAGCTTTTAGGCCCGACGTCAAAAACTCCGGCCTTCTGTTAAACTTAACGATGTCTTTCTGACTTTTTATTACAGCTTCCATCGTAAATTGTATTGCAATTAAAGGGTAGCGAACAATTTACAGGGCCAATTCAGAAAATCATCGCAATGAAAAAAACCATAAGCACCATACTGGTAACAGTTTTGCTTTCAACAGCAGTCTTTTCAGCCGAAGGATTTGATCTCACCCGAAAATGGATATCATTGTACTATGGAATTAAGGATGTTACTTCGGAGCATCCCGGATCGGCCCAACAGCTCGATTTCCTCGATCATATCTATTATCAGGACAACCAGGCCGATTACAATTATTTTGAAATCGCCTCAAAACTTGAGTTTGAATCGAAATATCAGCTTGAAACCAACTTTACCCTGAACTACAAACTGGTTCCCTACAATTACAACATTTCGTTCAACTACCGTTTAAACCGCAATCTTGGACTGATGGTTGGTTCGATGTCGAGTCGATACTATCTCACCGAATTCAATCAATATTACAGCCGCACCAATAGCGGTGAGGTGAAGACCAGTCCGATAAGCCGTGATTGGGATTTTTCGATGGCAACAGCCTATCTTGCACCTAATTTCCAGGCCAAATACAAAACAATGGAACTTTTTGTAGCGCTTCAGGCAGGCCTTGGTTCTTTTTTGCCTTTCGAGCAACAAAACCTTGTCAAAACCTCCAATACCGATTCAAAGGTGGTTTACGATTATGAAACCAAATTAAGCTTTTCGCCTTTTATTATGCCAACCCTTGAGCTGAACTTCGATTTTCTGAATTACAACAGTGCCATCATCGGAGGAAGGGTGAGGGTACGTCATTTTATCACCCAGAATTCAATCAATTACGAAGAAACTTCATACAATTACAACGATACCAACTTTAAAAGCCAGTCGATTGAAACACCCACACGCGATTTCATGCAAACCGATATCGATTTTGGATTTTTTGTCCGCTGGTAATAAAGTGCAAATAAAAGTCTGTATACGATCAGAAAATCAGGTGGGAAGAACCGGCTTCGATGCAGAAGCTTAAATTTGGGAAACAAAAAAGACGATCTGATGATCGTCTTTTTTAGGTGGTGCCACCAGGAATCGAACCGGGGACACACGGATTTTCAGTCCGTTGCTCTACCAACTGAGCTATGGCACCTTTTTCGTTGAGCGATGCAAATATATTATTTATTTTTTATCTTCCAAACCCTGCGCCATCAGAAGTTAATCCGATATAAAAACATCGGGAAAAAAGCTTGTTGATACACATAATCAATGTCCTTTTTCGTCGTATTATAAAATACCGAATACACATTTTTGTGATTGGTCATGTTGGTCAAATCAAGGGCCCACTCCTGAGTAATGTGTTTCCCGTTCATTTTGAAAGCAAAACGCGTATCAAGCCTGAAGTAGGGCGCCCCCTTTGCAGAATAAGCCTTTGAATGATCGTACACCGTACGGTTTTCTTCTCTCGATTGATAAAGATCGATGTGCAGGGTACGCTTTCCACCTGACCATACCAGGCGCATATTCATATCGATAGACGCCTTAGCACTCAAGCGAAGTTCATAACCACCCAGCGCATTCACGATGTAGTTGGTGTTGAACTCGGTATTTCGCCAAATGTTATCACTTGGCTTATAATTTGAATCGAAAAGCGAGGCTGTAAGCAGGTAATAGTAATTGTCCTTCAAAAAACGTTCAATGGTAAATTCAGTACCGTAATTACGTGTATACCCTCTGTTAACAAGGTTTTCTATTCTTTCCTGATGAAAAGTATTGCCAGCATTTACCATCGAAAAATAACTGCTGTTTGCCGTCACCGGCACATGATAAACGTGCTGATAATAGGTCTCAATTTTTACTTTCAGATAGTTATTTACCATCTGATCGTAAGCAGCCACAAAATGATGTGCCTTGGTGAATTTTAGCGCACTGTTACTCAGCGAATATTCTCCGCTTTCTTCGTTATAACTTTCGGTAAAATAAACATAAAGCGGCTGTACTTGTGAATGGTGACCGTAGGCGATACTGATTTTAGTACTTCGGTCCAATTCATAACTCAGGCTTAAACGCGGATCGACAGCCATGGTGTTGTTGTAGAAAAAATGCTGGTAATGCAAGCCGCCGTACCAGGTGGTTTGCTCGTTCATACGGTACTGCCACTCCCCAAACAGCTGGGCCAGCATTAAAGATTTTTCTCTGGTATTCAGCTGTTTCACATAGCCATCAATTGGCGGGTCGAACACCTCTCCTGTAATGCTGTCGGCATAGTTAATGGCAAAATTCTGAACTTCAATTCCTGCTTTAAAGGTATTTTGGGCATCGAGTTTTCGGGTGTATTTCGAGGTAAAACCAATGCGGTATTCATGGTTGTTTTCGCCATAGAAGATTTTAGATGGAAGCGACTGAAAAACAGTATCAATCGATGTGGACACTTCCTGAAAAGTGACTGAAAGTGTAGAATAAATATTCGACTGCTGATCGGGGAAGTAACGATGGGTTAAACCTGCAACTCCCATCGAAGATCCATTGATGGTGCGCACATCGTTGCTGGTGTCATAGGAGGTTCCTCCTTCGGTATTTTCATCTTCAAAAACGATATTGCTATTGCCTCCAATGCCAAATACCGAGAAAGTCCCTTTATTTTCGGTTGGCAGATAGAATTTAAAAGTGAGATCCTGGTATTCGGGAACAGCTCCGTCGGCCACATCAAAACCCAGTTTATCCATTACGCTTAAAACCGAATACCGGTAGTTGAACATGTACGACGAGCCCCTTTCTTTTGAAAGCGGCCCTTCGGCTCCCAGCTCAACACCGTTAAAACCTATCTGCCCGGTGAACTCATGTTGTTCATTGTTTCCATTGCGCATTTTCAAATCGAAAACCCCCGAAAGGGCATTTCCAAATTCGGCAGGAAAAGCTCCGGTAAAAAAATCGGAATTGGTGAGTACATTGTTGTTGAGTATACTCACTGGTCCGCCAGTCGATCCAAGGGCTCCGAAATGATTGGGATTAGGAATGGAAATCCCTTCGAGCTTCCATAGCAGGCCCTGGGGCGAGTTTCCCCTGATGATGATGTCGTTGCGGCTGTCGTTGGCAGTAATTACTCCGGCAAAATTTGCGGCCATTCTTGATGGATCGCCCATGCTGCCTGCATAGCGTTCGGTTTCCTTCACCGAAAACGACCGAACACTCAGCGCCGCCATTTTGTTGTGTGTTTCACCGGGTTTTAATGCAGTAACCAATACTTCTTCCACTTCCAGCACCTCTTCGGTAAGTTCAAGTTCCAGCAGTTTCTCTTTTCCTGAGTTGACTTCGAGATTAACTAATTCGAAAGCTTCATAACCCATATAAGTAACCACAAGCCGATACCGGCCAATGGGCACATTTACCAGTGAAAAAGCTCCATTTTCATCACTCATGGTTCCCAGGTTGGTACCCGTTTCTGATATCAATGCAATATTTGCACCCGGCAATGAAACCTTCGAAGCCTTATCAAGCACAACTCCCCTGACGTTCTGGCGATATTGCGCAAAACTGCCAATAAACAGAAAACAAAATAATAAAAGCAGATAAATACGATTCATGGTCAACAGGTCAGGATTGTTTATTATTTTGATAAATATATGCTAACAAATTTATTGCTTTTTTAAGCCATAAAAAATACAAAGCAAAAACAAAGTTCTACCCTGAAAGTATAAAGACCATTGTTTTCATGAAGAGTTGCCATGAAATGCTATTATTTTCCTACTTTTGCACTCTTTTTTATAAGTAAACACATGGAATATCAGACGTTTTCGTTAAAAAACGGGATTAAAGTAATTCATCAGCCTGTTGATTCACCGGTCGCTCATTTTGGCATTATCATGAATACCGGTTCGCGCGATGAGCAGGATGCAGAACAGGGGCTTGCCCATTTTATCGAACACACCATATTTAAGGGAACTAAAAAACGCAAATCGTTTCAGGTGATCAACCGCCTTGAAGATGTTGGAGGCGAACTCAATGCCTACACCACCAAAGAAGAAACAGCCATCTTTGCCACTTTCCTCAGTGAATTTTACACGCGGGTGATTGAACTTATTAGCGACATTGTGATCAATGCCAGTTTTCCTGAAAAGGAAATCAGCATGGAGAAAGAGGTCATTATTGAAGAAATTAACTCATACAACGATTCACCGTCGGAACTTATTTACGACGAATTCGAAGAGCTGGTCTTCGACGGACATCCGATTGCACGCAACATACTGGGTACTCCCAAAAAAGTTCGCTCGTTTAATCGCAAAGCGATAGAAGCTTTTATCCGTCGTAATTACCACACCCACGAGCTGGTGATTTGTTCGGTGGGCAAAATCAATCCGCTGCGCTTTAAAAAGACAGTGGCCAACTATTTTGAACAAATGACAGAAAAGCGGGACGAAAGGATCAGGATTCCCTTTAGCGGCTACCGGCCGAAGCGTCTCGAAATAAGCAAAGACACCTTCCAGTCGCACTGCATTGTTGGCACTGAATCTTACCAGCTCGATCATCCGCAGCGTCTTCCCATGGTATTGCTGAGCAATATACTGGGAGGCAATTCGATGAACTCTCGTCTGAACATGTCGCTGCGTGAAAAAAACGGCCTGGTCTATTCAGTCGAAGCCAACTATACTCCTTACACCGACACCGGCATTTTCATGGTTTATTTTGGCACCGAGCGCAACAACCTGTACAAGGCACTGGCTTTGGTCGAAAGTGAATTTAAAACACTGCGAAACAAGAAACTGGGACCTCAAATGCTGGCCAAGGCAAAAAAACAGCTCATTGGTCAACTCGCCATTGCCAATGAAAACCGCGAAGACCTGATGCTTACACTGGGACGCAGCTATCTCTATTTTAACAAAGTTGATTCGCTCGCTGAGGTTTTTCAGAAAATCGATCAGATTACGGCCGAAGACCTGTATGCCATTGCCAATGAAACGCTTGATGAAGCCAATCTTTCGAAATTAATTTTCCTGTAATATGGAACATTCGTTTGAACTGCAACAGTACCTTGAAAGTCATATCGAGCCCAGAGAAGATTTTCTGGTTGAACTGGAAAGAGAAACCCATCTGACCTGCATTCATCCCCGCATGCTATCGGGTCACCTTCAGGGAAAAATTCTGAACATGCTTTGCCGGATGATCCATCCGCAAAGAGTCCTTGAACTGGGCACCTACACGGCTTATTCAACCATCAGCATGGCCCTTGCCCTCAACGACAAGGCACTGATTC
The DNA here is from genome assembly GCF_050433125.1 of Roseimarinus sediminis. Taxonomy (NCBI): domain Bacteria; kingdom Pseudomonadati; phylum Bacteroidota; class Bacteroidia; order Marinilabiliales; family Prolixibacteraceae; genus Roseimarinus; species Roseimarinus sediminis. The sequence continues at coordinate 368,954 of NZ_JBNPXV010000001.1, read as the reverse complement.
ACACCATTGAACTACATGACGAACAGGAAGGCATCATTCGTAAATACCTTCATAAATCGGGCATGAACAGCAGGGTAATCTGTCATTTTGGAGATGCCATCAACCTTATTCCCACCATCGACGAAGTTTTTGACCTGGTCTTCATCGATGCCGACAAGCGGCAATACAGCGAATATTATCAGCTGGTTTTCGATAAAGTACGCAGTGGAGGCTACCTTATTGCCGACAATACACTTTGGGATGGGAAAGTCACCAATAGCGAATTGTCTGATTCACAAACTCAGGGAATTATCAACTTTAATCGACTGGTAAAAAACGACTCGAGGGTAGAACAGGTGATTCTTCCTTTCAGGGACGGCATGTCGCTCATCCGAAAAAAATAAGGATTTTACACGAAGCTGTCAATCCTTACCCAGCTGGGTTAAGTGAATTCGGCGGGCCGCCACAATTCCAACATTCAGCTCAAAACCCATGATGATGGCCAGACAGTTCAGATAAATCATCATCATTACAACAGGCAGGGTTCCAATTGAACCGTAGAGGGCATTAAACTGCCCGAAGTTGTCGATATAAAAACCAAAACCCACGGTAATAATAATCGACAGAAAAGTAGCCAGTGTAGCTCCTGCCGAAATGAACCGGTATTTGCTTTTTCGGGCGGGCCCCAGATAAAAGAGAAAAGAATAGGCAAAATAAAATACGGCCAAAATAACCACCCACTTTCCTATCGAAACCATGTAATAAGTAAAATCCTGCTGCATAAACTCTTTTTCGACCATGAAGTTCATCAGGCGCTGGGTAATGGTAATCAAGGTAATGCCCAGCGTAATAAGTAAGGAAAGGATGAAAACAAGCGCCACGGCAATGGCTCTTTGCATCAGCCAGCTGCGCGTGTCGCTGATATTCACCGAGGCGTTAAACGACTGAATAAGCGATACGATTCCGTTGGTGCTGAATATAACAGCCATAATAAAACCGATGGAAAGAAAACCACCATGTTTGATGGTAATAATATCGATAATTATTTTTTCGATGGCTGCATAACTGCTTTCAGGTACAATCGATTCGATGAGCAACAACAGTTCTTCCTGAAAATTGGCAATCGGAATAATAGGAATAAGGGTAAACAGGAAAATAATAGCAGGGAAGAGTGCCAGAATTAAACTAAAGGCCACAGCTGAAGCACGGCGGTTAATGTCCCCGTCGCGAAGTCCCTTGAAAAAAAAGAGGGCTACATTGTAAACAGGAACATGGTCGAAACCTGGAAACGAAACCCGCTTCGCCTTATTTATGTAAGGAACCGCCATCCTTAGCAGTTTCTTTTCCTGTGACTTACGAATAATGCGCATGCAATATGCTTTGCTCTGAGGTGATTATTTTGACTGTCGTTCGATTCGCAACTGATGAATATAGGCCTTACCGTTTACTTCCTTCAGCAAAAAATAAACCCTGAATTTATCGCCTTTAACCTGCAAATTTCCAATGGCATAACTCGAATTATCCTTTCCACCTTCGTGGATCAGACTAAAATTCTGAGGAGGATATTTTTTGAAAAAATCATTCAGTACCTGTTGTGCATGTGAGCGGCTGTAAACATTCTCGGTTTCCAAAACCACCAATTCAACATTCTGACTAAAGTATTTTGACAGGCTGGCGGCATTGCCTGTTTTCAGACTCACAATAATATCGTCGGGAACCTGCGCCATGGCAGTATTTCCCATCAGGCACAAAGAAAAAAACAAGAATAAGATATGTTTCATTTTACCAGACATGTCGAATTTTTTAATGCTGAATTTACAGCTAAATTAGCTAAAAATTAAAATTTTATTCCAAAACCTTTTTTAATATCCCAATTAAGTTCGTTTCCCCTATCTACAAATAGCATGCAAATTATAAGCTTTAAGCAATTCATAAGGCTTTTCTTGTCAGTAAGATCCCTTTTATTTACAAACAGGATCAGCTGATATTTCTGCTATAAAACAATCAGGTGGAAGCAAGCAATAATATTTTGTAAATTCACCCGATGAATCAAAACAAACAGAATTCAAAAGGATCGGTCCCCGATGGGAAAATGAATTTACAAGCCGTTTTGAATCCTGAGATGATGCGGCAAAAGTAGAAAACAGGCATGGCAAGACCTAATTAAAAGGAAAGGATCTGTCGATTGATGGAAGCAGGCTCCACGAGGCCCCAACAATGGGCACTAAGCCCGGCAACAGAATTCAACAGATAATCAACAACATAAAACATAGCACACACGTGAAAATCACTTTACTTCTTATTGGTAAAACCGAAGCAGAATACCTTCGTAAAGGAATTGAAGAATATCAAAACAGATTAAAGCACTATCTATCTTTTCATATTCAGGTAATACCTGCTTTGAAAAACACAAAAAACCTGTCGGAACAACAACAAAAACAAAAGGAAGGAACCCTGATAATTGAGCAGCTTGCCGGCGCCGATCAGGTCATCCTGCTCGATGAAAACGGGAAAAGTTATCATTCGCTTGGTTTTGCATCCTTTATAGAAAAGAAAATGATTGCCGGAACGCGCAGCATGGTTTTTGTTGTTGGAGGTCCTTATGGTTTTTCCGACGAAGTGATACAAAAAGCGCAAGGCAAACTATCACTTTCAAAAATGACTTTTTCACACCAGATGGTGAGATTGATATTTGCCGAGCAACTTTATCGTGCCATGACCATCATCAAAGGAGAACCTTATCATCATCAATAAAGCCACATTGAACAACTAACAAAATGAAGCCACCACAAAGCTGTTGCCTATGAAACTAACCAGCTATTTGCGAAAGCCAGCATTGCTACTTGTTGTTTTTACCCTGCTTGGAATATTTTCCGAAAGGTATGTAATGACCGGTGGAATCAGACAGCAGGACATCAAACGTTTCAGCCGCACCCTCCATGAAAAGGAAAAGCAGCTTGATGAGCTGATGAACGGTGCAGCCAAAAGGCTCGACACACTTCAGTCGGATCGGCTCGAAAAACGATTTGAGACGCTTAAGTCATACAACGAACTTTTTGAGCACAAAGAGTTAAGCCTGCTCATCACTCAAAATGATGAACTGGTATATTGGTCAGATCATGTGGTAGCTTTTAAAAATGAAATCACGCTGGCAGGCGAAGGTTTTGTTCAGTTGCCCAACGGATGGTATGTGTTGAAAAAGCTGAGACAAAACGAACTGATGGTTTATGGTCTTATTCTCATTAAATACAATTATAAAATAGAAAACGATTACCTTCAAAATACCTTTGCCAAAGGCTTTCATCTACCCGATGATTTTGAAGTGCATTTTTATAAAACCGAAAGTTCATACCCTATATACAGCAAAAGCAACAGCTTTCTTTTTTCGATCGCTCCATCGGGTTTACTACCCTGTATTTACAGCGACCTTTATGTTCCGGCTGCCTTTTACCTGCTGGCGCTTTTCCTTTTATTCACATTGATTTACCGGATCAACACCCACTACTTTCATCGCTACGCGCGCCTGAAGTTGCTCATCCTGCTGTTGGCGCTGCTTGGTTTTTACAGTCTCATCAACCAGTTCAACCTTCCGCGATCGGTTTATCTGCTCAGGCTCTTCTCGCCCGATCATTTCGCCTATTCTTCTTATTGGGGTTCTCTGGGTGAATTTCTGCTTTTCTCACTTTTTTTGTTTTTCTGGGCCATTAATTTTTCACGGACTTTCGACCTGCCCGAAAAAATCAAGAACAAACAAAGTTTACGAAGCATTGTACTGGCAGCATGGCTGATAAAGCTGGCCCTTGTGTTTGTCTTCATCCGCTATATGATTTATACCCTGCTGCTCAACTCCAGTATTTCGTTTGCCTTGTACCGGATTGAAGAAATCAGCATCTACAGTTTTCTGGGTTTTTCATCCATCGGATTACTTTTTCTGACCTTTTTCTTTCTGGCCTACCGAATAACCAGGATTTTCCGCAAAAATACCTCGCAAAGAGAAATGCTGCTCATGGTGACAGTACTGATGCTGGTTTTCACCTTGCTCACCATCCTGATTCGGCCTCCCGAAAGCATCAGACTCAGCTGGTTTTACTGGATCATTGTGCTGACCGGCTTTTTTATCAACAAACGACAGGTGGTGAATCATCAGCTTTCGCTCATTGTTTTATTTTCGTTGATATTCACTTTCTTTTCTTTAATCAACCTGCTTCGCTTTGTTGAACAACGCGAAAACAAAGTACAGGAATTAATGGTGGTTAATCTGTCGGCCGAACACGACCCCACAGCCGAAGTCTTCCTGCGCGACATCGACCATCAACTGAAATCGGATACCCTGATTCAAAACTATCTCACTCCACCCTACCTCGAACTCGAAAGTTATCTTTTCAGAAGGTATTTTGGTGGTTATTTCAGGGAATACGATTTACAGTTTACCATTTGTGCACCTGCCGACAGTGTGGTCATTCAACCTGAAAACATCATGCAGCCCTGCTATCCCTTCTTCGACCACCTGATTGAAGAACACGGCATGTCGATCCCGGGCATCCGTTTTTCGTTTGTCGATAACATGAACGGCCGCATCACCTATTTTGGCGCCTATCGTTTCGGAGAAGCAAGCAAGGAAGTGACGCTATACATTGAACTGAATTCAAAATTCACTTCCGAAGGCATTGGTTTTCCTGAACTTTTACTTCCATCAAATACTTTTGAAAACCGGCTTCGAGGAAGTTTTTCGTTTGCCAAATACAACAAGGGTGAACTGGTTGACCGCGGAGGGGATTTTTTATACGCCCTAACCCCCATGGCTTACCCTCTTCCCGCAGAGGAACTAAGTTTTGCATCGTGGGATGGCTACCAACACTGCATTTATCAAACCGGGGAAGACAGCTACATTATTGTAAGCCGCCCCGAGCAGGGCTTTTACGACTATTTGATTTCCTTTCCCTATATTTTTGTATTTCTTTTTCTGCTGGCACTGCTTGTCAGTTTTGCATCACGTCCTTATTTGAATCTTACGGCCTATTCCGGTTCACTAAGAATGCGTATACAGGCAGCCATTATCGGAGTGGTATTTGTTGCACTTTTGCTTGTAGGCAGTGGAACCATACTATACAACATTGCCCAGTACCGGGCCAATCACCGGAACGACCTGATTGACAAGATCAATTCGGTATCGGTTGAAATGGACATGATCATGGGCGAGATCGAATGCTTCAACGAACAATTAATTGACTATCTCTCTTACGATTTGGTAAGAATATCTGATGTATTCTGGACCGACATCAACGTTTACGACACCAACGGAGCACTGATTGCCACTTCGCGCCCCGAAGTCTTTGAGAAAGGACTTATTTCGACACAAATGGACAACACGGCCATTTTTCAGCTGAATAAGAACCAGCCGACCCGGTTTTTGCACAAGGAACACATTGCCGAAATGGAATACCTTTCGGCTTATGTGCCCTTTATCAATCGAAGCGGAAAAAATATTGGCTACATCAATCTGCCCTATTTTACCAAAGAGCGGGAGTTTCGACAGGAAATCACCACTTTTATTCTGGCTTTCATTAACATTTACGTTTTTCTCCTGCTGGCCAGCATTTTGGTTGCCTATTTCATTTCGACACGAATTACCGACCCGCTTAAACTTATCAGGGAAAACCTGCGTGGCATCCAGTTGGGAAAAACAACCCGGCGCATCGAATACAACTCGGAGGATGAAATTGGTTTGCTGGTGGCCGAGTACAACAGCAAAGTGGAAGAACTGGCGCTAAGCGCTGAATTACTGGCACGCTCGGAGCGGGAAACTGCCTGGCGCGAAATGGCCAAGCAAATTGCCCACGAAATTAAAAATCCGCTTACTCCGATGAAACTGAACATTCAGTTTTTGCAACGTTCGAATCCGTCTCTTACCGATGACTACCAGGAAAAACTGAAGAAAGTAACCGATACGCTCATCGAACAAATCGATAATCTGTCGGCCATTGCAACCGAATTTTCGAACTTTGCTAAAATTCCCAAAGCCCGGAATGAAAGCTTTGAACTCACCTCGCGGCTGCGTGAAATTATCAAACTTTACAACTACACAGGGCAGGTCGAAATGCTGACCCCATTCGAGCGCCACAACACACTCATGGTGTATGCCGACAAGGAGCAATTTTCGAGAGCCATCCTCAACCTGATAAAAAATGCAATACAGGCAATTCCTGAAAACCAGGAAGGTAAAATAAGCATCGATATCGAAGTACAGAAACAAAATGCCACCATATCGATCAGCGACAATGGCAAAGGCATTCCACCTGACGTTCAGGAAAATATTTTCGTCCCCAACTTTACCACCAAAACAAGTGGTGCAGGTTTGGGACTGGCTATTACAAAAAATATAGTGGAAAATTTCAATGGCAGCATTTGGTTTAAAACACAAGTGGGAAAAGGAAGTACGTTTTACATTATGATTCCACTGATAAAAAAATAACCCTCATTCAAACTACAGCTTATGGCCGATTTTCATTTTACAGCCAACCTGCTTGAGCGCTACATTCAAAAAACAGCCAGTGAGTTTACGCTCAACGACATCATTAACTATGTTTTTGAAAAGGAGATAGAAATGATCAACCTCCGCTATGTGGCTGAAGATGAAAAGCTGCACACGCTCAACTTTGTGGTTACCGGCCGTGAGGAGCTTGAGAACCTGCTTCGTTACGGTGAAAGGGTGAATGGTCATGCCGTTTTTAGCTATATGCAAAACGATCACCCCGATTTGTATGTCATACCCCGTTACAACACGGCTTTTCTGAATCCCTTCAGTGAAATTCCCACCATCGACCTGCTGTGCTCCTTTCATACCTGGGATGGAGAGCCACTTGAATCGGCTCCCGCCAATATTCTTCAGCGTGCTGTTGATTTATTTACCGCCGAAAGTACCTACGATGTTAAAATATTCGGCGAACTCGAATTTTATGTGGTTAGCCAGATCGATCACAGTTATGTGAGTGATGAAAGCAATTACCAGAGTTCGGCTCCCTTTTCAAAATTTGAAGCCATCAGGGTCGAAGCCATCAGAACCATTGCCCGCTGTGGAGGTAAAATCCGTTTTGCCCATGCCGAACACGGAAGCTTTAAATTGAACAACAGACATTACGAGCAACACGAAATCGAGTTTCTGCCATCGTCACCGGGCGAAGCCATCGATCAGCTGCACATCGCAAAATGGGTACTTCGCATGATTGGAAGAAAACATGGTGTCGACATCGTATTTTCACCCAAAGTGGCAATCGATCAACCGGGAAACGGACTGCACATCCATTTGATTCTCGAAAAAGACGGGATCAATATTTTGGGTGAAGGACGCGAATTCAGAAAAACAGCCATGCATACCATTTCCGGAATACTTCAACATGCCGGTTCAATTACAGCCTTTGCCAATACCATTCCTACTTCATTTCTCAGGCTAAATGACCAGTTAAGAGCACCCCATTCGGTTTGCTGGGGGCCATCGAACCGTTCGGCACTCATCAGGATTCCAAAAATCAACATGAAGGCACTGAATGATCAGAGCCAGCAACGAAACAAAAATCGGCACAAGCAGGAATTCATCTACAACCAGTCGATCGAATACCGCGGGGCTGATCCATCGGCTTCACTTTATCTTTTTGTTGCCGCCATTCTGGTGGCCGCCACCCACGGTCTGCACGACGAAGAATACATGGTGCGGATGAAGACCTGCCTGGTAAGCGAAAACCTGAATGATCCTGAACAGGCTGCTGCCCGCTCATCGCTCACCCCGCTACCTGCCTCGTGCCTCGAAGCCGCCGAACAGTTGCTGCACGACGAAGACCTTTACACCGAAAGCTATCCCGTCTTTCCCAAAAATCTCATCCAGCACCTGGTTCTTCAGCACAGGCAAATGGGAGCACTTTGGCGAACAGAAGACAAGGATGCAAGCCGGAACAACGAGGCCATCGGTCGAATGATCGAACACTTTATGCACTATCGTTAACAGGAATGAACCTGTAATCTTTCAAAAAAAACAGTGAAAATTGCTTCTTTTCAACTTTCAGTTTTATAAATTACACCGACAAAACCATAGGCTATGTCGCGTGTAAAAAAGAGCAATCATTACGTTAATCTGAATTTGAATGTAAGGGGATTGAGCCCTTCGGCCACTCTTATGATCAACGAACGCAGCAATGAGCTGATTCAAAAGGGGCACACGGTTTACAAGCTCGGACTGGGGCAGTCACCATTTCCTGTTCCCGACATCGTTCAGGAAGCCTTGCGAAAGAATGCCCATCAAAAAGATTACCTGCCGGTCAGGGGGCTTAAGCCCCTGCGTGAGGCCATTGCCGGCTTTAACTACCGCCGTCAGGGCATTCAATGCACCGCCGACGACATCATGATTGGCCCCGGATCGAAAGAACTCATCTTCATTTTACAATTGGTATACTATGGCGAGCTCATCATTCCCACGCCAAGCTGGGTTTCCTATTCTCCCCAGGCACGCATTGCCGGAAGACATGTGACCTGGGTTCCCACCAGCGAAGACAACGACTGGCGCCTGAGCCCCGAAAAGCTCGATCTGATTTGCCGCAGCGATCCCGATCGTCCCAGGGTGGTCATACTCAATTATCCTTCGAACCCAACCGGATCAAGCTATCCAAAAACCCGCCTGAAAAAGCTGGCCGATGTAGCCAGAAAATACAACCTGATTGTTGTTTCCGACGAAATATACGGACTCATTGATCACTCGGGCACTCATGAGTCGCTTGCCCGTTATTATCCCGAAGGTACCATTATCAGCAGCGGACTCAGCAAATGGGCCGGAGCCGGTGGCTGGCGGCTGGGGACCTTCACCTTTCCCAAAAACCTGCGCTGGCTTCAGGATGCCATGGCCATTGTAGCCAGTGAAACCTTTACCTCAACCAGTGCACCCATTCAACATGCCGCCATTACTGCCTTTGAAGATCATCCCGAAATTGATCATTACCTGCTTCATTCACGCGCTGTGCTCAAGGCTTTGGGCAACTACATGGCAGGCCGGCTGAGAAACAAACAGCTTACCATGCCAAGCCCCAAAGGAGGATTCTATCTATTCGTCAATTTTGAATATTATCGGGAAAAGCTGAAAGCAAAGGGAATTCTCACTTCTTACGAATTGTGCGAAGCCCTGCTGAACGAATGTGGCATTGCCATCCTTCCGGGAAGCGACTTTGGTCGCCAGCCCGAAGAACTTACCAGCCGGATGGCCTATGTCGATTTCGATGGGAAAACCGTTTTGGATGAGGCAATGAAACAAGACACCATTGTCGATGAAGTTTTTATCAAAACCCACTGTGGGAAGATGGTTGAAGCCATCGAGCGGCTTGAACAATGGCTCGATGCACTTAAATTATAATTTTGAAAAATTAATCATGCGCTACTTTCTAATTCTACTGTTTTTTCAGCTTTCAATCCCTGCAACATCTGCCGGCAGTGAATACCTCACCCGACTGATGACTTTCAACATCCGATATGCAAGCACCAATGACGGTGAGAACCAATGGGAAAAAAGAAAGACCGCAGTAAGTGAGCTCATTCGTTTTTATCAACCCGAAATATTTGGCATACAGGAAGGACTGAACCACCAGCTAAGCTTCATCGATGAACAACTTCCCAACTATACCTTTGCCGGTGTGGGGCGCGACGACGGACAGCAAAAGGGTGAATACAGTGCGCTGTTTTACGACAGCACCGCTTATGCCCTGATTAAACAAAATACCATTTGGTTAAATGAAGGGCTGGTGCCTTTTGAAAAAGGATGGGATGCTGCTTTCCCGCGCATTTGTACCTATGCGCTTTTCAAACACCAACAAAGCGGACAAAAGCTTTGGGTCTTCAACACCCACTTCGATCACCTTGGAAACATTGCCCAAAAAGAATCGGCCAGGCTCCTTCTTCAAATCATCGATTCACTGAATGCCGAAAACGATCCGGTGGTTTTAATGGGCGATTTCAACTCAGTTCCCGAAAGCGGTCAAATGACGCTGCTTACCCGTACTTTTGATGACTCACGCCTGAGTACTCAAAAAACAGCCTATGGTCCCGAAGGAACTTACAACGCCTTTGATCCTTCACGGGTGTTAAGCGAACGCATCGATTATGTGCTGGTAAAAAATCTTACTGTGCTTTCGCAAATACATATCGACGACCGACGCAGCGATCAATTTTTCATCTCCGATCACCTGCCTGTTATGGCGACTTTGCTTATTTCGGCTCCCTGATATTTCAGTTCTTCACTTCCATAGGGCCTTTTTGCGCTTCGGTACTAAAAGGCAATAATGTTTGAGTATTTACACACTTTCAATCTGCCGCATCGAAAAAGTTTCAAAGCAGATCGAATATGTGCTAAATGCTTGAATTTTGTAACAGTTTCTTTCATTTTACAGCTAGTCACAGCGTGGCAATGGTGGTATTTTTAAGTTTTTAAAATATGACCAAAATGAGTTCGAATACCAGATTTAGATTTTTAGTGCTTGCCATTGCCATGCATACGATCACTTTCATGATCCTCATTTCATTGTTTGCTTTTACGCCGCACTCAGGAAATGCAAGCGGAAATTTGCAACTGCATTACAATTTTTCAGGAGTTAAACCCGGTACCTTTTCCGTTCCCGACATGTCGGGAAACGAGCACCACGGAACCCTGATGAACGGAGCACTGATTAAAAACGCCGGAAAACAACGGCTGCTTGAGCTGGGCCAGAACAATGCCTACCTCGATATGGGCAGCAGCACCGGTGAGCTAATCGCCTCGCTAAACGAATTTACCCTTTCGGTTCTCTTATACATCGACCCGTCGACCAATCTGGATGCAGCCGGCAACTTCATTGCCACTTTTGCCAATGCCGAAAACATCGCTGATTTTCCAAAAGGAAACATGTTTCTGGGTGCCCGCACCACCCGCCTTGCCATCAGCAAAACCAACTGGCAGAACGAAGAAGGCGTTGGCTTACAAAGAACACTTCCCAAAGGCAGGTGGCAACTTGTAAGCTTTACATTGAAAGGAACTCAGGGAACCCTCAGCATCGACGGAGTGCCGGTTCAAAAAGGACGGATCAATACCCGGCCTTCCGATTTGGGCGCTACCACCCACAATTATCTTGGAAAATCGTGCTATGCCAGCGACCGCTACCTGCAAAATACCCTGATCGCTGATTTCAGAATCTATAATAAAGCGCTTGAAGCCAATGAGCTTTCGGGCCTGGTTAAGCTGGCCAATGAGTTGAATGCACCACTGTTTGCAGAACAGCTCAGCGAAGCAGCTGCTCACTTACAAATTGGCAGTGAAATGGTACGTACTCATTTGAAACTTCCCGTGGATGCAGCAAACGGAATCAAAGTAAGCTGGACTTCGTCGAAACCCGAAGTGCTTGCTTCCAACGGAAAAGTTAATCGTCCGGCAACTGGAGAAAAAACCGAAAAAATAAAACTTACTGCCCTCCTTACAAAAGGAGATGAACAGCTTGAAAAACAATTCAAAATAAAAGTACTGCCTCTTCCTGAAGATCGGGATGCTGTTGAGACCGATGCTGCCGAAATAAAGCTGAATGCCAACACCGATCAGTTGCGCAGTAAGCTCGACTTGCCTGTCATGGGGATTGAAGGCTCGCTGATTAGCTGGAAATCGGATCGTCCCGACTTTTTGAGTGATGAAGGAAAAATTCTTCAGTTTTCATCCGAAGGAAAAATACCGGTTCGCTTAACAGCCACTGTACAAAAGGGCAATGCGTCAAGAACTCGCCACTTTGACCTGCAAATAGCGCAGGATGAAGGATTTTCATCCTACCTTTTTGCCTACTTTACCGGCAACGGCCCCAATGAAGAAGCCATTCATTTTGCCTTAAGCAACGACGGTTTCAATTACAGGGCGCTGAACGACGGAAAGCCGATAATCGATTCGAAAGCCATCAGTACAACCGGTGGCGTTCGCGATCCGCACATCCTGAGAGGCCCCGACGGCTACTTCTACATGGTGGTCACCGACCTGCATGTTCCCACCTGCGGATGGAGCAACACCGCCATGGTATTGCTGAAATCAAAAAATCTGGTCAACTGGACCCACAGTAAAATAGACCTTCCTCAAACTTACAGTGAGTTCTCAACGGTTCACCGGGTTTGGGCTCCGCAAACCTTTTATGATGAAAGCAGTGGGAAATACATGGTCTATTTCTCGATGAAGGAGCCCAAGGGCATCGACATCATTTATTATGCCTACACCAATTCCGACTTTACCGCATTTGAGTCGGCTCCAAAACAATTGCTCTACAGTCCGACCAATAATGCCTGCATCGATGGTGACATTGTTTTCAAGAACGGAAAATACCATCTTTTCTTCAAGACCGAAGGCAGTGGCAATGGCATTAAAAAAGCAGTTTCGGATCAATTAACCGAAGGCTACCAGCTCATCGATCATTACGTCGATCAAACCGATTCGCCGGTCGAAGGCTCGGGCGTTTTCCGTATGATTAACTCCGACACCTACATCCTGATGTACGACATGTACACCAGCGGGCGCTATCAGTTTACCGAAAGTACCGATCTGGAAAACTTCAGGGTAATCGATAACGAAATTTCAATGAATTTTCATCCCCGTCATGGAACCGTAATTCCAATTACCCGGGCCGAAGCACAGCGCCTGGTTCAAAAATGGGGCAGCGTTTCAGAACTTGGCTATCACAGTAGCGCTTCCGAAGCCGTTAAAAAGAACAATGTGGTGGTCAGTGAAAAGGACGCTACGGTTTACCTTCCCGTAGAGGCCGGAACCGATCTTACATCGTTCAACCCGAAGCTTTTATCGTTTCCCGGAGCAAAAATCAAGCCCGCTGGTCCGGTTGATTTTTCAAACGGCCCTGTCGCCTATACTTTCAGTGCCGACGGAGTGGGCAGCAAAACCTGGAGTGTTGAGGCAGTAAGCGACCACAACCCGGTACTCAGCGGCTATTATGCCGACCCTGAAATTATCTATTCGGAGAAAGACAAAAAGTTTTATCTCTATCCGACCAGCGATGGTTACGACGGCTGGAGCGGCACTTATTTCAAAACCTTTTCATCGCCCGACCTGGTTCACTGGACCGACGAGGGAGTGATTGTTGATTTACTCACCGATGTCGACTGGGCCAACCGAAATGCCTGGGCTCCCACGGCCATCGAACGAAAAATGGATGGAGCATACCGCTATTTTTACTACTTCACCGCCGCCCAGAAAATTGGAGTTGCTGTGAACGATCAGCCATACGGACGCTTTACTGACAGCGGCAAGGCATTGGTTGGAGCAAAACCAGCAGGAGTACGAGGTGGCCAGGAAATCGATCCTGATGTTTTCCACGATCCGGTAAGCGACCGTTATTACCTGTACTGGGGCAATGGTTATCTGGCCTGTGTGTTGCTGAACGACGACATGGTATCGTTCGATGAGGAATCACTTAAAATCATTACACCACCATCGACCTTCCGTGAAGGTGCCGAAGTATTTTACCGCAACGGACTCTACTACTTTATGTGGTCCGAAAACGATACCCGCGATGCCGACTACCGGGTACGCTATGGCTATTCATCGCGCCCCGACACCATTGAAGTGATTCCTGAAAACAACCTGGTGATTGCCAGGGATGATCAAAATGAAATTTACGCCACAGGCCACAATTCGGTGATTCAAATTCCCGGAAAGGATGAATGGTACATCGTTTATCATCGCTTTACCCGTCCCAAAGGAATGAGCATGGGACGTTCGGCCGGCTTTCACCGCGAAGTGTGTATCGACCGCATGGAATTCGACAGCAAAGGCATGATCCGACGGGTAAAACCCACATTAAAAGGAATCGATCCGGTGAAATAGAAAGTCGGAGAAATATAAAAGATGATCAGTTTTTGAGTTGAAAGTTAGATCAGAGAATAGGAAGTAGTTAGAAAAGGGTTGTTGCGTAAGCGACAGCCCTTTCATTTTACAGGCACAATTTGAAGCGCAATTCTAATAACGCTCTCAATATCGAATATCTGACAGCGTTTTTAGAAAACGTAGCCCAACTCCATCATACGAGCCTGTATTTTTATGCTCCATTATCAAAACAGAAGTTCGGGCACGGTTCAGCTTCTTCTATATTGAATCACATGACAAACAACAAAACCATTTTCACCAGTCTCATTTTAATATTCATCTTAGTAAGTCTGCCATTCCGGGATGCAAATGGACAGCAAGATATGCCAGGCGACCTGCCCGGTGAAACGTCCAATTATGCCATGAGTCTGCCGGGTGGAAGCGATGGCGCCCTTTCAAATATTGAGCTTACGGGGCTTCCGCTTAACAGTCTTCCCTACACCATCGAAATTTGGATTAAACCAGAGGGAAATCAGGCCGATAATGCCGGAATTTTCTATCACAGGGGAAGCGGAAATTCGGGGATACAATACAGCTCGGGCTGGCAGGGAGCAGGCAAACTGCGCTTCATGACCAACAGTGCCGACGATTATGGTTTGCTTTCGGAGGCACTCAGTGCCGGAGTATGGCACCACCTTGCTGTAGTGCTCACCAGCACCAGCCGTACTTTGTATGTCGATGGGAAAGCCTACACTGAACAAGGCACTTATTCGGCCTACGATTTCTCAGCCGGTAAGCTTTATCTGGGCTGGGACAGTGCCCTTCCCGGGCGCAGCTTCAAGGGCGAAATCGACGAAGTGCGTGTTTGGAATACCGAAAGAAAGGCGACAGAACTTGAAAACGCAAAAAAAGAAGTACTTAGCGGAGAAGAAGAAGGCTTGCTTGCCTACTGGAATTTCGACGATGCAGCCGACGAAAAAGTAAGCGATCTGAGCGGAACACAGCACGGGATCATCCATGGTGGTACTTATGTTCAATCATCGCTTTTTAACGAGATGGAAGAGAATCCATCGCAGTACATCGCCCATCAAAAGCTTCCTGTTGAAACCCTTAGCAACTCAGCATCCACTTCGGTCGAAGGTGCCAATTTTGCATCTTTTCAGCAGAATGCCATTACCACCTACAATGGCTATCAGTATGTTAGTTATTGGAATCAGGTTTCGCAGGTTTGCATTGCCCGGAAAAAATTACCTGTTGGCTCATGGGAAGAGATTGCTTTCACCGATTACACCGTTTCTCCAACGCGCGTTAGAGACAATCACTATACTATTTCGATGGGCATTTGCGAAAACGACGGAAGCATTCACCTGGCCTTCGATCATCACAACGATCCGCTGCATTACCGTAAATCGCTTACAGGCCTAGCCAACCAGCCCGACTCGATGGAATGGAGCAGTGCCTCCTTTGGTCAGCGCCTCAACTACCTGGTCGAAGGAAAGGTGGTCGACAATGTAACCTATCCGCGTTTCATTCAGAAGCCCGACGGCGATCTGCTTTTCGAATGTCGTTTGGGATGGAGTGGCGACGGCGATGATTTTCTTTGGGACTATACGGCCTCGAACGGCCAATGGAGCTATGTAGGCGAATACCTGAACGGTACCAATGTGGGCGAAAATGCCTACATCAACGGGCTCAATTACGATCCCAACGGCCGCTTGCATGTTTCGTGGGTTTGGCGCCAAACGCCCGATGCACAAACCAATCACGATGTGTACTATGCCTACAGCGACGACGATGGACGCACCTGGTACAATGCCGATGGCATCCAGGCAGGAACGGCCGGAACAAGTCCCATGGGCATGCACTCCGAAGGATTAAAAGTTTGGGATGTGGGTACCAACCGCGGTCTCATCAATCAGGAGTCGCAGGCAGTTGACAATAACGGGGGCATTCATATTCTACAATCGTACATCGACGAAGGGGTAGCCAATACCGGCTTCTGGAATTCCCGCATCGTGAATGGTAAATTGCGTCACATTTATCGCGATGATTCGGGCGAATGGCACAACGATGAAATTGGCCCCTCGACCCGCAATCGCAGCGAAATTGCGGTAGACGAAAACAACAACCTCTTCGTGGTCGCACCCAATTACCGGATTTACTTTGCCGCTGCGGCCGATCAGTGGCAAAACTGGATTGAATTCGACCTCTCGGAAAGCAACGCTGCCATGAACGAAGGCCTGATTGACCGTGAAGCCCTGCTGAATGAAAATGTACTTTCGTTTGTTTTTGCCCACAGCGACAACGACGGCAAAATCATCGTACCCAATTACCTGCTTGAAAAGAAAAGCAAGGGAGCCGGCAAAGGCCTTAATATCAAAATATTTGACAAGAAAGGCGGGCAGTTGCTGAGTGACAGCACGGCCACCATCCTGCTCAATGAAAATGAAATAAGCATTCCCGGTGATTCAGCTTTTGTACAATTTGAGGGAATTCTCGAAACAAGTTATGCCGAAGCTTATATCCTGCATCTGACAACTACAGGAGCCGGAGCCCTGTGGATCAACGAAGTCAAAGTTCTTGAAACGGAAGCAAATAGTGAGGCGCAGGAATACATTAGCCTGCTTGAGCTTCAACCTTCGCACAAATACCGGATCAGGTGGGAAGGCAGCTATGGAAGCAAAATACTGACTCGGCTGGAATGGTCGTCCGAAAGCCAGGCCCGTGAATTGGTTCCTGCACATGCCCTGTACGAAGCGATCACCCCGCGCATGAAGCGATCGGCCAATGCAAGCCTGTCAGCACTGAGTGCATCCGAAGGTGTGCTTTCACCAGCTTTTTCACCATCGCTGGGAAACTACACCCTGCTTTTGCCTGGCAACAGTGCAAGTATTGAAATTACAGCGCTGACCAGCGACCCGAACGCCACGGTTGAAGGAGCCGGTACCATCGATGTATCGAATGGAAGCGGAAGCTTTTCCCTGCTTGTAAAGGCGGAAAACGAATATGCACAAAAAGAATACAAGGTTTCTTACATCACCCTTGCCTCGAACAATGCTTTATTGGCTTCACTAAGCAGCGACCGTGGAAAACTAACACCTGCTTTCGATCCCAGTATCAGTTCTTACCAGCTCGAAGTTCCCAGTGGAAGCGAAACCGTTCAGTTCGAGGCAGTGACATCAAGTCCGTTTGCCAGTGTTGAAGGACATGAAAACATCAGCCTCAGCGGAGGAAAAGGAAGTGCCAGTATCATAGTAACTGCCGCCGATGGAACGACAACAAAAACATACAATGTTAAAATAACAAGTCCCGTATTTGCTTTAAAGCACTCCTATACTTTTGATGACGGAACTGCCAATGATCATGTTGGCGGAGCCCATGCCACACTGCATGGAGGAAGCATCAGCGAAGGTATTTATTCGACCTCGCCTGGCGGAAACGACTACATTGAATTGCCGGCAGCACTCATAGCCATTGACCAATACACCGAGCTGACCGTTGAAGCCTTTGTAAGTGCAGGAAATGGAAGCAACGGGGGCAATACCATGTTGAGCTATTTTGGCGACCAGAGTGGCTCGTATGGAAGCAACTATTTTTTCACCACCCTTTCGAACGGAGGGAAAAGTCGTGCAGCCATTTCATGCGGCAACACCTCATCGCCCTGGAGCGCTGAAACAACAGTGGATGCGCCCCGTATCGACGACGGGAAAAAACACCATGTAAGTGCCCACCTCAGCGCTGATATAATTACCTGGTACATCGACGGCCAGAAGGCGGGTGAAAGCCAACTGGCCGCCCACAATGCCATTTCGGAACTAGGAACCAGCATGGCCCTGTTGTGCAAAGGAGGCTACACCAGTGATCCTACCTGGAAGGGTTCGATTCACGAGTTCAACATTTATAACGGAATGATGCCCGACGCGATGATTCAGGAACGGGCCGCAGAATTTTTAAGGGAGGCATCGGACAATGCGCGTTTGTCGACTCTGAGTGCTGAACCAGGTCGCTTGGAACCCGCTTTCGACCCCGAACAATATTCGTATACCCTTTATGTTGAAGCGGGAACTGAACAGGTGTTGATTACAGCACTTGCCGAAGATGAAAATGCCACAGTAAGTGGCGCCGGATATGTAACGCTGGAAGACAGCAGTACATTAGCTACCATAAAAGTAACAGCCGAAGATGGAAGCAGCACTATGAGCTATACGGTGAACATCACCAGAAAAACCGGCCATCAGAATGATTTACAAAACAAAGTTCAGGTGTATCCCACACAAAACAGTGGCAGCTTTACCGTCGTATTTGATGAGCTGCCCGGAAGCATCGCGGTATACGATGTGAACGGCCGACTGTTGCACCGACAAAAAGCCGCTTACATCAATCCAATACAACTTCCACTGAAAAGGGGCACTTACTTTATTGAGACCCTTGGCAGGGGAAAAACGGAGATGCACCGGATACTGTGTGTGCCCGAAAAAGAATAAGGTGGAAATGTTGGGCTTTTTCTTTTTTAAGCCCCTTCGCGATTATGATTTGCCAAATAATGAAATTCATCAATGGAGCAGGAATGCACTCCCGCTCAAAAAATAGTGAAGGGAGTGGGCGAATGCTCTGATTGTTGTTTCGGCGTTCGATGCCGGCATGCTGCGGCAGGACGGAGGCGGAAAACAAGCAGGGGTGGCAGCCGTGACTGAACCCCGCGGGCGGAGCGACGGAGGAGCTCCCGCCCGCGGGTGTGAAGGCCGGTTGCTGCCCCTGCTTTTTGGAGCCGCAGGCCGCCCGGCCGCCCATATCAATAAAAAAAAGGTAACACGGGCGCCTCGGGGCACAGGTGTTACCTTTCGCTATATTTTGAGTCGGGCTTATTGGCCACCCAGCAGTTTGTACATTTCGGAAGCGGCCAGCAAAACGGCGCCAACACCAAAGTTAGAAGTCGATTCTGCATTGACCACCTGACCGGGAATGGCGCGCTCGCCAATGGGCTGCACATAACCCACCTTTCCGTTGGCGGCAATGGCTGTGCCGGTAAGATAATCCCACGATTTTTGAACCACGGGCAGGTACTTGCGGCTTTTGAGTAAACCATTGTTAATGCCCCAAAGGTAGCCATAGGTATAAAAAGCAGTACCGCTGGTTTCGGGACCCGGGGCATGCTCGGGATCGAGGATGCTGCGCGTCCAGTAGCCTTCGGGCTGCTGGCTTTGCTTAAGCGATTCGGCCATTTTCAGGTAGGTATCGACCAACTCGTCGCGGTGGCGATAATCGGCCGGTAAATCCTGCAATATTTTGGCCAGTCCGGCAAAGACCCATCCGTCGCCGCGTGCCCAGAAATCTTTCTTTCCGTTAAGGCTTTTGTGCTTTGGATACACATATTTGGCATCGCGGTAAAAAAGGCCGGTCTCCTCGTCGTACATAATGCTTTTGGCAAATGAAAAATATTCGTACAGCTTATCGAGATACAGCTCGTTGCCGGTAACATTGTAAAGCTTGGTCATAACAGGCATTACCATGTAAAGCCCGTCGGCCCACCACCAGTAGTCGTTGTTGGGGGTGCTCATCTGGTACTCCATCACCTCGATGGCGCGGGCAATTTTTGAAGAATCTTTTTCGGCATCGAGCTCAAACAGGTCGATGTAGGTTTGAAAACAAATCTGCCAGTCGCCAAAAAGCACAAAGTCGTGCGATTCACCATAATGGTATTTCCAGTTTTCGCGTTGATCCGATTTGGCTCCTTTCCACTCGTTGTGAATGGCCCAGGCTTCGGAATAGGCACGATAACGTTCAAGTTGGGTAATTTCGTAGGCAGCCATGTTACCGGTGTGGTAAGCGGCATTGTCCCAGAATGCCCTGCCGTGTTGAGGATGTTGTTCCTGCCAGTAATCGTTCACCTTTACAATTAATGCTTTTACTTCGTCGGCTTCGGGAAGCGATTTTCTTTTTGCTGCACCCTGACTTGTTACTCCGCTAAAGAGCAAAACCATCAGGAGGGTTCTAAAAATTAAACTCATTATTTTCTGTTCTTTATGTTTTGCATAACAGCCGGCGAATCGCTGAGATCGCTGCGTCGCCGGCTTGTTTTTTCAGCACGTGTTGTGCGTTCGGTCTTATTTTTTCTGTTCGTACCAGTCGCGCATTATGAAAAATGCTTTTTTCTTAACGCCCATGTTCGATACAAGTCCCTTGCGGTTGAATCCATCCTGAATTCCGGGCAGCAAACGGCGTGGAGAGAGAAAGTCCATCATGATCCATGGTGCAGTTCCTGCCAGTTCCATCTTGTCGAACATGCCCACGCTCTGACGGTAGAGTTCTTCCTGGTACTCTTCGGTCCAGCGCTGGGTAGGTTTACCATGGTGGCCCTGCAGTGCACCTCCGCCAAATTCACTGATCACCACCGGCTTGTCGTCGGGAAGTATCCAGTTCATGCGCGAACACTTTTCGGGTGTTCCGTCGTACCATCCAATGTAACTGTTAAAGCTCACCACGTCGACAATGCCCATCAAAGGATCGTCGATTACGGGAGTAAAGTTATCGCGGTATTGTTTTTCCATGGCCATGCTGATGAGCCGGCTATTGTCGAGCGAACGTGCATGGTCGACCATTTTGGTGAGAAACTGGTTACGTATGTCGCTGTGCGGTGTTTCGTTGGCCAGCGACCAGATAATTACCGAACCCCGGTTGCGGTCGCGGGTAATCATTTCGTTGAGCTGGTTTTTGGCATTTTGCAGTGTCTCCTCGTTATCGAAACTAATGGTCCAGTAAACCGGAATTTCGCTCCACACCAGGAAACCCATTCTTTCGGCCTCGCGTACCATGTGTTCGTTATGCGGGTAGTGCGCCAAACGCACAAAGTTGCTGTTCATTTCTTTGGCCCAGCTTAAAAGGGTATGCGCCTCTTCGCGGGTATTGAAGCGGCCCTGACGGAAAGGTGCTTCTTCGTGCATACAAATGCCACGGAGAAAGACCGGCTCACCGTTCAGTAAAATCTGATTTCCTTTGGCTTCGATGGTACGGAAAGCGATTTCATCTTCCATGCTGCTTTCGGGTGTTGAAAGCACCAGCTTGTATAGTTTCGGATTTTCGGGCGACCACAATTCGGGTGCAGCTTTCAGACTGAATGCGGCGATTCCCTCGTCGTTGGCTTGAAGCGTCAGTTTCTTTTTAAGCTCAGGAAGCTCGATGCTGATTTCGGGGCGGGCTTCCCCATCGAGTTTTACCCAGCCACTGATCAGCTTCCGGTTCGTTCCTTCAAGCGAGATGGAATAGTCGGCAATAAAGGTCGATTCTTCTTCGATGATCATCACATCGCGTGTAATTCCACCGTAGTTCCACCAGTCGGTATTGACCGTAGGCACCTCGTCGCGGTGGCGTTTGTTGTCTACTTTAACAATTACCTTATTCAAGCCGTCCTTCATTTTATCACTTACTTCAAAGTTGAAGGGGGTGAATCCGCCTTTGTGGCGTCCGAGCAATTCGCCATTGAGGTAAACAATGGCTTCGTAATTAACAGCTCCAAAATAGAGGAAATAACGTTTCTGATCTTTCTTAGTGAAATTGAAAGCTTTGCGAAACCACACGGTTCCTTCGTAGTATTTCAGTTGCTCGTCGGCGGTATTCCAGTCGTGAGGAAGATACATATCGGGCGACTCTTCGAAATTGTATTCCACAAGGTCGCCTTCCTTAACTGCCACATCGTCGCGAAAAAAGCCCCAGCGGCTTGGGTTTAAGCGATAATCGTAATAGCCCGTTTCATACGGATCGACGATGTAATCCCAGTGGCCATTCAGGGAAACAGTCGTACGGTTAGGTACGTTGGTTAACAGTTGATGCAGTCCCTGGTTTGCTTTTGTCCCCGTAAAGACAAAAAGTAACAAGATTGTAATAACAGATAATTTCATATTATTAGTTTAAAATTTCAGATAGAATATATGAAAACAATTCTTTCAGCTGACCAGTCTTCCACAACCAGCCAGTATCTGTGCTTGTTTCGCTTCTACATTGTCTGCTTAGATTTTCTCCAAGCATTATGACAGGCTAAAAGTGCCCTGGTTTAATTAAAATTTAGTTTTAGTCGCTTTTCCCTTTGGCACAAGATCACCCCGCTACAATGCTTTAATACAAACAATATTAGTGATGCTCTTCTGAATTGCTTATTAAAAAATTAAATATTTGTATCACAGAATCATAATTCACCCTTTATGAAACAAAACAACCCCTTCCCGGAAAAAGCAGATTTAATTTAAGCAGAAAACCTGTTTGATTCAATCAATGAAAAAAGGACCGCCCGGAGGCAGTCCTTTTTACATTATGAGAAATTTTAACTTATTGCTTAATAATTCTGAAGGTTTTTACCTGTTGATTGTTTTCAACTTTCAACAAATACATGCCATTTTGCTCAACATTTACGAGTGTTTTGGCAGAGGTACTTCGCTGTTCACTCACTTTGCTTCCGGTAATATCGTAAACCGAAATCAGGCTTTCGCCACCTCCGGTTTGTACGGTAAAGGAAGTATTGGTTACAGTCGGGAATACCTTAATGGCAGCTGTATCAAATCCATTAACAGCTACTTTCAACTTGAACTCGATACTGTAAGTCGCCTTTGTACCATCGGCAGCAGTTACAACAACAGTAGTTGTTCCGGGCAGCGAAGCAGCAGCATTTACCTGAACACTTGCTCCGGCGTTGCTTGCAGTGGCTGTTACGGCCGGTACAGCGGTAGTACCTGTAGGCAGTTCAACAATGTAGCTTAAAGTAGCTGCATCGAATCCTTCAACAGTTGCTCCGTCAACCTTGAGGTCGGCAAGACTTGCATCGGCCGAAAGTTCAACGGTAAAGTGAATGCTGTAGGTGGCAGTTGTTGAACCATCTTCGGCAGTTACCACCACGCTTGTTGTGCCTGGCAATTCGGTAGCGGCTGTTACCACAACGGTAGCGGCTGAATGATTTGCTGTAGCGGTAACCGTCGGCACGCTTGCAGTTCCTTCAGCTAGTTCGACATCGTAGCTGTAAGTCGATGCTGAGAAGCCGCTAACACTTGCACCATCAATCAACAGATCAGCCAAAGCGGCATCGGATGAAACTTCAAAATTGAAGTTAATGGTATAAGTAATGCTGTTTTCGCCATTGGCCGAAGTTACTACAACAGTAGTTGTACCGGGCAGTTGGTCGGCATTGGTAACAGTAACGGTAGCACCGGCATTTTGGGCAGTAGCGGTAACAACAGGAACAGTGGTAGCCCCTGCTGTCATGATTGAATCATAACTAAGCTTTGTTGGTGCGAAATCGCTAATAGCCACTCCGTCGACTAATAATTCAGACAAGGTAGCAACTGCTTCATCACTATCGGTAGGATAAGTAATGGAGCGCATGGCGACTGTTTCGGCATCCATTACCCCGCTGTAGATATTGAATTCATAGATCGATCCCAGCCAGGTTGCATCGTTTACATAGCCTCCTTTACAAAGATAAGCCATGGCATCGCTCAGCGCACCAATGGTGTTGTGTGCTGCCAAACCTGCTGAATTAACCAACATACCATCGATGTACCAACGAATGGTATCGTTGGTCATGGTGCTTACAATGTGGTGTGAGGCACCATCATCGATCAAAAGGCCATCGACTCCGGTTTCGGCTCCCCATGGTGCCGAATAGCTTCCACATGAAATGGCTGTACGGCTTTTTCCACCGTTGGCCAAAGCAGTGTAGAAATAATCGGTACCATACGATCCGCTTGTATTTCCAAAATAAGAAAGCATGGTATTTCCACCATTCAATCCATTTCCGGCCATTACGTAGGCTTCAACAGTAATCGAAGGATATTGGTTAATGGCAATGTCACCGGCAGGCAACTCAATGTGATCGCCCGGATTTGAGGCAGTATAAACACCACCTTCAACCGAACCACCATTAATTACACCATTGGCACCTGCCACTACATCGGTGGCTGTTCCATCAGCAAAAGTATAGGAGTGATTCAGCGTAAGCGGAGTATTGACCACATAATGAATGTTGTAGCTCAGTGAGTATTGACCATCCTGTGAGGTAACGGTAACGGTATAAGTTCCCTTGTCGCCTTCGACTGAAACACTGCCGGTACCTGAAACGGTGGCTTTGCTGTCGGCGGCTTCGGCAACAATGTTGGCCGAAGTAGTTCCTCTTTCAAAAGTAACATAGTAATCGGTAACCTTTGGTGAGAATACAGGCTTTAAAGTCATTCCGTCAACGGCCAGGGTGTCGAGTTCGAGATTGGCACGCGGGAATGATTCGGCATAGGTTCCACCGGTAATCAAACCGTGGTTTTGTCCCGAAGTAGCATCAACAGCCTGAGACGAGTTGGGAAGATCAAAATTGTAATAGGCTACCAGATTGCTTTCATTTCCTACGAGCACTTCGTAGCTGTTGGCATCGAGCTGCTCGGCCGACAAAGAATCGTTCCACACACGTACTTCGTCAATCAGGCCTTTCAGCGCACGGTCGGTGCCACCATGATCCCAGCCAAGGAAAACCTGTCCTTCTGAATAATCGTAAGGAGCATTGGCTTTGGCCTCTTTATAAACCGTGCCATCGATATACAGCGTACGGTAGTTTTCGGTCAGTACCACGGCCACATGGTGCCACATATCGGTCGAAATAACATCGCTTACCACACCATAGTCGCCTGAAATATTGGTCATAAAACGCATTCTGCCAGCACCTTGCCAGCCCGAAGAGTATTGAACTCCGGCATGTACATCACCATTGCGACCATACAGCAATCCGGCATTGTTGTTTTGGGCTCCTTCAGGTTTGATCCACATTTCAATGGTATAAGGCAGCGTTTTCAATGCCAGCCCCGAAATGTCAACATTGCTTTCAGCACCTAAAACACCTGGAAGATGAAGGGCATAGTTTTTACCGTCGGCTTCTTCGATGTTAATGTTGTACGTGGTTGTAGCAGAAGCATCGAACGAAGTCACAACCAGGGTGGCTGATCCCGATCCATTGCTTAGTGTAATGGTACCGCTGCCGCTTACCGAAGCTTCAGGGAAATTGGGAAAACCAATAACATCAACCATCGTTGTTCCATTGGGAACAATCAGTGTGTACTCTGTAACTGCCCCACTAAAAGCCGGATCAAGCGCACCCTTTGAAAGATTAATAGAACCCAAAGTAGCGTCGCCATGACCTTCGTCGACAAAGATGGCCAAATAGTAGGATAATTCGGTGCCATCGGCAGCGCTTACCACGACTTCAACATCAACACCATCGCCAGAAAATGCAACCAGGCCATTGATAATTTCATTGCCTAGTCCATCGTAAAAAACAACACTACCAGCTTTTCCATTGGCTTCAGCCGCCAGCTGGATTGCTTCAGTTCCATAAGGTACCGACAATTCATATTCCAGTACTTCGGGATTGAATTCAGGTGAGAGTTCACCCACGGTAGTTGTCAGACTGGCCAGCGTAGGATCGTTGAAACCCAGCTCATCGGGCGACAGCACAAGCCATACGCCACGATCGTTGCTCATACTTTTATCGGGATAGATACCAGCGCCATTGTTGTAGTCATCGGTTCCTACCACCTGATCGTCGGGCTTACTTACTGCATGCAAATGCCAGTCGCCGGTTTCAGGGCCGGGAATAAAAGTAAAGCGATAATCAGATGAAGTTTCGGCTGTATCGGCCGCAAAGCCCATTTTCCAACCTTCAAAATAATGCCAGTAATTCGAATCCTGATTGATAATGAAATATTCACCTGCAATATGACTCTCAATAATGCTCATTTGTTGGGCAGTATTGTTGGTGGTAATTTCTGATAAAATCGAACGATTATCGTCAGGATTTTCAGTGATGGCATATCCACTGGCTTTGTGGATAATGTAGTAAATCTGACCATCTTCGGGTGTGAATTGTGCAAAAGTGTTGATACTGCACAACAACCCGATCAATACAAATAAAAAGTAAAGTTTAACTTTTTCCATATACATTCAATTTAGTTAATAATTAGCTATATAGTACTCTTAATCTTCAACTTACAACGACTGCGTTTTCTGTTTCTTTGTTGCCACATGAAAACGTCCAGGTGATCAACATGAGAATGGCAACATTTCTGTCATCCTATCAACATTCAACTTATTGAACTTATTCTTGTTTCATATTAAACGGAAATGCTCAAATCGCGCCACGGTCAATTTATTGTTAAAGCTATCAAAACTGTTTTTAGGGCGCTTTAACAAAATCGACAGATGATTATAAATATTCGCAGGAAATTAGAATGAATGAAACGAATAAAAATGCATCGTGGAAACGCTTAAAAAGTCAGGGCAACCCAAGGCCTTATGACTGTTTTACTGGAGATTAGCATCGTCTGTCTTTTTAATTGCGTAATGGCGGTGTTGAAAATGTGACACAAATACTTGATTTTATAACAGTGGCACAGCTAAAACAGTGATAGTTTTAGCTCTTTATTCACAAATGATTAAGTTAACGGGGAAATGAATTTGCTAAAACACTCATCAACAATGTTTCTTCTTATGATCTGGTTTTTATCGGCCAGCGCCCAGGAAGATTTCGAAACCATTAAAAATAAAGCCGATCTGGCCTTTATGGATGGCCAATACAGTGACGCACTCGAACGCTACGAGCAACTTATTCAATCGGGCGAAGGCGACTCAACCGACATGGCCATGATTTACGGCTATGCAGCCATCAGCGAAGAACAGACAGGAGATAAAAAACAGGCGCTTCAATATTACCGTGAAGCCTTAAAACGCAATGTACCCCAACTGATGGTTTACGATCAGATGATCGAACTGGCCAAGGCCGAAAAAGACCACGAAGCCTATGAATTTGCCCTGCTCCAAAAGCAAAGCGAGTTCCCCGACTTTGAAGCGTCGATCATACAAAGTCTTGCTTATCACTATTTCAATACCAAGCAATACGATAAGCTGATTCAGAAATCGGAAATACTCACCGGCTGGTATCCCGACAATGCCACCTTTCACCTTTTTGATGCCGTAGCCCGGCAAAACCTCGACGATGTGGAAGGTGCAAGTGCTTCATACAAAAAAGTACTGGCCATCGACCCCGACCATGCCGGAGCCAACATGGGCCAGGGAATGATCCTGTACAAACAGGCATCGGCTGTTTACGATGCTTTGAAAAAGAATTACGAGTCGCTCGCAAAGCCCGACAGGGTCGATTATTCGAACTATCGAAAACAACTCGAAAAACCCAAGGCAATGTACAACGAAGCACTTCCCTATCTTATAAAAGCCTATGAAAACCCATCTTATTCCAGCCTTAAAGGCGTGATAAGAAATTGTTACTTAAGAACTGAGGACAAGGAAACTGCGAATAAATACCTTTAGCTAACAGACCTGTCCTCTGTATGATCAGCCGGAGCCAGGCTGATCGAAAAAATGCAAGCCCCCATTGAAAAATTTACAGACACAGTGAATTAGTGACACTGATTGAGAAATTTGAACAAAGGGCAATACAGAAAATGCCTTTATTTTATGTTCTGATATTTTCCGCTGTATGGCGGACAAATTCTGACTAACTTGATTACTAACTATGAAAATTAACAAGAAAGCGATTATTGAATCCCTGTCTTCGCTGAAATTATTTTTCTTGCTGCTGTTACTCACTGCTTTCACTTCAGTGCATGCCATCGAGAAGACTTTTCAGGAAAACCTTGTCGATCAGCAACTGCTTCTTGAATTTCCGGTTGAATTTCACCTTACCGGCAGCAACGATGTAATGACCAACAGCAGTGTTTCACTCAATCATAGCGATGCCTGGCTGTTTTTCGACAACATCAAACCTTCGCTTGTTGCCAACAACTACCTTTCAAAAATACAGGTTAACGGAGTACCGTTTCAAAACGGAGTGAACGGAAGGATGGCCATTTATGCTCATGGAACCGTACTAATCCCTCACCCTTCAGGCTTTAAACCTTTGACAATTTACAGCGAATCAAACTTTGGCGGCGATTCAATGCAGCTGAGTATCCATACTTATCACAATCAGCTTGGAAATTTTAACAATTCCATCCGGTCATTTAAACTAAAGCGGGGCTATATGGCCACCCTGGCAACAAAGGCCGATGGTTTGGGCTACAGTCGTGTTTTTATTGCCGACGAAGAAGACCTCGAGTTGGCAGCAATGCCACTTGAGCTCGACAGCACGGTTTCGTTTATCCGCATTTTCAATCACCAGTGGGTGACCAAAAAAGGCTGGGCAGGATGGAACTGGGACGAATACCAGATGGTGAATGCCACCTGGTATTACGACTGGAGTGCCGGTGGTTCTACCTCTGAAAATTTAGAGTATGCTGTGATAAAACAAAACGGGGGCTGGCCATCGTGGAGCGATATCAACAACAAACAGAATGTGTCACATCTCCTGGGTTTTAATGAGCCCGACCGCCCCGATCAGGCCAATATGGAGTTTGAAACCGCACTCAAAGCCTGGCCCGAATACATGAAATCGGGTTTACGACTGGGCTCACCTGCTACATCCGATCCTTTCAACAACTGGTCGCTTATTAACTTTATCGACCGTTGTGACGAACTAAACTACCGGGTCGACTTTGTTGCTGTTCATGCCTACTGGGCCAAAAGCCCCCAGCAATGGTACAACGACCTGAAATACATTCACGAACGCACGGGCCGTCCCATCTGGATTACCGAATGGAACAACGGAGCCAACTGGACCAACGAATGGTGGCCCGACGATCCTTCGCAATTAACAACGGCCAATGCCCAGAAACAACTGAACGACATCAAGGCCATTCTGAACGTACTCGATACCGCACATTTTGTTGAACGCTATTCGATTTACAACTGGGTGGAAGATGCAAGGGCCATGGTACTCAACGGCCAGCTCACTCCTGCAGGAGAATACTATGCCAGCAATCCGTCAAAAATTGCATACAATAAGATCAATGAAGTGATACCGGGCCCATGGAACTTTGCAGATCCGGTGCTTAATTACCGTTACCTGACCTTTTCGAACACCATTCGTTTGAGCTGGGAAAATCCCAACGAAGATCTGTCCCGCTCGTATACCATCGAGAAAAGAGTCAACGACGGTGAATTTAAAGTGATATACAGCAGTACCAACCTTGCTGAAAACAGTTTTGTCGATCAGCTCGACAGCACACTTAGCGGGCGCATTGAATACCGTCTCAGCCTGGCAACTCCCTATGGCGACGAGGTGAATTCAAACACCGTAGCCTATTATCAGTCGGGCGGTGATCAAACTTTTCAGTATGGTAACTTTTTACTGAACAACACCGACTGGAATTCCTTTTTGTTTTCACCACAGTATGAAAATACTCCTCTTGTAATTAACGGCATTCCTTCGTTTAACAATGTGGTGGCACTTACTCACCGCGTTAATGCCATTACGGGCAAGTCGTTCAAATTTCAGTTCGATGCATGGAACTATCTCAACAATCCACCGCTGAAAAAGGACGATGTAATTGCAATGCTGGCACTTCCCGAAGGTATTTACAATATGGGAGCACTAAAGGCCGAAGCCCGCAAAGAACTTAATGTAGATGAAAACTGGAAATACATTGCTTTTGAACAATCCTTCGATGAAGTACCGGCAGTATTTGCTAATCAGGTAAGCAATAACACATATTTCCCAACGGTAGTAGCCATTCAAAATGTAAGTACAAGCGGCTTTGAAGTCAGACTCAAATGCGAGGAAGCGATATCCGAAGTGACAATCGGGAGCGAGGCCATCAGCTTTCTTGCCATTGAGCCCGGTGTTGGAGCCATGGGCCCCAACCGCATACTGGTAGGCCGCACATCCGAGGGGCAAAACGGCATCTCTTCAAATCCTGTAACAATCAATACACCCGGCGATTTTACCACACCGGCGATCTGGTCTGCCCTGCAAAGTGCCGAAGACGATTTTGCATCGACGCTCCGATTCACAAAAGACGAAAGCAATTATACCGTTTTAAAGCATCGCGAAATGTCGGGCAAAATCACGGCCATCAAAGAAGACAAACTGGGCTGGATGATCATGGATCTCGCACCCGGACAGGAGCTGAGTGCCAGCCGTCAGTTCAACTTGAAGCAAGTCAATATTTACCCCAACCCTGGCAAAAATATCGTATATCTTAATTTAAAAGAAAGCAGCGACGCGGTACTTTACGACCTTAGCGGCCGTATTGTATTGAAGGCAAAGATTAAACAGGAACTGAACATTGCCCATTTGAAGGCAGGGAGCTACCTTCTGAAAATTGAAGGCTATGCACCACGACGAATTGTAAAAAAATAATACAGACAATACTATTTGAATCATTTATGTTTAATACCATTAACTAATGAAACTGATATTCCGGAAACTATTTGCTCGAAAGTATCTTAGCGCAAGCCTTGTTTTACTGCTTGGATTGTGGTTTGTTTCGTGTAACGACGAGTACTATTACGATGAGGTCGAGCCTGAGTGGCTCGGAGAGAGTATCTACGATTACCTCGATCAGGATGGAAGCTACACCTATTATGTGCGATTAATCGATGATACCGGCTACAAGGCAACCCTCGAAAAAACAGGTAGCAAAACATTGTTTGTTGTTAAAGATGAAGTTTTTGAAGCATTCTTACGCGACAATGAATGGGGGGTGAGCACTTACGATGAACTGTCGCTAACCCAGAAAAATCTAATATTGAAGTATGGCATGATCGACAATGCTTACCTGATGGAAACGCTGGCCAATTACAACTCAGGAGGCCTTCAAAAAGGTACGGCAATTCGTCGGAATACTTCATTGTCGATTTACGACTCAGTAAAATTTGCGACAGGTAATGAATTGCCGGATAATCCTCACTGGACAAGATTTAAGGAAAAAGGCATCTATTACTTAGAAGATAATACGCCCAGGCCTTTAGTTCATTTTTTGGAAAAGCCATTGTTGAATGCCGGTGTCTCTGATTCTGATTTTGAATTAATTACCGGAGTGCCACGCAATCCTGGTGATGCACATATTTTTGAGCACAAAGTGATTGAAAAAGATATAACCTGTAAAAACGGGTACATTCACGTACTGGATAAAGTATTGTTGCCCCGGAAGAATCTGGCCCAGCATTTGAGCGATTTCGAAGAAACTTCAGTTTTCTCAAAATTATTAGATCGCTTTTGTGCTCCCTATTTTCAGGAAGAAATTTATACCGACTATAGAATATACAAACCTGAATTCAACGATTCATTATTTGTTAAGGGATATTTTACATCGAATACTGGCAGTGGCCCCAGCGATTATCCAAATGGTGAGATGATCAGCAATGAATTGTTATTACCATTCAATCCAAGTAATAACAGGTTTATTTCGAGTTCGGCTACAGCCATGCAAAGCGATATGGCTGCCATTTTAGCCCCTACCAATGCTGCCATGAACGATTACTTTAATAATGGGGCCGGTTTGATCCTGAAAGAACGTTATGGAAGTTGGGACAACATACCCGACGACATCATTGCCCTGCTGTTGAAAAGACATCTGCGCGAATCGTTCCTAAGTACCATACCGGTGCATTTCAGCAAAATGAACGACAGCGAAAACTCGCCCATTAACATCACGGTTGCCGATATTCAGGATACTTATGTGGCCAACAATGGGGTAGCCTACCATACCAACAAGGTATATCCACCCGATGATTACGTATCGATTTATGCACCGGTTTTATTTAGCGATAAAGCGAAAATCATGAACTGGGTAATTCGCCAGAACGATTTCCGCTTTTACCTTAACTCCCTGGTCAGCACCTACAGCTTCTTTGTTCCAACCGATGATTATTTCGATGAATACATCGACCCGGTTGCTTACGGACAGGATATACCCGGTGTGATCAAATTCTGGTATAACGAAGAAGATAAAACAGTTAACGGAACCGTTTACGAATACAACATGGAAACCGGTGAAGTTGGCGATTCACTGGCTGTGATTGAAACAGCTGCCTTTCTTTCCGACAGGTTACTGCGACTCCTCGATTTACACATTGTAATTGGAGATGTTGAAACAGGAGAGACCTTTTATCCAACCAAAGGTGGCAACATGCTGAAAATAGAGGGCAGCGGTCAAGCGCTTAAAGTTCAGGGCGGACATGATATTATGACCGGAAATGCAGCCAATGTAGTTACTGTTTACAATCAGGAAAACGGAAACACTTATTTTATCGATAAGCCCATCCAGGCACCATTACAATCTGTTTACAGTGTGCTGAATTCAAACCCCGAGTTTGCCAGATTTAAAGAGTTGCTCGAAGGATTTCCCAGTAGCAATGTGCTGGTTCGGAGGGCAAACTATTCAGGCATCGATTTTAATATTAAGTTCTTCAACACCTTCAATTATACTGTTTATGTACCTACCAACGAGGCCATCGAAAAAGCAATACGCGATGGTATAATTCCAAGCTGGGAACAGATTAATGAAACAACCGACAATGCCATTAAACAGCAAATGATCACTAAACTTGAACGTTTTGTACGCTATCACTTCCAGGACAACTCGGTGTTCATTAGCGGAAAACCGGTAGATGTCGTTTATCAAAGTGCTACCATCAAGCTCGATGATGAAGCAACCCGTTTCGGAACCTACAAAAACAAGTATCATAAAATTGGTATACAAGGAAATGGTGACGGGCTTACCATTTCAACCGATTCGCGTGAAGATTATGGCTCAAATGCCGCCAATGTTGTTACCGAAAACGGTCTTTATAATATCATGACTCAGGATTATGTATTTAATAATCTTCCCAGTAGTTTTAAAAACATTGATGGAACAGGTGTGGGTACTGATTTTAGAAATTCACGAATCAACACTTTTTCTACAGCGGTAGTTCATCAAATTGATAATATTTTAAGGTTTGAATAACAAGATCATGAAAATGAAATTAAACATAGTTACCGGAATCATATTTATTCTGTACATGCTAATGCCTCATGTATTGAAGGCACAACCGGCATCTCCGAGTGTGATTGTACAGGGTACCGTTACTGCTGAGAACAGTGATGAAAGCCTGGTGGGTGTTAGTGTAATTGAAGTGGACAGTAAAAATCGTTACATCAGTGCCACAATTACCGATTTTAACGGGCATTATGTATTGAAAGTCAGAAACCCACAAGAAAACAAAATTGTTTACAGTTTTATTGGCTTCAAATCGCAACAACAGGAAGTTGGTGCACGTCGTACCATTAATGTGGTAATGAAAGAAGACGTGCAGGTGATATCCGACATTGTGGTTACCTCTGAAAAACGCCATTCCGATGGATCATTTTCAATACCCGAAAGAGAATTATCGGTAGCAGCGCAAACCATCAGCACCAAAGAATTCGAAGGTGTTTCGGTTTCATCGATCGACGATGCGCTGCAAGGCCGTATTGCCGGCTTCGATATTGTTCAGAACTCGGGTGACCTTGGCAGCGGTACGACCATGAGAATTCGCGGAACCACCTCAATCAACTCGAACCAGGAACCCCTTATTGTGGTCAACAATATTCCTTATGAAGTAGAGGTGGATCCGAACTTCGATTTTGCCAATGCCAACCAGGAGCAGTTTGCCAACATGTTGAGTATTAACCCCGACGACATAGAGGAGATTACGGTACTGAAAGATGCCGCAGCTACTGCAATCTGGGGATCGAAGGGTGCCAACGGGGTTTTGGTAATTAAAACCAAAAGGGGAATGAAAGGCCCAACCCGCGTTCAATACTCTTACCGCCTCACAGGTGCGGTCCAGCCCAAAGGGCTCGAAATGTTGAATGGCGATGAGTACTCCATGATGATTAAGCAGGCCTATTTCAACCCTGCACAAAACGAAAATGCGGCCAACGTGCGTGAATTTATGTACGACCCCACCTACTCGGAATATGAAAATTTTAATAACAATACCGATTGGGTGGAAGCTGTAAGCCAACCCGGTTTTAAACACGACCATTACCTGACAGTTCTGGGTGGTGGCGATCGTGCCAGCTTCCGCATTTCGGGCGGATACCTTACCCAAACCGGAACCGTGATCGGGCAAAGGCTCGACCGTATTTCATCGAGGGCTTACCTCGACTATGCGTTGTCAGACAGGATCCGCTTTATTACGGAGTTCTCGTTTACCTATACCGATAACCAACGAAACAATGGCAATCTACTGGAAATTGCCTATCGTAAAATGCCCAACGTAAGCATTTATCAGCAGGACAACCTTGGAAATGACATGGATGTATACTACAATATTTCACGCGAATCATCATTACATGGCGATCAGCGTGATTTACGCAATCCGGTTGCCCTGGCCTATGAAGCAAAGAATAACCTTAAAAATTACCGTATCCTGCCCACCTTCCGTTTGCAGTACGATTTGCTCGATCCCAACCAGCAGGTGCTCCGTTACAACATGTACGTCTCGTTCGATGTGAACAATGATAAGGTTTCCACCTTTCTGCCTTCATCGGTATCGAATGTTTACTGGAACGACGATGCGGTAAATGTTGCCGAACACGCCGATACAGAAAGCATCACGGTAATGAGCGATCAAAACATAACCTGGCAGCCAAAATTTGCGAATACCGATCATAACCTCTTGTTATATGGATCGCTTCAGTTGCGCACCGGAAATCGTTCAAGCCATGGATTAACCACCCGTAATCTTCCTTCGGGGGGTATTATTGATGCTTCGGCCAGTGGATTTCTCGACGGGATTGGAACCAGCCGTACCTCCTACCGCTCAAATGCTTTACTGGCCCGTTTGCACTATACCTATAAATCGAGGTATATTTTAGGTGCAACCTTCCGTCGCGATGGCAGTACCAAGTTTGGAAAGGACAATAAGTATGGAAACTTCCCGGGGATATCATTAAAATGGATCATTTCGGATGAACCCTGGATGCAAGGTTCCGACCACTGGTTGAGCATGCTCGCAGTTAGACCAAGCTGGGGAATAAGTGGTAATCAACCCAGAGACGAATATTTGCACTTTAGCCGATACAGTCCCTATGGAAGTTATTTGGGAATGGCAGCAACCCGGCCAACTACCTTGCAACTTTCAGAACTGAAATGGGAAACCACCTCATCGTTCAACCTTGGTTTCGATTTGGGCTTCCTCAACGACCGCATCATGATGGACCTTAACTTTTATAACAAACATACCGAGGACTTATTATTCGAAAACCTTTCACTCCCTTCATCCTCAGGTTATGGTGGTGTGAAATGGCAAAACGTGGGAACCATGGACAACAATGGATGGGAATTTAACTTCCACACTCATAACTGGTTGCGCCACGAAGATTTGACTGTCGATTTTAACTTCAACCTCTCGAATTACATTAACACCATTGTAGAACTCCGTCAGGATGTACTTGATAATTTTAATGGAGATTATAATTACAGCAACGGTACTTATCTGCAACGCATTCAGGAAGGCAACTCATTTGGATCGATCTACGGATTTAGGTACAAAGGAGTGTATCAGTACAGCGAATACATCCCCGGCACCCAGGAGAATGCACCAGTGGCGCGCGATCCTGAAGGAAATGTGATTTTCGATCACGAGGGCGAACCACTCGAAATGCGCTTTGCCTATGGAAGAAGCAATGAATACGAATTCCAGGGTGGTGATGCCATCTACGAAGACATCAACCACGATGGCTCGATCGACGAACTCGATATTGTATACCTGGGTAACTCAAATCCTAAGGTAAACGGAGGTTTTGGCTCAACAATCAGGTACAAAAATTTTGGTTGCACCCTGTTCTTTAACTTCCGTTATGGAAATAAGGTCATCAATAACAACCGCATGCACATGGAAAACATGCATTCGCTCAATAACCAGAGCAAATCGGTTAACTGGCGCTGGAGAAAAGACGGTGATGAAACCGATATGCCCCGTGCATTGTACAACTATGGTTACAACTGGCTGGGCAGCGACCGTTATGTCGAGGATGGCTCATTTACCCGCTTAAAGTATATGACATTCAGCTATACAGCACCAAAGAATATGGTTAAAAAACTCAATGTAGAAAGAATGAACTTCTACCTTACTGTGAATAACTTGTATGTTTGGAGTGCATACAGTGGTGTGGATCCTGAGGTGGGTTATGGTGGTTTGGGTATTAGTGAAGATAAAGCCCAAACACCACGCTCGAAGGATGTAACCCTTGGAATTTCGTTAACATTTTAAAAGTTTGTGAAGATGAAAAAGATATATATCATACTGGCTTCAACCATTCTATTAATGTTTGGTACTGCCTGCAACGAATGGCTTGATATCAGGCCCGAAAGCGATGTAGTATTGGATGAGTTCTGGCAAAACGAAACCCAGGTTAATGAAGTTGTTGCTGCCTGCTACCGATCGCTCACCGAAGATGGGGTCATGAGCCGTATGTTGGCCTGGGGCGAATTGCGTTCTGACAACGTCACCTACGGTACCGACATGCATAAAGACCAGGTAAAAATCATTAACCTCGATATTAATACCGGCAATGAGTTCAGTAAATGGGGACCAATGTATACGGTAATCAATTATTGTAATATTTTCCTTCATTATGCCCCCGGCGTGGTCGACATCGATGAAAACTTCACCGAATCGGAATACCGCTCGCTCGAGGCTGAAGTACTGGCCATCAGGTCGCTCGCCTATTTTTATCTGGTACGCACCTTCAACAGAATACCATGGATTGATACGCCAAGTATCGACGATAATCAGAATTATTTGGTAAAGCAATCGGAGGAAGATGAAGTTTTGAATAACATTATCGCCGATCTGGAAAAAGCATTACAGTTCACCCGTGAAAAATTCGAAACGAACCAATACAGTAAGGGCCGAATTACCAAAAATGCCGTTCGTTCTATGTTGGCTGATGTATACTTGTGGAAAGGTGATTATGAAACCAGCATCAAATATTGCGATCAGGTTTTAAGCGACGAAACCCTTGAACTACTTGATGGTGAAGAGGTTTTACAGCAGGTGTTTTATATGGGTAATTCTACTGAAAGCATCTTTGAAATTCAGTTTGACGAAGATTTGTACCGAAACAACATTGTTGAAAATTATTATGGAAAAATGGGTGAGATGGCAGGCGAATGGGAATTCCCATATTCTGTTATATCATCAAACGATAGTCCATTTTATTATAAGCTTGCTACGGGATATGAAGGAGAACACGATCAAAGGCAATACGATTTTCTGTTCATGGGATCTTCAGGCGATTCCTATAACGTATTTAAATATGCCGGAGTAATGCGCATGAAAAATTCATTGGGCGGAAATAGCTATTATTACGGCAGTGGAACCCCCAACTGGATTGTTTATCGCCTGTCGGATATTATCCTGATGAAAGCCGAAGCATTGGTGCAACTGGGAACCGATAATCAACAAGTAATCGACCTGGTTAACCAGACTTATGTGCGTGCCAATTACGACGATGAACAGGAAGTACTGCCACTTACCCTGAATAACTACAGCAATAAGGGAGAATTGGAAAAATTGGTTTTGCGCGAACGTCAACGTGAATTAATGTTTGAAGGAAAACGTTGGTTCGACCTGATGCGTTTGGCACGTCGCACCAATTCACCATCGGCGGTAGTGGGCTATTTGTCCAAAAAATCATCGGGTGGCGGTGAAGGATCTTCCTACTATAAAATGTCGGTGATGGATGCGTTGTACATGCCCATCCATATCAGCGAGATAGATGCCAACCCGGAGCTGGAACAAAACGAATTTTATAAAGTTGAAAACAGCAATAAATAGTCAATTAAGGCTAAAAACATGTTATTCATGCACGATATACATCAAATAAAAAATCACTTTTCGCGGTATAAGGCAATGTTTCATTTCCATACCTGGGGCCTTCTCCTTTTTGCATTTACTGCCTTGATAAGTGCATGCGATAGTGATGATGTAGGCGAGAACTATTATACGTTCACCGGAGAAACCATGGGGCAATACATTGAAGCCCGACCTGAAATATATTCCGAATTTTCACAGATGCTCGACACAACCGGGGTAAAAAGCTTGTTGAATGCTTATGGAAAGTATACTTGCTTTGCCCCCACCAACCTGGCAATTTATTCTTTCTATGAAAATGCAGGAATTAGCGGTATCAATGAAATGTCGATGGACTCCATTCGAAAACTGGTCTATAATCATATCATAAAGGATTTTGTTTTAGATACCGAATATTTCACCGATGGCTTTCTATCGAATCTTACCATGAGTGGACGGTATTTGCGAATAAGTTTCGATATGAGTAATTCAAAGTTGAACTTCCTGATAAATCATGCATCGTTGGTAACCGAGCCAAATCTTATTGTTCACAACGGGGTGCTTCATCAAATTGATCAGGTAATTTCTCCTACCGAAAACACATTGGTTGAGGCCATTGCCCAGGATGATCAATTTACTTTGTTTTACGAAGCACTGGTGGCCACAGGACTTGACAAGTCCTTATTGCCCATTAAAGACGATGCCTACCGCCCCTCAGACCTTTTCCTTGAAATTGAAGGAGACGGAAAACAAACAACAGGTATTGGCAGCCTTATCCGCATCCCAAAAGAGCGCAAATATGGCTTTACGGCCTTTGTCGAGAGCAACGAAACCTTTAATGAATATGGCATTACCTCGGTCGAAACCATGGCACAATATGCCAAATCGATTTATGATCAGGTGTATCCCGAAGATGCATCAATCGATGATTACACCGACGTTAAAAACAGTTTGAATCGATTTGTAGCATATCACCTGGTAAATAAGAAGATGCCGCTGTATTACATCATGGAAGCCTACGATAATACCGGTCAGGACTACGATACAAAAGGTGAAACACATGCCGTTAAAACGGTCGATATGTATGAATACATCGAGCCAATGTGTCCGAATACTTTAATCGAAGTGCGCAGTTTACGTTCTTCCAACGAGTACAATGTATTCAACATGATTAGCGAAACCGGCGAGGCAATTCGTATTACAGAAAACTACGACAACGATGCTCTGAATGGTGTCTATCACGAAATTGATGGAATACTAGCCTATACCCGGGCGTTTGAAACAGAGCTGTCGGGCAAGCGCCTGAGAATGGATGCCGCAAGTTTCTTCCCCGAATTGGCAAACAACAACATCAGGGTGGGCAGTGCATCAAAAGATTATCCTTCGGAGCGCTGGAGCTTTCCTCCGGGGTTTTTGGAACGTGTTGATGCAAGCGAAACATCGGTTTTTAGCTATTTCAATGCCGACGACCGCTTTCTCGATTATCAGGGCGACGAAATATTTGTGCCTCGTAGTTTGTACGAGTTTACCATCACCACACCGCCAATTCCTGCCGGCACCTACGAAATCAGGTTTGCGTATCAGCCCAATGGAAATCGTGGAGCAGCTCAAATGTATTGGGATGGTAAGCCATGTGGCATTCCGCTTGATTTAAGGCTTGCGGCCGATAACCCGAAAATTGGTTTTGTAGTTCCCGGTAACGACCCTACCGACCCCGAAGGTTTTGAAAACGATAAAATGATGCGGAACAGGGGATATATGAAAGGTCCTGCTTCATTTAAAGTAATTGATGAAGACTGGTGGCAAGGCGTAGCCCGGTACACTCCTGCTTCGTTGAGACGCATATTGGGAATTTATCATTTTCCAGAAATGGAAAATCATACCTTCTCAGTAAAGGCTTCAGTTAGTGGCGAATTCATGTTCGATTTCATGGAATTTGTTCCGGTTGAAGTAATTGAAAAAGAAGATATTTATTAAAAACAATTCCAAATACACTCAAAATATGAATTGTTCAATGGAAAATAAAATTGGAAAAGACAGGCAAAGGAAGTTTGCCAGTCAGCACTTACTATGGGTAATGGTAATTGGAGCCTTCGTTGGCCTATTTACCGCTTGCGATAGCGACGATGTAGGTGAAAACTATTACACATTTACAGGAAAAACAATGGGACAATACATTGAAGAAAACCCTGAAGTTTATTCTGAATTCTCGAAAATGCTTGATACGACAGGAGTGAAAAGCTTGCTGAATGCTTATGGCGAGTATACTTGTTTCCTGCCAAACAACCTGGCCATTTTCGATTATTATGAGCAGGAGGGCTTCTCGTCATTGAATGAAATGTCGCTTGATTCCATAAAAAAACTGGTGTATAACCACATCATTAAAGATCATGTGTTGGAAACCGATTTGTTCGGAAATGGTTTTATCCCCAACCTGACCATGAGCGGACGTTACCTGCGCGTGGCCATCAGCAGCAATGGCAGCGGATTAGTATATACCATTAATGGAAATTCTGCAATCTCAAAAATGAACATGGAGGTACATAATGGCGTCATTCATGAAATTGACCAGGTACTTTCTCCTACCGAAAATTCATTGGTCGAAGCCATTGCAGCCGAAGATAAGTTTTCATTGTTTTACAATGCTGTAATTACTACCGGGCTGGGGAACGAACTGTTACTGGTTGAAGATAAGGACTATGTGCCCGACGAAGTACTCCTGGAGAGAGATGGTGTGGTACAAGGCCACGGAATTCTAACCAGCGTACCCAAAGAAAAGAAATATGGATACACGGCATTGATTCCCAGCAATGAAACCTTTGCTAAATATGGAATTAGCAATCTTGATGAGATGGCTGCCTATGCCAAAGAGCTTTATGACCCCATGTACCCACAAGATGCGGGCATTAGCGATATCACCGACCGTAAAAACAGCCTTAACAGACTGATTGCCTATCACTTAATTAATAAGAAATTAACCCGGAGGCTCTTTATTGAAGCATACGATAATACCGGTCAGTTTTTTGAAAGCACTGGCGAAACCCACGCTATTAAAGTGGTCGACATGTTTGAATACATCGAACCCATGGCACCCAATACCTTAATCGAAGTACGCACTCTGCGTACATCGAACGAGTACAATATTTTTAACATGATTTCAGAAACCGGTGAGGCTGTTCGGCTAACCGACGATTATGATAACGATGCCTTAAACGGCGTGTTCCACGAGATTGACGGAATATTAGCCTATACCCGCGACGTAGAA
Organism: Roseimarinus sediminis; assembly: GCF_050433125.1. NCBI lineage: Bacteria > Pseudomonadati > Bacteroidota > Bacteroidia > Marinilabiliales > Prolixibacteraceae > Roseimarinus > Roseimarinus sediminis. The sequence continues at coordinate 328,116 of NZ_JBNPXV010000001.1, read as the reverse complement.
AGGGAAATTACCAGCAAACGCATCCGCATGGATGGTGCAAGCTTCTTTCCCGAACTTACCAACAATAACATGCGAATTGGAAGTGCATCGAAAGAACATCCGAGTATTGAATGGGATTTTCCCCAGGGTTATATCGAAAGGGTAAGGGTTTCTGAAACCACCGTATTTGGTTACATCACCCCCGACGACCGTTTTCAGGATTACCAGGGAGATGAAATATTCCTTACCGGCTTGTACGATTTTACCATCACCACACTTCCGATACCTGCCGGAACCTATGAAATCAGGTTTGGTTACCAGCCCACTCCCTTCAGGGGCGTGGCTCAATTATACTGGGATGGCAAGCCCTGTGGCATTCCATTAAATCTATCAATACTTGCCAACGACCCACGAATTGGCCATATGGTACCAGGTATGGATCCTAACGATCCAAATGGGTACGAGAATGACAAAATGATGCGCAACAGGGGATATATGAAAGCTCCTGCCAGTTTTCAGGTTATAAAAGATTCGAACAATGGAGGATGGTACATGGGTGTTGCCCGAAACAGCGAAGATGCCCTGCGCAAAATCCTGGGAATTTTTACCTTCGACGAAACGACCACCCACGAGTTTTCTGTAAAAGCAGCTCAGGAAGGTCAGTTCATGTTCGACTACCTCGAATTTGTGCCGCTTGAAGTAATTGAAAAAGAAGATATATATTAAAATATTTTAACTCCATATCATAATGACTAGATTTCAGTACATAGGCTTAAGGCATTTCATCGCAATGGCTGCTTTGTTCTTTTTCTTCTCGTGTAACGACAATTGGGAAGAACATTACAACGAAGATAATTTTGATTTGCCAGAGTATTCACTTGCCCAATATATCGCCGAACAGTCAGAATTGAGTGTTTTTAACGAAATGCTTAAAGTTACAGCTTACGATTCCTTAATCGGTTCGTCGCAAACCTTTACCGTTTGGGCACCCAATAACGAAGCACTTTCGGGTATCGATCTGAACGATTACAATAAAGTATTACAGGTCGTTCAAACCCATATTGCACGTAATAAATATTCAACTACCAACCTAAGCGGCAAGCCTGTTAAAATGCTCTCGAATAAATATTTAAACATTACACAGGGAGCCAATGGGGCCGAAATGGGCAATGTGTCGATCATTCAACCAAATCAGCCCACTAAAAATGGGTTGGTACATGTTCTGAATGGATACATCCCCTATCAGAATAACATATGGGAGCACCTTCAAAATGCCGAGGGTATCGATTCCCTCCGGAACTACCTGTTTGGCCAAACCCAAAAAGTATTTATGCCGCAGCTGAGTCTCGAAATCGGGGTCAATGACAATGGTGATCCGATTTACGATTCAGTTTTTGTATCTCACAACCAGGTACTGGGTATCATTGGCGAACTCGACATCGAAGATAGTATTTATACCATGCTGACCTTGAAAAACGATGCATGGAGTGATGCCACTTCGCGTATCGGGAAATATTTTAACTTCCCCGACGAATTTGGTGGAGTAGAACGTAAAAACGAACTTGTCCCTCTCTATACTGTAAAAGATTTGGTGTTCCGGGGGAAAATTGAATCACCGGCATCACTCGATTCAATTACATCAACTACCAATACAACTTTCCATAACCCTGATGAAATATTTGGAAACACACAGGGAACCAGTTTAAGTAATGGAATCGTATTCCAATCGGATGTATTTCCCTATGCCGACACGGTTGCCTGGTTTAATGAAATAAGAATTGAAGCCGAAAATTCTCAGGGTCGTGAAAATTCCAATAGTAACGTTTATTCAAGGGTTTATGGTGGCGATGAATATGATGTTTCTAACAACAGGTACATATTAGTTGAACCCACAACAACCAGTAACCTTGCAGTTTCATCAGTTGAGTTTTCAATACCCAATATTCTGTCGGCAAGCTATAATATTTATTGCGTGTTTGTACCAAATGCCATTGCCGATCCAAATAATGTGAAGCCAATGAAGGCTAAGTTTGTGTTGAACTATATACGAACCACCGGCGGCCGTACCAGTCGCAAAACCTTTAATCCGGAAGTTACCGTAAGCGATCCAACTAAAGTGACCAGGCTTTTTGTGGGGCAGTTCGATTTTGAGTTTGCAAACCTTGTAAGCCGTGATTATCCCGACGCTCCGATAACTTTTGAAGTCTCGAACGATGTGAAGATGGAAGAAGCAGAAGCGTTCAGCAGGGATATGCGTATCGATTGTATCATTCTGGAACCTGTGATGAAATAACAAATACGAAATAATGAAACGACAGTGCAATATGAAACGAACTAACATAGCCCCGGGTATTTACCAATTAATCCGTCCGCTTTTTCTATTGTGGGCAATTACCTTGTGTGTACCTGCCATCGCTCAACCCGATTCGGTTGTGACCGGTCAGAATTTCAAAGTTTCTGGTGTTGTGCACGATGCAAACACTGGTCAGCCAGTTGCAGCTGCTCAAATCAGCACCTTCAACAGTCAAACATCGGCAACTACCAACAACGAAGGAGAATTTACCATCGATATCGTAACAAAAAACGAGGTGTTGATTATCAATGCATTTGAATACAATCAGGGAGAAATTCCCGTTCAAGGCCGCGATAAACTCGAAGTTGACCTATATCCAAAGATATTTTCCGACTCATATAAACTAGTGGAAAGCATCGCCGGAAAAATCAAACGTACTTCGCAAACTACGGCTGCGATCAGGCAAATTGATGAAATAAACGATTTGTACGATGCATCCATCGATGGAACCATCCAAAAACAATTGGGTGGCAATGTGCGTACAATCAACCGGTCGGGCATGCCTGGCACCGGTGCCGCTTATTTTATCCGTGGATTCAATTCATTGAATCGTAATGCACAGCCCCTGTTTGTAGTTGACGGTGTAATCTGGAAAAACCATTATGATGCACCTTCTTTGCATAACGGATTTTTCAACAATACTTTGGCCATGCTCGACTTAAACGACATCGAAAGCGTAACCGTTTTAAAAGACGGAACTTCAATTTATGGAAGCAAAGGTGGGAATGGCGTCATCCTCATTAATACGGTCAGAGGTAAGGATAAAGCAACAAAAATTACTGTCAACGCACTTGGAGGTGTAAGCGAAAGCAGCAACTCGCTTCCAATGATGGGGCTCGATCAGTTTAAAATATATGCTACCGAGCTGATGGGTACTACCGAGTTATATGCCAACAACATCGGGAATTATTATTTTGTGCAGGATGATCCCACAAATCCTGCCTATCCCCGCTTTCACAACAATACCAACTGGGATGATGAAGTTTACCGAACAGGCAAGGTTCAAAGCATGAACATTAACGTAAGTGGTGGCGACGATAAAGCTTTATACAACTTCTCGTTGGGTTATTTTGGGCAAACAGGGATCATTAAAACTACCGACATGAATCGCCTGAATACACGCTTTAATGCCGACTTTTCGCTGCATAACAACTTCAATATGGGGCTCAATATCGGTTTCAGCAACATCGACCGCACAATGCTCAACGACGGGGTTGATTTTTATACATCGCCCACCTACCAGGCAATGATTAAAGCACCATTTTTACATCCCAATACCTATACTGTTAGTGGAACACTTACTAAAAATTTCGAAGACAGTGACTTGTTTAATGTAGGTAACCCCTCGGCCATAATTGCCAATTCACTTAACCTGAACAAGAATAACCGTCTCAACATTGGTTTGAAGCCGGTGTATAAAATAACACCCGAACTGACCCTGAGCAGCATGTTCGATTATAGTATCGATAAAGTACAGGAAACTTTTTATAAACCGATGGTCGGAGCTGCCGATCAGTACATCGAGGGCTATGGCATTTCGGAAAACATGTTCATTGGACAGGTTATGCGCGATATCACCGTTTTCGACGATACCCGGATCAGCTACACAAAAAACTATACCAGCGGACACCATGTTGGCGCGATGCTCGGATGGCGTTTCTTATCCACTTTCTACGAAATGGATTATGGTGTAGGTCACAATACCGGATCGGACCAGAAGAGGAACCTGATGGGAGAAATGGAGTTTAAAGATGCCGACGGCCTGAACAACCGCATCCGCTCCATTTCGAATTACATTAACATCGATTATAACTATCAGGGCCGCTATTATGCCACAGTAGCCATGGCCCTCGATGGTTCATCGCGCTTTGGTCGCCAAACTGAAGGTGGTTTTCAACTATTTGGCCAAAGCTGGGGATTCTTCCCATCGCTAAATACTGCATGGCTGGCATCATCGGAAGACTTTATGAGCGGTATCCACTTTATCAACCGCCTGAAAGTTCGTGCCAGCTACGGCTTAAGCGGAAACGACGACATCCTTCCCTATGCCTGGGTTTCCTATCTATCTTCAGAAAGATACATGGGACGTGCCAACGCATTAGTAATTGATAACCTTGGTAACGATAAAGTACAATGGGAAACTACAGCAAAGCTGAATTTTGGTGTCGATGCCAGCTTATTCAACAACCGGATGGACCTGACCTTTGATGTTTATAATAATCAAACATCCAATCTGCTTTCGATGCTTGAAGCTCCAATGCTTGTAGGCGACAAATATTATTTAGGAAACAGTGGCAGCTTACAGAATACTGGTTTCGAAGTAAACACGAGCATTAAAGTTTTGAACAGGAAAAACCTTAAATGGGAAGTTTCGGCCAGTGCAGGTCATTACACCAACCAGATGATGGATTTGCCACAAGGCAGCTATACCACTTCAGTACTAAATGCTGAAATAATCACTTCAAAAGGAAATCCGGCTGGATTGTTTTACGGCTATAAATCACTTGGAGTATTTGTAACACAGGACGAAGCATCAAATGCAAATCTGAAAATTGTTGACCGGGCTGGGAATGATACTTACTTTACTGCTGGCGATGTCCATTTTGAAGACCTGAACAATGACAATATCATCAACGAAGAGGACAAACAAGTCATTGGCGATCCAAATCCCGATATTTATGGTTCGTTCTCAAGCATGCTGGCCTATAAAAACTTCAGTCTCGATGCCTATTTTACCTATTCATATGGAAACGAAGTGTACAATTACCTGCGTTCGCAACTCGAATCGGGTGGCGGCTCTGTTGAAGGAACCATTATGAACCAAACCACTGCAATGCTTACCCGCTGGTCGTACGAAGGCCATGTGACCAACCAGCCTAAAGCCATGTATGCTGACCCCATGGGCAATGCACGTTTTTCCGACCGCTGGATTGAAGATGGTTCCTATCTGAAGTTTAAATCATTGACCCTTAATTACAAAGTTGATTTAAAAACCAGTATAATTTCCGGATTAACCGTGAGTTTATCGGCTAATAACCTGTTTACATTCAGCAACTATCTCGGACGCGATCCTGAAGTTTCACCCTACAATAGTGTACTTTTCCAGGGTATCGATACCGGTTTGATTCCTTCCACGAGGGGATATTTTATAGGAATTAAAATGAACCTTTAATGATGAACACCAAAATATACAAACATACGATGAAGAAATATAACAAAATATGGCTGGGCGTGTTGGCAGTGGCATTTTCGATGTACAGCTGTAACAGCATATTCGATGTCGATTCGGAAAGGATTCTGAAGCCCGACGATCATAGCATTGCATCACCTGAAGAAGCTATTTATGGGAATGCAGGCGTCTTAAGTAAGCTATCGAAATTGTCGGGTCAATATGTATTACTCGGTGAACTTAGGGCTGACCTGATGGATATAACTGAAAATGCCGGAATCTATCTAAAGGAAATTAACAACTTCGAGTTTGCAGCTGACAATCCCTATGTCGATAGTAAAAGTTATTACGAAGTAATTAATGCCTGTAACTATGTGATTCAAAAAATCGACACTTCCATAGTTATTGAAGCTGAAAAGGTGATGTACCGCGAATACGCAGCAATAAAAGGAATACGTGCCTGGACCTACATGCAATTGGCTTTAAACTATGGAAAAGTAATTTATTATGAGGATCCATTACTCACCCTTAGCGATGCTGAAAAACAGTATCCCGAATATGCTTTCGATGAACTGGCCGATGTACTGATTGCCGACCTGTTACCCTGGAAAGAATATGAATTGCCTGAGGCCATTTCACTGAGCGATAATATCCAGTCCAGTAAGTTGTTTTTTCCGGTCAATATGCTGCTGGGAGACTTGTATCTGTGGAAAGGCTTATACGAAGAGGCTGCCATGGCTTATCACGAACTGATGGTGGAAGAGAATTTATACACAAGCACAATGCGCTACATGCGCTGGCTAACAGAAGATCAGGTGTTTAATTTTAATTCATGGTACAGTAACTGGTTTACTCAAATCTTTGACCTTAACAGTTCAGAAAATATATCACTGATGGCTGCTTCGACCGAATTTGGCGATGGCTCGTTAATGGACAGCCTTACAATGTATAAGTACGAAATTATGCCTTCGGAGCCTGCCATTAATAATTGGAATCGGCAAACGTATTATGAATCAAAAAACATGATAACCGAAGGCGACATGCGTGGTTATCCCGGGTCGTATCGTGATTTTTCGATGGCCTCGGGTTCGACGACCGAATTGGGGAATGTTATTATTAAGTACAGTGATCTGACAGGTGATAATTCAAAAGCAATTATTGTTTACCGTATTGCCACCTTATACCTGCGCTATGCCGAGGCCGTAAACCGTGCTGGTAAACCGAATCTGGCCTTTGCCGTGTTGAAGCATGGTTTAAGCCCCCAGGTAATGGCGACAGATTCCATTGTTCCGCGCCACGAAAAATACAGTAGCTACACCGACAGCACGGGAACTTTCCTTACTTACACCAACTTTAACGAAAACATATTTGAAAATAACGGCGGCATCCATGCACGTGGTTCGGGCAATGTTTCAACCATACCGGCTTACCGTATTCCGGTACTTCCAACGCTTACCGATTCAATCGAGTATGTCGAAGATTTACTGCTTGACGAAATGGCGCTTGAACTCGCCTTCGAAGGCAACCGTTTTCACGACCTGATGCGCATCGCCATCCGTCGCAACGATCCTTCGTACCTGGCTCAAAAGGTAGCTCAAAAACACGCTGCCAATGCAGCAGCCATTGAGTCGAAACTCCAGGACATGAACAACTGGTATATTCAACGGTAAACGCACTACTGTATATTAAAAAGAAGGCTGAAATCGGGTAGATTTCAGCCTTCTTTTTTTATGTATTTTTTGACTACTTACTCTGCTTCGTTACGGTACTGATAAGCTGCTTTGCGCAATCGGTCCATTACCGCAATACCAATTCCCTTTTCGGGAACCGGCTGAGCAACGATGAAGTCAACATCGCTTTCCTCAAGGCGATGCAGCGCACTAAAAAGATGAATGGCAGCTTCTTTTAAATCGCCATTTTCCGAAAGGTATTCAACACGGGCAAAGGGTAACTTCTCTGAAGTCTTTTGTAAAGCGATGTAGCCTGCTTTTCCCTTGTCACCTTTAATGTGCGACTCCCCTTCGATATAAAGCGGTTTACGCGGGCTGTAATGCGATTTCAGCAGTCCGGGTGAAGCAAGGCCTGTTCCACCTGCCGGAGCCGTAATTTGCGGCAGGATGTGCTCCAGTTCCTCACTGGTAATGGCACCGGGCCGTAACATTACAAATCCTTCGCGGCTCAGCGAAATCACGGTCGACTCGATGCCAACGGTCGTCTTTCCCCCGTCGAGCACGGCATCGACCCCTTTGAGCTGTTTGACCACATGGGCTGCTTCTGTCGGGCTAAGCATTCCAAATTTATTGGCGCTGGGTGCGGCAATCGGGGTGCCTGCCCTCCGGATCAGCTCAAGGGCTACCGGGTGCGCAGGCATGCGTACACCAACCGTCGAGAGCCCGGAAGTGACAATTTCGGGCAAATTATTTTTTCGCGGAAGCACCAGCGTTAGCGGCCCGGGCCAGAATTTTTCAGCCAGCCGGTCGACAAGTTCCTTTAATTCAGGCTGACAAAAATCTTCCCATTGCTGCTTGTCGGCAATATGAACAATGAGTGGGTCAAACGAAGGTCGTTCCTTCTCCTCAAAAATACGTGCCACCGCCTGAGCATTAAAGGCATCGGCCCCCAAACCATAAACGGTCTCGGTTGGAAACGACACCAGTCCTCCACGTTTTATAATGTCGGCCGCTTCATTAATACTTACTTCCTTCTTTTCAATCATCCTATTCTATATTGAAAAAATAAACAAGCCATTGCACCAATGAACAACAGCTTTTAAAATGTCCGGCAAAAATAGAGAATTAATTTTTAACTCAGTTGCTTATCAATGCAAAAGCACAGGAGCCGGCATCATACAAATACCGGCTCCTGCAGCTTATTATCGCTTTTCCTGCAATTGAATTATTGATCGAAAATCGATAAATCCCATTCATCGTGCCAGCGCATGACAGGTTTTTCGCCATCAAATTCAAGGGGCAGCCAAATATAACGGCCATCAATGGGATTGCGGGGCCTCCACCGATCACCCATAAAAATAAAGGCATCTTGCTTACCCGGAACCGGCAAAACAAAGGTGCTTTGCGAATCGAAAGTAAGATCGGCTCCTTCGCCCATGCAGGGATTACCCAGAGGTTCCCAGGGGCCCCAAATCGATTTGGAAACTGCCGAACGAGCAGCATTCGGATCCCATCCGGTACAACCCGATGTGATCATGTAGTACATACCATTTCGCTTAAAAAGTGCTGGTGCTTCATTATGGCCTCCGGGGAAAACACGGGTCCACTTTCCGGTAAAACCGGTATAATCGGAGTTAAGTTCTGAAATATGAATGGTCAGATTTTCTTCAGAAGAATGAATGTGATAAGCCGTTCCGTCATCGTCGACAAAAAGGGTCATGTCGCGTGCCATTTGTCCCTTTTCGAAGTCTCGGCGTACAAACAACCCGTCATCAACCGCCTTGCGCCATTCGGCGGTCCACCATTCCAGTTCCTTGTTATCGACGGCCGTCTTCATTGCATTGGTAAATTCAAGTGGCCAATCTCCTGCATTGGGCCGGTACGAGCGGATGTATTCGTAGGGCCCCGTTACCTTATCGCTGATGGCTACACCCGTACGGGCGGCACTGTAGCCCTTCCCTTTTAGTTCGAGATGAAACCACATGACAAACTTGCCCGTCTTTTCGTTGAAAATTACCTTAGGGCGTTCCATTACCGCACCTTTCACGATGTCCGATTCAGGATCGTCGACAACCGAAAGGGCAATTCCTTTGTTTTCCCAATTGTACAAATCGGTCGATGCATAGCATCCGATTCCTACCAGAGCAGTATTTCCACCCCTTCCGGCTGTTTTATGTTCACCAAACCAGTACCAGGTACCTTCGTGAAATAAAATACCACCACCGTGGGCATTGATGTGCACGCCCTCCTCATCGGGCCATAGTTCACCCGGGCGAAACGACTTTTGCTGTGCAAATAAAAAACTGCTGCTACTTAGTAAGAGCAACAAGGCGAGTAAGCCCGTCTTCATTTTTTTGATTTCTCTTTGTTCTTGTCTCATGTTTTTGGAGTTTTTCTAAGCATGATGTGCCAGCTATCAACTTCACGATGAAGCTAAAAAGTTCATCAAGCAAACACAACAATCAAAAATAAAGGAACAGGCCCGCAGCGGATGCAAGAAACCGATCATAAACTATCACAAAATCGAAAAACAAACGTTTTTTAGCGAGAACGAAGTAAAAACTGCAAAGTCACTCCCATTTATTCAACATTGCCCTTCCGATCGATGTATTCCTTGGGGGTACAGCCATAATATTCCTTAAAACAACGGGTAAAATACGAAGGACTAGAAAATCCGACCATGTAGATGATTTCCGAGATCGATCGCCTTTCCTGAAGCAGCAACGAGGCTGCTGTTTTCAGTCGTTGATTTCGGATGAACTCTTTGGCCGTTTGACCTGTGAGTGCCTTTATTTTTCGATAGGCCTGGTTGGCACTGATCCCGATTTCCTGACTGAATTTCTCCACATCGAACGACGAATCGTCGAGGAATTTATTCACAGCATCGACAGCATCCTTTAAAAAAGTTTCGTCGAGCGATGAGAGCTCGATGGTTTCGGGCGCCAGCAACTGCTCGGCCCGCATTTTCTCGTGCAGGCTTTTGCGGTTATCGAGTACATTTTGAATTTTCAGCTTCAACGAAATCAGATTGAAGGGTTTATAAACATAATCGATTGCGCCCAGTTTCAAACCTTTGATTTCGTCTTCGTGCATGGTTTTAGCCGTAAGAAAAATAACAGGAATATGCGATGTTGAGAGATCTTTGCGAAGCGCTTTACACAATTCAAAGCCGTCCATTTCAGGCATCATAATGTCGGTAACAATGATGTCGGGGTTGGCCTTATGTGCCAGCTCAAGCCCTTCGCGCCCATTGAACGATGCCAGTACATTGAATCCGGAGCTGAGTCCCGATACCAGGAACTCGTTCATGTCGTTATCGTCTTCAACAATCAGCACCGTGGGCAATTTGCTGTTGTTTCCGTTACGGGCAGGCATGGCTTCATTTTCGGCACTTTCTTCTATTGCCACATGCTTCGCTGCCTGTGCTGGCATGGCTTCATCGTTCTCATTCAATGCAAGTTGATGGCCGTCACCAACAGGAACAGCAATTCGGAAACAACTTCCTTTACCGGGTTCACTATCGAGTTCAATGGTTCCGCCATGCTCTTCAATGAGCGACTTTGAAATGTACAAACCAATTCCTCCGGTATTTTGCGTACGTTTTTGATGCACCTGAAAAAAGCGTTCAAATACCTTCTCCTTGTACTCATCGGCAATGCCAATGCCGCTATCTTCAACTTCAATGACAAGTACTTTTTCTTCTTTATCGTTTTCCTCCAGCGCGACAATAATACCAATTTGCCCTTCGTCTTCAGAATACTTGAAGGCATTGGACACAATGTTATAAACCACTTTTTCAAACTTCTCACAATCGACCCAGGCAATGATTGCCGGACTATTGTAGCTAATTTTGAAATCAATGTTACGGGTATCGGCCATGGGTTTAAACGATTCATAGAGGCCATCCATCAGCTCTACCACATCACAGCGCTGAATATTCAGTTTGGTTTTTCCTTTTTCGATGACCCTGAATTCCATCAGCTGATTCACAAGGCGCAACAGTTTATGCGCATTGCGTTGAATTAAATCGGCCTGCTTCACGGCGTAAGAAGGTATACCACCCATTGATTTCAATTCACGCGCAGGCCCCAGAATCAAAGTAAGCGGTGTCCTGAATTCATGGGTAATATCGGTAAAGAAATGGGCCTTCAACTCATTGAGACGTTCCTTTTCTTCGCTGTGCAGGTGTTCGAGCATGATCCGGCTTTTCTCTCTAACCTGTATAATTGAATATTCCTTGAAGAAATAAAGCAGACCAAAAATTAAAATTACATAAAATAAATAGGCCCAGATGGTGCGCCACCAGGGTGGCTTAACCGACAGATCGAAGCTTACAGGTTCAATGCTCCATACTCCGTCGCTGTTTGCCGCTTTTACTTTAAAAACATAGTCGCCGGGCGGAATGCCTGTATAGGTCGCAGTATTTCGTGAGCCAATTTCATTCCACTGTTTATCATATCCTTCAAGAATATAGGCATAGCGGTTTTTCTCAGGATTTTTAAAATCCATGGCTGAAAAAACAAAGGTAAGCACTTCGTCGCGGTAAGAAAGTTCGATGCCTTCTAAATAAGGAATGGTTTGATCGAGTTGGTACTTATCTTTTCTATTCTGAATGCTTTCATTATAAACCAATACGTCGGTGATACCAACCTGAGGTGCTAGTGAGTTCTTAAACAGGCTGTCGGGGTTGAACGACAGAAAACCATCCCCTCCAAAAAACAGAAGGCCATTGTTGGTTTTCAGGGCCGAACTTCGCTGTATACGTACATTCTGGAATTCATTGGTGAAATATTCCTTAACAATTTTTTCTTCTTCTTCGTTAAACTGTACGAGTCCGCGATAAAATCCAAGCCACAGATGGTTGAAATCATCTTCCAGTATATTCAGAATTATTTCATTATTCAGGTTATCAACCTTGGGATAGCCTTTGAAATAAATTGTTTCTGTCCCGTCATCGGCTTTACGCACCAGCTTTTTATTCAAACCGGCATTGGTTCCGATCCAAAGATTATTCAGGTGGTCCTCGTAAATCACATTGATAACATTGTCGTTGATTGAATTGGTGTCGGGCAACGAATAGAAGAATTTCTGAAAGGTTTCGGTTTCGGGGTCGAAACAATTGAGCCCGTTCTGGGTTCCGATCCAAACTTTACCCCGATGGTCCTCGTAAATGGCCCTGATGTTATTGTCACTGCAACGGCTGCTGTCGCGCCCTGCACGGTAATGTTTAACTTTTATACCGGCGGCAGTACGGTAAAGACTAAAAAAGCCGTTTTGCATGGTTCCACCCCAAATTACTCCCTTGTATTTTTTTGAAGCAAAAAGATTGCTCACCTTATTACCTGGTAATGCAGGCTGTGTAGCGGTATTCAGAAAGGAGAACCGATTCATCGATACTTTTTCAGGATTGCGGGCGTCAAACCAAAGCAAGCCGGCATCCTCGGTACCCACCCAAAGTTCATCATCAACATGAATGATACTCATTACCGAATTCGAGGTATAGGTGTAATTATCGAAGCGGTATTGCAGCTGACCAATATTTTTTACATTCCGGTATTGTTGTTTATCCTTTTTATACAGCATTAATTCAGAAGAACTTCCTACCCAGATAAAGGGATCCTGTTCTTCAAAAATACGAACATAGCTTTCGATGTATTGATGGTCAACCAGGCGGTTGGTTTTGTAACGGGTTACTCCTGTTTTATTGATATTGGCCCGGTCGATCTTCGAACTGCCCACCCAAAGGATGCCCGAACGATCGACAAAAAGAGAGGTGACGTTATTTCCTGACAGGCTGTAGGCATCACTCAGGTCGGTTTGATAAGAATAAAAAACAGCTTCACCGGGTGCTTTCTGTTGTTGTTCCTTCACCAGAAGATTCAGTCCCTGATCCCAGGTTCCGATCCAAAGGTTGTCGAAATCGTCGTAATAAAGACGATATACAACATTCGACGAAAGCTCATGTTCGCCACTTCCTGCCATATAATGGATGAACTGAAGACTATCGCGGTTGGGATGCACCTTTACCCGATCGAGGCCACCACCCCATGACCCCAGCCATAAATCACCGTTTTCGCTTTCAACAATGTTGGTAATAATGGAATGACTGATGGAATTGGATGCCTTGTTCTCGTTGGGAAGATAACGCACGTAGCCTGAAGTATTTCTGTCAAAATTGACCAATCCGTAATAAGTTGCAATCCACAGGTTTCCACGCGAATCTTCAAATATGTCGCTTACAATGTCGTTGAGCAGAAAATGTTCGGTGTCGCCGCTTTGGGGGTTAAGCCGATAGAGTCCGTCATTCCAGGTTCCGACCCAGATCTGGCCCAACTTGTCCTCATAAAGTGCAATAATCCGGTGATCAAATTCGTACCTGCGAATGTCGAGCGTGGCAGGATTCAGACAGTTTAATCCCGATGAAGTACCAATCCAGATATTGCCCTCTTTGTCCTCGAGCAATTCTACCACCTCGCGACTACTAATGGTGGTCGAATCATGATAGTCGGGTCTGAAAATTTCGCAGTGATAACCATCGTAACGGTTCAGACCGTTCCAGGTACCAATCCAGATAAAGCCTTTGCTGTCCTGAATGATGGCATTCGCCTTACTTCCTGAAAATCCGTCTTCGACAGAAAGCTTGTTAAAATCGAGCTTCTGCTGAGCAAAAACAGTTGATGATAAAAACAAGAGCAGCAAAACAATACCAATTCGAAACATAAAACAAAAAGTTTTAAATATAGACCATGACATAAGTGCTTCAAAGATAACTGAATTAACTTGAAAATTGACAGCTCAGACCTTCACCTACACGATCTCTTTAACAAACAAAAGGTTGCACCAACCGATGATGCAACCTTTGTTCTGTTATTTGTTGTTTCCTACTTAAGCGGTGAAAGAATGTAGCTGTAGCTGTATGCTTTGTCCAAAAGACGATACTGGTCGTGCGGCCTTCGACCCCAGCTGTCATCGCCACCAACGCCGCGCTGTAGCAAATCGACATACAGAAAGACCTGATCGCGGGGATAAATATCGGTGGTATGTCGTTGCTTCTTGCTTACTCCCGGATCAAAATCATTCACAGGGTTGTGCAGAGCAGTAACGCTCAAGGCCTGTTTGCCTTTAATCATCAGTCCGTTTCCTTCGCTGTCGCTAAGGCTTAACCAGCGTACATCGGTTTTGTTACCGTTTTCCTGTGGCCTGATGTAGGGTACATACTGATCGGCCACCTTGCTTTGGTAAATTCCGAGCTGCGATGAATAATTCCGGTCGCTGTAGTTTTCCCACGGACCACGACCATAATAAGTATAGTTATTGAAGGCAGCAGGTACTTCCATCACCATACCAAAGCGGGGCATCTCAGGCAAGCCTTCTTTTCCTGCCTTGAACGAAGCATCGACCTGCACCGAGCCATCACGCGAAATGGTATATACCACGCTATACTGCGAGTTCACATCGGTGAGCTCCCAATTGACTGTTACTTTCACCTGATTGTCGTTCTGTTCGCTTTCAAATCCGGTCATCCGTTTATGATGTCCGGCCTCGCGCCAACTATTTGACGAACGCGACAAATTGTTTCCAAAGTCATTATCAACCGGAGCTCTCCAGAAGTTCGGATCGGGAGCCGATTGTAAAAGGCGTTTCCCCTTGTATCGGTAATCAGTCAACCCGCCCCAACCTTTATCGAAGCGCACCTGAAACGCATCACCCGAAACGGTGAGCGAACGCTCATCTTCCTTTACTTCGAGTTTTTCGGAAGCCCTTGAATTTTCATTTTTAGCAAACCAGGCATCGGCATTGAGCGCGAACTGCTCACGGGCAAGTTCATGACCTGCAGGAAGCAGATCGGTGGCTTTGCGTGTGTATGCATATACATTCAGCAAATACTCATCGTTTTGACTCATATCGATGGCACCCAGGGGCAGCGTGATTTCCCTGCTTTTGCCGGGCCCCAGGTTGGTTTCAAAAGTTCCCTTCTTTTTTACTTCACCATTCACCAGCAGCTCCCATGCAAAATCGAACTGACCCAGCGAAGTAAAATTGTATTCGTTGGCCACAGTAATTTTCCCTTCAACCGGCGTATTGGCAGTAAAGCGAATGTTCTGGTATACTTTTTTTACTTCGTACAATCCGGGATGTGGTGTACGATCGGGAAACACCAGTCCGTTCAGGCAGAAGTTAGCATCGTTGTGCAAATGCCCGCTGCCAAGGTCGCCGCCATATCCCCAAAAGCTGCGGCCATTGCCATCGGTGGTTAAAAGTCCCTGGTCAACCCAGTCCCAGATAAAGCCACCCTGCATGTTGGGCGAAGCATAAATAATGTCCCAGTATTCCTTAAAGTTTCCGGTACTGTTGCCCATGGCATGTGCATATTCACACATAATGTAAGGACGGTCGACCTGTTCTCTGCTGGCATACTCCTTCATGTTTCTTATTGAAGGGTACATGGGGCTCACAATGTCGGTATTCGATTTTTCACCGGCCTGTTCAAACTGCACCAGGCGGCTGATATCACGCTTCTTGATCCAATCGTATGCCTTGAAAAACACGGGTCCGTTTCCGCATTCATTTCCTAAACTCCAGATAATTACCGAAGGATGGTTTTTATCGCGCTCAACCAGACGTACAATGCGGTCGAGATGGGCTGCATCCCATTCGGGTCGATAGGCCGGGTGCTCCGACTGACGAAACCAGGCCTGAAACTCAGCCCCCATATCGTGGGTTTCAATATTGGCTTCATCCACCACATAAAATCCGTATTCATCGCACAATTCATACAATTCGGGAGCATGCGGATAATGACTGGTGCGAATGGCATTGATGTTGAACTGCTTCATCACTTTCAGGTCCTTCATGATGGTTTCTTGCGGCACGTAGTGTCCGGTGCGATCGTCGTGTTCGTGCAAATTCACCCCTTTTACCATGATGCGCTGGCCATTAACCAGCAATTGTCCGTTTTTCAGTTCCACACTGCGAAAACCAATGCGGGTACTGGTCGCTTCAATCAGGTCACCATCTTGATCAAGAAGACTGAGCACCAACTTGTAAAGATGAGGTGTTTCGGCACTCCATAACAAAGGCTGCTTCACCTTCTCAGAAATAATGATTTTCTGATCCGAAGCTGCATCCACAGTGAATTGCTTATTCGTTGAAAGTACCTGCCTGCCTGAAGCATCGAAAAGATTTAGCTTCACACTGGCACCCTCCAGCTTTTCATCATCATAATTGCGAATCAGCAACTCGGTGTTCAACATAGCATTTTTATAGTTGGCGTCAAGCTGTGGTCTGGCAAAAAAATCGAAAATACGGGCCTGTGCAGTGGAATACAAATACACGTCGCGTTCGATGCCGCTTAAGCGCCAAAAATCCTGATCCTCGATGTAGCTGCCATCGGTCCAGCGATACACTTCAACAGCCAGGGTATTCTCTCCCAGTCGGACATAAGGGCTAATATCAAATTCAACAGGCGATTTCGTCACCTGGCTGTATCCCACTTTTTCGCCATTTACCCAAACGTACATGCCCGATGTTCCGGCTTTAAAATGCAGGAAAACCTTGCGACCAGTCCAGCTTTCATCAATGGTAAAGGTACGGCGGTACGAGCCAACCGGATTATTGTCGTGTGCAATAAATGGTGGATTTTTGGGAAAGGGATAACGAATATTGGTATAAATCGGAACACCATATCCTTCGAGTTCCCAGTTTGATGGGACTTTAATTTCATCCCAGTGGGAAACGTCGTATGTTTCCTGATAGAACAATTCAGGACGTTGTGCCGGGTTGGGCGCCCAGTTAAATTTCCATGTTCCGTTCAATAAGAGATAAAATGGCGAAGCCTGATAATTGTTCTTATAGGCCATGTCTTCGTCGGGATAAACCATCGATGTAGCCCTTGCTTCCTCCTTGTTGATTCCAAAAACTTCGGGGTTCTCCCAGTCGGGATGCTGGGCCATCGCTCCCCCCATTGTGCACAATGTCAGCAATAGCAATATTACTGCTTGTTTCATTTTCTTCATTTTCAGCATAAGTTATATAAACAGGTTAATATTCTATTTGAAGGAAAACCGGCCTTCCGGGAAAGCCGCTTGCAATAAAAAAACTCCCGTTGCTAATGTATTGGTAAAGTGAAAATCCGTGTAAAATGAAATCAACATTTTATAGCAATTTTTCCAGTCATAAAAGGAATGCCGGCCAATTAACTTCCAGAATAATCATTGAAATAAAAACACTTCCTGTCTTCAGAAAGCAGTTTCGATCATGCAGGCTGAAGTTTTATCTCCAATTAGGAATTAAAAAGTATTATTTATTTCCGAAAAATTGCTATTTCCATCCATTTCATCTTATGAATATTCAGATTCATCCCAGTGCTTCATATCAATAGGATGCATTTTTGTATAAGGAGAAACTTTATCATTATTGATACTAATAAAACCTACACCATGCATAAAATTCAGGCAAGCCTGCTGCTGATTTCGCTGCTCACCATGCCATTTTTTAAAAGCTTTGGAAGCCAAAATCCCGGTGGGGCAGAAACAGATCCTTACCATGTTGTAAACGATGGACCCTGTGAATATGAAGGGATGAAACTGATATGGCACGATGAGTTCAACAACGAAGGAAAGCCCAATGCCAACAACTGGGGTTATGAATATGGTTTTGTTCGTAACAATGAACTTCAGTGGTACCAGCCTCAAAATGCCAATTGCAGTAAGGGACGTTTACTAATCGAAGGAAAGCGGGAAAAGATCATAAATCCCAACTACAATCCACAAAGCGACAATTGGCGAATTAACAGGCAATATGCCGAATACAGCTCGGCATGCCTTATTACCAGAGGTAATCATGAATGGAAAGGGGGAGGTTACTACGAAATAAGGGCCCGCATCGACTCTTCCATGGGATCGTGGCCGGCCATCTGGCTGCTTGGAAGCAAAGGCCGGTGGCCTCATGGAGGTGAAATCGACATCATGGAGTTTTATCGCCCGGACAGAAAGCCCGCCATACTCGCCAATGCTGCCTGGGGATCGGAAAAAGCATACACCGGCGAATGGGATACAGCCGTCGTTCCTCTGGAACATTTTCTGAACAAAGATCCACGCTGGGTTGAAAAATACCACGTGTGGTCGCTGCATTGGGACGCCCAAACGATGCGCATTGCCATCGACGGGGAAACCATCAACGAAATTGACTTAACAAAAACACTTAATCCCGATGGTCATAATCCCTTTGGAATGGACGAAAGTTTTTATCTTTTGTTGAATCTGGCCCTGGGTTCGAACGGGGGAAATCCTTCAAACACCCAATTTCCGCTTAGCTTTGAGGTCGACTATGTAAGGTTTTACGAATTTGAATAGGAGCCTGGCTCCATTGTTGCTTGTGTTTGTTTTTAAGCGGGCTGTGTTTCAATAATTCTTTCTATTTTCGCTCAGATTAAAATCATTCATTTACAAACAGAACCCATGAGCAGTAAATGGCTACTTTTTGCAGGAATCATCCTCCTAACAGCCGGCATTGTGATGAAAGCAAGCGGACTCGAGGCACCACTTCCTCTGCTTATCATCCTGACGGGTGTTGCCTGTAAAATATTCTACATTCTTGGAAAATACCGCGACGGAAGTTACAAACCAGGTTTTGAATTGCTTCTTTTGCTACTCGGCCTCACACTTTTTTTAAGTGGAAGTTATTTACGTTCACAGGGAACCTTTGCTCATCCCGCCTTGTTAATGATACCAGGCATTGCATTGAAAGTAGCCTTCATTGTAATCTTTATCATTAAATCGAAACAAAAAGTTCAAACCATCAGTAAATGAAACAACATTGGGATTTAAGTGCCATGCCTCAACTCGAAGGCAAAATAGCAATCGTAACCGGCGGCAATTCAGGCCTGGGTTATGAAACAGTGAAGGCTTTCGCACAAAAAGGAGCGCGGGTAATCATGGCCTGCCGCGATTTGGCTAAAGGAGAAGAGGCCAAAGCCCAAATTTTGAAAAATGAAATTAAAGGCAGTATAGAAGTGGAAGCCCTCGATTTAATGAGCCTTGCTTCGATTAAAAATTTTGCCGACAAAATGAAGGCCGAATTGCCACAGCTAAATCTGCTGATCAACAATGCCGGCATCATGACCACGCCCTATTTCACCACCAGCGATGGTTTTGAGGCCCAGCTGGGAACCAACCACCTGGGACACTTTGCATTGAGCGGACAATTATTGGGGCTGTTATTGAAAACACCCAAATCGCGTATTGTGAACGTAAGCAGCATGGCTCACAAAGCTGGAAAAATTCATTTCGACAACCTGCTTTTTGAAAACGGAAAAGGCTACCAGCCCATGAAAGCCTACGCCCAGTCGAAACTGGCCAACCTGTTGTTCACCTACGAGTTGCAGCGAAAACTAAATAACAATAAAGCTGAAACCATGGCCGTTGCCGCCCACCCGGGCGTCTCGCGAACCGGACTGATGCGCTATATCGAAAAATATTCGTGGTTTAAAATCGGCTATCCTGTATTTAAACTGATCTCGCAAACGCCCGACATGGGCGCCCTTCCTCAAATTAGGGCTGCAGTTGATGCCAATGTTCAGGGAGGTGAATACTATGGCCCCGACGGATTTAACGAAATGAAGGGGCATCCGGTGAAGGTGAAATCGAATGCTGCTTCGCATCAGGCTGAAGCAGCTCAAAAACTTTGGGAAGTTTCAGAAAAATTAACCGGTGTTACCTACCAATTCTGATTCTGCTTTTATACCAGTTTTTCGCGCTTAATGAGGTACGATTGAAGTACATGCCTGAAATCATCGTTGATGTCGGCCTCAATAATGTCGATATGAAACTGTCCACATCGCAGGCGAAGCGCTTCAACCGAATCTTTCATGGCCTTTGCATAGGCATCCTTTACCTCGTTGGGCTTAAGTTTGATCTGCTCCCCCGTTTCAAGATCGATGAACTTGTGTGGCCTGTTCGAATAGCTTAGTTTTTCTTCATGCTTTTTGTCACTTACATGAAAAAGCACTACTTCGTGTTTGTTGTACCTTAAATGCTGAAGTGCCTGGTAAACTTCATCGGCATCGGCATTCTCGATCATGTCGGAGAAAATTACTACCAGCGAGCGTTTGTGGATGTTTTCTGCGATTTGATGCAAAACCTCAACCGAATTGGTTCCTTTCCCGAGTTTCCCTTGTTCGCTTTTTAATAAAGCGGCCAGCTGGCTGTACAACAAATCGAGGTGAACCGATGAAAGCCGTGGCTCGACATGAAAATCAACCTGATCGGAAAAAAGACTAAGCCCTGAGGCATCACGCTGCCTGCGCATCATGTAAATAATGGCTGCACTGCAATAAACCGAAAAAGCCAGTTTATTCATTTGAAATTTTCCCTTGGGGGTATAGGGAAACAACATCGACGACGAGGTGTCGATCACCAATTGACAACGCAGGTTGGTTTCCTCCTCGAATTGTTTCACATACAGGCGTTCCGAACGGCCATACAATTTCCAGTCGATATTACGGGTCGATTCTCCTTCGTTGTATTGCCTGTGTTCCGAAAATTCAACCGAGAAACCATGAAAAGGGCTGCGGTGCAATCCGGTAATGAAACCTTCCACCACTTCTTTGGCGATGAAATCAAGATGATCAAAATCCTGAAACTCCTCGAGGTTATGTAAGTTAGCAATGTGTTCCATGGGGTTCAAAGTTACCATTTTTAACCGATCCCGGGCAAGTTGATCCCGGTAATCTTGCGGTAAAGATCAAGCGCATACACGTCGGTCATGCCCGAAACAAAATCGACCACCGACTGGATTTGTGCATACTTTGATTCATCATCGCTGACGAATTGCTCGGGAAAGAGCTTTAACAGCTTTTTGCCGTACTTGCTTTCTTCGCTTACCGCATCGATAAAATGACTCATGATGGTACTGATTATCTTATATCCGGCCAGTTCAATTTCAATGACCGATGAATCGGCATAAACCCTTTCGACCGACACTTCGACCACATTCTTCATGGCCGCGGCACTTACCGGCGACAGGTTTTTGATGAGCGAAGCGCTGAAGCTGCCCTCCATGATGGCATCATAATGATCGACAAATACCCCGGCACATTCGGTGACCAGCCGACTGATTACACCCGCCCGCAGGTAAGAAATCTGCTCATTCGGATCGGTCACTTCATTCAGTGTTTTTTCGATATTCCGAAGTGTTGCAGCATCGTTTGCCCGATCGTAAAAAGCCAGGTAAAGTGCCCTGGTTTCATCGTAACTTAAAATTTTCAGCTTGTGCGCATCTTCGATGTCCATGATCTGATAACAGATATCATCGGCTGCCTCAACCAAAAAAACCAGGGGATGTCGTACAAAACTGACTCCCCTGCCATCGATCGCTTTTAGCCCCAGATCACCTGCAATTTCAACAAAGGTCTGCTTTTCGCTCTGGAAAAAACCAAATTTTGCTTTTTCGGCCACTTGAGATTCATAGGGATACTTCACAATGGAAGCCAGCATGGTGTAGGTAAGCGCAAAACCACCTGCCCGCCTTCCCTTAAACTGATGACTCAGAATACGAAAAGCATTGGCATTCCCGTCGAACAAAGTAAGATCCTTCCATTCGGCCTCTGAAAGCTCGGTTTTCATACTTCGGCCGTGCCCACTTTTAAAAAATTCTTTGATCGCATCTTCACCCGAATGACCAAATGGCGGATTTCCCATATCGTGTGCCAGACATGCAGCAGCAACCACCGAACCTATTTCTCCAAGCAAAGGATGTACAACGCCCTTTTCGCTTATGGCATTGCTGACGATATTACCCAGTGAACGTCCAACACTGGCAACCTCAAGACTGTGTGTAAGCCGGTTGTGAACAAACACACTTCCCGGCAAAGGGAAAACCTGGGTTTTATTCTGCAGTCGCCTGAATGGAGATGAAAAAATCAGCCGGTCGTAGTCACGCTGAAACTCAGTACGACTATCGGCCGTTATTTTTCCTGACGAAGGTTTACCCAGTCGTTTTATCGATAACAATTGATTCCAGTTCATCACTTTATAAAATTGCTTAAAGGTACTATTTTAATCAATTCCGGCAGTTTTTAAAATATTGACCTTCCCATCCTAATTCATCTACAGCTCACTTATGCAAACTTTTCTAAGATGCCTTTTATGAAAGCTGCTAAAATAAATTAGGAGCCAAGCAAATTTTGTTTAATTTTGTGTAAGTATTTTTTTCAATTATTTAAACAAAATTGTTTCATGCTTGTTTCGTCTAAAAAAACTACAAAATGAAAACAAAATTACTGGCTTTTATAGCTGCAGCCTTACTAATAACCGGCTGCCTTGATAAAAAAATAAATACGGAAACAGCGGCCACAGTTGAAAGCAATATTGAAGGTAAAGGTATTGCCATCGACATTCGTTTTATTGCTGGAGCAGAACACAACCATCCAACTTTTGCCTTCTGGCTCGAAGACCTTGAAGGCAATTACATCGAAACACTTTTTGTAACCCGGTACCTTGCCTCTGGCATTTACGGCCACGGATCTCTGGGCGAAGGCAAATGGGATAGTAAACCTGGCGAAGCCAAACGTCCGGCCACCCTTCCCTACTGGTTACATAAACGGGGTATCAAAGCCGATGGCAGCACCTATCTGCCAACACCTGAGCAGCCCCTACCCGATGCAATATCGGGAGCCACACCGCAAAATAATTTCAAACTGTCGACCCGGGCCAGCTCTTCGCTGCCACAAAAATTCAGGTTGTTAATGGAAATCAATCAACCATGGGACTGGAACGAATACTGGCACAACAGCCGCTATCCCGATGATCCCGATTACAAAACCTCTTGTCAGCCTGCCCTGGTATATGCCGTCACCATTGATCAGAGCAGTGAAGATGTGGCTTACTATTTAAACCCCATAGGACATAGTCATTATGCCGGAGCAGACGGTTCGCTGTACACCGACCTTACAACGATTACCACAGCCAAAAACATTGTTTACAAAGTATCAGCAAGCATTCAGCAATAACAGCTTAAAGAATATAAGGAGATGAAAATATTTTTAGTAATCATATTAAGCCTTTCAGCATTATTCGTTTCGGCTCAAAACGGGGTTATAAAAGGGCAGGTAGTAGATGCCGACACCAATGAGCCACTTCCATTTGTTAATGTTGTGGTGATGGGCACCACGCTGGGATCGGTGACCGATTTTGACGGAAATTTTCAACTTTTTGGCTTGCAACCCGGATTTATCCGTTTGAATACATCATTTGTCGGATACAAGGATGCCGTTTCGGATGAAGTAGAAGTGAGCAATGCCAATGTTGCCAATATTGTAATTAAAATGGAAGCCTCCGATCAGGCCATCGAAGAAGTGACCGTAACGGCCAGTCCCTTTCGGAAGACAGAAGAAAGTCCGGTATCATTAAAAAGTATTGGCGTTGGAGAAATTGAAACCAACCCGGGAGCCAACCGCGACATTTCGAAGGTCATCCAGTCGTTTCCGGGAGTTGCCTCCACCCCTGCTTTCCGAAACGACATCATTATTCGTGGCGGCGGACCTTCAGAAAGTGTTTTCTACCTCGACGGAATTGAAGTGCCCAATATTAACCATTTTGCCACCCAGGGTGCATCAGGCGGACCGGTAGGCATCATCAATGCCGACTTTATTCGCGAAGTAAAGTACTATTCGGGTGCTTTCCCAGCCAACCGAAGCGATGCACTCAGTGGTGTACTCGAATTCAGCCAGGTTGACGGGAACAGTGAAAAGCTCAAATTCCGTGCATCATTGGGAGCATCGGAGGTTTCGGCCACCATCGATGGTCCGATTGGTGAAAAAACAACCTTCATTGTATCGGCACGCCGATCGTACCTGCAATTGCTGTTCGGCGTACTTGAGCTCCCCTTCCTGCCTAACTTTTACGACATGCAGTTCAAGGTGAAAACACGGATCGATCAAAAAAACGAGCTGACCTTTATTGGCCTTGGTGCCATCGATGTATTTGAACTGAATACAGGCATTGAAGAACCCGACGATTTCCAAAATTTTATTCTCAACAACATTGCCGTAAACGAACAATGGACCTACACCAACGGGGCCGTTTACAAGCATTTTCACAATACAGGATTCAGCACTGTTGCCCTAAGCCGGAACATGCTCAACAACGAATCGTACAAATATTTTGAAAATGACGAATCGGATCCCGACAACTTAGTACTTAATTACAAATCGTGGGAAATTGAAAACAAGTTAAGAATTGAAAACACCAACCGTGTCAATGGTTTCAAATTCAACTACGGAGGCGATTTTGCTTATGTTCGCTACACCAACGACACCTACCAAAAACGTTTCTACGATGGCTTTCCGGTTGAGATTAACTACGATACAGACCTGCGGCTTTTTAAATATGGCCTTTTTGCTCAGGCCAGTAAAAACCTGTTGGCCGATCAGCTGATTCTTTCGCTGGGAACCCGTTTCGACGGAAACAATTACTCGACCAGCATGAACAACCCGCTGGAACAGTTTTCGCCCCGTTTTTCGGTGGCCTACAATTTCAGTGATCAGCTCAGCTTTAACGGAAACATTGGGCGCTACTATCAGTTGCCGCCATACACTTCGCTAGGTTTTCAGGTAAATGACGAATTTGTAAACAAAAACAACGATCTGAAATACATTGGAACCAATCACTACATTGCCGGATTTGAATACCGCCCCAAACAGGTGATTCAGCTTTCAATCGAAGGCTTTTTGAAAACCTACGATCAATATCCCTACTCAATTAACGACAACATACCACTGGCAAACAAAGGGGCCGACTATGGTGTGCTGGGCGACGAAGAAGTGCTTTCGATTGCCGAAGGCCGTGCCTACGGAATGGAAATTTTTGCCCGCATCAACAACCAGAAAAATCTGAACGGTAACATTTCGTATACCCTCGTAAGAAGCGAATTTAAACAAGCCAATACCGATGAATACATCCCCACAACCTGGGACAGTAAGCACCTGCTCACTTCGTTTGTAACCTACAAAATGAAAAAGGACTGGAGCATTGGAGCAAAGTGGCGTCTGGTAGGCGGTTTGCCTTATACTCCTTACGATATTGAAAAAACATCGATCGTTGAAGCCTGGAAGGTGAATGGTGGCCCCTATCTCGATTACAACCGCCTGAATGCAGAACGTTTTTCTGCCTTTCATCAGCTCGATCTGAGAGTCGACAAAGCCTTCTATCTCGAAAAACTAACAGCCAAGTTTTATATCGACATTCAGAATGCCTATAATTTTCAGGCCGAAAGCCAGGACATTGTGGTACGCCAAACCGACGAAAACGGTGTACCCCTTACCCTCGACAATGGTACTCGCTATGATTTAAAACGCATTGAAAACCGTAGTGGAACACTTTTACCAACTCTGGGGATTATTATTGAATTTTAATTGAGGGTACGGACAACACGGATTTGCTGATTTATAAACCATTCAGCTTGCCCGTTGTTGTCCGTTTTCTGTTTTTACTAGCCCTGCTCTTGTCTGCTTTCTCCTCGTTCAATAGTAACAACACCACACCTACTTTTAAGTAACATTTTGTTACTAACATTTTGTTACCCGAAAAAGGTTGCCTATCTTTGGAATGTTTAACAGTGAAAAAAATGAAAAAAGCAATTTTGTTCCCGGTAACCGGATATCACGGACCTGAATATTTTTGCGACCGTGAAGAAGAACTGAAAGCATTGCTTAACAATGCTTCATCGGGGCAGTCGACTACGATCATGTCGATCAGAAGAATGGGAAAGACGGGACTGATCCAACATTTTTTTTATACACTTGATCAGGACTACAAAGGGATTTATCTCGATATTCTGCACACAGAAAGTTTGTCTGATTTTTTGAATATTCTTGCCACTGCTATTATCAAGGCCATTCCTCAAAAAAGTTCGGTAGGAAAAAAAATATGGAGTTTTATCCAATCGATAAGGCCTAACCTGAGTTTCGATCAGCTGAGTGGCAACATGAAAGTATCGTTCGACATCAGCAGGACCGAAGATGTAAAAACCGAAATCAGCAGTTTGTTTTCCCTGCTCGAAGACCAGGAATTTACAAGTATTATTGCCATCGATGAGTTTCAACAGATTTTATCGTACAGTGAAAAAAACTGTGAAGCATGGTTACGCACCATTGTACAAAGCCTAAAGAATGTCGTTTTCATTTTTTCGGGCAGTGAATACCATGTCATGAATCAGCTTTTTACCAATCCGCAAAAGCCCTTTTTTAGAAGTACATCGATCATGGAACTAAAGCCCATCGAAAAATCGGTCTATGCCCGCTTCATTGTAGAAAAATTCACTTCCCGAAAGAGAAAAATAAACAATGAAGTGGCGACTGAAATTCTTGACTGGAACCTGACGCACACTTTTTATGTACAGCAGCTTTGCAGCAGAATTTACATGGCCGATCATCCTGCGGTTACAACAGAGGTTTGGAAATCGGAAGCCGAAAAACTACTGAAAGAACAGGATGCCATTTTTTATAACATCCGCGAATTGCTCACGCCCGCGCAATGGAAACTTTTAAAAGCGGTAGCGTCTGAAACGCGTATTTACGCTGTAACCTCAAAAGATTTCATCGGCAGGTACCAGCTCGAATCATCGGCAGCCGTGCTCCGTTCGCTAAAGTCGCTGATGAAGAAAGAAATGATCTGCAGTCTGTGGGACGAAGATGGCAAAAGATACTATCGCCTGTACGATGTGCAGCTGATGCGATGGATTCAGCATCTGGGCATGTAACAAGTTAATTCTTGTGCGTGAAACGAATGAAGTTTAGTAAAAAAGTGAACTGGGAATAAAAAACAAGAAATTAGGAAGAGCTTGCTCCCCTGACAAAGAAAACTGCAACACCTTCGTCCCTTTTTCTGAAACATTTAAGCACTTTACTCTTTCTCAACCCAGCCTTAACCTCAACCTTAACCTCAGTCTCAGCCTTATCCCGCCCGGGGCAGGGCGAAGGCGGAAAGCCGGCTGCCGGCGGCAACGTTGTTGAGCGGGCAGGCAGGTGGCGACCAGCGGAAGCCGACTGCCTGCCCTGCGAAACAAGGTGCCGCTGGTAGCCGCTTGCAGCCGCAGACCGTTTGCCCCCCAAATTATAAGCCAATTGCAGGGACGATGAACCGGAGATTCGCAGAAAAGCTTCGGCTTATTGTTGCAGATTTTTATATTTTTGTTGCGCATTTACAAAATTCAAACAATCAGAGGGATGAACAAGCCAACAGTAGTGAGCGGCATCAGGCCGACAGGATATTTGCATTTGGGAAATTATTTTGGTGCAGTGCAGAATTTTATCCGCATGCAGGATGATTTTAATTGCTATTTTTTTATTGCCGATATTCACTCGCTCACCACCCATCCTACGCCCGGAAATCTTCAGAGCGGAGTAAAACAGGTGTTGGCCGAATACCTTGCCTGTGGTATTGATCCCGAAAAATCGACCATCTTTATTCAGAGCGATGTACCCGAGGTCAACGAGTTGTACACCATATTGAATATGAACGCCTACCTGGGAGAACTGGAGCGTACGACTTCGTTCAAGGAGAAAGCCCGCAAGCAACCCGAAAATGTCAATGCTGGTTTGCTCACCTACCCTGTACTCATGGCAGCCGACATCATTATTCACAAAGCGCATTTTGTGCCGGTAGGTAAAGACCAGGAGCAAAACCTTGAAATGGCGCGTAAATTTGCCAAACGCTTTAACAGAATGTACAATGCTGAATGCTTCCCCATTCCGCGTCCCTTTACCTTCGACGGAGCCGACATGATTAAAGTCCCCGGGCTCGACGGAAGTGGCAAAATGGGCAAGTCGGAAGGCAATGCCATCAATTTATATGAAGATCCAAAATCGATCCGCAAAAAAGTAATGCGCGCCGTCACCGATGCCGGTCCAAGCGAACCCAACAGTAGCAAACCCGAACCGGTTGAAAACCTTTTTACCCTGCTGAAAATTGTATCGACACCCGATACCGTGGCTCATTTTGACATGCAATACAACAACTGTGAAATCAGGTACGGCGATTTGAAAAAACAACTGGCCGAAGACATTATCAAATACACCGAACCCATAAGGGAGCGCATTATCGACATCCTTGAAGACGACGCCTACCTGGCCAAAGTAGCCCGTATGGGAGCAGAAAAAGCACGCGAATCGGCACAAAAAACACTCGAAGAAGTGAAAAATCTGGTTGGTTTTAAGCGCTTGTTTTAAGCCACAGAAATTTTTGTGGACCTTATACATCATTGTTGAACAGTGACCCGCTAAGACAAAGTTCTTGCCGGGTCACTGTTTTTAAATGTAGCCGCATTTTATTCATTATTCCTGCTTTTTCGGGTAATCCTGCAACCCTTCCTGCTGTCTTCTGTCTTCTGTTATTAGCTTAAAATAATTCAAAATAGCCGGTATTTAACTGCAAACTATTTGAAAAGCAGTTAGATTAACATATTTTTATACAAGGTAATAATCGAAAGTCGTGATGAAAGGGCAATTGTGATCCTTATCAGCCGGAACAGGCATGCTTCACGACCAACCGATTGCTACCCGCCTATTCATTTACTTAAAAACAAATGCGATGAAAAAGATGCTACTCAGGGTATTTTGCGGCTTACTGGCCATCATCATGTTCAGCGTACCCACGCTGGCCTACAACAGTGTGTCCAATTCGCTTCCCGATGCAGAAGCGGCCGTGCTGGCCGATTTTGACGAGGCGGAAATCTACAGTGCCTTCGACGAGGTAAATGAGCTTATGCTGGCTCTGGAGGACAACAGTGAATTATCGTATGCCGATCTGGAAGAGAGCAACAGCGAGCTGATTGCGAATGTAAGCTCATCGGCAGCCATTGCCATGAACGCCGGTTCGGCTGAACCACCCATTGTTGGCGCCTTTTTATGGGGCTGTTTGTTCAATGTGGTGGGCATGCTGGTCGTGGGTTTAACCACCGATTTCGACAGCGGACAAATCACCAAATCGGCCTGGGGATGCCTGGTGAGCAGTTTACTTTTTGGTGGCGGACTGCTGGCTTTTTAATCGTTTGATAAAACAACTTTTCAGGCCCTTACTTCACAACCGGCCCACAATGCCGGCCAGTAAGGGCTTGCTTTATTTAACTAAAGAAGGTACTTACAGGCTGTGCTTTAATATTCGTTATGCGCAAAATTCTTTTAATAGTATTGATTTTTTTACTGGCCGAAGGTAGCACCTTGGCTCAGTTTGCCTACCGCATGAGTGCCGACATCGTTACCAGAACCCGGCTGGCTGATTCAACTTTTCAGGTCAGCAAAGGCAAAATCTATTACGACAAGAACTATCAAAAAATCGTTTTCGATTTTACCTTTCCACAAAAGGAACAGGTAATTCTCTGCGATACCAGCATGTATATCTTCAATAACCATGAATTAAAGGAAAGGCGCAGCAGTTTTCTTATCCCCGAACAATCCGTATTTCATTTTATGCTTAGCGGAAATTTTACTGATTTTGGATTGAATGAAAACAATTTTACGGCATCCGGAATTGAAAGAAAAGACGATCTGGTGATCACCACCTGGCTTGCCCCGGATCAGCTCAGGCCGCTTGTTTCGAAGGTCATTGTGGCTACCCGAAATAAACAACTTTACTCAATGACCATGATTGATGGTGAAGGAAAAGTAATGAATCGTCAGCTACTAAAACACTATCGTGAGGTGGATGGTTTTATTCTTCCCACCGAAATTCTTCTTGCCACTTATCTTGAAAAGGGAAGCATTTATCAAATCATACAGCTCGACAATCTGAAAATCAACCTTGCCGGAAACGATGCACTTTACAATTATGAATTATAAACCAAATATTTTGTTGCTATCCTTCCTGCTGCTTTCATGTGGGCTCATGGCCCAGAAGAAGGACAAGCACGAACTTTTAAGTGAGCTGTTTCGTCCGGCAGAAAAAAGCAATTACAATGTTTACTTCCAGCGCAGCACCAATGAACTGGAAGCGAGTGCTGCCCTTTTATTCAAAACGTATAAAAGTTTCGTTTCGTCGCAGGACATGAATTCATGCGTATTTTCACCTTCGTGTTCGGTGTATGCCATTCAGGCCTTTCAGCGCAAGTCGTTTCCACTGGCATGGCTGCTTACCTTTGACCGGCTCACCCGCTGCCATCCCTTTGCTGCAAAAAACCAATATGCTTACAATCTGAAAACCGGCCTGCTTTATGACCCGCTTGATTAAACTCCTTGTATTGCTGCTTGCAGGAAATGTTTTTAGCGCAAAAGCTCAGAGCAACCTTTACGATTGTGAAAACTCCCGCAATTTTGCTGCCTACCTGTTTAACACCGCACAATATGAGCTGGCAGTGCATGAAATCGAACGCATTCAGTTTTTTTGCACAAGCGATGATAACACCAGTCTGTTGCTTTTAAAATCGTACCGCAAACTAAAAAATTACCACAAAGCTGAATTGTACTTCGAGGCTTACAGTCTTCAACAGATTGGTCAAATGGACGATGCCTTTAAGAAGGAATACATCAGCTTACTGATGGCCGGGAATAATTTTGAAAAGACGCTGGAAGTGCTTGAACAGGACATCAGTCTGAGTGAGCAAACGGCCTACCAGCTTGGCAGCTATTTAATGCTGAAGAATTGGGAAGCTGCCTATCAGTTAAGTCAGCGATTGGAACCAGTCAATAATTACACCCTCGCAGGCTTAAGTGCTATTGCTGCAAAGAGTTATCATGCACCGCGTAAAAAGCCCTGGCTGGCCACACTCATGTCGGTCATACTGCCCGGAAGCGGCAAAGCGTATTGTGGAAACTGGGGCGACGGTGCCGTTTCGCTTCTCTTTACAGCATCGACCGGTTTTTTTGCTTACCGGGCTTTTAATAAATACGGTCCCGAAAAAGTGTATCCCTGGATTGCAGGTGGATTGGCCGTGAGTTATTATGCTGCGAACATTTACGGAGGAAACAGGGCAGCAGTGAGATACAACGACGAACTTGAACACCAATTTATTCATGAAACTGAAGAACTTTTGGATATCGCTCGTTAGCCTGATTCTTGCACTTAATTTGCAGGCGCAAACAGTGAACGATGTATTTCAACTGGCCGAAAAACAGTTCGAATTGGGAAACTACGACATCGCTTCAAAGGAGTACAACCGGGCTTATTATTTTGCTTATCAGCCCCGCGACATCCTCTTGTTCAGAATTGCACAGTGTTATTTTCAGATGGGAAACTACGGGCTGGCTGCTCAATTCTTCGACAAGACTTATCAGTTTTCTGTCAGCGACAGCCTGAAAAATGAGGCGGTGCTTGAAAAGGCATTTTGCCTGTTAATGCAGGAGCAATTCGTTTTATGCATCAGCGAATTATACAATTTTAAAGAAAGCCGGATCGCCATGCAAAGCGCCAACAAACACTTTTTAAAGGGCATCGCCCACTGGGGTTTACACGAAGACGCTCTGGCCTTTGATGAATTTAAGCTGCTGCTTCAAGACTTCGGTCCGTCTGATTCATTGCTCGTGCTTTTAAATAACGAATTCGACAAGGTGTACCGTTATCCCCGCCGCTATCATCCCAACAGGGCCTACATTATGAGTGCCTTTTTACCGGGCCTGGGACAATTCAGTTCAGGTGCCGTTAAAGAAGGGCTTAATTCTATGCTGCTTATTGGTGGCTTGGTATTCATCGCCTACCGGGTGGTAAGTCTCTATTCATTTTTGGATGCCTTTATCGGGCTTTTTCCATGGATACAGCGCTATTATTATGGAGGAATGGAACATTCGAAAAAATTGGCCATCGAAAAAATTGAAGAAAAAAGGTACGAATCCTATCTTCGCATCATCGAACTGCTCAACCCAGAAAATAGGAACTCACCATGATCGGAAGTGTAAAACTGTATCTTTGGCTGCTTGTATTTTGCTTACCCTTCACGGGTCGGGCATCGGAACCTTCAACTGCCCTAAAGCAGCTCAATACCGATCTGGAGCTGGTTTGGCCGCTGGTGCAAACCGTTGTTTACGAATACCGGCAGGCCAATCATCAACTACAAGCACTAACTGGCAAGGCAGAAAAAGAAGCCTTTCTTAAGAATTTTGAAAATGAAATTAAGCAGAAATACTTCAAACAGGTGCTCATGCTTAACCTTCGGCAGGGAAAACTGTTGTTATTACTGATTCATCGTGAACTGGGGCAAACGCCTTTCGATTTGCTCTGCACCTATCGTAGTTATGGCCGGGCCTTTTTCTGGCAGCAATTAGCTCGCATAGCAGGAGCCGATTTGAAAGCCACTTATTCGGCCGGGCAATATCCCGAAATAGAAAACCAGCTGAATCAACTTCGTTTTCAAATGGATACAAACTGAACCAGGCTTATGAAAGACGATTTTTTCACCAATGTGTACGAAGTAGTAAAACGTATACCTCCCGGGCGTGTAAGCAGCTATGGCGCCATTGCCCGCTATCTCGGGATGCAGCGATCGGCTCGCATGGTGGGCTGGGCCATGAACGCATCGCATACGCAGGCTGAAGTAATTCCGGCACACAGGGTCGTCAACCGAAATGGCTTTTTAAGCGGTAAAAACTTCTTTGGAGGTACTTATGTCATGCAGGAATTGCTTGAAGCCGAAGGAATCACAATTGAAGATGATCAGATTATCGGTTTTGATAAAGTATTCTGGGATCCCGCTGCTGAACTCGAAAGCACTTAAAGTAACTTTCATCACCAATCATTTCGGATAAATTCATCTTATTCGCCATGTTTTTCTAATTTTGTACGATCAAAAACAAAGATTATGGCCATACAACCCAAAGACATCAACAATGCACTCCGGCAGGTAAAAATGCCCGGATCGGATCAAAATATTGTAGACCTCGACATGGTTCAGGAAATCAGAATCGAAGGTAAAAAAGTCAGTTTCACCCTGGTATTTCAAAAATCGAACGATCCCAACATCCCTGTTGTAAAGTCGCTATGTGTTCAGGCCATCTGGAAAGAGTTGGGCCGCGATGTGGAAATAGCCGGAAACATTTCCACCCGTTCGTTGCACGACATGCAACGTCCGGTTTTGCCGGGAGTAAAGAATATCATTGCCGTTGCTTCGGGTAAGGGCGGCGTTGGAAAATCGACTGTTTCGACCAACCTTGCTGTAGCCATTGCCAAAACCGGAGCCACTGTAGGACTTATCGATGCCGACATCTACGGCCCCTCGATACCCATTATGTTTGGAGAGGAATTTACCAAGCCCATGGGTGAAAAAGTAGGAAACCGCGACATGATTCTTCCGGTAGAAAAATTTGGTGTTAAACTGCTTTCAATTGGTTTCTTTGTTAATCCCGAAGATGCTTTGGTGTGGCGCGGCCCCATGGCTTCGAATGCCCTTAAGCAGCTCATTGTCGATGCCAAATGGGGACCACTCGACTACCTGCTGATTGACCTTCCTCCGGGTACCAGCGACATTCATCTCACCCTGATGCAAACCGTTCCGGTAACCGGCGCCGTAATTGTTACCACCCCCCAGGACGTTGCCCTGGCCGATGTGATCAAAGGAGTAAACATGTTCAGGGGAAAATCGGTAGACGTTCCTGTACTGGGTCTGGTTGAAAACATGGCCTGGTTTACCCCCGCTGAATTGCCCGACAACCGTTATTACATTTTCGGCAAAGACGGAGGAAGCAAAATGGCCGAAAGACTCGATATTCCATTCCTGGGGCAAATTCCGATTGTACAAAGCATACGCGAAGGCGGCGACATGGGAACTCCGGCTGCCAACGATCCCGATTCTGTTACAGGAAAGGCATTTTCTGAGGTGGCACAACATGTGATGCAGGCCGTGACCAACCGCAATGAAAACCTTCCTCCAACACATAAGATTCATGTAACACGGAAATAAATTTCATAAGGGACTTAGCTACAGTCCCTTTTTCTTTTCCCTAAAAAAACGATCCAATGGATCTATTTTATAATTTTTCCTCCTTTTTTTCATGTTGAAAAATTAAAAATCACTTTTACTTCTGTTTAATATTCAATAGCTTTGCTTCATTAGAATTTGTTTCGTCATAACATTTCATCACCCAGACTGATTGTTTTGCAACACAACTTCTAACAATTAATTATTCAATTTTTTATTTAATCTTCTTTTATGGACATTTTTGTAGCAAAACTCAATGCCGAAACAACCGCAGATGATCTTACAGAGCTATTCAGCCAGTTCGGCACCGTCGCCTCAACAAAACTCATCATGGATCGTGAAACCGGCATGTCGAAATGTTATGCCTTTATTGAAATGATCAATGAAATGGAAGGCGCAGCAGCAATCGAGCAATTGAACGACACCAAGTTTATGGGCAACTACCTTGTAGTAAAAAAATCGGAACCAAAGCCCAAAGAAAAACGCACATCCGACCGCCGTTTTGGAGCTGGCAACGGAGGAGGCCGTCGCCAGGAACAACGCCGTTTCGATAACAGAAACCGTGATGGCGGAGAACATCGGTCATTTAATCGTGACCGTGGAAATAACAGATACGACGATTAAATTTGAAAAGCTGCCAACTACCAGGCAGCTTTTTTCATGCTGACAAGAAATATAAATAAGCACACCTCCTGCCATTACAAGATACTTGTATGTGCCTGTATTAATACCTTTTGCACTTAACATCAAACCTTTTAAAGTAAATATTCATGAATATATTGTTCAATTGAATATTTTTTTTCTATTTTTAGGGTAACCAATTGATCAAAATCGGAATTAACTATAAAACAGGTACTGAAGTTAAGCATTACATTTAGTTGTGTTTGGGGAACACCGATTAAGCCTGAATTTTATTATCCGGCTCTTTTAGAGCCGGTTTTTTTTCGCCCGGAGCCGAAGGAAGCTTTCCCCTGATCAGAAAAGAAAACCCATGCTAACATAATTTTAAATTCATCAATAAATCAGTTGGTTCATCTGGGGTTAAATCATAAATTCTTATCTTTGATTTTCAATTAAGAACTAAAGTTAAACGCAATGCAAACAATTGAATCTTACGATTTTTCAGGCAAAAGAGCACTCATCAGAGTTGACTTTAACGTGCCGCTTAACGAAAAGTTTGAAATTACCGACGATACCCGCATGAGAGCGGCACTTCCAACCATTAAAAAAGTAATTGAAAAAGGAGGATCGCCAATTATCATGTCGCACCTTGGTCGTCCGAAAGACGGACCGGAAGACAAATTCTCACTGCGCCATCTGGTGAATCACCTTTCGGAGCTGCTCGACGGAGCAAAAGTAAATATTGCACCCGACTGCATTGGTGATGCCACACTAAAAATGGCTGGTGAAGTTAAACCCGGCGAAGTACTGATTCTTGAAAACCTGCGCTTCCACCC
Source organism: Roseimarinus sediminis (assembly GCF_050433125.1). Lineage (NCBI taxonomy): Bacteria > Pseudomonadati > Bacteroidota > Bacteroidia > Marinilabiliales > Prolixibacteraceae > Roseimarinus > Roseimarinus sediminis. The sequence continues at coordinate 292,590 of NZ_JBNPXV010000001.1, read as the reverse complement.
CGAAGAAACCAAGGGCGATGAGGCTTTTGCCGAGGCACTGTCGAAAAATGGCGACTGCTGGATCAACGATGCCTTTGGAACGGCCCACCGTGCCCATGCATCAACCGCCATTATTGCCAAATTCTTCCCCAACGACAAAATGTTTGGCTACGTAATCGGCAGCGAACTTGAAAGCCTTGACAAAGTGCTCACGAACCCTTCGAAACCACTTACTGCCATCATGGGCGGAGCCAAGGTATCATCAAAAATTACCATTATCGAAAACCTCCTCGACAAGGTTGATAACCTTATTATTGGCGGAGGCATGACCTATACTTTTGTAAAAGCCCGTGGCGGAAAGATTGGCGATTCAATTTGTGAAGACGACTATCTTGAAATGGCTAAAACCATCGAGAAAAAAGCAAAGGAAAAAGGAGTTCAGCTCATTATGGCTACCGACGTACTGGCAGCCGATGACTTTTCGAACGATGCCAATACCAAAACCATTCCTTCAAACGAAATACCCGACGGATGGCAGGGATTGGATGCCGGTCCTGAAAGCATTGCCAATATGAAAAAGGTAATCGAAGAATCGGGTACTATTCTTTGGAACGGTCCTGTTGGGGTTTTCGAATTCGAAACCTTTTCGAAAGGCTCACGTGCCATTGGCGATGCCATTGTAGCTGCAACCCAAAAAGGAGCTTTTTCACTCATTGGAGGTGGTGACTCGGTAGCCTGTATCAATCAATTTGGTTTGGCCGACGGGGTTTCTTACATCTCAACTGCAGGTGGAGCCCTTCTCGAATACCTCGAAGGTAAAGAACTTCCGGGTGTGGCAGCTGTAAGAAGCTAAAACCCCGAAACAAGATAAGAAAGCCCGGAGTCACTTCCGGGCTTTTTTCGTTTTACCTAAATTGAAACAAAGGAAACAAGCATGGAAAAGCCCTTTGTTGATAAAGTCAAATTTCATTAAACCAGGCTTTTCCTTCTCGCGGATCGGTCAACTTAAAAGTATGCCCAATCAGAGGAATCAACGTTTTTAATTGAAGCGTTTCGGCTTTGGCCAAAAACCTTTGTGGTGGTTCATTCTCTCCATGATCAATCAGGCACGCCGGGCGGGCACTGTTTTCCTTGCCTTACTTTCTGATTTTGACGGTTTACCAAAGGTGGTCAGCATCAGGCGCAACACACGATCGAGCATGCGGTCGGAAAAGAGTTGACGCGACAAAAGAAAGGCCCTGGCTCCACGACCGCACACATAGCGGGTACGGGGCCTACGGGCTTCGATGGAGCGTACGATGGTTTTGGCGGCAATGTTGGCATCGGAGGCAAAGTAAGGAAACAAAAAATCTTGCTGGGCATTGGCCAGCAATTCAGCCAAGCCGGCATAAGGACCATCCGATGAAAACTTCTGAAGTTGCTCGTGGGCTACCTTGTCCCATTCGGTACGGATAAAGCCCGGCCTGATCAATACCACATCGACACCAAAAGCCTGGAGCTCGAGACGAAGACAATCGCTCAGCCCTTCGATGGCAAACTTGGTCGAATGGTACCAGGCACTCAATGGTTCATACAGGCGCGCTCCCACCGAAGAAATGTTGATGATGCGTCCGCTGCCCTTTCTGCGCATGACCGGCAACACCAGTTGTGTCAACCTGGCTGCCCCAAACACATTGACCTCGAATTGGTGCCGGGCTTCGCTCAATGCCACTTCCTCGAGGGCGCCCAGCGAGCCATATCCGGCATTGTTAACCAAAACATCGATGCCTCCCTGTTCGGCAATGATCTTTTCGACACCGGCACGCATCGACTGCTCGTCGCATACATCCATCTTTAAAAGCAATGCACCCGATGCAGCAAGTACTTTCATTTTATCCACCCTGCGCGCTGCAGCATATACAATGTGGCCCTTTTTTAGCAACATACACGCAGCTGCTTCGCCAATACCGGCCGATGCCCCGGTAATTAAAATCACTTTTTTGTTCATAAGATAAGTGTTGGTTAAATAAACTTAGTTTACTGTTTATTCCCAAAAGGGGCAAAGGGTTACCCTCACCTATCATTTATTTTCATAAAAATTACAATTCCCGGCGATACACGGTAGCGATCACCTTTTCTTCGGCCTGTTTCCAGATTGTTTCGGGATTACGCTGATGCTGCATCAGTTCGTAGGCCGTATCGATCATTTCGTCGATATGATCGCGATAGCGGTAGAAATAATAGGAAAAAGCAGCATAAGCAAGACCTGTTTGCCGCGCCAGATCGAATTTCTCGTTACATTCCTGCTCAATTTGCCTGAACAGTTGCCCCGACATCCGGTTGGAAGCCTGCGTGCCAGAAATGCTTTTCCATTTCAGTTTTTCGCCCAGTTGTCTGTTAATTTTTCGCTGGTTAATTTTCATCATCGCCGGCCAGATACTCAAGGGGCCGTCGTAAAGCAGTTCATCGTCGGGAATCAGTGCTTGCTGCTTCACAATCATTTTATGCAAAGCTTCCTTGTGGCGGGGTTGCCAGTCGAGTTGGAGGCCTTGAAAACCTTGTTCTGCCTTGCTGAGCAAAGCATCAATGCCTGCCTCGTGCTTTTTAAGATAGAAATGAACAGGAAGCTGGTGAGCTACCTTTTGTGCCGTGATGGTGAAATGATCGGTTTCATAACGAAGGCTGTTGTCGAACTTCCATTTGTCTGCCTCACCAAACAGTACGTAATCTTCATGTTGAACAGGCATTGCCTGCAACTCCTGTTTCGTTTGCCGGTCCTCACCGGACTTTGTTAATACGGCCCCTTTCGAAATGCACATGCGATACAGTTCGTTAAGTGCCTGCTGGCGGTCGAAACGGTATTCGTACACGAGCATGGCGCTGTCGAACGAGCTGTTGAGTGCCCGAAGTGAAGGATATTTTGATAATTTCAGGGGCAGGGAACTGTTTTCGCGCTCACGTTTCAACAGCTTATCGAAAAGATTCGCTGCATTCACATCGATGGTGCCCGCTTCGTTCAGGGCAATGACCCGCTGCGGAAAAAAGAGCTGCGGAAATAAGCCTGACAAGTGATAAATGCTCTTCCACGCACGATAGGCCGCCGGAACTTCGCTCAGGCTCATTGGATGCAGGGTGCTCAGTTCGGGCAGAAAGGAAAAGTCGGGTTCAAAATCGCTTATGCGTACCCTAAAGCCCTGTTCGAGTGCTGCCAGCGCATACAATGCACTACTGATATTGAATTTCTTAAAATGAATTGTGTCACCTGAAAAATGCTTTGCCATGATTTTGCGCTTGAGTAGTAAAACAAAATTCAAAGAAAAGAGATCAAAACTGAAACTACCTCATTAAAATTAACGTAACAGCTATACCTGATAAAGAACAAAGTATTGAACGGAGTTGATTGGTTGAATAAAATCAGGAATGATTTCTTTTTATCAAAATCAGGAAAAGCGGTGCGCAAACACCGCTTTTATTTATTGTAATAACACAAATTCGGCAGTTCCAATATTGTACCCGTCGGCAAAAACATCGACGGTGTAAGTGCCTGGCAACAGCGCTTCTTTTCCGGTATTGTCCCAGAAGATATTCACGGGAAGTTCCATTCCCTCGTAATTCACTTCGCGCATGGCGGTGTAGGGTATTTTCAGATCTTCGAAACGGAACAGGTTTTCCCCTTCGTTCAGAAGCAAGAGCTGATCGGGCCGCATAATGCGTATGTACACATTTTTGGCTCCCCTGGGCGCCGTCAGATTTTTGCTTAAAGTAAAACTGATGATCAGTTTTTGGGTACGCGCCACCTTGTCGGTTTCACGATCTCTGGGTGTTAAGCCGGTACCCCTCAGATTAAGTGCTTCGAGAATCTGCGCCTTTTTTACCCGCTCTTCCAATTTGGCTTTTTCTATTTCGAGTTCCTCATTCCGGTTTTTTTCTTCAGAATACATTTGCTTCACTTCCTGATTCTCGGCAAAGAGCACCTTATTGCGCTCATTGAGCGAATCAATCTGATTGTACAAGCTTTTCATGATGCCCCTGAGGGTATTTACCTTGTCGCGGTACTGCGAAATCTCACGATAACTGGCTTTTTTCACCTGATCAATTTCAACAAGCAGGTTTTTAATTTCCGACTGTGTAATCAAAATATGGTTGTTGAGTTCATCGTTGTCGGTTTTCAACGAATCGTAATTGACCACCATCTGCTCGAGCTCCACCTGGATTGAATCTTTCTCTATATTCAACTCCTGAACAATGCCCTTGTGTTCCCTTCGTTGCATGAAAAACATCACCATTACTGCAAGCAATACTACCGAAAGGGCAATTACAAGCATATTTTTCTTATCGTAGCGATTGGTCTTCTCCGGAATTGGCTGATCGGTCATTTTTCTCTTCAAAAGGTTTACACTGCCACAAAAGTAGGATTATTTTTTCTCGTAAAAAATGTTTTAAGCCTGCTAATCAACTCCGGCCATTTAATTCGGGTATGGAGAAAACCTTTAACACCGTGTTTTGTTCCAATAAAAAATGAAAAACGATGGATCTATCGGAAATACGCAGCGAATACCAGCAAAAAACGCTTGAAAAAAAGTCGGTCGACACCAATCCCTTAAGACAGCTTGAAATCTGGCTCAACGAGGCCAAAGCGGCACAATGCAGTGAGTATACGGCCATGACCATCGCCACAACAGGCGAGAACATGCAGCCTTCAATCAGGGTGGTCCTGCTCAAGTACCTTAAAGACGACGGGCTGTATTTCTTCACCAACTATGAAAGCCGGAAAGGAAAAGATCTGGAATTCAACAAAAAAATAGCGGCTCACTTTTTTTGGCCCGAACTCGAACGACAGGTAAAAATAGAAGGAACAGCCATCAAAGCGCCTGCCGAAATTTCAGACTTCTACTTTCAATCGCGGCCCCACGAAAGCCGGCTCAGCGCCGTTGTTTCAAAGCAAAGCAGCGAAATTGAAGACCGCCAGTCGCTTGAAAAGCTTTGGAAGGAGGCTTCACAAAAATGGGAAGGAAAAACCATCGAACGTCCCGGGAACTGGGGCGGATACGTGATTAAGCCCAGCCGGATGGAGTTCTGGCAGGGACGACCCTTCAGGTTGCACGACCGCATTGCCTACAAAAAAAGCATCGATGGCTGGTGGCTGAAAAGGTTAGCCCCTTAAATCCGGTCTTTCCCGAGGAACCACTTTTTCAGATAATACTTCACCGGATGGGTGTATTTGAGCTGCTTCCAGGGTCGGCTGCTGTGTGGCAAATGCCTGACGCGCACATCGGGCAATACATAATTCACAAAACCCAGCCTGCGCGAATCGCGCGAGATCTGAACATCAAACCAGTCCTTTTTATCCGACAACTGATCGAAATCGAGTTGCTTTAACAAGGGCAAAGTAAGCAGCGTACAGCAAAAGCTTAAGCGGTGCGAAGTGTCAATCGGCTCGTTTGATTTTGGCTGAATGTGCAAATAAGGAAAATTGATTGCATTGTTCTCATCGACGGTTACAGCGGCCACCATGCCACACTCGCTGTGTGTTGCCGCAAATTGTTGCAGCCTTTCGATGGTATCGGGCTGCACGTACACGTCCGATTCAACAATCAGCAAAGCAGCATTCATTTCAAGTGCACCTCTCTGCGCATCCCTGAGTGTAAAGCGATAATTGGGCGAAGGTGTATCGACTTTTTCTGCAATATTGATCAGGGTGTACCCCTGCTCCTGCCCTTCGTCCAGTTTGATTGTATTTTCGGGACGGCTCAAATCGTTGTACACCCTGTATTCAGCAGCGTGTTTCGATTGGCACACAAGGGCAATGGCCTGTTGTGCCGTTTCAAGCGCATCTTTTACAGGCGTAATAATTAACAGGTTTTCCAAAGCAAAAAATTATCGGTTTTTGTACATCTGCTCGTAGTACTTCTGGTAATCGCCGCTGGTCACATTGTTGAGCCATTCTTCATTCTCGAGGTACCAGTCGATGGTCAGTTCCAGCCCCTCTTCAAACTGAAGACTTGGAACCCAGCCCAGTTCATTTTGCAGCTTTGTTGAATCAATCGCATAACGCAAATCATGGCCTGCACGGTCGCTTACATAGCTGATGAGCTTTTCGGAAGTTCCTTTTTCGCGCTTCAGCTTGCGATCCATAATGGCACACATTTCCCTGATCAGGTCGATATTCTTCCATTCGTTATGCCCGCCAATGTTGTAAGTTTCGCCCGGCTTTCCCTTGTGGAAAATCAAATCGATGGCCCGGGCATGGTCTTCAACCCATAACCAGTCGCGGATATTTTCCCCCTTACCATACACAGGCAGCGGCTTATTGTTTTTAATGTTGTTGATAAAAAGCGGAATCAGCTTCTCGGGAAATTGAAAAGATCCATAGTTGTTTGAACAGTTCGAAACCAGTGCAGGAATACCAAAGGTGTCGTGATAGGCACGCACAAAATGGTCGGAGCTGGCTTTGGATGCCGAGTACGGACTGTGCGGATCGTAGGCTGTTGTTTCGGTAAACATGCCCTCACTGCCCAGTGAACCATATACTTCATCGGTCGAAATGTGGTAAAACAGTTTTCCCTTGTTGTTATCTTTCCAGATGGCACGGGCGGCATTCAACAGGTTAACGGTACCAATCACATTGGTAAATACAAACTCGGTGGGATTACTGATCGACCGGTCGACATGACTTTCGGCAGCCAGGTGAATCACGCCGTCGAACTGCTTTTCTTCGAAAAGTTTCATCATGAATTCGTCGTCAACAATGTCGCCTTTGATGAATTCATAATTGGGCTTGCTTTCTATATCGGTGAGGTTGGCCAGGTTGCCGGCATAGGTCAGTTTATCGAGGTTCACAATGTTGTAGTCGGGGTACTTGTTCACAAACAGTCGTACTACATGCGAGCCAATAAAACCGGCTCCTCCGGTGATCAGAATCGTTTTCATAAATGAGGTATTTGAATGGGTTTCAGTTAACACAAGTCCAAAAATTAATAGTTTGTTTAATCTGTCAAAAATAGAAGTTTAAAAAGGAAATTAAAAGGGGCTGCTAATAATCGTTGAGTAATGACTCATAAGGAATATTCATCTTTTTATGCAATTGGCGAATCATGTTAATATTCAATTTTCGCTTTTTGCTTAATATCTCCGATACCCTGCTTTTATATCCTATAATTTTAGCAAGATCTTTTTTATCCATTTTCATTTGTTCCATCCTAAAAAGAATTGCTTCAATCGGATCGGGAGCATCAACAGGATAATTTTCATCTTCAAATTTTTCTATTAAAATTGAAAGTACTTCTGCTTCATCACCATCGGGCGAATCAATAGGAGCATGAAATATTTCTTCAAGCCTTCTTAAGGCTTTGTTGTAATCTTCTTCTGTTTTTATCGCTTTGATTTGCATAATTGTTAAATTTTATCTGCATCTACCTGATCATAATCACTGTGGGTGCCTATAAAGCGAATAAAAACCCATTGTCTTTCATAGTTAATATCGACAATATACAACAAAGTTACCAAAATGGTAATAATCGTCAGTCAGGTAATTATTGAGTCAACAATTTCAGCCATCAAGTCTTGGATGGAAACTTGCTCCCCCGCTTTTTTGCCTTGACAGCCTCGGGGAGCAGCTTGCTACCCTTGGATTTTGCCTTAACAGCCTCGGGGAGCAAGCCGAAATCCTTGTTTTTTATCATGCTCCCCCACTTTTTTGCCCTGACAGCCTCGGGGAGCAACTTGCTACCCTTGGATTTTGCCTTAACAGCCTCGGGGAGCAGGCCGAAATCCTTGTTTTTTATCATGCTCCCCCACTTTTTTGCCCTGACAGCCTCGGGGAGCAGCTTGTCAACCCGTCGTATTGATTCATTCAAAAGGCAGGTTGTTGGCCTGCCTTTTGAAATCCGATTAAGTTCTCATCTTTTTGATCTCTTTGATCAAATTGTGGTCCTTCCCTAATAAGCCCTCCAACAAACTCACCGTCTCTGAAGCTTCCTTGTAAGCTTCACTTAAGGTGTTTCGCGCCAGCTTTGTGGCATCTTTGGCCGCAGCTTGCGCCTGTTGCTGTTTAACCTCGGCAGCCTCAACCGCTGCCGCTTTGCTGCTTAATGCTTCGATTTTTGGAAGGGGGTCGAAACCTGCCTGAGAAATTGGCTCAGCGTTTTCTTCAAGAATCTTTTTAATCTGATTGATGAAATCACGCTTGCCTGCATCATTTAAATTAACCATAACAAACGTTTAAGTTGGGTAAAACATTCTTCTTATGTATTCATAAGAAATTTATCGTCAACAAGATATGGCGTTTTGTTAACTTATGCAACTTATTAATCAATGTATTTGATATACTGTTTCCAAAAAAGAAAAAAACACCTCCCTGCCCAATGCAAAAAGGTGTTCCTGTATCTTAAAACTATTGTTTCAGAAGCAGGTCAAGGCCTGTTCCTTTGTCTCTATTTGATCCATTAATGAATTCCCCTGATCTTCTTTTCCCAGTTCCAGGCCGAAAGCAAGGTTGCTTCAAGGCTGGTTTCAGCCTTCCATCCCAATTCACTGTTGGCATAAGTGGTGTCGGCCCATATTTTTTCAATGTCGCCTTCCCTGCGGTCGACTATCTTGTAATTCAATTTTACCCCGGTGGCCTTTTCAAAGCCTTTCACAATTTCGAGCACCGAAAAACCGTTTCCGGTTCCCAGGTTGAACACCTCGTAACTTTTCTTGTTTTTACCAGCCAATAAGCGGTCGATTGCAATCACATGGGCTTTTGCCAGATCAACCACGTTGATGTAGTCACGAACAGCCGACCCGTCGGGGGTATCGTAGTTGTCGCCAAACACTTTCAGCTCATCGCGCAAACCGGCTGCTGTTTGTGTGATAAAAGGAACCAGGTTTTGCGGAACCCCCAAAGGCAGCTCACCAATCATTGCCGAAGGATGGGCACCAATGGGGTTAAAATAACGCAGTGCAATTCCTTTTAGCTGAGGAAAGGCACGAATGCTGTCGTTCAGAATATCTTCGTTTACTTTTTTGGTATTCCCGTAGGGCGATTCGGCATCTTTTCGGGGAGTCTGCTCGGTCACCGGTAATTTTTCGGGTTGCCCATAAACCGTACACGACGAGGAAAATACAATGTTGGGGACATTAAATTCCAATTGACATTCGATTAAATTGATCAACGAAAGCAGGTTGTTGCGGTAATAATGCAGGGGTTTTTCAACCGACTCGCCCACTGCCTTACTGGCTGCAAAATGGATGATTGCATCCAGGCCACGGTGTTTCTCAAAAAATTGATCCAGTTTTGTTTTGTCGGTAAGATCAAATTGCTCAAAAGCCGGCCGCTTACCCGCAATTTTTTCAATACTGTCGAGCACATCGGCCGATGAATTGGAAAGATCGTCAACAATAATGGTTTCATAGCCTTCTTCCATCAGTTCAACTACGGTGTGGGAACCAATGTAGCCGGTTCCGCCCGTTACAAGGATTTTCTTAGTCATTTGATTTTTTGTTTTAGCCAACACAAAAATAACAAATAATACACTTGCAGCTACTTTCATCGGCGCAATGGCCCTTTTTCAACATTTTATTAACACTGTTGAAAACTATGTTTTGTCCGCGCCCTGTTTTTGCTTATTTTTGAAGTCCTGAATAGAAAATATGGACATTACAAAACACATAGCCTATTTGATGCAGTTTCACGAATGCGTGGTCGTTCCCGATTTCGGAGCCTTTATTTCGAATTATCAGCCCGCGCAGTACAACCGTGAAGAGCACAGTTTTACACCACCCGGCAAAGCGGTGATTTTCAACAGTAAAATCAGTCGTAACGATGGCCTGCTGGTCAGTTATATGGTTGAAAAGGAACAGATAAGCTATGCTCAGGCACAATCGGCAGTGATGAACTTTGTCGACCAGCTGAGTCTGCGCCTCAACAATGGAGAAAAGGTAGAACTGGGTTCACTGGGCTCAATGGTTTTCGACCGTTCGGGAGCCATCATTTATCAGTCGGTGAATCAAATTGATCTGGCTGCAGCCTATGGCCTTCAGCCATTCAGCTACGAAGCGCTGAAGCCGAAGCACGAAATCAGGCCTTATCAGCCGCGGCCGGCCGTTCGTGTCGTTCACCGCAAGCGCGACCTCATCAAGGTAGCAGCAAGTATTGCTTTGGTGCTCAGCCTGTCACTTTTCCCCTTGAAGAACGATTTGATCTTACAGTCGTCGAATCTGAACCCCATTCAGCTGCTCAACTCATTTCAGCCAAAGGCAGGCGAGGTGGACGAAACAGGACAGCTTGCCCAAACAGCACCCGGTCAGCTTGAAAAAATTGCACCCTACATTTTGGTAGGGGGAAGTTTTCAGCACCTTGATAACGCAAAGCAATTACAGGGTACTTTGTTGAACAATGGTCACCAGGCCGAAATTATTAAAATGGAAAACAGCTATTACCGGGTGATCATCGATTCGTTTTTTGAAAAAAATGAGGCCATCAAGGCAATGAACGCTTACCGTTCGAAACATACAGGTTCGAAGGTTTGGGTCAGCACACGTTAAATAATTTATTACTTTCTCAGAATAAAGGCTGCGCTCAGGCGTGGCCTTTTTTCTTAGTGAATAATGTATCTTTACAAGAAAAACAGGTACCCGTCATGAAGATTCCACCCTACCTGCAGCCCGGCGATCAGCTGGCCCTTATTTCTCCGGCATCTAAAACCGATCGTGAAACGGTAGAGCCGGCCATCGCACTTTTACAAGCAAGGGGATACCCTATTGTACGCGGAAAGCATCTTTATGCAGTCGACCATCAGTTTGCAGGGAAGGATGAAGACCGGCGTTCCGACTTCCAGGCCATGATTGACGATCCTTCCATTAAAGCCATCATTTGTTCGCGCGGTGGTTATGGCAGCCTGCGCACCCTGAAAGGAATTAACTGGTCGCATTTCATCGATCATCCCAAATGGATTGTTGGTTTCAGCGATGTGACCGTCATCCATTCGGCCCTGCAGCAAATGAATATTGCCTCGGTACACGCTGCAATGCCCCGCTATTTTCTGGAGAATGACAAGCCAACACCCGGGTTTGAAATCCTGATGAATACCCTCGAAGGAAAACAAGTTCGCTATGAGCTTCAGGCATCGGAGCACAATATTGGCGGCAAGGCCGAAGGAATGCTTGTTGGCGGAAATCTTTCCATTTTATACAGCCTCAGAGGAACCCCATACGATATAGATACTAAGGGAAAAATACTTTTTATCGAAGACCTGTCGGAATACCTCTATCACCTCGACCGGATGATGATGAATCTGAAAGCCGGAGGAAAACTTGCGGGACTTGCGGCTCTTGTTGTGGGCAGTTTTACCGGCATGAAAGACCACGAGAGCCCCTTTGGAAAGACCTGGCAGGAGATCATTCTGGATGCCGTTGCCGAATACGGTTTTCCTGTTCTGTTCAACTTCCCCGCCGGTCATCAGCCGGAGAATTATCCGTTGCTGCTGGGAGCTAACTGCAAGCTTACTATTCAAAGCGATCATGTTGAACTTGTACAATAAAAACGAAGATGGCTCATCATACCGATCTGGGACAAAAAGGTGAAGACCTTGCACTAAAATTTCTTACCGAAAAAGGTTTTCGGATAAAGGAACGCAACTGGCGCTACGACCGGGCTGAAATTGATCTGATTGCAGTTCACAGGCAGCAAATCGTTTTTGTTGAAGTAAAAACCCGCAGTGCCGTGATTTATGAAGAACCCCGCGATAGTATATCGGAGCAAAAAATCCGCCTGTTGGTTCATGCTGCCGAGGCCTATCTGCTGGAGAAAGAAATCGACCTGGAAGCCCGCTTCGATGTGGTAAGCATCAAATGGTTCGGCGATGAAAAATACGAAATCGAACACATTGAGGACGCTTTTACCCCGCCAGTATATTAATGAAGATAGTTTTGCAGGACTTCAAAAAGCTGCGCTACCTGAAGCGGCTTTGTTAAGTATACATCACAACCTGCTTCGAATGCTTTCAGCCGGTCGTTGCTTAAGGCATAGGCAGTCTGAACAATTACCACCAGCTCAGGTCTGATTTTCTTAATCTGGCGGGTCGCTTCAAAACCATCAATTCCCGGCAACCTGATATCCATCAAAACACAATCGATTTCGGGATGTTCGAGCACCAGCTCGATGCTCTCTTGTCCGCTAGCGGTAAACAGTATTGAGATCCTGCTTGTTTCAAGAACCGTTTTAAAAAAGTATTGGTTTACCGGTTCATCTTCAACCACTAAGATGGTTTTATCGGACCAGTCTGGAGTTTTATTCATGCTTAACAAAATATCGGCCGGATAAAGAACGGAAAATACGATCGAATATGAAACCAAAAAATCTTAAAATGTTTTAAAAAGCCTTTGGGGTTCGATATTGTACCTAAGAATGTATATCTTAGCGACTTGAAAAATTTTGGGGTATAAAAACCACTCACAGGTACAAGGGAAAACATTCGATATCAAATGATCGTAAAAATTGTTAATCAATCCAATAATCCGCTACCAGCCTACAGTACAATCATGTCGGCAGGTATGGATCTGCGTGCATCGTTAAAAGAACCCGTTGAGCTGAAGCCATTGGAGCGGGCATTAATTCCAACCGGGCTGTTCATTGAACTTCCCAAAAATTATGAGGCACAAATAAGACCACGCAGTGGCCTTGCCCTGAAACACGGAATTACCGTCCTGAATTCGCCCGGTACCATCGATGCAGACTACCGCGGAGAAATTGGCATCATTTTAGTAAACCTGTCCAACACAACATTTACCATTCAGAACGGAGAGCGAATTTGTCAGATGGTCATCGCGCAACACGAAACGGTTGAGTGGAATGAAGCAGAGCAATTAGAGGAGACAGAAAGAGGAGCAGGTGGATTTGGACACACCGGCAAACATTAAAAGGCCGAATTAAAATGAAACAATACCAATTTATTGGACTTATCACACTGGTTTTGGCATTTGGATGCAAAACCAACCAGCAGATAAGCCAACAGGAAACAACGCAAAATACCGTAAGCAACCAGCAAGTCAATGCTTCAAATTTGTCGGAAGAGAAGTCCATCGAATTTGAATACCTGTATATCGAAGGCTTGAAACAAAAAATGCTGGGCAACAGCGATGCTGCCATTCAGTATTTCAACAACTGTCTTGAAATCGACCCCACTTCGGCAGCATCACTGTATGAACTGGCCAATATTTATGTTGGCAAGGGGGAATTAATCAGCGCCGCACTGCTGCTTGAAAAGGCCATTCAAATCAATCCTGAAAACAAGTGGTATCAGCTTTTACTGGCACAAATTCATCAGAACAACAACCAGTATGAAAAAGCCAGTGAGATTTACAGCCGCCTGATTGAAAAGTATCCCGACAACATCGATTATTACTACATGAATGCCCTGTTGCTCACTTCGGCCGAAAATTACGATGCAGCCATCAAGGCCTATAATGAACTCGAGCAAGCAGGCGGATACAACGAACAAATTGCGCTTTCGCGCCAGCATTTGTACCGCCAGGCAGGCAAAAACAAGGAAGCCTACAACGAAATAGAAAAGCTCATTGGCCGCTATCCCGGGGTGCCCGAATACTACGGCGTAATGGCCGATATGTACAAGGAAGACGGAAACATGGACAAAGCCCTTGAATACTATAACAAAGTAATCGAGATCGATCCCTCCAACAGTTTTGTACATTTTTCACTGGCTTCGTTTTATCTCCAGAAGAAAGAAACTCAAAAAGGATTTGAACATGCGAGCATTGCCTTTTCAAATCCCGAAATCGAAATCGAAACCAAAATACAGCTCTATCTGATGATGGTGGGTGCACCTGAGAAAATGAAGCTCGACAGCACACAAATGGAAGCACTGATCGGGATGCTGCTTAAGGCCCATCCCGACGATGCCAGAAGTTACAGCATCAAAGCCGATTATTTGATACAGCAGGGTCGCGAAGCCGAAGCACGCGACTTCATGGTGAAGGCACTTGAAATCAATCCCGACACTTATCCACTTTGGGAGCAACTGATTCTTACCGAAAACCGGATGCTCGATTTTGAAAACATGGCCCTGCATACCGAACGTGCCATGCTGTTATTTCCAACCCAGCCCCTGCTCTACGTGCTCAATGCCGTTGCACAAATTCAGCTTAAAAATTACGACAAGGCACTTTCGGTACTCGAAAACGGACAAATTTATGTAGCCGACAACAAGCGACTGGAAGCCCAGTTCGAACTGTACCGTGCCGAAGCATATTATAACATGGAACAAAGCGAGGAAGCGTTTCAGGCCTTTGAAAAGGTAATAGAAATGGAACCCGAAAATTTCATGGCCATGAACAATTATGCCTATTACCTGTCGTTGCACGGAGAACAACTCGAAAAAGCAGAAGTGTTAAGCGGCCGGGTGGTTCAGGCCAATCCAAACAACCCCACCTACCTCGACACCCACGCCTGGGTGCTTTTTCAGAAAAAGGAATACCGGCTTGCAAAATTTTACATGGATACGGCCATGAAAAACGGAGGCGACGAAAGTGAAGTCATAGTTGAACACTATGGCGATATCCTTTTCATGTTAAATGATGTTGACGAGGCAATTAAGTACTGGCAAAAGTCGTTGGATATGGGAAACGAATCGGAATTACTGAAAAATAAAATCAGCGAGAAGCGGTATATTGAAGAAGAAAGATAATGCTGAAGAACAAACGCAAATTCCATACTTTAATCGTCCTGGCCGGCATCCTGATTTTTACATCGTGCAGTACCCGCCGTATGCTGGTTGATTACCCGGTAAAGCCTATGCCGGCAGGCAAAATAATGAGAAAGGTCAATAAAGAATCACCCGATTATAAAAGCTATGAAGCCCGAAAAATGGTGCTGTCGTATTACAACAACGACGACCGTGCCTCCTTCTCGGGCCAGTTCAGCATCGATCGCGACGATTATATTTTGCTTACACTTCGTAAACTGAACATGCCCGTTGGCCGTGCCATGCTTTCGCCCGATAGTTTGAAAGTGGTTAATTATTTCGAGAAATATTTCATCGACGAAGGCATTTCATCACTTCAGGAAGTATTGGGTTTCGACATCGATTATCAAATGATGGAGGCCCTGCTCACTGCCGATATCAGCAAGCTGGTCGACGAATCGTTTTTTGAGAAAGAACTTACTTCGTACATCGACAGCAACATGTACCGCATCGACAGTCAGTTCAAAAGCAAGATCGGCAAGGCCCTGAGCGATGGCAACGAAAAACGCCTGAGCCGCTACATGCGCCGAATGGATGATCATGAATTCATTTCCTACAATGTTTGGATTGATCCCCGCCTGTTTGTGATCAGAAGAATTACTTTCCGCAACATCAAGAACCACGAAAGCATCAACATTGCCTACGATGATTTTGAACAAAGCGGACGAAGCATGTTTCCACAATTAATTGCCGTTGACTTCAGTTCAACACTCCAGCATGCAGGTCTTAAGTTAAAACTAACAAAACCGGTACTTAATAAAGAAAAAAACTTTACATTCACCATACCCGAAAAATACGATCAGCTAAAGCTGTTGAAACAACAATGAGCAGGCTCCTACGATGCATATTGTTTATTTTAATAACTGTTCCCGCCGTATTTCATGCCGGAGCACAAAATCTCAATGACTTAAAGGAAAAGAAGGAAAAAACCCGGAAGGAAATTGAATATACCAACTGGCTTTTGAATAAAACCGGCGAAAACAGCAAAGCATCGCTCAACAGACTCAATCTGATCAATGAGCAAATTACCCTGCGTAACCAGCTCATCAGCGATTACAACCAGCAACTGGCGCTCATTCAACAATCGATCGAAGAAAACCAACTGGCCATCGACATGATGAACAACGATCTTCAGAAGATCAAACAACAATACTCCGACCTCATTAAACAGGCTTACCGTAAGCGTGGCGACTATAATAAACTGATTTTTCTCTTATCGAGCGAGACTTTTAATCAGGCCTACAAACGATTGCTCTATACCCGGCAAATGGCGCGTTTCAGGCAAAAACAGTCGCAACAGATTGAAACCATCAGGACGGTGCTTGAAGCAAAGATCAGCGATTTAAATGCCTTGCAAAAAGAAAAGCAAGCCGTGCTCATGCAGCAGATGGAAGATTTTTCGAAACTGAAAAACGAAAAAAACAAACAATCTGATTACTACCAGCAACTTCAGAAACGGCAACGGGAATTGAAAGCGCATCTTCGATCGCAACAACGGATCGAAAAGCGGCTCGAGAATGAAATACAACGCATCATTGAAGAGGAAGCCCGCAAGGCAAAAGAAATGGCCCCTACGCCCGAATACAAGCTTCTTTCGGCCGATTTTGCCAGGAATAAAGGAAGTCTTCCGTGGCCAACCCAACACGGAATCATTACCGACCGCTTTGGAGAACATGCCCATCCGGTGATGAAAAACATCATTATTCAGAACAATGGCATCGACATCACCACCCGGCCGGGAGAAAAAGCGCGTGCCATATTTAACGGAACCGTCAGCAGGGTTTTTGCCATTCCGGGTGGAAACACGGCGGTGATTGTTCGCCATGGCGAATACATTACCGTTTATTCCAATTTAAAAGAAGTTTACGTCAAACAGGGCGAACAGGTAGCGCTTGAACATGAATTGGGCTTAATTTACGTCGATGACAGCGATGACGACAAAACTATTCTCAAATTTCAGATCTGGAGAGAGAATGTAAAACTAAATCCCGAAGACTGGATAGCCAGATAAGCATTTACTATTGGCCAAAACACTTACTGCCTTCATTTTCCGGAAAATAAAAGCACGGTACTCAATTTATAAGTGTAGAAATAGCCTGTGTTCAAAAAGAAACACCACTTCAATAGCATCGTTTGCTTAAATACTTGCCATACGGCGCAAGGTGGCCATATCGAGGAAACGAATTTTTCTTCCTTTCAATTCGATCAAACCATCCTGTTTAAACTCCGACAACAATCGGATGACCGATTCGGTGGCTGTACCGACCATATTGGCCAGTTCTTCGCGGGTTAAGGCAATCTGAAGGGTATTGCTTTCGTCAACATCAAAACTGTCCTTCAACAAAAGCAGTACTTCGGCCAGTCGTTCCCTAACCGTTTTCTGGGCAATATCGGTAATGTAGTCGTTGGCTTCACGCAATTCGCGACAAAGAATCTGAATCATCCAATGGGAAAACTTCCAGTTGTTTTGAAGCAGAAATAAAAGCGTTTGATAAGGTATGTGACACAGCACTGCATCGTCGATCACTTTGGCTGTTGTGCATGCCAGTTCCTGACTTAAAAGGGAACGAAATGCCACGATGTCGCCTGCTTTTACAAACCTGATGATTTGTTCCTTCCCGTCGATACCAGTTTTGTATATCTTGAGGATTCCTTTCGTAATGCAGTAAAAACCGGTTAAACGACTTCCTTCCCGATAAACAACACTTCCTTTTTTGTATACCTGACAGGTTTTGTCATAATTAAGCTTTCCGATTTCGGTATCGGTTAAATGCTTAAAGAATTTAAATTCCGACAAATCGGTATCTTCAGGAGTTGGATTATAATGTGAACTTCTCATAACATGTTTTGTTAAAAAAGAACCTTTTCTTGCGTATTTCAGAGGTAAATATAACAATACTTAGCTTTGAACAACAACAATATTAAAACATTTAATCAGCAACAATCAATCTAAAAACCAAATGAACGATTCGCTGATACTATTTAAGAAAAGGCAGCACGCTGGCTTAAAAATTAAAACTTTAAGTTGATTTTTTTTTTTGAGCGTGACCTTGATTACAAAATAGAATTTCTTAATTTAAGTTCTTTGCAAACAAAAACAGAAAAAATGGTACAAGAAACATTATTAAGCTGGAAAGGTGATATGGAGTTTGAAACAGAACTCTTTGGACACAAACTTACAATTGATGCAGGACCTGAGGTTGGCGGGCATAATAAAGGCGTACGCCCCAAGGTATTAATGCTTACCTCGCTGGCAGGCTGCACCGGCATGGATGTTATTTCCATTCTGAAAAAGATGAAAATTGAACCCGAAGCATTCAATGTGCGGGTGGATGGAACCCTCACCGAAGAGCATCCCAAACAATACGAAAAAATGCATCTGATTTATGAGTTCAAAGGAAAAGATCTTCCCCTGGACAAATTAAAGCGGGCCGTTGAACTTTCGCAGGATAAATATTGCGGCGTATCGGCCCTGTACAAAAAAGCCATTGAGCTCACTTACGAAATAAAGGTGCTCTAAAAGAAGTCAGTAAGGAAAAAGTCATTGGTCAATAAGTCAGTAAGGAAAAAGTCAGTAAGTCATTAAGGAAAAATAAGGGGCAAAACCCTATGACCAATGACTTACTGACTTTTTCCTTTTATAAGGCCGACTGGAATTGATTCAGAAAACGCACATCATTTTCAAAAAACAGTCGTAAATCTTTCACGCCATATTTCAACATGGTAATGCGTTCGATGCCCATTCCGAATGCAAATCCGGTATATTTTTTCGAATCGATGCCACAAAGTTCGAGCACATTGGGGTCAACCATTCCGCAACCCATAATCTCGAGCCATCCGGTGTATTTACACACATTGCAACCTTTGCCTCCACAAATTGAACAACTCACGTCCATTTCGGCCGATGGTTCGGTAAAGGGGAAATACGAAGGCCGGAGTCTGATCTGCGTTTTTTCTCCAAAGAGTTCGCGGGCAAAATACAAGAGGGTTTGTTTCAGGTCGGCAAACGACACATTTTCATCGACGTATAATCCTTCAATTTGATGGAAAATGCAATGTGCCCTGGCCGAAATTGCTTCATTACGAAAAACACGACCCGGGAAGATGGCCCTGATGGGCGGATTTGTTTTTTCCATCATACGAACCTGAACACTTGAAGTGTGTGTGCGCAACAGCACATCAGGATCTTTCTCAATAAAAAAGGTATCCTGCATGTCTCTTGCCGGGTGCTCCGGTGGAAAATTCAAAGCAGAAAACACGTGCCAGTCATCTTCAATTTCAGGCCCTTCGGCTACCACGAAACCCAAACGGGCAAAAATGTCGATGATTTCGTTTCGCACAACAGCCAGCGGATGACGGGTTCCCAGCTTCATTGCTTCGCCCGGCAGGGTCAGATCGATTCCCTGTGCGCCTTTGCGTGTGGCAGTAAAAGTATCTTTCAGACTGTTGATTTTATCCTGGGCAAAATTTTTCAGTTCATTGATGGCAGCTCCCAGCTCTTTTTTCTGATCACCAGGCACCTGCTTGAATTCTTCAAACAGTTGACCAATCAAACCTTTCTTACTAAGGTATTTGATTCGCAAAGCTTCTGCTTCATCCTTATTATCAGCCTTTACTGCTGCAATTTCTTCTTTTAATGCTTGTATTTTATTTAACATCACTCGGCTTGTTTTCAGTAAAGCTGCAAAATTAACAGAAAATGTTAAAATGCTGAGTGATTGCGGTGCTTATTCCATCGGGCTAAACAATTTGCTTACTTTGCACTTTATAATAACAGCATTTTGTATCGAATTTTTACTTTCTGATTATTGAACCAAAAGCATCATTTTTATGAAAGCAATCATTTTTTCTCTGCTTCCTTTGCTTTTTGCCGGAGCTTGTAAAAGTACTGAGGATCAAATACAGTTTTTTCCTGTTGAACATGCCTCGCTGGTCATCACAGCCGGAGAGCACACCATTTATGTCGATCCGGTGGGTGATACCCTCGATTACCATCAGTTCAATGCACCCGATCTGGTGCTGATTACCCACACCCATGGAGATCATCTCGACAAAGCCTTGCTTGAAAAACTACTTATGCCAACAACACGCATTGTTGTGAACCAGGCAGCAGCCGACCAACTCGGCTATGGAGAAGTAATGAAAAACGGAGCACAGTTAACGATCGATCATTTGACAATAGAAGCCGTTGCAGCCTACAATACGAGTCCCGACAGGCTGCGTTATCACCCTCAGGGCGAAGGAAACGGCTACCTTATTGAACTGGCCGGTCAAAGAATTTATATTTCGGGCGATACCGAAGACATTCCTGAAATGAGGTCACTTGTAAACATCGATCATGCCTTTGTTTGCATGAACCTTCCCTACACCATGACACCCGAACAGGCTGCATCGGCAGTGAACGAATTTAAACCGGCAAAAGTTTATCCCTATCATTACCGTCAGCGTGATGGTTTTGCCGATGTCGATTTGTTTAAAAGGCTGGTAGAAGCAACAAATGATCAAAGCGAAGTGGTATTGCTCGACTGGTATTAGTTTTTCTCTAACTTCAGCATCGATTCAAGAATGGAAACCGCATGCTTCACCAGCCCGGGACAAACAGTGTTAAAAAGATTTTCCGACCTGATTTTTTCGGCTTCCGCCGGAATGCTCAGGTCGTACTTCAATAGTTCCCTGCAATTGGTTCCCGCATTCAATGCAGTAAAGCGACGATTGAATTCAGTAATTTTTTCAACTGCCAGGGCTTTTTGTTCCGCTTTATCATCGCTTTGACGGGCACTCCAGAGTCCAATAATCATATAAGCCGCCGTAACGGTTCCACAGGTTTTTCCCTGGCGGGCCATACCGCCACCAAAGCCAAGGCCCAAATCAAAACACTGTTTTTCACTCAGTCCGAATTCACTCCCAAAAACTGAAAACACGGCCTGATTGCAATTCATGGAATCGAAATACGCCACTGCTTTTTCCTGTCTGTTCATGCTGATCAATTAATCAATCAATAGATGATGCTTACTTTGTTTAAGCGGATATCGCTAATGGGTCTGAAATCGCCTTTTACCGGAAAAAGAGAAATACGGTCGGCGACCTCGAGTCCCGAAATTACTTCCCCAAAAACGGTATACTCACCGTCGAGATGAGGCGCTCCACCAACAGTCGAATAAATTTCACGCTGCTCCGATGAAAATGTGATGCCCTTTTCCTTTTCCAATTCATCCAATTCGTCGGGCAGGTATTTTCGTCCTGTAACAATATAAAACTGTGATCCGTCGGAACGCTTTTGTTTATTTTTATCATCGGGCTTTCGTGGCGACCCGATAGCACCCCGCTTGTGGTAGCGATCGGGGAGTATGTGTGCCGGAATCGTGTAGCCAGGTCCCTTCCACCCCACAATATCGTCGGCTTTTGCATGGCGGGTATCGGCAGCTCCCATCTGAATACCAAAATCACGAATTACCCGATGTATCAACAAACTGTCGTAAAAGCCTTCTTCGCTCAATTGTACAAAATTATCGCGGTAGGCGGGTGTTTCATTGTAAAGTTGAATGGCAATATTTCCATAATCGGTTTCAAGAATAATGCGTTTTATGGCGGCATTCCGCTTTGCATTGGGCGCATTGATGGATGCTAAGGGCTTGGGTGCTGAGCGTTTGTTTACTAACTGAATAATTTCGGATGCAGGAACAGCAAAATACTGATTTTCATACATTACTTCTTCAGCAATCCCCATTCCGAGTACACTTCCATTCGAAACTAAAACCGGAGTTCCCAGCTGTGTTTTTCCAAGCACATTTGAAATGCTGTAGAGCTTACGCCCCTGTAATATTTTTTCCTGTAAACAAGAACCGGTATACAGGGCTTGGGTATTGTTCTTTTTTGGACCTACAATGTAGGTTTTAACTCCTTTAATTTCAGCAGCCCCATAGAGTTTCAGCGGTTCAGCTTCAAGCGTATCAACGGCCAGCAAAATCAGGTTATTGATACGATCGAAATTGTAAAAGTTACTAACAGGAATCATCGTGCCTCCATTTAAGGGAGTAATTTCAGCCCGCGTGGCACCATTGAACTTCGAAAAGGGTGCCACCAATGTCGTATTGGTAAGCAAAAAACATCTCCCTTTTTCGAGCAGGCGCTCACCATCATAGGTTTGAAAAGTATACACGGATCTGGCTGCCCGGGTCAAAGGATTTTCGACTGCTTCATTCTCTTTAACAGGGCTGTCATGATCGCTTGACTCCTTTTTCTCCGATGATCCGGAACAAGCGGACATTATAAATAAAGTAAGTAGCAAATAAGTAAAGTTTCGCACAATCAATAGTTTATATTCCTGTTTTCAAAGTGCTTTAAAAATACTGATTATTCAACAATTCTCACCGTCATTACCACATCGGTGTAAGGCCGGTTGTTTTCATCAACTTTTAAAGCAGCAATTTTATCAATTACTTCGTTGCCACCGATCAGCTCCCCAAATACTGTGTATTCATTTTCGATTTCAGGAGCGCCTCCAATGGTGGTATAGGCTTTGCGCTGTTCGGGCGTAAATTCCAGTTTCCCTTCATCCAAAGCATACCTGACGTCTATTTCATCCTTGATCTCATCAGCCAGTTTTCGTGCGGCAGGAAGGTCTTCTTCTTTAAGCCGGTTCAGCAGCTCTCTTTTTTCCGGGGTATATACACTGTTATAAATTCGCTTCCTTATGGGGCGGTTTACAGCCATCTCCATGGTGTCGAGCTGCCCTGGCCGATAGGTTCGCCCCTGAACGATAAAAAACTGTGAAATATCGCTTTGTTTAAAGAAATTCACTTCGTCGGGCTGACGGGGTGCACAAAGGGCTCCCCTTTTACAAAGGTGATGTTCCAGAATTTCGTCGTTCACTGTTTTATCGGGATCACCATAACCAATAAATTTTCCCGGCGGAGCATTTCTTGAATCTTTCGATCCGCCCTGAATGATGTAGTCTTTGATGACACGATAAAAAAGTGTTTGATTAAAATGTCCCTTGCGCGCCAGTTCAAGAAAAGCATCGCGGTGCAAGGGGGTATCGTCGTACAATACAAAGCGCATGTCTCCCAGGTTGGTGGCTATCAGTACCTGATGGCTTTGTGCCTTTAGCCCGGTAAAAGCAATGCTAATTAAAAATAGAAAGATCGCAATGTACTTCATTCGATAATGTCTTTCAATTAGAGATTCCTAATCAATCAGTTCGATTTCCATTACCAGGTCATCGAGTGGTCGGTCGGCCGGTCCGGTTGGGACGGCTGCAAGTGAGTCAAGCACATCAAAACCTTCAATCACCTGACCAAAAACGGTGTAGGCACCGTCGAGATGCGGTGTTCCTCCGATGCTTGAATAAATTTCTCTGCGCTTTTCATCCAGAGGGTCTCCACTGCTTTCGACCGAGCTTTCTGCTTTTTCCTGCAACATGATTTTCAAATCGTCGATACTGTCGATTTTCCCCTCGCTTTGCAGGCGCTGAATGGTAGGCAGGGCTTCGCGGTACAGCTTCATGAACTCCATTCTTGAAGCCTTGAATTTTTGCTGATCTTCAAAATCATTTAAGGCCTTCTCATTCCATTTTTTACCATGAACAATATAAAACTGCGAACCCGATGATGCTCTTTCAGGGTTCACATTGTCGCCCTGTCGGGCAGCTGCAAGTGCTCCTTTTTTATGATATAAGCCTTCGACTATTTCGGCAGGAATGGTGTAAGCGGGTCCACCGCTTCCAAGATGTTGTTTTGCGGCTGCATTTTTCGATTCAGGATCACCCCCCTGGATCATAAAACTATCGATGACCCGGTGAAACAACAAGCCATCGTAAAAATCTTCTTTCACCAGTTGAATAAAATTATCGCGGTGCCGTGGCGTTTCGTTGTAAAGTTTGATCACCATGTCACCATAAATTGTTTTGATACGTACCTTTTGTTCTTCTTCCCCTGCAGTGGTCGACTTTCCGGAACAAGCCACCAACACCAATGCAAGCAGTAAGTACATCCATCCTTTTTGTTGATTCATATGAGCTTAGTTAACATTTAATATGTAAATTGTTCACTACAAATATAAGACATCGTTCGATGAGCGATGCTTTAAAATAAATTCTAAAAATTTGTGGTAAATATAAAAACAACTCTTAGTAATACCAGCTATGATTTTATCAGATATTCAGGTTGATCGGCAAACCCAGCTACGACATCTGAGCATCGATGATGCACAGATCATTTTTGAAGCCATCGACAGCAATCGCTCCTTTTTAAGAACATGGCTGCCCTTTGTTGACAGTACCAAACAAGTGGGGCAGACCTATTCATTTGTCAAATCGATTGTTGATGATGTTGAACGACGTCAGGAAATATTCACCATTTATTATCAGGATCAGTTTGCCGGTTTAATTGGACTGAAGGACATCGACTATCTCAACAAAAAGGTGGAACTAGGATACTGGATGATCGAAAAAATGACGGGTAAAGGAATCATGATTCATTCGGTAGAGCGGATCATCGAATTTTGCTTTGCTGAATTATCGTTCAACCGGATACAAATTAAATGCGGTGTTGGAAACATACGGAGCAGTAATATTCCCAAAAAACTGGGCTTTTTATTCGAAGGAATTGAACGTAACGGAGAGAAATGTGCTGTCGGATTTCGCGATCTGGAAGTTTATAGTCTTTTGAAGAAAGAATGGTCTGATTTTTAATCAAAGCAAACAATGCATTTAACACCCCGAAACGGGCATTCATAAAAAGAAGGGGTTCATAATGAAAAGAGTAGGCAAAAAGGTATTGACAGACAGCTTAAAATTCATACTTTTGAAGTGCTTAATCAAAACCAGTTTAATTTTCTCTTTTCCAACCACACACCCCAAGCGCACAAGCTTAACTTCAGCCGGAAATCCCCAATTTCCGGCTTTCTTTTTCTACCTACTCTATACTTATTTCCAGATCGAAAATCCTGATCACGTCGCCCTTTCTGAGTTTTGCTCTTTTGCGGTTTTCCTTTTGATTGTTAAGCATCACTTCGCCATTATCAACCATGGTTTTAGCCATGGCTCCGCTTTCGGCAATGCTGAGTAATTTCAGTAATTTGATGAGTTCGATGTATTCACCGCTCAGTTCGAATTTAATTTTTTCCATTTTGTGCTATCTCTTGTAAGTTTTCCTTGTCCTTTCGACTCAAACCTTTCACCACCAGCTGGTAAGAATGATTGATTAATTCCTTAATGAGTATTCCGGGTACGGTTTCGTCGATATGTACTGTATTCCAGTGCTTTTTATTCATATGATAACCAGGTACAATAAAGGCATACAATTCGCGCAAGTCGATTGCTTTTTCGGGATCACATTTAAGATTGATACTCAGGTCACCATCCAGATTAACCAGGGCATAAATCTTATTCATCACCTTAAATACCAGGGTACTTTCATCGAAAGGAAAACTTTCGCTTGTACCGGGCAAAGTCAAACAATGGTCGCGTAAATTTTCAATATTCATGATTTATTGCATTAGGTCCGACATGATGCTGTCGGAAATAAGTTTGCCGGAATATGCCAGTTTGATATGTTTTTTGTCAATAAGCAGTTTTCCGGTATCACTGTATTTTGCAGCCGTTTTTTGCAATTGGGCAGCAAGCTTTTCCCCAAATTCCTGTGTTACGAAATCGAGATCGATTCCCCACATGGTTCGTAAAGCCGTTATAATATAGTCGTTAAAACGCTCGTTGATGCCAAGTGCTTCACTTTCGAATGGTACCTTACCATGTTTTATAGCCAGCATATAATGATTCAGGCTGGCCACATTCCACTGGCGCGTCGTTTTATTGTACGAATGAGCAGAAGGTCCGATGCCCAGGTATTCGGTTTGATTCCAATACGACGAATTATGTTTGGCATAGCAGCCTTCCTGCGCAAAATTTGAAATTTCGTAATGTATGAAGTCATTTTTTTCGGCCTGATTAACCAGCTCTTCAAACTGAATTACACTCTCCTGTTCGTCTACTTCGTTTAATTTACCACGGTGCAAATCGTCGTATAGTTGAGTTCCTTTGTGATAGGTCAAATGATAGGCCGATAAATGTTTTACACCAAGCTGAAATACCTGCTGAAGGTTTTCACGCCACTGCTCGAAAGACATGCCCGGCACACCATAAATCAGGTCAACACTGATGTTGGTAAATCCAGCCTTATGGGCATTTTTTACAGCATTTAGTGCCTGTGTAGGATTGTGTCTGCGTTTCATCAGTTTCAGATCGGATTGAAAAAATGACTGTATGCCTATGCTTAAACGGTTTACCGGGCTTCGATACAGGTCATTCAGGTATTTTTCACTCAGATCGTCGGGATTGGCTTCAAGGGTAATTTCAGCATCGTTGCTTACATCGAACAAGCCTTTGCAGCAATCGATCAGCATAGTGATTTGCTGACTGTTTAATAAGGAAGGAGTTCCTCCCCCAAAATAGATGGTTTCAATGGAAGTATCGCTCAAATAATTGCGTTGTAACCAGAGCTCATGTTTCAAAGCACTAAGCAGCTCTTCGATTCGCGAAGTGTCGGTAGTTTTGTAAAAATCACAATAACTGCACTTTACTTTACAAAAAGGAATATGAAAATAAATTCCAGCCATTTCAATTGTGTTTAGGAAATAATTTATGTTCTGCGTTTGTTTTTGCCGGTAATTTAAAAATTCAAATGCTATGATGCTTGCTTTTTATTAAATAAGTTCAGGTATTTTTATTAAAACGATCCGGTGCAGAAACAATCTGATTTTTCTTTTGTAGTATTGTCTAAACGCAACAAAAAAACGCCTATGATGCCCATTACACGAAAACATCTTTATCCGGTGATTTGGTTCGCTTTAATCAGTTATGCATCACTGACGCCACCAAAAGGAATTCCCAAATTTCCTGCAATTCCACATTTCGATAAAGTAGTTCATTTTGGAATTTACTATGTGCTTGTAATTGTATTAATTCCTTTATTTCTAAAACATAAGAACTACAACAGAACTTATTTGATTTCGGGAATTGCTGCTGTTATCACAGGCATCTTTTTCGAATTGATGCAGTTGTTGATCACAAGCGTTCGGAGTGCTTCGTTTGCCGATGCCCTTGCGAATTTTTTCGGTTGTTTACTTGGAATAGTAAGTTATCAGTTGCTTATCAGAGATAAAAAACTGGAAAAAATTATTTTTAGAATTGAATAGCTTCACCCGAAATTTCGAAATCTTCGATGATATCCGCCAGGGAAGTCTCCTGGTAAAATCCAATCAGATCTCCACGCAGTTTACTAAAACGCCGGTGCACCGGACAGGTTGAAATTTCTTCGGTATAACAAGAGCAAGGTTCAAGCCTGATTATACAATGATTGAAATACTTTTCACCATCGATATGAACCACGATGTCGAACAAGGAAATATCTTCAGGTTCACGTCCCAGTGCAAAGCCACCATTGGGTCCTTTGATGGATGTCAGAATTTTTTCCCTGGCCAGGCTCTGCAAAATTTTACCTAAAAATGGAGAAGGAATTTTCAGATCTTCGGAAATTTTCTTGATTCCAATTTTTTGGTTGTCCTTTGCATAATTAGCAAGATAGATCAGGGCTCTTATTGCATATTTACAGGTATTTGAAAGCATAGTGTAATGTTTTGTTGCGAAATTAAAAATAATTTCAAAACTCTATTCAGGAGTACAGGGTATTTTTTTTATGCGCTGAATATGACGACCCCCTTCAAATTCGGTAGTTAGAAATATTTCAAGCATGTTTTTTGCTTCATCATCACTGATAAATCGAGCTGGCAGGGCCAATATGTTTGCATCGTTATGCAAGCGTGCAAGACGTGCTATTTCTTCAGTCCAGCACAAAGCAGAACGAATACCCTGATGTTTGTTTACAGTCATGTTAATTCCATTTCCGCTGCCACATAAGGATATTCCCAAATCGTATTCACCACTTTCTACCGCCGATGCCATTGGATGCGCCCAATCGGCATAATCGCTGCTTTCGCTGCTGTATGCTCCAAAGTCCTTAAAAATAATTCCTTTATCTTTCAGATAATCAATCACTACCTGTTTGCGTTCAAAACCTGCATGATCTGACGCAAGTGCAATTTTCTTATTTTTCATCTTTATTGTATTATTCATTCCTGATCAACGAAAAAATTTCCTTTCTTTCTTTCAGTAGGATGATTGCCCAAAAGATAAGGTTAACTAATACAGCCAGCCAAAAATACGAATTTGTTTCTGTTCGCACCATCCAATAAATTCCAAACAATAACAGTGAAACAATTAAGTAAAAGAAGAAGTTTTTCACCTGATAAGCTATTGGATAAAATTTCTGTCCCAATAGATACGAAACAACCGACATGACAACAAAACAAGCCAATATTGCCCAGGCAGAAGCATAATATCCAATGAGTGGAATAAAGGCAAAATTAATAAAAAGGGTGATTGCCGAACCCATGATTCCCATGTATGCTCCGTACCTTGTTTTTTCACTTAGTTTGTACCACAACGACAAGGTAAAATAGATTCCCATGAACAAATTGGCCATCATAACAATAGGAACAACACCAATTCCCCCCCTGTACTCACTGGAAATGATGAGTTTAAACACATCAATAAAGGTAGTCAGTCCCAGAAATATAATCAAACCAATAATGCTAAAGTATTTCATTACAATAACATACATCGATCGATCGCTGTCATCGTTTTTTCTGCTAAAGAAAAAGGGTTCAAAAGCAAAGCGGAAGGCCTGAATAAACATATTCAAAATCACGGCCATTTTAAACGATGCCGCATAAATTCCCAGCTGTGTCATGGGCTCTTCCGATTCGGGCAAGAGTTTTGGCAGCAGTATTTTATCAATATTTAAATTGATCATTCCTGTTATTCCTACCACTAAAATTGGAAAAGAATAAGCGATCATCCTTTTTAACAACTTAAAATCAAAGTCCAATTTTAAGCGGATCACCGGAAATAACATGAGCAGCGTTACGAAGGAAGCGATCAGATTCGATACAAAAACATATCCAATACTAAAACTACGGTCATACAGTTGGTCGATAACAGAACCTGGAAAACGGCTTTCAAGCCATGGGCAAAGAGAGAGAAAAAATAAATTGAAACCAATATTAATTCCAATATTAACAAACTTAATAACAGCAAAGCGCATGGGTCTGTGTTGCAGCCGTAATTTTGCAAATGGCAGGGTTCCCAAAACATCAAATGCAACGGTAATTCCCATAATTACAATGAAATTTGAATAGCCCGGCATGCTCACAGCTGCTGCCAGGTCATCGCGCCATAAAATTATTCCCGCAACAAAAAGTAGAGTCGAAAAAGTAATCGATAAAAACGAGGTGGAAAAAACTTTATCGGGCGACTTATCCCTGGATGCAAACCTGAAATACCCGGTTTCCATTCCATAGGTAAGTATCACAAAAAGGAAGGCTACATAGGCATAAATGTTACTGATTCGCCCCAGTTCTTCCTGTTGCACAAACATGTAAGTCCAGTATGGATTTAGCCACCAGTTTAAAAACCGTCCAACAATGCTTGGAATACCGTAAATGGCAGTTTCGCCCGATAGTTTTCTTAAAGCTTTCAATTGCTAAATGTTATTGGATTGGGTGAATGAATTCGTATTTTGTTTGTTAATTTTGTCACTTACATTTTACTGTGCTAAATAATCATTGCCAATATGAAAATAATCGTGGCCTCGTTTTTAGTCCTACTCATAGGTTTTTCAGCTTGCAGTTCCAAATCGAACAAAGGCCGTAAACCTGTCACAAATATACAGATTACGCCATCAAACAAAACAATAAGTTACGGAGATCATTTTTCTATTGAACTAAGTTCTCGCTTTGATGAACCCGAAATTAGCGAATTAAAACTATATATTGACGATCGTTTACTAAAAACTGTTAATGATAAAGCTTTGCAATTCACTGTTAATGAAACGATTTTACCTGGACAACATATTGTAAAAGCAGTAGCCACCAACACAGCCGGCAAAACAGGAAGCAATTATGTAATCATAAAAGTTGTTTCGGATACCCCAGCTGCAAAAATGGGTTATCAACTGATCGAAAGTATTTCGCATCCTACTGAAAATTACACACAGGGTTTTGAATTTCACAAGGGAATACTTTTCGAAGGCACAGGAAATTATGATGAAAGCTATATTCACAAATATTTACCTGATCATCAAACCATTGATAAATCAATAAAACTCGAAGCTCAGTATTTTGGAGAAGGCATCACCATTTTGAACGGTAAAATTTACCAACTCACCTACAAGTCGCGAAAAGGAATGGTTTATGACTTAAATACTTTTGAAAAAATTGACGAATTTAGTTTTTCTTCCAAAGAGGGCTGGGGATTAACCAACGATGGCCAATCGCTCATTATGAGTGATGGTAGTTCAAAACTATTCTTCCTTAACCCTGAAAATTTCAAAGTTGAAAAAGTAATTGAAGCCACTTATCCCGACGGTTTTGTTAAAAATCTGAATGAACTGGAATATGTCGACGGGATAATTTATGCCAACATTTGGACATCGGAAACCATTGCAAAAATAGATGCAAATACAGGCATTGTGCTGGCTTTTATCAATATGAGCGGCCTGCTTCAAAATTACAATAATTCGCGTATTGATGTATTGAACGGCATTGCTTACCATCCTGAAGAAGAACTTTTTTACATTACCGGGAAATGGTGGCCACGAACATTTAAAGTACGTTTTGAGTGAATTAAAAAAGGGTGAAATTATCAGAATTCAAATTGGTCCTGCCAAGATGATGATAAGCCTTTTCTGTCACTTCTCTTCCCCGTGGAGTTCGTTTTATAAAACCTTCTTTTATGAGAAATGGCTCATAAACTTCTTCTATGGTACCTGCATCTTCACCCACAGCTGTTGAAATGGTACTTAAACCTACCGGACCTCCCTTAAATTTTTCAATAATCGTGAGTAAGATTTTATTATCCATTTCATCGAGGCCATACTGATCGATATTAAGCGATTTAAGCGCATATTTGGTTATATCCATGTCGATGATACCATTGCCCTTAACCTGGGCAAAATCGCGTACTCTTCGCAGCAGAGCGTTGAGTATACGTGGCGTACCCCTACTTCGTCCGGCAATTTCCATGGCAGCATCATTGTGTATTTCAACATTTAAAATGCCAGCTGAACGTTTTATAATTTTGTGAAGAACTTCGGTATCGTAGTATTCAAGGTGCGCATTGATTCCAAATCGGGCCCTTAATGGACTCGTTAATAATCCTGAGCGGGTAGTAGCTCCAACCAGTGTAAACGGATTGAGCTCAATCTGAATAGATCTTGCACTGGGTCCCTTATCGAGCATAATGTCGATTTTGTAATCTTCCATGGCCGAATACAGGTATTCTTCCACAATGGGACTTAAACGGTGAATTTCGTCGATAAACAATACATCGTGCGCTTCGAGATTGGTTAACAAACCAGCTAAATCAGCCGGTTTATCCAATACAGGACCCGATGTTGTCTTCATGCTCACATTCAGCTCATGTGCGATAATATTCGAAAGTGTGGTTTTTCCAAGACCTGGAGGCCCGTGAAGAAGTACATGATCCAACGCTTCGTCGCGCTGTTTTGCAGCTTGTACAAATACAAGAAGATTATCGATGATTTTACGCTGTCCGCTAAAATCATCAAAACTTAACGGACGCAGCTTTTTATCAAAGTCGCTATCCGTTTCCGAATTTAAATTTCCTCGTATATCCAGTGAATCGGCCATTCATTTTACTTAACAATGGCCAAAGATATTAACTTTATCCTATAATATTCAATTCTTTGAATATTTCGTTTAACCTATTCATATCGAATGGTTTAGCCATATATTCATCCATGCCGGTAGCCAGACATTTATCCCTGTCGTTATCCAGCGTATTGGCAGTTATGGCAATAACGGGTGTATGATGTTTGTTGTCGTTTTCCTTTTCAAATTTTCTGATTTGAAAAGTAGCTTCCAGCCCATCCATTACCGGCATCATAATATCCATCAAAATAACATCGTATGTCTTTTCACGGTATTTATTTACAGCCTCTAAACCATTGTTTGCAATATCAACTTCGTGGTTAAACTTTTTCAAGCTAAAGGTTGTAATACGCTGGTTAAGAATGTTATCCTCAACCAATAAAATCGATAAATTTTCTTTCATAGCCTAACTTTCTTCCTCTCACTAATTAACAATATTGCCCTGCAAATATATATTTTTATTTCTTAAAATATTTAAAAGTCTTATTAATGATATTAGCCTGTTAATTCTGTTGATAACTTAGAACGAGTTTTTATCTACACGAATTTAAAAATATTTCAATAGGTTTTGAATATCTTTTGAAAATTTAAAAGTCTGGATACTAATTTTGTAAGTATTTTTTTTAACAATTGTTAATAAGACTTTAGCCTGCTTTTGTGCACTTTTGTATTGTTGATACTGTGAATAAAGAAGCGTGTTAAAAATTGATAGCTTTAGCTGCATTTTTAAAAAGTTTCTATAGCTAATATTGTAATCGGTTTTATCAAGTTTTCTTTTAAAAAATTGTACGCTTGTTTTAACAGTTTATCAACCATAAAGGAACATAATATTAAAAAGCACTCTTGATGGCAATTTAATGCCGATTGTCTGAAATATAGTATCTAATTGTGCCATTAGCGTTTATCTTTGTAATAAAACAAATTTTAAGTGATGAGAGATAATTATTTAATTATAGAAAAGCGAATTTTAAAATTTGTAAAGAAATATTATCTCAATAAAGTTGTTAAAGGATTGTTATTTAGTATAATTATAGCAATTATTTTGACTTTATTGGCTGTATTTACAGAATTGTTTTTTTACTTCAGTAGTTACGAAAAGAAAATAATCTTAACACTTTATCTCACCGGGATTTCTTTTACAATAGTTTATGGTGTATTATGGCCTTTACTAGGTTTTTTTGGTATTGGGAATACGATTAAAACAGAGAAAATTAATGAATTGATTGTAGAACATTTTCCTGATATAAAAGATCAGTTACTGAATATTATTGAATTAAATAATCAGGCGAATGAAAATAATTATTCAAACGAATTAATTATTGCCAGTATTGATCAAAAAATAAGTTCAATTAAGCATTTTGATTTTAATGAAGCGATAAGTTTAAAGGAACATCGTCGATTTTTATGGGTACTTTTTGGTTTTATTGCTTCAAGCATACTTTTGGTCATGTTCATGCCTTCAAATTTGAAGTCGTCTGCTTCGAGATTATTGGCATATAATGTTGAATTCGAAAAGCCATCTCCTTATCAGTTCATTTTGCTAAATGAAGCGTTAACTGCAGGAAAGGGTGATAATTACAATATCAGGGTAAAAGTAGACAGCGATAAAGAGTTTACTGAAGTTTTGCTTGGCTATGGAGACAACCAGTTTATGATGAAGAAGGATTCATTAAATATTTATTCCTACGAGCTTACTTCAGTAAATAATGATGTCCATTTTAATTTTAGTGTTGGCGAATTTCATTCAAAAAAATATACGCTGGAAGTATTACCGAAACCTGTTTTGGCAGGATTCGATATAGAAGTAAAAAAACCTGCTTATACAGGGTTGAAAAATGAAGTTTTTAATAATGTAACAGAAATTATTGTTCCGCATGGATCTAAGCTTGCTTTCTCATTCCAAACGTTTTACACCGATACCTTGTTTCTGTCTGCTGCTGATCAAAGTAGCAGTGTAGTGCAACCGTTTAATCATGAGTTAACTGTTTACAATAATGCCTTGTATTCGATAGGAGTTCAAAATAAGTATTTTGAAAGCGCTAATTTACTGTCGGTCAATGTGGAACTAATACCCGACGATTATCCTGCCATCGATGTGGATATGCTAATCGATAGTATGGAGTTTACAAGAAGTTATTTCAAGGGTATAATCGCCGATGATTATGGTATTTCCAACTTAAACTTCATTTCCAAAGTGGATGGAAAAATTGATTCGATTCGTCCGGTACAGTTTATCCCAAACTTAATGCAACAGGATTTCTTTTATGCTTACAATTTTAATTTTTATAAAGGAGTGACACCAGAGGTAGAATATTACTTTGAAGTAGGAGATAATGATGCTATTAACGGCAGTAAAAAATCGACCAGCGAGGTATACTTATTTCGTTTTCCCGATCAAAAAGACATTAATAATTACCAGGAAGAACAATTTGACAACATTGAAGAAGTTGTAAGCGAAAGCATGAATCTTACGAATCAGATTAAAGAAGATTTAGCAGATTTAAAGCAAAAAATGATTAATTCTGAGCTCAGTGATTGGGAAAAGAAGGAAGCTGTCAAAAATATTTTTTCAAATAAAATGCAGCTTGAAAAGGCTTTGGATGAAATAAAGGAAAGGAACAAGGAATTAAATAGTTATTTGGAATCGTATACTGAACAGAATGAGGAGTTAATAGAAAAGCAGAATAGGATTGAAGAGATGTTGGAAGAAATAATGTCAGACGAATTAAAAAAGCTGATGGATGAATTCAACAAAATGATGGAGCAGTTTGATCAGGAAAAAGTAAATAACTTATCAGAGCAGCTTGACATATCGCTCGATGATCTATCAGAACAGCTCGACAGAAATATATCGCTGTTAAAACGGATGAAAATTGAGCAGCAGTTGTCCTCGGCCATTGAACAGTTAAAGCAAAAAGCGGATGAACAAAATAAATTGCAGGATTCAATTAATAATGGGGTTCAACCTGAAAGTTTAAGCGAAAAGCAGGAACAATCGAAGAAGGAAATGTCGGATTTAGAAGAGCAATATGAAAAAATACAACAATTAAATGATGAGCTGGAAGAACCAGTTCAACTTTACGATTTTGAGGATGAATTTGGTGCAATTCAGGAAGAATTTGATCAATCGATCGATCAGTTGAATAAGAATAAAGAAAAAAGTTCTCGTCAGTCGCTGGAGAACAACAAACAAAAAATGGAAGCGCTGGCTTCTATGATGCAACAAATGATGGATGCTGCCTTTGCTCAGCAAAATCAGGAGAGTATAGAAGATTTGTTGCAGATACTTGATAACCTTGTTTTATTTAGTGTTTCGCAGGAAGAAGTGATTGTAAAGCCGGTCAATCAACAGTTCGATGGCAATATTTTGGCTGAGCAAAAGAAACTTTATACAGACTTTGGAGTAATTAAAGATTCTATTTATGCCCTTGCCAGACGGGAGCCTTCAATTAATTCAGTTGTTAATAAGGAAATTGTAACGATTGAAAATTCATTTGTTACCATAGATAAGAATTTGTCGGAAGACAGAGTGGCTCAGTCAAAAGTTGGTCAACAGGTGGTGCTTACCTCTGCAAATAATCTGGCATTGTTTTTATCTGAAGTGATCAAAAATATGCAGGAACAACAGGCAAATTCGATGCCTGGCAATCAAAACTGCCAGAAACCCGGCAATAATCCGAATCCAAACAGCATGGGCAACTCATTAAAGCAAATGCAAAAGAGCATGCAGGAACAACTTGAAAAAATGATGCAAATGATGAAGGAGGGCAGTAGCGGGCAATCGATGAGCCAGGAAATGGGAAAAGCATTGGCGCAGCAGGAAAAAATGAAAGACATGCTTCAGAAAATGATGCAAAATGGCAATGTTGGAAGTAATGCCTTTGAAACGTTGAAACAGGCTGAACAATTGCTTGATAAAGTAAAAGAAGATATTATTAGGGATAATTTGTCAGATCAGACAGTTGACCGGCAAAGGGAAATATTAACACGATTGCTTGAAGCCGAGAATGCTGAGAATGAAAGAGAACTTGATGAAAAAAGAAAATCATCCACAGCACAGCAGAATCGTATAAGTGAAACAGCAAAATACTTTGATAATACTATTTCAAATGATAAATTTGATGAGCGATTGTTAAGAGAAAAGCTAATTTTAAAACGTTATTACCAGCTAAAGTATCAAAACTATGTTAATCAATTAGATAGTATAAATGGTTCAAACAATTGAAATAGAATCGGATATTAATAAAATTAAAAATGTTGAGTTGTTTTTTACAGCCATTTTTAAAAAATTAAATTTTTCGCGTAAAATTTATGGAAAAATTTATCTGGCAGGTACCGAAGCAGTCAACAATGCTATCTTACATGGTAATAAAGAGAATATCACCAAGCGTGTTAAAATTACTTTTCAGGAATTGGAACAAATTTACCAGCTAGTTATTAGCGATGAAGGAGATGGTTTTGAATACGACCAGGTTCCCGACCCATGTGATCCTGCAAATTTGATCAAAGAATCGGGTAGAGGTATCTTTATTATGAAGCAGTATGCATCAGCTGTAAGTTTTTTAAATGGTGGTTCTACGGTTATTTTAAGCTTCAACAAGCAGTGATTTATTTTTATAACGAAGACATTGATTTACCAGTAATCGATACAACAAAGTATATTGACTGGATTGAACGGATCATTCATTTTCATGGAAAGCGTACCGGGGAAGTTTCGTTTATTTTTTGTTCCGACCCATATTTACTTCAAATTAACAAAGAATATCTTAATCACGATTATTTTACTGACATTATAACTTTTAATTATAACACTGATAATGAGTTATCTGGTGATATATTTATTAGTCTTGATACGGTTCGTGAAAATGCCAAGGAATACAAAGTAAGTTTTAGCGATGAACTGCGCAGGGTAATCATTCATGGAATACTTCATTTGGTGGGCTTCGACGACAAAACTAAGGAACAAAAGCAAATAATGCGTCAGAAAGAAGAAGAAGCGATGAACATGTTTGATTCATAATTGCTTATAAATTGATACTTTTGTCGCAGTTTGAATAAAACTTTAGTTTCATTATGAAATTTCAATACGATGTAATTGTTGTAGGAGCCGGCCATGCCGGATGTGAGGCGGCCATGGCTGCGGGCAATATGGGTTCGAAAGTATTGCTCATTACCATGGATATGAACAAAATTGCTCAAATGAGTTGTAACCCGGCAGTTGGTGGAATTGCAAAGGGACAAATCGTACGGGAAATTGATGCGCTTGGTGGCTATGCAGGTATTGTAACCGATGAGTCAAGTATTCAATTCAGGATGTTGAACCGATCGAAGGGAGCAGCGATGTGGAGTCCAAGAGCTCAGTGCGACAGAATGCATTTTTCTGCTACCTGGAGAAGATACCTCGAAAAAAATGAGAATATCGATTTTTGGCAGGGAATGGTTGTA
Source organism: Roseimarinus sediminis (assembly GCF_050433125.1). NCBI lineage: Bacteria > Pseudomonadati > Bacteroidota > Bacteroidia > Marinilabiliales > Prolixibacteraceae > Roseimarinus > Roseimarinus sediminis. The sequence continues at coordinate 255,661 of NZ_JBNPXV010000001.1, read as the reverse complement.
CAATTATTAATGGATGATACCAAGGTGTATGGTGTTAAAACAGATTTAGACATAGAATTTAATGCTAAGTGTGTAATACTAACTAATGGGACGTTCCTCAATGGTTTAATTCATATTGGTCAGACCAAGCAAAAAGGTGGTCGTATTGCTGAGCCCGAATCGAAGCACATTAGCGAACAATTGCTCGACGCTGGCTTTAACGTTGGTAGAATGAAAACGGGAACGCCTGTTAGAATAGACGGTAGATCAGTAGATTACAGTGTTCTTACAGAGCAAAAAGGAGATGATGATTTCTATAAATTTTCTTATCTTCCTGAGAATCGCTCAAAACTTAAGCAGCTTTCATGTTATATGGCATACACAAATCCTGAGACGCATAATATTTTGCAAACAGGGTTTGAATCGTCACCATTGTTTGATGGTACAATACAAAGTTTAGGACCCAGGTACTGCCCAAGTATAGAAACAAAGTTGATTACTTTTTCTGACAAGGATCAGCATCATTTATTTCTGGAGCCTGAAGGGGAAGATACCATCGAATATTATTTGAATGGCTATTCTTCTTCCTTGCCTTGGGATGTTCAGTTGGAAGCTTTAAGAAAAGTAAAGGGTTTTGAAAAGGTTAAAATATTCAGACCTGGATACGCCATTGAATATGATTTTTTCGATCCCACACAGCTCTATCATACGCTGGAAACTAAGAAAATTAAAAACCTTTATTTTGCGGGACAAATTAATGGTACCACTGGATATGAAGAAGCGGGGGCACAGGGAATCATTGCAGGCATCAATGCGCATAATCGTTGTCAAGGAAAAGAGGACTTTATTCTGGGTCGCGACGAAGCATATATTGGTGTTTTAATTGATGATCTGGTAACAAAAGGTGTGGATGAACCTTACCGAATGTTTACATCAAGGGCAGAATACAGAATTCTGCTTAGACAGGATAATGCTGATGAACGCCTAAGTCATAAGGGGTATGCCTTAGGTTTGGCATCAAAACGACGGGTAGATTTGCTCGAGCAGAAATTAGCAGCACGTAATGAACTCTACAGCTTTGTTAATGGTAAAAGTATTAAGCCCGAACAATACAATAACTTTCTTGAAAGTGTTGGTTCGGCACCCTTAAAGCAAGGTGTTAAACTAATCGATTTAATTGGTCGGCCGCAAATTAAGTTGAAAGATATTATTAATCTGGAACCCGATTTAAAAGAAATGATCATCAATTTGGGCGAGAGGGCAGAAGAAATTATCGATTCGACAGAAATTCTGATCAAGTATGCAGGTTATGTTGAAAGGGAAAAATTATTGGCTGATAAATTCAAGAGATTGAATGATATCGTTATCGAAAACAAGTTTGATTATGAAGCCATTCATACCTTATCAACCGAGGCAAGGCAAAAATTGGCCAATATTCAACCGAAAACCCTTGGACAGGCCAGTCGTATTCCCGGCGTCTCGCCATCAGATATTAGCGTATTATTAGTTTTAATGGGTAGATAGTTCCACGTGAAACATGGAAAGAATAGAAGGAAATATAATTGATGTTGTAGCAGAGCGGATATTTAAAGGTCGCATCTTCTACAACGATCGGATTGTAAAAATAGAAGAAGATGACAAAGTAATATCTTCGCAATACATTCTTCCGGGATTGGTCGATGCGCATGTGCATATTGAAAGTTCAATGCTTTCACCACTCGAATATTCAAAAGTAGCCATAAGGCATGGCGTACTGGCAGCTATAAGCGACCCACATGAAATAGCCAATGTATGTGGTGTTGATGGAGTCGATTTTATGTTACAAAATGCTGCTTTAAGCCCAATGAAAATTGCAACCGGTGCACCTTCCTGTGTTCCTGCTACTCGTTTTGAAACCTCTGGAGCCGAGATTGGAGCAAAGGAAATTGACGAATTATTTAAAAAAGGGAAATGTACGCACTTGTCTGAGATGATGAACTTTCCAGGAGTTATTCAGAAGGATGCAGAAATTATTAGAAAGCTTAACACTGCTCACAAATATAGACTTCCAGTCGACGGACATGCCCCTATGCTTTCAGGTTCTGATTTAAAGCGCTATGTAAGTGCAGGAATATCAACCGATCATGAGTGTACAACGGTTGAAGAAGCAATAGAAAAAATAGCACTGGGCATGAAAATTATGTTGAGGCAATCGAGTGCTTCCCGCGACTTTGAAAAATTGATGCCGCTAATAGAAAGTAATCCGGGAGACATCATGTTTTGTACCGATGATTGTCATCCCGATGAGTTGTTAAATGGCTATATTAATGAACTTGTAAAAACAGCCTTGCATGCTAATTTTCATTTGTGGTCGGTATTAAAAGGTGCAACAGTTAATGCAGTTCGTCATTACAAGTTGGGTCTTGGTTTACTTCAGGAAGGCGATTCAGCCGATTTTATTGTAGTGAATAACTTGGATGATTTTGATATTTTGTCTTCTGTAATAGATGGCTCGCTTGTTTTTGACGGAAACACTGTCAATATTTCTGTACAGGAAGGAGAGCCAATTAATAATTTCTTTCAAAATACCTTGAGTATAGATGATTTAAAAGTTCGAGTTAAAGGAGGTTGTTTACGGGTTATTGAGGTCATTCCCGATAGTTTGTTAACAAAAGCCTTGCACTGGCAAATCGATCGCACAGGTGAGTTTATTGAAAGTGATACTAAAAATGACATTCTTAAAATAGTTGTTTTAAATCGTTATAGCAAGGCAAAGCCAGTTGTTGGTTTTATTAGGGGTTTTCAATTGAAAAAGGGTGCAATTGCAGGTACTATTGCTCACGATTCTCATAATATAGTTGCTGTTGGAGTTTCTGATATCGATTTGTTAATGGCTATTGAACAGATTCAGAAAATGCGAGGCGGACTCCTTGTATATGATGGTGTTAAGCACGAAAGCCTGGCACTGCCGATTGCTGGTTTGATGTCTGATCAGGCAGCCGGGATTGTAGCAGAAAAGTACAAGATTTTATCGAAGGCAGCCAATGATTTGGGTTGTACTATGCATGCACCTTTTATGACAATGGCTTTTATGTCCTTACTTGTAATTCCTGAATTAAAAATAGGAGACAGAGGCTTATTTGATGTCAATCGCTTTGCCTTTGTCGATCTTCAGATACAGTGATGCCAGTAAAAGATCATTTAAAAAACAGTGTTGCTTCATTGCCCGATGAGCCTGGAATTTATCAATTCTTTGATAAAACCGGCAGCATTATCTACATAGGCAAGGCAAAGCGGTTGAAGCGGCGGGTGGCGTCTTATTTTACAAAAAACCACGATAGTCGTAAAACCCAATTGTTGGTTCGTAATATTAGTGAGATTAAATTCATAGTTGTAGAGAGCGAACAGGATGCACTGATTCTTGAAAACAACCTCATAAAAAAATATCAGCCGCGCTACAATATCCAGTTGAAAGACGATAAAACTTTTCCATGGATTTGTATAAAAAACGAGCCTTTCCCCAGAGTGTTTTATACCCGCCGTGTTGTTAAGGATGGTTCACTGTACTTCGGACCTTTTACTTCTATGTTGTTGGTGAGGACCTTAATTGAACTCTTTAAGAAAACATACAAGCTTCGAACGTGTAATTACAAGCTGCATCATGAGAATGTTTCACGTGGAAAGTTTAAAGTTTGTCTTCAATATCATATAGGTAACTGTTTGGGTCCCTGCGAGGGGCATCAGCGTGAGGATGAATATCAGAAGGGTATTGAAGAGATTAAACACATATTGAGGGGGAATATTGGTTCGGTGGTAAGTGACTTAAAGAATCAAATGAATAAATACGCAGAAACGCTTAATTTTGAGGATGCACATGCTATTAAAGAGCGACTTGCTGTATTACAAAACTATCAGGCAAAATCTACGGTGGTTAGTCCGTCTATCAGAAATATTGATGTGTATTCCTTTAAAAAGGAAGAGGATGTTTCGTATGTTAATTTCCTGAAAGTAGTGAATGGGGGAGTAATCCATTCCTATACACTTGAAATGAAATCGAAGTTAGATGAATCGGATGAAGATTTGCTATTAAGTGGAATTACTGAGATAAGACAAAAAATTTTCAGTAATGGCAGCGAGCTAATCGTGCCCTTTATGCCAGGATTTGAGCTTGAAGGGATAAAATATGTAGTGCCACAGCGCGGGGATAAGCGCAAATTACTTGAGTTATCGGAGAAAAATGTTAAGTATTTTATTCTTGAAAAAAAGAAAAACAGTGCATTGCAAAAGCACGAAAGCTCTTCGGAACGAATTCTTAAAACGGCGCAAAAAGACCTAAGGTTAAAGGAGCTCCCTTTTCATATCGAATGCTTTGATAACAGTAATCTGCAGGGATCAAATCCGGTGGCGGCCTGTGTCGTTTTTAAGAATGCAAGACCTTCAAAACGCGATTACAGACATTTCAATATTAAAACCGTTGAAGGCCCCAATGACTTTGCCTCGATGGAAGAAATTGTTTTTCGTCGCTACCGTCGTTTGCTCGAAGAAGAGCAAAAACTGCCCAATCTGGTAATCGTCGACGGTGGAAAAGGACAATTGGGTTCAGCTTTAAAAGCGCTTGAAAAGTTGGGTATCAGAGGTAAATTGCCAATTATTGGAATTGCAAAAAGGCTTGAGGAAATTTATTATCCCGGAGATCCGGTTCCTTTGTACATCGATAAAAATTCGGAAACGCTTAAACTGATTCAGCAACTCCGTGATGAGGCGCATCGCTTTGGAATTACACATCACCGGAGTAAGCGGGACAAGGAAATGACTGTTTCCGAACTCGATAAAATTAGGGGAATCGGAGCTAAATCAAAGGAACTTTTACTTCAAAAGTTTAAGTCGGTACAGGGAATAAAAGATGCTGGGGTCGATGAGCTTGTAAATGTACTTGGAAAAAGTAAGGCAGCCATTTTAATGAAGCATTTTAGCAAAACAAGTTAAGGTGCTGAACTTTTCTTACTAAAAAGCGGGTCGATACTTTTCGTCTTCGTCTTCGTTTAAAATACTCAGATAACTTTCATATCGACTCAGGGCAATTGCTCCTTCTTCAACTGCATTTCGTACAGCACACGAGGGTTCGTGGGTGTGACTGCAGTTGTTGAATTTACATTGTGAGGATATTTTAAATATTTCGGGAAAGAAATGGCTAACATCATCATTCTTCATATCAATCATTCCAAATGATCTGATTCCTGGGGTATCAATAATATAGCCACCCATTTTTAACTGAAACATTTCAGAAAAAGTAGTGGTGTGTTTACCGCTTTTGTGATAGTCGGAAATGTTGTTTGTTTTAAGTTGAAGGTCATTGTCGATGTAGTTGATTAACGACGATTTTCCAACCCCTGAATGACCTGCAAAAACTGAAATACGATCCTTCATCAGTGCTTTAATTTCATCCAATCCTTGTCCGGTTTTAACTGAACTGCCAATGCATTGGTATCCGATTTCGTGATAGATTCCATACCATTCGTTTACCTTTTCCATTTCGGCATCGTTGTATAAATCAATCTTATTGAAAACCACAACAGCCGGAATATTGTAAGCTTCAGCGCTTACCAGAAAACGATCGATAAAATTGAGATGGGTAACAGGGTGTTTTACAGTCACAATGATAAATACCTGGTCGATGTTGGCCGCAAGAATGTGTGATTCTTTCGAAAGGTTGACCGATTTGCGAATGATGTAGTTTTTGCGCGTCTTTACCTTCGAGATGACGCCCATTGGTTTTCCACTTTCCGAAATTTCATCCTGCAGCTGAAAATAAACCACATCGCCTACCGAAAGCGGATTGGTAGTCCTGATACCCTTAATGCGCAGTTTTCCCTTGATCCGGCATTCATATACTTTTTCATCCAACACGACATAATACCTGCTACCTGTCGATTTTATGACTAATCCCTCGAGTAATGACATTGAATTATTAATTTTGGTCAAAAATAGCATAATCTACTTACTGAACGTGAAGCAATTGAACGAAAATATTACAGGAGTGGTGATGGCTGGTGGCAAAAGCAGCCGGATGGGAAGCGATAAAGGACTGCTTGACTTTGAAGGCAAACCAATGGTCAAATATGCAATCGACTTGTTATCAGCATATTTTAAAACACTGATTATTAGTTCGAATGATCGTAATTATGAAATGTTTAATCTGCCGCTGGTACCCGATTTTCATAAAAATTGCGGGCCTATATGCGGACTGCATGCCGTGATGCAACAGGTTGAAACGCCGTATGTTTTTATTTTAAGTTGTGATATGCCGTTGATGACAGTGCCTGTTGTAGAAAAACTGCTTGCAAGTTTGAATGATGATGAAATTGTGGTTCCACGTTTAACCGATGGAAAAATTGAACCCTTGTGTGCCATTTATTCAGTAAGGCTTTTGAATAAAATTGAAAAACAAATGTTGCGTTCCTGTTACAAGATGACTGAGCTGATTAAAAGCAGCGCAAGCAACTATGTCGATTTTAAGGATGCTGGTCCGTTTTTTAATATTAACCATCCCGGAGAACTCAATGCTCGTCGTTAGCATAGAAAGCCATGTGTTTAACCATGTTGTGATATTGACCGAAGGCGTTCGGGGTCAATTATTTCGATGTCCTTTCCATAGGTTCTTATGATGCCGTCCTTTTTAAATTCAGACAAAGTACGTATCACGTTTTCGGTGGTCATTCCGATGTATTCGGCAATTTCCCGTCGAGATACCGGCAGGGCAATGCTTTGCGCATTGTAAATGTATTCAGAGAAGTAGATCAACACATGAGCAACCCTTCCTCTTAAGTGCTTTCTTTTGATCTCTAGATTATCAAGGATGATCATGTCGGTAACATCGCTTAATTTTTGCATCAAATTCATTGAAAACAGTCCGTTGTGTAAGATGGTTTGTTTAACATCTTCCAGGTCGAGCAAGCAAATGCTGGTATCTTCAATGGCGATTACCGAATAGTTGTAACGCTTAGAAGAAAAGACACTTAATAAACTAACAAAATCGAAAGGTTTTGCAAAGCTTAGAATTTGTTCCCGTCCATCGCTTGTATGTTTTGTAAGCTTAACCAAACCACTTTTCAGATAAATGAAATCATGAATTGGATCCCCTTCACGAATAATATGGTCGCCTTTTCTGAATGCATTTTCAATTTTTGATGAGCACACCAGCTCAAGTTCTGAACTATCGACCTTATCGAAAAAGAGCGTTTTTAGCTTGCATTCAATGCAACTGCATTTATAGTTGTTTTCAACCGTCATTTTTTTCACACTTTGCCTTAAAAATAAGATAAAATCGATCCATAGCAAAATTTTATAAGTGTCATAATATTAGAGATATACACGTTTAACTGCCCGACAATTTAACGGTATAAAATCAAAATCGTCACAAAATTGACAAAGTTCATCATCGGGTGATGATATATATCACCTTGTGATATTTATCACAAGCGCCGAAAGCCTGAAAAATGGCTGATGGCTTACTTTTGAGACCATTAAATACGAAAGTTTGCTTGCAAAATTTAAAAAAGTAGTAAAGGCTGATCGGTTTTCATGGTAAAACAGTGATGCCTTTTAATTTAATAAAGCCTGAATATTATGGCCAACCGAAGAGAGTTCATTAAAGTATCGGCATTAACAACCGGAGGGGTATTGTTGGCTGGAGCCTATGCCCGTAAGGCTTATGCCCGCGAAGGGTTGACTCCGTTCAAGAAGCCTTCTGAGTTACGGCGTACACCAACGTACTGTGAGGTTTGTTTTTGGAAATGTGCAGGATGGGTTTACAAGAATGAGCACGGAGAGATAAAGAAAATTATTGGAAACGATGATGATCCTGCATCCAACGGACGTTTGTGTCCACGTGGAACGGGTGGTGTTGGTATGTACCATGATGAAGACCGTCTGAAAAATCCGATGATCAGAGTAAGCGACTCGTCGGGAAAACAAACTTTCAAAGAAGTAAGCTGGGATGAAGCGCTCGATTTTGTTGCTGAAAAACTCAATAAAATAAAAGCAGAACACGGACCCGAATGTACGGCTTTACTAACCCATGGCTCGGGAGGAAGCTATTTTGGCAACCTGCTAAAAGCTTTTGGATCGAATAATATTGCGGCACCATCGTATGCCCAGTGTCGCGGACCACGCGAAGTGGCTTTCATTACAACCTACGGCGAAGGACTCAATTCTCCCGAGAATCTCGATATCAGAGATACCCGTTGTTTGGTTTTAATTGGTTCCCACTTGGGTGAAAACATGCACAACAGTCAGGTGCAGGAGATGAGCGATGCCATCGACCGTGGAGCCAGCATTATCACCGTCGATCCACGTTTCTCAACCGCAGCCAGTAAGTCGAAATTCTGGTTACCCATAAAACCATCGACCGATCTGGCGCTTTTGCTCACCTGGATCAATGTTATTATCGAAAATGAATGGTACGATAAGGCTTATGTTGAAAAATATACTTATGGATTTGAGCAGTTAAAGGCTGAAGTCAAAAAATATACGCCCGAGTGGGCTTACGGAATAACAACCATTAAGCCCGATGTGATTAGGCAGACAGCAAAAGAAATGCACGATGCAGCACCATCGGTAATCATTCATCCTGGCCGGCATGTAACCTGGTATGGTGATGATACCCAGCGCTTGCGTGCGGTGGCTATTCTGAATGCACTGCTGGGCAGTTGGGGACGACGGGGAGGTTTTTACCGGACCGAAAAAACAAGCGTTAAGCATTTTCCGGTGCCTGAATTTCCAAAGCCTTCGCGCACCTGGCGCGATGCCATGGGAGGAAAATTTGAATTGGCCGATTTGGCCCTGGCCAATGGAGTTTGCGATGCAACCATTCCGTCGGCTACCATGGACTGTCATATCAGGGCCTGGATAGTAAACGGAACCAACCTGTTAAAAACCTTACCCGACAGGCGCAAAACCATCGAAGCCATCCAGAATCTCGATCTGATGGTGGTGATCGATACCATGCCCATGGAAATTACCGGATTTGCCGATGTAATTCTGCCTGAATGTACTTATCTCGAACGCTACGATTCGATACGTTCGCTTCAGGGCCGTCAGGGGAGTATTGCCCTGCGCATGCCAGCCGTCGAGCCAAAATACAACAGCAAGCCAGCCTGGTGGATGGCCAAAGAGCTGGCTGGAAAAATGGGGCTGGGTGCCTATTTCCCTTTCGACACGCAGGAAGAAGAGCTGGATTGGGAATTCAAACAGCTGGGTACTTCACTCGAAGAGATGCAACGTATCGGAGTCAAGCTTTTCGACCGCAAGTACAACGACCTCTATTTTGCACAAAACGAAGAAGTGGAGTTTTTCACCAACACAGGCAAAATTGAGCTTTATTCTACAACTTTTGCTAACAATGGATTTGATCCTGTTCCCAAATTTACAAAGCATGAAGAGCCGGCACCTGGATTTTATCGGCTTATTTATGGTCGTGCTCCAATGCATACTTTCAGCCGTACGGCCAATAATCCAAATTTGGTTGATCTGATGGATGAAAATACCTGTTGGATCAATCCCAAGGTTGCAAAAGAATGGGGAATACAAAATGGCCAGCCCATCTGGCTCGAAAATCAGGATGGAATTATTTCAGAATTTCCGATTAAAGTTCGGGTTACTGAGCGCATACGCTTCGATTCAATTTACATGATACACGGATTTGGGCATTCGAACAAGAAGCTGAGTCGTACCTATGGACGTGGTGCCAGCGATTCACAGCTCATCACCAGGGTGCACATCGATCCCATTATGGGCGGTACAGGCATGAGAGGAAATTTTGTAACATTTAGGTTTGATAACGGTAAAAAAGAACAATCATGAGATATGCTATGGCTGTTGACACCAAAAAGTGCGTTGGGTGCAGCGACTGTGTAGTTGCCTGCCAGACAGAAAACGACGTACCAATTGGCTATTGTCGCGACTGGGTGGTTGAAGTGACCGATGGAACATATCCGCAGCTTGAGTTGGAGTTGCGTTCCGAAAGATGTAATCATTGTGAAAATGCACCCTGTGTACGTTGCTGCCCTACAGGTGCAAGCTATGTTGATGAAGGTGGCATTGTGAAAGTTGAAAACCATAAATGCATTGGCTGTGGTGCCTGCATTACCTCATGCCCGTACGATGCCCGTTTTGTGCATCCCAAGGGTTATGTTGATAAATGCACCTTTTGTGATCACCGGGTAAAGGATGGTCTGGATCCGGCCTGCGTGGCAGTATGCCCGACAAAATGCATGTATTTTGGCGATCTCGAAGATCCCAATTCCGATGTAAGTAAAGTGTTAAAGGAAAGGAAATCCAAAACACTCATTCCTGAAGCAGGTACCATTCCTCATCTTTATTTCCTTATTTAAAACAGAATATTATGCGCGAAGAAATCATTGTAAGCGGAAGAAATAATCACCTGATCGATCCCCACCTCGAAATTTGGGAATGGCAGATTCCATCTTATCTGTTTCTGGGTGGACTGGCAGCCGGAATCTTGTTCTTTGCCGGATTGTATACCATCATGAAAAAGGATAAGGAATACAAAACTGCTGTGGGCATTGCTCCGCTCATCACACCGTTTTTGCTGGTACTGGGCCTCTTTTTTCTGTTTCTCGATCTGAAACACAAGCTCTATTTCTGGCAATTGTACACCACCATTAATCTTGAATCACCTATGAGCTGGGGCGCCTGGGTGCTCATGATCATTACACCCGTTGCCATCATCTGGAGTGCCCTCCACATAAAGAATATTTTTCCCCACTGGGACTGGAAATATGATGTACTTATTGAGATTGAAGCTTTTTTTAGAAAATACAAAATGCAGCTGGCATGGATCATGGTTGTCTCTTCGGTGATTTTGGGTATTTATACCGGAATCCTGTTGTCGGCATTTAATGCACGTCCGTTATGGAACACCTCAATTTTAGGCCCGCTTTTCCTTACTTCAGGTTTGTCAACGGGGGCAGCAGCCATTATTTTAATGTCGAAATCGCATGTCGAAAGGCTCACTTTTGCAAAAATTGATCTTTTGCTGATTGCCATTGAAATCTTTCTGATCATACACATGTTTATGGGTTTCAGGGCAAGTACCCAGGTACAGATCGAAGCTTCACAATTATTCCTGGGAGGCGAGTTTACTGCCATCTTCTGGATATTTGTGATGGGGCTTGGACTGGTGATACCGGCCGTGCTTGAAATTTTCGAACTCCGGCACAAAAAAGTACCGTACATGCTTGCGCCCATCCTTGTTCTTGCGGGGGGATTGGTTTTTCGCTTTGTAATGGTTCATGCAGGACAAATCAGTCGTTGGCTCTATTAATTGAAAATAAAACTTAAAAATATCGCAATATGAATACTGAGAGAAGTAAAAAATACCTGAATCCCTATGTGGGAGGTGTATTTCTTGGTTTGGTGCTTGTTGCTGCTTTTTTCTTTTCCGGCAGAGGCCTTGGAGCCAGTGGAGCCATTAAAAGTGTAACAATGGCAGGAGTAGAAACCATCGCACCCGGCTACACCGAAGATGCACTTTACTACCAGGAATCAAAAGAGGCACGAAAGGGAGGGCCATTGAATAACTGGCTTGTGATTCAGATGATGGGGGTTGTAGTTGGTGGTTTCCTTTCGGGAGCTCTTGCCGGACGCCTGAAACTTAAAGTGGAACACAGTCCGAAAATTACCAGTAAAACCCGTATTATTTTTGCCGTTATCGGTGGAATTTTGTTTGGTTTTGGTTCTCAGCTGGGGCGTGGCTGTACCAGCGGATCGGCTTTAACCGGCATGGCAGTTATGTCGGTAGGAGGCTTCATTACCATGGCGTTCATTTTTGGAACTGCCTTTGCCTTAGCTTATTTTTTCAGAAAATTGTGGATTTAAAAAATTGTGTATTATGGGACCTTTAATTGTATTCGAACATATTTCTCCGTTTACCAACCTGCTGCTGGCTTTCATTGTTGGTATCGGTTTTGGTTTTGTACTTGAAAGTAGCGGCTTTTCGTCTTCGCGTAAATTGGCCGGAATGTTTTATGGTTACGACACCACCGTGCTTAAGGTATTTTTTACTGCAGCCATCGTAGCCATGCTTGGTTTGTTGTTTCTAAGCTTGTTTGGATGGATCGATTTGAGCTGGATTTACATTAATCCGACCTTTCTCTGGTCTGCCATTGTTGGCGGTATTGTAATGGGAGCTGGATTCATTATTGGTGGTTTTTGCCCCGGCACTGCATTTTGTGCCCTTTCGATCGGTAAACTCGATGCCCTGGCCTTTATTGGCGGACTGGTAATCGGAATTCTTATCTTTACCGAAGGATATCCGCTTTGGGAAGCGCTTTATAAAGCAAAGAATCTGGGTACACCAACGATGAACGAGGTATTGAATGTTTCGCGGGGTGTGTTTGCCCTGGGCCTGATAGTGGTTGCTTTTGGAATGTTCTGGGTTGGTGAATGGGCCGAAAAGAAATTTCCCAGAGAGGAATACTAGGAAGTTGAATAACGAAAATCAACATTCATTGTTAAATTGAATCGTCAATTATTCATTCTATAAAATTTTGAACCATGAATATGAGATTAAAAATGGCCATGTTTATCATCCCTCTGGGTTTGATAATTGCTGCAGTTCCCGAAAATACAACCAAACAATATAAACTTTCTGCCAGTCAATTACTCGAAGAAGTAAAAGAAAACAGGCAGTTTGTTTCAACCGATCAGATTGCAGACATGCTGGTACAGCAGGATCCTTCACTGCAATTAATTGATGTACGAAACAGTGATGAGTTCGAAAAATTCCATCTTCCGGGAGCCATCAACATTCCAATTTCAAGCTTATTGAGTGAGGACTGGGAGCCTTATCTGAACCAGGATGTGAAGATGAATGTTTTTTATTCGAATGGTAATACACTGGCAAACGAGGCCTGGATGATTACCCGTCAGTTGGGATACATTAATAATTATGTGATGATGGGCGGAATGAACTATTGGGCTGAAACAATTATGAGCCCGGATAAGCCCGCCCAACTAAGTCCCAATGATGAATTTGCCCGCTACGATTTTCGTAAAGGAGCCGGCAAAGCGCTGGGAGGTGGCGATCTGCAGGAATCGGAAGAAAGTGCTTCGGCACCACCACCGCCTCCAATCCAGGCACGGCCTAAGAAAAAGAAGGTCGCTGGCGGTTGCTAGTTATAAGATAATTTACATCTCCGAGCCCTGTTAGCTGAAACAAAGTATGCTCACAGGGCCGATGGGTCAGCAGGGAAACCGGCTGGCCTCCCGGTCGGCTTCGGAGCCGGCAATTTGGAAAGGAGTAAGCCGGCACAATGCAACATGTGCTGGTAACAAAGGTATAAAGCCTTCAGTTCCTTTCCTCGTGGATGAACTGAAGGCTTTCTTTTATTAAAGAACACTTTCGCATATTAAATGTTGTTGTTGAATTGAAAAGTAAAATAAGGGCTTGTGGCGGAGAAAATAATCATGGTGGCTGGTGCCGGACAAAACGTGGGGAAAACAACACTTTGTTGTGAATTAATTAAACAGCTTTCTCCAATGCATCAACTTACTGCGCTTAAGCTGGCTTCGCACCGGCATGAGCTTACGCGTTTGCAGAAAATTATTTTGCAGAAGGAGTCATTGCTTATTGCTGAAGAAAAGGATGCAGATTCCGATAAGGACAGTTCGCGCTTTTTGAGAGCCGGAGCCAGCCAATCATTGTTTGTTCAGTCGTCAGACGATGGGCTTCCTGATTTGGCAAATTGGATCAATCAGAACATTGAAGGGTGGCTTGTGATTGAATCAGGAATACTGGCAGAATACCTTCAACCCCATCTGGCTGTTTTTGTGGGGAATGAAAAGCACTGGAAGCAGACCCGCTGGACATTTGAATTTGAAAAAACAAATTTCGATGGAAATGTTTTTTTTCCTTCGGTTGAATATTTATTAGCTAAGTTGAAGTAAATGTGTTGAGCGATGAGTGAATTAAAAGATGCACTGGAAATTATAAAAAAGTCGGTTGCACTTCCCCGAAGTGAAACCGTTCTGTTAAACGATAGTCTAAACCGTATTTTGGCTGAAGATGTGCTTTCAGATGTCAACCTTCCTCCCTTCGATAAAGCTGCAATGGACGGTTTTGCATGCCGTCGTGCTGATTTACCCGGCCCTTTAAAAATAATTGAGGAAATTCCGGCCGGAAAATTTCCCGAACATAAAATCAGCGAAGGGGAATGTGCACGAATCATGACAGGTGCTCCTGTTCCTTTGGGTGCCGATGTGGTTTTTATGATTGAATACCATGAAATTCAACCCGATGGAACAGTGATTTTTACACGCGCTTCTACCGGGAAAAATATCTGCTTGAAAGGTGAAGATGTAAAGGAAGGAGATCTTGTTCTTTCGTCGGGTACCTTAATAGGGCCGGGCGAAATTGCAATACTTGCCAGTGCCGGAAAAGCGAGTGTTGATGTTTATAGGCGGCCCAAGGTTGGAGTGCTCTCAACCGGAAACGAGCTGGTTGAACCTGTTGAGTTTCCTCATGCCGGACAAATCAGAAACAGCAACGGACATCAGATGATGGCCCAACTAAGCCGGATGGGACTTATCGCCGAATACCTGGGCATTGTGTCTGATGTGCAGGAAGAAATCACCGGAAAAATTCAATCGGCACTTCAGTTAACCGATGTTCTGTTTATTTCGGGTGGTGTTTCGGTGGGCGATTACGACTTTGTACCTCAGGTTCTGCAGGAACTTGGTTTTGATATTCTGATCACTTCAATAGAGACCAAGCCCGGCAAACACACCCTGTTTGCCAGAAAAGACGATAAGTATGTTCTGGGATTCCCGGGAAATCCGGTTTCCTCTTTTATTCAGCTTGAATTAATCGGAAAGGTACTTCTTTACGGCCTGATGGGTCATTCTTATGAAACAGTAGGATTTAAGAGTGTGATTCTTGAGTCGTACCAACGTAAAAAAGCCGACCGGCTTGAATTCTTACCCGTTTATATGAATAAAAGTGGTAAGGTGGAACTACTTCCTTACAATGGTTCGGCACACATTCATGCCCTGTCGAAAGCCAATGCGCTAATGGAGATACCTATTGGAGTAAATTTTATTGAACAGGGAGACCAGGTTTATGTACGACCGCTATAACAGAAGCATTAATTACCTGCGGATATCGGTTACCGACCGCTGTAACTTGCGCTGCACCTATTGTATGCCTGCCGATGGCATCGATTTAATGAAGCACGATGATCTGCTTTCGTTTGAAGAAATTGTTGAGATTGTAGAAACTGCAGTTAAACAGGGGATTACAAAAGTACGCCTTACCGGAGGAGAACCCCTGGTTCGCAAGGGCATAACAAAGCTTGTTGGCATGATTGCCGGTATCAAAGGAATCGAAGATCTTGCCATGACGACCAATGGAAGTCTACTCGAAGAAATGGCCGAAGAACTAAAAATGGCAGGCCTGAAAAGATTAAACATCAGCCTTGATACCGTCGATGCCAAACGGTATGCCGAAATTACCAGGGGAGGCGACCTAAACAAGGTTTTTCGGGGAATTACCAAAGCCAAAACCCTGGGATTCGATCCGATTAAAATCAACTGTGTGGTGATGGACAGTTCGGATGAACCCGACGCACAAGCCGTCAAACAATTTGCCAAAGAGCAAGGACTGAGTGTGCGCTTCATTCATCAAATGGATCTCGAAACCGGTCATTTTTCCAAAGTGGAAGGTGGTGAAGGTGGCGACTGCAAAAGCTGTAACCGCATAAGGCTTACAGCAAACGGTGGATTTAAACCCTGCCTTTTCAACGATTCCTGTTTTAATGTAAAGGCACATGGAATTGAAGGGGCGCTGGAAAAGGCCATTGCGTGCAAGCCCCGATCGGGTACCAAAAATCAGTCAGGGAAGTTCTATAATATTGGGGGATAACTGAACAGATGTTTTCTCCGACTTTATCATCTACTTAAAAACAGACAAATGAGCAGCAAAAATTTATCTCATACCGACAACGAAGGAAAAGCCAGGATGGTTGATGTTGGTGAAAAACCAATGCAGCATCGTAGTGCGATGGCCGAAGGTTTTATTCGTTTAAAAATGGAAACCGTTCAGCTGATCAGAGACAATCAAATGAAAAAAGGCGAAGTACTGACCGTTGCTGAAATAGCGGGAATTCAGGCTGCAAAACGAACACCCGAGTTGATTCCTCTTTGTCATCACTTGCTGCTGACAAAGGTTCGCGTCAATGCTTTGCTGACCGATTATGGGGTATTTGTTACTTCGGAAGTAAAATGCATGGGGCAAACCGGAGTCGAAATGGAAGCACTTACAGCGGTGAATGTTGCGCTTCTTACCATTTACGACATGTGTAAGGCCGTTGATAACGAAATGGAAATGAGAGAGATCAAACTAATCAGTAAAACCAAGGTTTAATTTAATGCTTGCTGCATCATGAAGATTAAAGTACTTGCTACAAGTTTGTCGGAGAAGAAAGGAACAATAAAGACTCCGCAGGAAACGATTACACTCGACCCAATGGGTGTAAGGGGAGATGCACATGCCGGCAGCTGGCACCGGCAAGTGAGTCTGCTTGGAGTGGAAAGCATCATGAAGTTTTCACAGGAAGCCGGACGTGATATCGCTTTTGGCGAGTTTGCCGAAAACATTGCAACCGAGGGCTTTCTTTTATACAACATGCGTCCTTTCGACCGTTTAATTGGTGACCAGCTCGAGCTTGAGGTAACTCAAATTGGGAAAAAATGTCATGGTGATAATTGTGTTATTTTTCGTGAAGTTGGAAACTGCGTAATGCCGAAGGAAGGAATATTTGCAAGGGTGATTCGCGGTGGAAATATCAAAGCAGGCGACCAGCTGGAATATGTACCACGGCAATGGAAGGCGATGATTGTTACTTTAAGTGACCGGGCCAGTAAAGGTGAATATGAAGATCAAAGCGGCCCTTTGTTGAGTAAGCTTGTTGACCGGCATTTTACCGAGAACAAGCGTCAACTGTCGGTAAGCACCGAAATTATTCCCGATTCGGAAGAAGCGTTGGCAGCGCTCATCAAGAAGGCTGAAGAGCAGCAATTCGATCTGCTGATTACTACCGGAGGAACCGGAATCGGACCCCGCGATATTACTCCCGATGTGGTGCGAATGCATCTCGACAAAGAAATACCGGGCATTATGGAACACATACGTACCAAATACGGTGAAAAAATACCCAATGCTTTACTTAGCCGGGGAGTTGCAGGGGTGATTGGAAAAATGCTTGTATTCACCCTGCCGGGCAGTCCGAAAGCCATTAAGGAATATTGTGATGAAATTTTTAAGCTACTCGATCATGCCTGGTTGATGTTGTACGGCATCGACGGACATTGAGCAGGAGATATTGTTTTGGGTGCTGTTGGTTTGTTCTGTTACATCAAAGGAGCAAACAGGCGGGCAAACGATGAAACAAGTTTCAGGTACCATTTTCGTTTTTGCCAATCATGCAGACTTAAGAGGGTTGAATCTTTCAGGTCATCGAGGTACTGGCCGCTTAAACGGGCGCTGATGTTTTCGTCGTAAAAAACAGCACACACTTCAAAGTTGGTTTCCAGACTCCGGTAGTCGAGGTTGGCCGAACCTATCGAACACAGTGTTTCGTCGGCAATTAAAACCTTGCTGTGATAAAATCCTTTCTGGTAACGGTAAATTTTCACCCCGGCCTTAAGCATTTCTCCAATGTACGATTCGGTGGTCCATCGAGAGACGATCGAATCGGGTTTTTCAGGAATCAGAATTCTTACATCAACCCCTCTTAAGGCTGCAGCTTTAAGGGCAAACGAAAGCTCATCGTTGGGAATGAAATAAGGACTTCCAAGGTATACACTTTCTTTGGCGGTGGTAATGGCGCTAAAATAAAACTGTGAGATGGCTTGCCAGCGAGCGTCTGGTCCGCTCGAAATGATCTGACCAATGTATTGTTCTGCCTCGGGCAATTCAACAAAGTATTCCTCACTGAATATGTTTTTTCGGGTAACATAAAACCAATCGTTAATAAAAATCGACTGAAGGGCAGCAACTGATTTTCCTTCAATTTTTACAAAAGTATCGCGCCAGTAAAGGCCTTCCGAACGACGTTCATCGTATTTTTCAGAAATATTAAGTCCACCTGTAAAGCCGGTTTTTCCATCAATAATTACAATTTTTCGATGGTTGCGGTAATTTACTTTTGATGAAAGCAGCGGGAAATATACTTTCTGAAAGCTTTTTAACTCGATACCGTGTTGTATGGCCTCTTTCTTTTTTTTACGCGACATTTTATAGCTTCCTACACTATCGTAAATAATGCGGATAATTACACCTTCGGCTGCCTTTTGCTTCAATATTTCAAACAGTTCGTTGCCAACGTGATCGAAGCGGAAAATATAGAATTCAAGATGAATGTGGTGTTTGGCATCTAGTAAGGCTTGTTTTAGCTCGTAAAAGGTTTCCGATCCGTTTTTGAGCAGCTGAACCGAATGGTTTCGGCTAAGGAAGGCCCGGTCGCTTCGGAGTAAGAGCGTCATAATATCCTTCTTTTCGCGCAGGCGTGGATTGATTTCTGCTACATTCACATTCGTCAACTGTCGCAATTGTGCCTCCGATAGCCTGTTGATTTTTTGTTGGTAGCGAGCTTCTTTTCGGCTGTATTTTCTTTTTATGGTGTATTTCTGGCCAAAGAAAATGTAAAATATTATACCGCCAACCGGTAACAAGGTAATTACGAGTATCCAGCTAATTGATTTTAACGGGCTTCTGTTTTCAAGAATTATTAAAAGTGCGATGAATAGGATGGTAATGGCATAAGCTACGCTGAGCGTAATGCTTAGATTAGAAAGCAGCTGTTGCCAGTCTATGCTGATCATTGGTCTTGGTGTAGTTGTTTTTACCCTGTAAAATTAAGGATTTTGTACAAAACACAAATGGGAACCAATCTGTTCGACTGATTCCCATTTCGCTTTGGGATTTTAGCTTCTCAAAGTGTCAGGCTACGGTTATTGAACCGGCCTCGGTATCCTTGCGGTGTACCTTTGGCCCTTACCTTCGGGCACTGCCTTTTACAACAATGCTTTCAGGTTGTCCTTTCGTTGTTGTTGAATACTGCAGAACAGTATTTGTAGCTTCAGCGCGGGCTTTCACTACCAATCAACTTACAGGACGAAGTGCTGTTGGCCTTCATTGGCTTTACTTTCGTAGCGCGAATGAATATCGTTTTCAATTCTTTCGAATCTTCACGATGACAGTTATCGCAAGTCTTACGATTTTTAATAACTGCTGCCTCCAACTCAATCGATTTGCTTCGAACGTTTTCACTGCTGAAAATGCAGTACTTTTGTTTCCTGAGAAACATAAGATACGTCCCTTTTTTCAAAGTTTTGTGTCTGCATGATCGTTCAAAATGTTGTACTGCTTTTCTTTCGAAGTTCAGTAAAACATGATGGTCAGACTTTGACCTCTTTCCATCTCATTACACCGGCCTGAACCCATGCGATGATTTTTTCGATCCCGTTTTCCCGTATTGCTTTCTCTTTGATTTTCATCATTGAGAGGCAGGCCTGATAAATGTAATGTTAGACATCACAAGCATTGGGCCGGAAGTTTTCACGCTTCTCATCCGGGAACGACTTTTCGTTGTTTTAAATGAGTTCCCCCAAAAAACTACCTGGCTGGTGAACTAAATCACCTTGTTGCTTTCCGAAGAAAACAACACCTGGTTTTCATTCAGTACCATTTATCGAACTTTTGAGGTTCAGACGATGGTTCTTTCCCGGTTGCCCGTTCAAAATACATTTTGATCACTGTTGCATGTCTCAATGCCTGAATGAAGAACGAATTGTCTTTAGAAACATTTCGGATTGACAGTAAGTAAAAGAACGAATTCTTTCAGGACTGACTCCGGCACTTCCAACGAGCAGATTTGCATCCGGATGATCAGGATCGGCTATCAGCTAAGTTAGCTTTTCCTTCTCCTCGTTTTAGGTGCGGTTTTTATCGCTCACCTGATAGATCAAATATAAGACCGTCAATGAATTATCCAAAACAAAGTGGCTTTTTTGTATTAAATGCTTATTCACCGGGCTTTCAACAAAACAACCATGCTTGTATCGGGCTTAACCTGTATGTTTACAAAAAGTCAAGAGTGAGTTATCAACAGCTGTTAATAACTTTAAGGTGCAGATATTAAACGACTAATGGATGATATTGACAAAAGTACTATGGAAAAAAAGATCATTTTTTTCTTGCAAGCCTGGGAAAATGCTTATTGAAAAGTAAAAATCATATTGAAATTGTTCCTCTTTGCCGGTTTCTGAAACGGGTAATTTTGGTATAACCTGCTTCCTTTAGCCACTGTATGGCCTGATCGAAGTGTCGTGCAAGTTGTGAGGGTTCGTGTGCATCGGAACCCAGAGTTACCGGAACGCCAATGCGGGCGGCCATTTCAATAATTTTCTTCGAAGGATAAAATTCACGACAGGGAAAATCAAAACCGCTGGTATTTAGTTCCATTACGACGTCGGCTTCTTTGATCACTTTGAGTGTTTCTTCAAAGAGATGGCTTTGATCGTTTTCGGGCCAGCAGGCAAATTTTTTTATCAGGTCGAGATGTGCGATTACATCAAAAAGACCCGATCGGGCGGCTTGCTGAACCAGTTGAAAGTATTTCCGGTACAATTCATCGTTTGACCATTTTCCGTAAAGCGTTTTATCTGAATCAAAATTCCATTGATCGATAAAATGTACCGATCCGATGACAAAGTCGGCCGGAAAGTAGGCAATCAGTGCTCTTAATTCTTCTTCTTTGTCGGGAAAGTAATCGACTTCGATGCCAAAGCGAACCTGCACATCTTCCGAAAAATTATTACACAGGCTTTTCAGGTTTTCTTTCATCACCGGGTAATCCATTTCTTTCATGGCCCAGTCGACAGGCTGGAGGGTGATGTGGTCGGTGAACCCGATTTCGGCCAGATCTTTTTTACGTGCCTGTTCAAGGAACGCTGGATAGTGATCTTTGCCATCCGAAAAAGTAGTGTGCATGTGATAATCGACCAAAAAACTCATATTCAGACGCTGTTTTAGAATTAAGTGATAAAGCTAGCATTTTGTTCTGTGATTTATATTTATTTCCTTCCAGATATAATTGCTTATTTTTGAAGTGGTTTTACAAGTAACAAAAAACGATGAAATTCATCCTGCCTGTTTTCAGAATATTGCTGCTGCTGCTTTGGCTCCAGGGAGTTGCTGGTGCACAGAAACTTACCATAGCAACTGCTGCTAATTTCAGAGAACCCATGAGCAGGATCATAGAACATTTCGAAGCTGCCTACCCCGAAGTTGAAGTTGTTCCGGTTTTTGCTTCATCGGGCACTTTATTTCATCAAATTATGCGTGCTGCCCCCTACGATCTTTTTTACTCCGCCGATTCAGAATTTCCTCAAAAGCTGTTTGAAGCCGGAAGAACTTATGAAACACCTCAGATTTATGCTGAGGGACATTTGGTGCTTTGGAGCAGAAAGATTGATGTTCGGCCGGGGATAAGTGTACTTAGTCAGCATGCCAACTTACGAATGGCCATCGCCAATCCCGATTTAGCACCATACGGGAAAAGTGCAGTCGCCTTTCTTAAATACCATCACTTATATGCAGCGTTGAAGAAAAGACTGATTATAGCTGAAAATATCGGTCAGACCGCACAATTTGTCATTAGCGGAAATGCCGACTGTGGTATTTTGGCGAAATCTCAATTGTCTCATCAGTCCATTGCTGGAAAAGGTTTTTATCATGAATTGGATCGGGCTAGCTATAAGCCCATTGAACAGGCTTATGTGGCAATTAAACGTGACGGGAATAAGGAAGTGGTGGAAAAGTTTGTCGGTTTTACCCGTCGGCCCGAAATACTCGAAATAATTTCAGCCTATGGCTACGAAACGGTGAGAAAAAATTGAGCACGTGAATAAAATAGCAGGCGAAATACACAAAATAACATCTTCAGGGAATATCTCGCTGGTAGAAGCGAAAGTAGAAGATATCATTATGGCAGCCATCGTTATTGGGAAACCAGACAACACGGCCTACATGAAGGAAGGCAGGAAAATTTACCTCTTGTTTAAAGAATCGGAAGTTTCGCTTGCAAAAGATTTTAAAGGACAAATCAGTTTGCGAAATCAACTGGAAGGGACAATTAGAAATATTGAAAATGGAGAAGTATTTTCGAAGGTGGTTTTTGTCTTTCATTCCAACGAAATTGTTTCACTCATAACACGTGGATCGGCCGAACGACTGGAGCTGAAGGCTGGTGATCGCATTACCGGCATGATCAAGGCAAACGAAGTAATCATTATGGATGGCGATGAGCAGTGACTTTATTCATACCTTGTTATTGACCTTTAAACTGGCACTTTTTACCACAGTTATCCTGTTGGTAATTGGTATTCCTATAGCCTGTTACCTGGCCTTTTCGAAAAAAAGAATCAAAGCGCTTTGGGAAGCACTCATTACCATGCCCATGGTTTTACCTCCTTCGGTTTTGGGTTATTATCTGTTGGTTGCTTACAGTCCTGATCATTTTTTTGGAAGTTTCCTTGAGTCGGTTTTTAATGTCCGGCTGGCTTTTTCTTTTGCCGGTTTGGTGGTGGGATCGGTTTTATTTAGTCTGCCATTTATGGTTTCCCCCATCCAATCGGGACTGCAAAACCTGCCCGCATCCTTATCGGAGGCCGCTTACACCCTGGGAAAATCACGATTCAAAACTTTAATAAAAGTACTATTGCCCAATATCAAACCTTCGCTGATTACGGCTACGGTGCTTACCTTTGCCCACACCATTGGTGAATTTGGCGTGGTTTTGATGATTGGGGGGAACATTCCGGGTAAAACACGTGTGGCTGCCATTGCCATTTACGATGAAGTACAGGCGCTTAATTTCGACAAAGCCAATCAATATGCCCTGGTATTATTCACAGTTACTTTTGTTCTGCTAATGTTGATTTTTGCCTTTAACCGAAAAAGCAATACATGGAAACCATTTTAATTAAGGCCGATTTCAGAAAAAAGCTTTTTACTTCACATGGTGAAATGATGCTTGACCTTTCGTTTGAAATTAAGAAGGGAGAAATGCTTTCGTTGTATGGTCCTTCGGGTGTAGGGAAAACGACGGTTTTGCGCATCCTGGCCGGCCTCACTGATCCCGACGAGGGATGGATTGAAGTCGAAGGGCAAAGGTGGTTCGATTCGGCTGCCAATTTCAGTCTGCCGGCTCGAAAACGTCCGGTGGGTTATATGTTTCAGGATTATGCCCTTTTTCCAAACATGAGTATAGAGGAGAATCTGAAATTTGCCCAGCCTCGTAATGATTCGCAACACATCGAAATACTGCTGCAGCTTTTTGCTCTTGATGAGTTGCGGCACCGAAAACCGTCGATGCTTTCGGGCGGACAGCAGCAAAGAGTGGCACTGGCCAGGGCATTGGCCCGTCAGCCTAAACTGATGATGCTCGATGAACCCTTGTCGGCCATCGACCCTGAATTGAGACGCAAACTACAGGACGAAATACTTGAAATCCATCGTCGTTACAACATCACTACCCTGCTGGTCAGTCACGATTTACCCGAAGTGTTTAAGCTGAGTAAGCGGGTAATGATGCTCGACTCGGGAAAAATTGTACGCGATGGCAATCCCTTCGATGTATTGGGAAGCAGGCTTACCAGTGGAAAAGTGCAGTTCATTGCCGAGGTTTTAAAGGTTGAAACGGAAGATCTCGTAAAAGTGCTGACCCTTTTGAGCGGCAACAATGTGGTGAAGGTGGCGGTATGCGATAACGAAGAGGAACACTATGAGCCGGGCGATAAGGTGGCGATCATTGCCAAAGCGTTTAACCCGGTAATCCAAAAACTCGACAGTAAGCCCGGTGCTTAACACTCATTGCTGTTTTAACTAAGCACGTCCACCCGATCGTGATAATCCATTTGAAGGTCCTCGTGCAGTGTGGCCAAAACCTTGCGAATGCGTTCGAGTTGCCGCATGTACAAATTTCCCAGAACCGAACCATAGCGTAGCGTAAGGCCCGATCCTTTCATCTTGCGACAAAAATAAATCAGCAGTTCAATTTCGGTGGTTTTTTCGCCTGAGAATTTAATATACATCTGAGTAGTTCGCATTACCTTTCTCACTGTTTTCTTGGCCAGGTAGGTTTGCGTTTTATTCAGTTGTTTGAATTGGGTGTCGATTTCTTTCTTCACCTCTTCAATAAAGGCATCCTGATCGTAGGCTTTAAATAAGAGGTAACTCAACAGCGCCTTGTTCTCAGCTTTGTATTTTGCAAGGCGCAGGCAAATAGCAAGCAGCTGATCGGGCGGTATGTGAAGCAATTCTTTTTTTATGTTACTGATCGATTCGGGCTTCATGCTGTAAAGCTAAAAAATTATACACTTGGCTTCATCGCAAAGAGCATTTAATATGAAAGCCATGCTCAGACGAAATAAAAATAGGTAAATTCGTAATAAAACTTTTACAATGTATCAACCTGACAGAATCCGAAAAGTACTTATTGGCATGGTTCACCTTGGTGCTTTGCCCGGAACTCCGCGAAATACAATGTCTGTTAATGAGCTTGTTGAAAAGGCGTGCAGTGAAGCCCGGTGCTATCTCGATGCCGGCATGGATGGAATTATGATTGAGAACATGCACGATGTTCCTTACTTGAAAGCGCAGGCTGGTCCCGAAATAGTGGCTGCAATGACGGCCGTTGCACTTGAGTTAAGCAGGATGACCGACAAACCATTGGGACTGCAGGTTTTGGCCGCTGCCAATAAGGAAGCGCTGGCTGTTGCTCTTGGTGCTGGCTTCAGCTTTATCAGGGCCGAAGGTTTTGTGTTTGGACACCTGGCCGAC
The DNA here is from genome assembly GCF_050433125.1 of Roseimarinus sediminis. Lineage (NCBI taxonomy): Bacteria > Pseudomonadati > Bacteroidota > Bacteroidia > Marinilabiliales > Prolixibacteraceae > Roseimarinus > Roseimarinus sediminis. Next base: position 230,781 of record NZ_JBNPXV010000001.1, on the reverse strand, counting down.
GAAGGTTACATCGATGCCTGTGCCGGTGAATTGCTGCGCTACCGAAAGCAAATTGGAGCCGAACACATCGCCATTTATACCGATGTTAAGAAGAAACACAGCTCACATGCCCTGACAGCCGATGTTTCGCTGGCCGAAACCGTTAAAACAGCTGAATATTTTTTGAGCGATGGAGTGATCATCACCGGATCATCGACAGGTGAAGCCGCTCTGATTGATGAGGTAAAGGCTGCGCGCCGGGCAACTACACTGCCGCTTATTATTGGCTCCGGAATCAATTCAGAAAACCTGGGGCAGTACTGGCCCCACGCCGATGTTTTTATTGTTGGCTCTTCTATTAAGCGAAATGGAAAGTGGGAAAATGAACCGGATCAGGAAAGGGTTGTTCAGCTGGTTCAAACAGCTGAAATGCTTCGTCAATAATTATTAACGTTAACTTTTCTTTTCATTTATTAAAAACGGACAGCAAATTTTACCAAATAAATTGCTGGCAATAAAATCGATGGCCTTTCGGTAATTGTTTTTATGGAATAATTCGTAATTTTCAGCATCAATTTCTATCTAATTGTATGGTGTTGAAAGGAATGAATGCAAGGATTCAGCATATACAACATAATTGATAAATTGTTTTTCAGAAAAAAATGAAGGACGAACGAACTAACTAAATCCCTGAAAATGAACTTTGACTCATGGCACTACTGGATCATCGCAGCCTTTTTGTTTTTTCTTCTTGAAGTTTTTATCCCTGGTTTTATTCTTGGAAGTATCGGGGTGGGTTGCCTGTTGGGAACTGCCGGAGCCTTACTGGGTTTGCCTCTGTGGTTTAACATTATTCTTTTTGTTGTTGGCTTTTATATTGGAATTACCATGCTGAAACCTTTGCTGAAACGCATGGAAAAATCATCGAATGTCAAAACAAATGCCGACGGATTAATCGGGAAAACAGGAAAAGTAATCGAAACCATCGGTTCCGAATCTGGTACGGGTTGGGTTCATGTTGATGGAGACGACTGGAAAGCCATCGCGCTGGAAGAAGAAGTAATCGAAAAAGGTACACTGGTCGAAATTATAGCTTTGGAAAGCATTGTGGTTACCGTGCGTTCGCTCAAAAGAAAAGTCGAAGTTAAAACGGAAGCTGCACCGTCGGGTAAAGAACAACTTTCAGGTACCCGTGGAGTCATTGTATCAATTGGGAATCGAAAAGAAATTGTTCAACATAACGAAATCGGCTGTATTTATTCAAGCCAGAAAATTACTTACCTGGTAACTATTCATGGTAAGCAGTTGGTGGTCGATGAATCGCTTGAACGACTTGAAGAACTGCTGGGAAACCACCGCTTTTTCAGAGCCAACCGACAGTACATTATTGTACCCGAGCTTGTAAAGGAATACAAAACACTTCACGACGGGAAAGTGGATGTAATTTTGAAATCAATCCCGAATTTGCCCGAATGCATTTCGGTAAGCCGTTTAAAAGCACATGCATTTCGGAAATGGATTGGTAAACAACTTAGCAACTGAGTTGAATTCGTCAGGGTTTTTAGTGCATTTCGGTAAATGCCAATGAAATTTGTTACCGTCGATCGGATTCCTGACCTAGTTTTGCTTCAACATTATCAACTAAAATTCATCATCATGGAATTCGAAATTTGGCATATCTGGTTAATTGCTTCCATTATCTTCTTTCTTCTGGAGATATTTATACCCTCGTTTGTGGTTTTTAACCTGGGCGTGGGGGCCATTTTTGCAACCGGGATTTCAGCCCTGGGGGCCGGCCTTGAGTGGCAGATCTTAGTCTTTAGTTTGTTTACCCTGCTTAGTTTCTTTTTGATCAGGCCTTTGCTGAAACGATGGGCTTATAAGCGTTCCGACCAAAAGCAAACCAATGTATATGCAATGATTGGCCGCCGTGGAGTCGTTACCGAAATGATTGATGAAAGCCGAAATTCAGGCCTGGTTAAAATCGATGGCGACATTTGGCAGGCCCGGACCAATGCTCAGCAGATCATTGATCGAGGCAAGGCAGTTAGGGTTACAGCAATCGACAGCATTGTACTAATTGTTGAAGAAGCCGGCATTGGCAACTAAACGAGCTTATAAATAAACCACACATTAATAACCATTAAAATTTCAGCTATGGACCCAATTGTATTTATTGTAATTTGTTTTGCAGTATTCATTATTGTATTTACTGCTGCAGGCGTACGCATTATTCAGCAATCGCAAACAATGATTGTTGAACGCCTTGGAAAGTATCATCGTACGCTTACTTCTGGTTTCAACATCATTATTCCGATTTTTGACCGCCCCCGCCAGATCATTTGGCGCTACTCACGCGAAGACTATGATGGTCGCAAAGTAGTCACTTTTAAATCGAGAGACCGTGTCGATTTGCGTGAAACAGTGTATGATTTTCCCCGGCAAAATGTGATTACCCGCGACAATGTGGGAACCGAAATCAATGCCTTGCTTTATTTTCAGATTATGGACGCCGTAAAGGCCATTTATGAAATTGAAAACTTGCCCGATGCCATTGAGAAACTGACACAAACCACCCTGAGGAATGTGATTGGCGAAATGGACCTCGACGATACGCTTACTTCACGCGATACCATCAACAGCAAATTGAGGGTGATTCTCGACGAAGCAACCAACAAGTGGGGTGTAAAAGTAAACCGGGTTGAGTTGCAGGACATCAACCCTCCGCGGGATATTCGCGATGCCATGGAAAAACAAATGCGGGCTGAGCGTGACCGGAGAGCCAAGATACTCGAAGCTGAAGGTTTGAAAAAAGCACAGATTCTGGAAGCCGAAGGTTACAAGGAATCGCAGATTAACAAGGCCGAAGGTGAAAAGCGTTCTGCCATTCTGAAAGCCGAAGGTGAAGCCGAAGCCCGTATCAAGGTGGCAGTTGCCGAAGCCGAAGCCATTAACCGCATCAAGGATGCTGTGGCATCAGCCGGCGACCCCATTCAGTACATGGTGGCCATTAAGTACATCGATACGCTCGAGATGATGGTACAGGGTGAAGATACCAAAACGGTTTACATGCCTTACGAAGCAACCGGCGTACTGTCATCGATTGGTGGTATCAAAGATTTGCTTCAGTCGAAATAGAACAAAACACAGGCTCCTGATTGCCTGAGATCTTAAAAAATTGTGTCTCTTTTTAAGTTGAAGGTTGAATAGGAACCTTTGTTTAAATGCCGGGTTGCCAAAAAGCAGCCTGGCATTTTTTATTCTCCCAGGTATTCGAGATAGTATTCCCTGCGTGCATTGCTGCCACTGTATTTCAAGAGGTATTTCGAGCCGGCCTTAACATAGTCGTCGAGCACATCAACATAAGACTTCACAAGACCATCTTCATAAATTTTGTACTGAATAATGAGCGAGATTTTTCCTTCGGAAAATTTCATTTTTTCTCCTTTTCGAAGTCTGTTGCTGCTGAATTTAAAATTTTTAGAAAGATAGCTGTCCTTTTGCACTTGCTCACGATTGAACTGCCGCATCTTTTTTTCTTCCTGAATATCTTCCTTTTTTTCTCGTTTCTTCTTCTTTTTTGCCAATTTCTGCTTTTGCTTCAGGTATTTTCGTTGTTGACTTTTGCTTCCCTTTTTAAGTTTTTTTTCGTTAATCCGGTATTTTTCCGACAGTTGAGGCGCTTTGCCTTGATGTTCTTTTTTATTGTTCGTTATGCGCTTTACCTGGTCGTTAAGCATTTGTTCTTCGGAACGTACATTGCCCGACGACGCCTGTGTTGACGCCTGCCTTAGATGATTGCGAAGGTAGTTAAGGTCGCCTCTTTTTAGCTTGGCCCGATAGCTTTTTGAGTAATCATGCATTTCGCCGGCATAAATTACTACTGCATGTTTTTTTTCACCGGGAGCTGCAAACGTATAACAGCCGATGAAAATGAAAAGCAGGGAAAGGATCAGTTGTTTCATTCGTTTCATACTTCGCTATTTTTTTCGTGTTCCAATATAGGCCGTTTTTCCTTTTTCAAGCATTAATTCCAGTGTGAACTGTTCCGGAATTTCTTCCCTGAAATGAGATACAAAAATCATGGCACAATTGGTTTGCCGGGCCAGTTCGTTGAGCAAATCCTGCATGAGAACAATGTTTTCGGGATCAAGTCCCTGAAAAGGTTCATCGAGCAGAAGCAGTGGCGGATGTTTGAGCATTGAGCGAATAATGAGTACCATGCGCTGAGCCGATGATGACAATGTACTGAAGGGCTTGGCGGATAAGTGTTTTAAACCAATTTGCCGAAGCCACTGGTCGGCCAAATTGCGCTGATACGAACTGGCCTGTTTGTACAAACCTTCACTTCCAAAGAAACCTGAGCAGACCACATCGTTCACCGTTTGTCTACCCGGAAGGTATTGATGCATTTCGGGCGATACAAAACCGATTTTGTTTTTGATATCCCAAATTGTTTCTCCGCTGCCCCTGGGTTTTCCGAATAGTCTGATGTCGTAGAGATAAGCTTTTGGATTATCGGCAAAAATCATGTTCAGTAAACTGGTTTTACCCGATCCGTTTTTGCCTGATAATACCCAACATTCACCGGGTTTAACGGTCCAGCTGATATCTTCGAGAAGGACCTTTCCGTTTATGATCAGGCTGACCTTGTTCAGTACAATTAATTCATCGAAAGATGAATTGGTCCATGCCGGAATTTGAGGTAAGGGCTTATCTTTTTTTGCAGTAATTGAGGGGAAGGTACTGCGTTTGAAATGAACTGCTGTTTGCTTTTCGAGAAGAACAAATTGTTCGATGCCTTCGGGAAAGTCGCTGGCCTTGATCCCGGTTAAAACAATGGGGTGACCATTAAGAATCATCTGTCTGAGCATCGCATGCAGGATGATGCGCGAATCATGATCAAGCCCGTTGAAAGCATTATCAATTACCAACAGCCCGGGTTCTTGTGCCAGTGCCCTGATTAATTCAAATTTTCGTTGCTCCCCGTTCGAGAGGCTGATCAGCATTTTATCGAGCTGGTTTTCAAATTGAAATTTTGAAACCAGAGCTTGCAGTTCTTTCTGCTTATTAATTGAAGAAAAAACGTCGGCTACCGTTGGAATTAAATCGCTGTCGGCAGGATTCCATCGTTGCTGGCGGTAGGCCTGTGCTCTATGTCTGAGTTGAATTTCCGAGTGAAACGACAGGAAATGGGTGTTGATAAGGGGAGGAGTGTAGTTACCACTGATTGGTATATGGCCGGCAAGTGCCTTGGCCAGGATGGTTTTACCACTTCCGTTGCGGCCTGCAATCCCTAATGAACTTCCCTTTTTTAGATGAAGGTGAATGTCTTTGAGTAGAATATTGGTTCGTACACCTATTTGAACTGCCTGCCAGTTAATCATACGCATTCTGCTTTTAGGGTAAAGATAAAAAAATGATCCCGGAAAGGTCCGAAATCATTTTCATCGCAGGAAGGAACAGCAACAGTTGTCTTCTGCTACAGTCTATAGTGTATCGATGTTGCTACCAGTTGAGTTGATAGGCTACAACATTGTTTTTAAAGAAAGTAGGCACCAATACCAGCTTACCCGATGGAACATAATCGATGTCGGCCGTGTTGATTTCTTCGGCCGTGGTATCGAGCAGTTGAATGACCTTGCCCTTGTCGGACACGTAAATTTTACCTCCCCAGTTTGAAAAAACAAAACGATCGGGTTCAACAATTTCCAGTCCGTCAACTCCTCCTGCTCCGTCAAAAAGCTGCTTTAGTTCCTTGTTTTCGATGTTGATTTCCCAAACCGACTGGTTGCCAGCATACAATTTGCCTCCTTCGGTCCACAATCCGTTCACATTTTCGAGCTTAGGATCGTGCAGCCACGAGCTGAAAGTATCATTCTGATAACTATAAATGCGCTGATCGCGCGAGTCGGAAACAAAGACCCGGCCGTTTTTACAAACGGCAACATCGTTGAGAAACTTAGCTTCGGGAATCAGAAATTTCTTGTCGATGGAAGCCGTTTCAAGATCGATGATAACGAGTTCATTCATGTCGGCTACATAAATTTTTCCTTTATGAATGGCCATGCCTTTTGGATCGTTGAGGCCGGTAAGCCACGAAGGGTTTACAATTTCGCCCTTGAGGCTGATTTGTGCGAGATAACCGTCGCCGGTTTTCGTATTCAATTCTTCGCCCATACATGTAACAAAAGCCAGTTGATGCTCAGGGCTGTATAAAACCGATTCGGGCGTTTTCAAACTGACCGGAGTTGCCCAAATTTTTTCAAGTTGTTGTGCCTTGGCTGTTGTGACCGCCAATAGCAGTGCCAACAATACAATTAATGATTTCATATTCGAGTTTTTAAGTTGAAAACAGAACGTGCTCAGGCTTAAGAATCAGTGCTGTTGCCGTACTGTTGTTTAATGTTTTGAATGAGTTTTGCGCGATCGATCTTCATCGAAGCATTCCGCGGAAATTCATTCATATAATAAACAGCTTTTGGGGTTCGATGTTTTCCAAGCACCTTTTTAATTTGTTGTAGCATACTGTTTTCGGCAGTTATGTTGGCTTTCTGCTCAAGCACCAATACAAGGCGTTGACCAAGAATGGGGTCCGATTGGGGCACAATGAAACACTCCTGTTGAATGATGGCCGATATTTCTTTTTCGAGTTGTTCGGGCGAAATTTTGATTCCTCCGCTGTTGATGATGAAATCTGAACGTCCCAGCCATTGAAAGTGACCTGGTGACAGGATGTTGATCAAGTCGTTTGTTTCGAGCTTAGAATCAAGCAAATCGGGAGCGTCGATGCTTAAACAGCCCTTGTTGTTTGTTCCGATGGCAATGCCTGGCAAAACATTAAATGCCTTATCCGGATTTTTACCGTTAAGGCGCTGCAAAGCAATGTGTGAGCAGGTTTCGCTCATACCATAAGTGGCATAAACTGCAGTGGGGAGTTGTTGAATTGCTTTTTGAAGTGTGAAATCAATGCCTGCTCCTCCGATAATCAACTGTTTGATATGCGAAAAATTACGCACATTTTGTGTTAGGCCCAATACCTGAAGTGGAACCATGGCTGTAAAATCGATCGGGATAGAAGGTACCAGAGGAGTACCGGCAGGTTCACTTACAATCAGTTTGAGTTGACCCGCAATTGCCCGAACAAGCATCATTTTTCCGGCGATGTAATTCATGGGAAGACAAAGCCAGACACTTGCACCTTTTTGCAGATGGAAGAATTGTAGCGTACGCTGTGCCGAAGCAAGCATGGCACTTTTTTTCAATATGATGTTTTTAGGAGTGCCTGTGCTACCTGAACTCTGTTGTACAATGGTAGTATTTGCATCGAACCATTGAGCGATGAAGTCAAAGACATGGCGTTGCCATTCGGGCAACGATTCATCTTTGGCTTTTTCAAGCCACCTTATTAGTTGATGATGTGGCTGTTCAAAGTCGATGTGCAAAAATTCGTTCATTGAAATCAATTAAAAAAAGGGAATGCCGCAACATTCCCTTTCGTAGCCCCACCAGGAATCGAACCTGGATCTACAGTTTAGGAAACTGCTATTCTATCCGTTGAACTATGAGGCCCTTTGAAATACGGCTGCAAAAATAGATAAAAAGCACACTTGCACCAAATCAAGCTGTCGGCTTATTGTTATTTATTGCGATATATTTTTAATTCGCTGTTGTAAAAACGATCAAAATGCAGAGGTGAAGCTTTGAATTCAGGTGCTCTGATTCCCGAAGTGAATGAGAGTTGTCCTGTATATACATGTGCTTCGTCCCACAAGGACCGGTCGATAAAGCTCTGTAACATTTTAGGTCCTCCCTCCACAATTACCGAAAGAATACCGCGCTCGTAAAGGCTTTTGAGTAAACTGTCGATCACATCGCCATCGCTTGTTGTTTGTATGATTTCAACAGGTCGTTGATCGGAATATGCACCGGTGCTAATGACGATGGTGGGCGCTTTCTGGTCAAAGATGTTCAATTGTCGAGCTAATCGCTGTTTACGGTCGGGGATGATGCGGTATGCTTGTTCGCCGTACCAGTCACGCAGGGTGAGCGATGGATTATCCTTGTCGGCGGTGTCGGTACCTATGAAAATGGCTGATTCTGTCGATCGTTGTTTATGCACCGCAATGCGGGCCATCTCGTTGGTAATCCAGGTGGGCTGGCCCAATTGCTGATTAGCCTGATCAACATCTACAAAGCCGTCGGCCGTTTGTGCCCACTTTAAAATAATATAGGGTCGGTGTTTTTCGTGGAAAGTGAAAAAGCGCCTGTTGAGTTCAAGGCATTCATGCTGCAAAATGCCTACTTCAACCTTAATGCCTGCTTTTTTCATCTTTTCAATTCCTTTGCCGGCTACTTCAGCAAAGGGATCAACGGTGCCAATCACCACGCTGGGAATTTTCTTTTGGATTATAAGGTCGGAACATGGAGGTGTTTTGCCATGATGAGCACAGGGTTCAAGATTTACAAACAGTGTGGATTCAGCGAGTAAGCTCTGATCTTTTACCTTTTGAATGGCATTTACCTCGGCGTGCGGACCACCATATTGCTGGTGATAGCCCTCACCAATGATTTTGTTTTGATGAACAATCACACTGCCCACCATGGGGTTAGGGGCTACCCTTCGTTCACCCAGTTTCGCCAGGTCGATGCATCGTTGCATTATCGTTTCGCGATCGAGAACCATGATTGCTTTCTTTGATTTGCTACAAAAATAATGAAATGAGCCAATGCAGCCGGCCAACTTGTTAATAAAACAGGTGCGCAGATCAGTTTAGCTGGTCTGCGCACCTGTTGAACCTACATTTAGTAATGATAATTGCAAATGGTTTCAGCAATGAAATCAGTTTGATCGGTGTAAGCAATGGTTCTGATTGTGAGACCGTTTACCGGTTTTGGTTCAAGCACCTCGGTTCTGAATCGCACAGTTTCACCTGCAAATATGAGTTGGCGTGCATGGAGTTCAGCGTGCCCAATGAAGAATTTCCTTCGTTCGGATGGATTTAAATGCATGAAATGGAGTCCACCGAGTTTTCCCATCGAAGTACCCATGCGCGCAACAGGCAGGGCCGGATAGTTTTCGAAGTGTCCCGGACAGTCGTCCGGCTTTACCGTACCTAAATTAGCAAAGCAGCTTTCAGAACCTAGCTCCAACGATTCGAATACTGTATCGTTTGTATATGGGTTTGAAAGTTGAAGGGATTCGGTAATCATGCGTTGTGACATAAACATCCGTTCGAAAAGTGTTTGAGACATAATGGTATAACTTACTTCAACTTCGTAAAGTATGGTTCCATCGACGAGTGTAACAAGACCGCCTATGCTTCCGTTTTTACGATTGATTTCAAGCATTCTGGCTCTTGCAATCAGTTTTTCCGCTTTAATTTCGCGAAAATTTCGGCGACTAATAATTGCGTCGGTTGCCAGATAATAGTGCTTTTCTTTTCGGGGATTTTCTTTTGATAAAACAACAGAGCCCAATATGGCCATGTGCCGGCCAATTTCGGCACCGCTCACCGGTCCGTGCTCGGCAATGTTGCATAGTTCGGGACTGAACTCACAGTAGATGTCCTTACCATGGTTGCCTAGATTTTTAAGTGCAAAATAAGGAGCACTCACCGAAATGTTGGCTAAAACATTCGGGTCGAAATCAGGATGATAATTCACTGATTTTGCTGTTTGGGTGCTTAAAAGGTCGAGTGTCATAGGAAATGAATTTTAAGTGGTTTTATTGAATTTAGTTTTTTGCCGACTGAATGAATTTTGTAACATCGTTCGAATTTTCTGTTTTGAGTTTCGACTTTCTATATATATATTTCGTTTTTTGGCAAAAGGTTACCCTTGTTTTATGTTAAATAATCTTTAAATTCATGAAGCCAACACTGTCCTTTATTCGTAATTCGCTGAAAAACAAATATTCGGCTCAGGAAATTGAGTCGTTCATTGGAATAATTTTTAAGCATATTTATAATTATTCTAAGTATGAATTAATCGTAAATAATGATTTGACACTCGACGAGGAAGGTGTAAAAAAGATAGAGCAGATTGTGAACCGATTGGAAGATCATGAGCCAATTCAGTATATTTTAGGTGAAGGCTGGTTTTATGATGAGCTTTTTCATGTGAAGCCCGGGGTATTAATTCCACGAAATGAAACCGAGGAGCTTGTCGATTTGATTATAAAGAGGCATACTGGAAGCAAGGGAAAAATACTGGATATTGGAACCGGAAGTGGTTGTATTGCCATTAGCCTGAAGAAGCACCTGAAAGATTTTCGCTTATTGGCATGTGATGTTTCGGAGGATGCGCTGATTATTGCCCGTGAGAATGCGCATGTTCTTCAGGTTGATATTGATTTCTTTAACTTCGATGTATTATCGGACAAGCCTTTGCCCGGGCAATACGATATTATTGTTAGCAATCCGCCCTATGTTACAAGAAGGGAAATGCAGCAAATGGAACCCAATGTTTTGGATCATGAGCCGCATCTTGCACTTTTTGTTCCCGATGATGATCCGCTGCTTTTTTACCGGGCCATTGTGCAACATGCACAAAACGCACTTGTTGACGGGGGTAGTCTTTATTTCGAAATCAATGAAAATTATGCTCGTGAAATGTTGGCGCTTCTGGCTGCTTACGGAATGAAAGCCGAGGTGCTTAGCGACATCAATGGCAAGCCCCGCATGCTTGTTGCTGGAAAGGAGGTATAAAAAAAACACTTCCGGACTCCGGAAGTGTTTTCTTATCTGTTTTTATGAGGTTTTTTCTAAAAAACAGCGGCCGATTAGGCATCAGCTTTCTTTTCCTCATCAGCTTCGGCAGCTTCTTCAGCAGCTGGTGCTTCTTCAGCAACCTCTTCAGTTGCTTCGGCAGCTTCGGTGTTTTCACCGCTGGTTGCTTCAACTTCAGCGCGTAGTTCTGCATTTTTCTTGGCAAGTTCAGCAGCACGGGCTTCTTTCACTTTTGCTTCAGCTTCAAGGCGTTTGGCCAGATCGGCATCGCTTGTTGCAGCCAACTGATCTTTTTTCGCCTGAATTTTCGCAACTTTTTCCTGTTTCCAGGCAGCAAAGCGGCGATCTGCTTCAGCTTCGTCAAAAGCTCCTTTTTTAACCCCTTCGAGCAGGTGCTTCTTCATCATAACGCCTTCGTACGATAAAATAGCTCTTGCTGTGTCGGTAGGTTGTGCTCCTTTACCTAACCATGATAAAGCTTTGTCAAAGTCCAGTTCGATGGTAGCAGGATTTGTGTTTGGGTTATACTGCCCAATCCTTTCGATAAATTTACCATCTCGTGGCGCCCTGCTATCTGCCACTACAATGTGGTAGTAAGCAAATCTCTTTCGGCCGTGTCGGGCCAATCGAATTTTAACTGGCATAATAATTAATTTTAATTGATTTGAACTTAATTTTGCGAGCGCAAAAATACAACAAAATTTTCGTAATCAAATAGTCAGTACTATTTTACTTCTTGTTTTTCGGACAATTACATGATTAAATTTGATGTTTTATTCTCTGCGCAACCAATTTGAATGGAAAACGATCATTAAACGCGCAACAGGGCTGAATGGTGCTCTTTGCAATTTTATTGAATAATGAAACATGCATTTTTAACCTTTTTGTTATGAATATTAAATTAACCTTTTGGATGATGTTGTTGATTGCTGCGCTTTCAACCAGCTTATTTACTTCGTGTATCGATGACAGCCCTGCCGAAGCTCAGGCCTATGGCGATGCATTGATCAGGGTCATTAAGCAGGGCGATTCACTTGTTTACAATGTTCAGCTTTATACTTATTCGTGGTATGCCATGAATGAGGTAAGTGTTCATTCGTCGCTCGATTCTACTGTTACCATTTTCCTCGATTCAATTAATTTCAAGTATACCTACGCCCATCTGCCCGAGCGTTCGACTTATTCTTCGGAAAAACCTGAAGAACAGGAATATTACTTCAATGTATTGTTTGCAAGCGGAGAGGAGCTAATTGTTGACGATTATCTCGATTCCAGCACTGTTAACCCGGTCGATATAGAAACACTTGTTTGGGACGAAGAAGATGAGGAATTATCGGTGGAGTGGTCTGTGCCTGCAAACGCCGACTATTTTAAAGTTCTTTTGTTTGACGAGGAACAGCAAATTGTGTTTGAAACCGACTTACTCAATCGCAACATTACCGAAATTGACATTAATCGCTATTCCTATGGCTGGTATAGTAATAAGCAAGCCGAAGTCAATGCTAGCTACAAACTTGCGGTAAATGCTTACCTTTTCGAGCCCATCGCTTCGTCGTTTGATGTACAGTGCATTGCAGTGAACGATGAAAACACTTTTGAATGGACGGTTGACGACAATTAAAAAGCGTTCTGAAGTATTGTTCCCAATTTTGTTAAACATAATATTTAGATGAAGGGGCTTGTTGGTAACTTTTTAGAACCAGCATCAGCATATCCTGTTGTTATTTGAAAAAACAGCAGGATTTTTTTTGCCTTTCAGGCATTCAACTTTTCAACATGAGTCTGTTTTCAATAATTAATTGGTTAATTTTAAATTCTCTTAAATTAGCTTGAGTAATAACATAAAACACAGAAAAACAAACACATAGCATGAGGCCATTTAATCACTTACATGTACATTCACAATATTCGATACTCGACGGTCAGGCCAGCATTAAATCGCTGGTCGATAAGGCGCAGACGGATGGGATGAAGGCGCTTGCACTGACCGATCATGGCACCATGTTTGGAATCAAGGAATTTTGGAATACCTGTAAATCGGAAAAATTTGGCGATCCCGATGTACCGGTTGAGCAATGGTACAAGGTAAAACCCATTCTGGGCTGCGAAACCTATGTGGCTGCAAGGGGCATCGAAAACAAAACAAGCAAGGAAGACCGCTCGGGTTATCACCTGATTGTTCTGGCTAAAAATCATACCGGATATAAAAACCTGCTTAAAATGATTTCGATCGCCAGTACGGAAGGTTTTTATTACAAACCGCGCATCGACAAATCAATTCTGGAAAAATACCACGAGGGCATCATCGTAACTTCGGCCTGCCTTGGGGGAGAAGTACCCCAAAAAATAATGGCTGGAGATATCGAAGGGGCCATAGAGACCATCCAATGGTTCAAAAGCATTTTTGGCAGCGACTATTATCTCGAACTGCAGAGGCATCCGACGCTGCAGCAACGCGAGCGACAAGATGTTTACGAAAATCAGGTGAAAGTGAACCAGGTACTCATTGAACTTTCGAAACAGACTGGTGTGAAGCTTATTGCCGCCAACGATGTTCATTTTACCAACGAAGTAGATGCCGATGCCCACGACATTCTAATTTGCCTGAATACCGGGAAAAATTACGAGGATGATAACCGGATGCGTTACACTAAACACGAGTGGTTTAAATCGGTGAAGGAAATGAACGAATTGTTTGCCGATGTTCCCGAAGCGCTGGAAAACACCCAGGAAATTGCCGACAAGGTGGAATACTACGAGCTCGATTCTGATCCCATCATGCCCGAATTTCCCATACCAGCCGAATTTGCAAGCTGGGCAGATTATCTTGAAAAATATTCGGAAGAAGCGCTGAAGGAAGAATTCGAACGTTACGACAAAATGGGAGGCTACGAAAAGGTACTTCGCATCAAATACGAAGCCGATTATCTGGCCCACCTGGTTTATAAAGGAGCTCAGGAGCGTTATCCCGACAACCTGGATGAATGCCGTGAGCGCATCGATTTTGAGCTCGACACCATCAAGCAGATGGGTTTTCCTGGTTACTTCCTCATTGTGGCCGACTTTATACAGGCAGCCCGCGACATGGGGGTCATTGTAGGACCGGGACGTGGTTCGGCTGCTGGCTCGGTAGTTGCTTACTGTATTAAAATTACCAATGTCGATCCGATAAAATTTGATTTGCTGTTCGAGCGTTTTCTTAATCCCGATCGTATTTCAATGCCCGATATCGATATCGACTTCGATGACGATGGCAGACAGCTTGTTCTCGACTGGGTGACAGAGAAATATGGACAGGACAAGGTGGCACATATTTGTACCTTTGGAACCATGGCCGCCAAACTGGCGATTCGGGATGTGGCCAGGGTTTTACAACTTCCGCTTCCAGAGGCCGACCGCCTGGCTAAAATGATTCCCGAAGCGCCTAAAATGACGTTGAAAAAGGCCTACAAGGAAAATCCTCAGCTCGAATCTGAAAAACAGTCGCCCAACAGGCTGGTTTCTGATACCATTCGCTTTGCTGAAACCCTCGAAGGATCGGTAAGACAAACCGGGGTACATGCCTGTGGAATTCTGATTGGTCGTGATCCGCTGCCTGAGCATATTCCAATAATGCCTACCAAGGAAGAAAACCTGTATACTACGCAATACGACGGCCGCTTTGTTGAGGAAATTGGTTTGCTGAAAATGGACTTTCTTGGGCTGAAAACACTTTCAATCATTAAGGAATGCCTCGATAACATCAAACTTTCAAAAGGAATTGATATCAACATCGATGAAATTCCCATTGACGATGAGGAAACATATCAGCTTTTTTCGCGGGGCGATACAACGGCCATCTTTCAGTTCGAATCACCCGGAATGAAAAAGTGGCTTCGTTTGCTACAGCCCAACCGTTTTGAGGATCTTGTAGCCATGAATGCCCTTTATCGTCCGGGTCCCATGGAATACATTCCCAACTACGTTAACCGTAAACACGGGAAGGAAGAAATAGCTTACGACCATCCTATGATGGAAGAATATCTCAACGACACCTACGGAATCACGGTATTCCAGGAGCAGGTGATGCTTCAGTCGAGAGCATTGGGTGGATTTACACGGGGACAGTCGGATACCCTGCGTAAAGCCATGGGAAAGAAAAACCGGAAGCTCATGGATAAGCTGAAGGTGCAGTTTATGGAAGGCTGTTTGAATAATGAGCAGTTCATGGAGGGGGCCAAAGAAAGAAAGGAAACGCCTGAAAAACTGATTGATAAAATATGGAAGGACTGGGAAGCCTTTGCCCAGTATGCCTTCAATAAGTCGCACTCGGTTTGCTATGCATACATTGCTTATCAAACGGGCTATCTCAAGGCACATTATCCGGCCGAATTTATGGCCGCTGTACTTAGCCGAAATCTCTCCAACATCGATCGGATTTCTTTGTTTATGGACGAATGCCATCACCTCGGCATCAAGGTGCTTGGCCCCGATGTGAACGAGTCGTACCGCAAGTTTACCGTGAACAAAAAAGGTGAAATCCGCTTCGGAATGTCGGGTGTGAAAGGTGTAGGCGACGGAGCAGTAAACGACATCATAAAGGAACGTGATGAAAATGGTCTCTTTAGCGATATGTACGATTTCGCCGAGCGGGTCAACCTGCAATCGGTGAGCAAGAAAAACTGGGAAGCACTGGCCTATTCCGGAGGGTTTGACTCTATTGCCGATTGCAATCGTGCTGAATTTTTCATCCCCGATAAAAACGAACTGAATTACATCGAAAACCTGATCAGATACGGTAATCTTATTCAAAATGAGCGAAACATGGCTCAGCAGTCGTTATTTGGTGCCGGGCAGGAAGTGGCAGTTCAAAAACCCAAAGCGGTTATGGGCGACGAGTGGCCCAGTGTGGTAAAGCTGGAGCACGAAAAAAACCTGATCGGGATGTACCTTACTGCTCATCCGCTTGACGATTTCAGACTTGAAATTGATGCTTTCTGTACCAGGAATGTAAGCTTTTCAATGCTCGACGAAGATATCAGCCAATTCAAAGGCCGCGATCTGAACCTGGCCGGAATGGTGACCGAAGCCTATGAAGGAATGAACAAGAGCGGAAAAATGTTTTCGACGATGACCATCACTGATTATGACGGTTCGTACAAAATGTTCTTTTTTGGACCGGACTACATCAACTTTGGAAAATTCTGTAAAAAAGGATTGTTTTTGATGGTGAAGGGTAAAGTTCAGGCACGGTTTCGCCGGCAGGATAACGGACCTGAATCGTTCGAATTCAAGGCTTCACACATCGAGTTGTTGTCAGAAGTGCGCAATACACGTGTCAAATCAATTGCGGTATCGGTTGATCTGAACGCGATTGATGAACAGCTGGTGGCTGAACTGAGCAACCAGTGTGAACACCATAAAGGCAACACACAACTTGAATTTAATATTGTCGATTCGCTTACAAAGACCAGTATTCAATTGTTTTCCAGAAATGTGAGGGTAGAGCCCAATGATGAATTTTTAGATTATTTAAGAAGTAAAGAGGGAATTTTGTTTAAAATCAATTAAATTTGCGGGCTCGTTTTTGTGCTTTTTGTACACTTCATTTTTTTGAACAGGGTAGGAAAAAAGCCAGGAATACTATCAGGAGTCGGGTAAATTCCTATTGATCCTTTTTTTCGAGAACAATTTGAAGGTCGAAGTGGTTGTACTGTGATAAAGTAAATTTCTTTTAGAAAGCGATATAAAATATTAAAAACTTTATAGTTATGGCAATAGAAGTAAATGATGCAAATTTTGAAGAGGTAGTCCTTCAATCGGACAAGCCTGTTTTGGTCGACTTTTGGGCCGAGTGGTGTGGTCCCTGCCGGATGGTAGGTCCCCTGGTTGAAGAATTAGCAGGTGAGTACGAAGGAAAAGCAGTAGTAGCGAAAATGGATGTTGACAGCAATCCAGGCATTCCTGCAAAATTTGGAATCCGCAATATTCCAACCATCCTGTTTTTTAAAGGAGGCGAAGTAGCCGACAAACAGGTAGGTGCAGTACCAAAAACCGTATTGGCTCAAAAAATTGACGCATTACTGTAAACATTATCAAAAATATATTAAAACCCCGCTTTCGGCGGGGTTTTTTTATTAAAATCACTTTACTTGCATGCCACTTTTGTCTTTAAAAGGCTTTATATTCAGCTCAATTCAGCTTAAATTCATTCTAAATTGAATATGATTTATCATAGGTATTGCCATTAATCATGCTTGAATGTAGATAGTTTCATACCATGATATACACTGTCTTTACTGTTTCACAAAATCCCACTATTTTAATAGCATTCTGCTTTTGAACAACAGTCCGTTTTGGTTTCAATCGGCTATTTCCTAAAACTGACACTTACCACTGGTATTTAATGCTTTACTTAACTAAATTACATGCATGCTTATTGATCATAAGCGATCCGGTAGTAGTAAAAACTATTGGTATCTGTATGTAATTGCTCCTGCCTTATATTGGCGTATCTCTTTTATTAACTGCGAAAACCAACTGTTTAATTCTTCACATTTTGTTTTATGAATCGAACTACAGAACTGATTACCGAACTGGCCGACAAGTACGGGCGCAAACGAGAAAATCTGCTTCCAATTTTGCAGGAGGTAGTTGCCCGTGAGAACTATCTTTCGGACACTGTTATGGTCGACATTGCCCGCGAACTTCAGCTTTCTGCTGCTGAGGTTTATGGCACTGCTACCTTTTATTCCTTTCTGGAATACAGAAAGATGGGAAGATTTGTAATCAGGATTTGCAAAACAATTACCTGTGCCATGAAAGGTAAAAACCAAATCCTGCTGACCATTGAAGACATGTTAAAAATCGGATTGGGGGAAACCACGGCCGACAAAAAGTTTTCACTACTGCAAACCAACTGCCTGGGCTGGTGCCACAAGGCACCTGCGATGCTCATCAACGATGAGATTTATACGGAATTAACTCCTGAAAAGGTACGTGAAATTTTATCCGAATATTTAAAGAAATAGTTATGACGCTACAATACAACCTGAAGAGGGCCGATTTTATTTTCAAAAATGAAAACGACTGGGAAAAAATTCTTAGTCGCACCCTGGAGAAAGACCGTCAGGATCTAATTAATGAACTGATAAGTTCAGAACTGAAAGGCCGGGGTGGAGCTGGTTTCCCTACCGGCTTAAAATGGAAACTTACCAGCGAGGCCAAAGCTGAAAAGAAGTATGTAATATGCAATGCCGATGAAGGCGAGCCGGGTACCTTTAAGGACCGTGAAATTTTAACCAAGGTACCTTTTACGGTGCTGACAGCGATGGGGATCTGTGCCTATATTACCGGTGCTAAGCAGGGCTACATTTATCTTCGGGGTGAATACAAATACCTGAAACCCGAGCTTGAAAAGGCCATCGAAGAGTTTGAATACTACTGCAAGGAGATCAAATTTGATTTTTCGATTAAAATTTTCATGGGAAGCGGGGCTTACATTTGTGGCGAAGAAACTGCTTTGATGGAATCGATGGAAGGAAAGCGCGGAGAACCACGCAACAAACCGCCCTTTCCAACCAATGTTGGTTATCAGGGCTATCCAACGGTGATCAACAATGTTGAAACCCTGGCACATGCCTTTACCATTTTCAAACACGGCGCCAAGAAATTTTACGATCTGGGCGTTCAATTCTCCAGGGGCACCAAGCTTTTTTCGGTTTCAGGCGATACACCCAAACCAGGTATTTATGAACTGGAGTTGGGTATGAGCCTTCAGGATTTTGTCGATGAGTTTGGTGATGGTGATACCAAAGCAGTTCAGGTCGGTGGTGCCTCGGGCTTTCTTGTACCCAGAAAGCGTTTTGCTGAAACCAGCATTGGTTATAAGGGCAAATTGGTAGGAATATCGCTTCCTACCGGTGGATCGATGATGCTGTTTAACAGTACCCGTTCGATGTACAATGTGCTCGATAACTATCTCGAATTTTTCCGCGAAGAATCATGCGGTCAATGTACACCATGCAGGGTGGGTTGTCAACAGCTTCATATAGGGATTAAAGCCGTGAAGCAGGGAGATAAACCGGCGAGCTACCTCGAAAAGTTGCTGCGCTTAACCGAAACCATGCAATATACCGCCAAGTGTGGACTGGGTCAGTCAGTAGCCAACTCTTTCTCGTCGATCGTTGAAAATTTTCGGGAAGAAATGATTTATTAACCAGCTAATTAAACGACCATGAGTAAAAATATCAACATAACCATCAACGGAGTAGTACACGAAGTAGATCCCGGTAAAACCATATTGGAGGCTGCACGTGAAGCAGGATACAACATCCCGACGCTTTGCTATCACAAGGACCTTTGCATTGCCGGAAACTGCAGGGTGTGTGTTGTCGAGATAGTGGGGCAGAAGCGCCTTGCTGCTTCCTGTGCAACGCCCTGTCATGAAAACATGGAAATACTCACCAACACGCTGAAAGTTCGCAACTCGCGAAAACACATTATCGAAATGTTGCTATCGGAGCACAATGCCGACTGCACTAAATGTTATAAAAACGGAAACTGTGAGCTTCAGGATCTGGCGGCTGAGTACAAGATCATGTCGCAGGATCTGATCGATCTGAGTCCGTATAAAAACTATACCGTCGACATGTACTCGCCCTCAATCATAAAAGACGACAGCCGTTGTATCCGCTGCCAGCGTTGTGTACGTACCTGTGCCGAGCTGCAGGGTGTGAGCGCGCTTTCGGTAGCCTATAAGGGTGATCACATGAAAATTTCGACCTTTTTCGAAAAGTCGATGAACGATGTGGTGTGTACCAATTGCGGTCAGTGTGTCAATCACTGCCCCACCGGCGCACTTATTGAGAAAAACTACATTGAGGAAGTGTGGGAAGCAATTGCAAATCCTGAGAAACATGTGGTGGTACAGACAGCTCCGGCTGTAAGGGTCGGTTTGGGCGAAGAAATGGGACTTGAAGCCGGAACCCGTGTAACGGGTAAAATGGTTTCAGCGCTAAAAAACCTGGGTTTCGACTCGGTGCTGGATACCGATTTTACGGCCGATTTAACCATCATGGAAGAAGGTACCGAATTACTCACCCGGCTGAAACGTGCGCTGGTCGATCATGACGAAAGTGTGAGGCTGCCCATGTACACATCGTGCTCACCAGGCTGGATAAAATACATTGAACACAAATATCCCGAGTACCTCGACAACCTTTCGACCTGTAAATCGCCGCAACAAATGTTTGGAGCACTGGCCAAAACTTATTATGCCAAAGCTCGCAAACTCGATCCTGAAAAAATCGTTTCGGTTTCGATCATGCCTTGCACTGCCAAGAAATTTGAATCGAACCGGCCCGAAATGCACGACAGTGGTTACCGTGATGTCGATTATGTGCTTACCACCCGCGAACTGGCCATCATGATCAAGCAGGCCGGTATTGATTTTTCGAAGATAAAAGAGCGAAAGTTTGACCGGCTGATGGGTGAATCGACCGGTGCCGGTGTAATTTTTGGTTCAACAGGTGGCGTGATGGAAGCAGCGCTTCGTACGGCATATGAGTTGGTTACAGGAAGAGAGGTTCCTTTTGAGAACCTCGAAATCTTTCCTGTAAGAGGCCTTGAAGGTGTACGTGAGGCAACGATCAAAATTGAAAACCCACTCGAAGAATGGAAATTTCTCGATGGAGTTGAGCTAAAATGTGCGGTCGCCCATGGACTGGTCAATGCTCAAAAAGTGATCGAGGCAGTAAAAAAACACGAGGCAGACTACCATTTTATTGAGGTAATGGCCTGCCCCGGTGGTTGCCTTGGCGGTGGTGGTCAGCCCATTCCTACCAATCCCGAGATCAGGGAGAAGAGGGCATTGGCCATCTATGCCGAAGATGCCGACATGCCCCTAAGGAAATCGCACGAGAATCCGGAGATCATGAAAATTTATCACGATTATCTGAAAGAGCCGCTGGGTGAAAAATCACATCACTTGTTGCATACTACGTATACTGTAAGAGATAATTACTAAAAAAAATGCGGCTGTTCATCGTTTGAACAGCCGCTACTTCTTATTTTTTTCTAAATACCAGAGTAATGGGAACTCCCTCAAAATCGAAATATTCCCTGATTTTGTTTTCAAGGTAGCGTTTGTACGGATCCTTGATGTATTGCGGCAAGTTGGCATAAAATGCAAATACAGGTGTTGGAGCAGGCAATTGGGTAATGTATTTTATTTTGATGAACTTTCCCTTGGTCGAAGGTGGCGAAAACTGTTCAATGGCCTCGAGCAGGTACTCATTCAAGGCTGAAGTTTTGATCTTCTTCGTGCGGTTTTCGTACACTTTCATGGCCGTTTCAAAGGCTTTCAGCAAGCGCTGTTTGGTCAGGGCCGAAGTAAAAACAATGGGAACATCGTTAAAAGGAGCGATGCGTTGCTTAATTTCTTCGGTGAATGCCTTAGTGCTGCTTTGATCCTTTTCAACAAGATCCCATTTATTGACCAGGATGACAACACCCTTTTTATTTTTAATTACCAGATTAAAAATATTGATGTCCTGGGCTTCAACTCCGCGGGTGGCATCAATCAGCAGCATACACACATCCGACGATTCGATGGCTCTGATTGAGCGCATTACCGAATAGAATTCGAGATTCTCGTGTACCTTGCCTTTTTTTCGCAAGCCGGCAGTATCGGTAAGAATGAAATCGTGTCCAAACTTGTTGTAACGGGTAAAAATGGCATCGCGGGTAGTACCGGCAACGTCGGTTACAATGTGTCTTTCTTCTCCAATAAGGGCATTGATCATCGAAGATTTACCCACATTGGGCCGGCCGATGATAGAAAAATGAGGAACATTGTCCTCTTCGAGTGTTCGGGTTGCTTTGGGAAAGGCTGCCACAACCTTATCAAGCAGATCGCCTGTTCCGCTTCCGTTGATTGACGAAACACAGAAAAGATCACCCAGACCGAGGTTGTAAAACTCATACGAATCGGCTATTCGCGCGTGGTTATCGACCTTGTTCACCGCGATGAAAACCGGTTTTTCAACTTTCCGCAACAGCAGGGCAATAGAATCGTCGAGATCGGTAATTCCGCTTTCAACATCCACAACATAAATAATAACATCGGCTTCTTCGATGGCAAGATGCACCTGACGTCTTATTTCTTCTTCAAATATATCGTCAGAGTTCATTACATAACCTCCGGTGTCGATCAGTGAGAATTCGAAGCCGTTCCATTCGCCTTTACCATAAATACGGTCGCGGGTCACCCCCGATTCATTATCAACAATGGCGGTGCGTGCTTCCACAATCCGGTTAAACAGCGTTGATTTGCCGACATTGGGCCGGCCTACAATTGCAACAATATTGCTCATATTCTTTTTCTCTATTTTACTGCATGTCGTATCCAAAACCACGTAGCTTGCGGTCTTCGTCGCGCCATCCCTTACTTACTTTTACAAATACTTCAAGAAATACTTTCTTGTCAAAAAATTCTTCCATGTCTTTGCGGGCTTCTGTTCCAACCCGCTTTAATGCTCTTCCCTGGTGCCCTATAATAATACCCTTTTGCGTTTCACGGTTCACGTAGATTACGCTGGCCACCCGAAGCAGTTTTTCTTCTTCCTGAAAACTTTCTACTTCCACTTCCACCGAATAGGGGATTTCTTTCTGATAGTGGAGCAGTATTTTTTCTCTTATGATTTCCTGAATAAAAAAGCGTTCATTGCGATCGGTGAGTTCGTCTTTTGGGAAAAAAGCCGGACCTTCGGGCAATTTTTCAAGAATCAAATCAAAGATGGGTGCAATGTTGAACTTTTCAGTCGCTGATACAGGAAGTATTTGGGCATTGGGTAATAATTCCTTCCATTGTTCAACCAGGAGCATTACCTTTTCCTGCGTTGAAAGGTCGATTTTGTTGATCAGCAGAATGACAGGGATGTCCGATTTTTGCACCCTGTCGAGGTATTCTGAGTTTTTATCGGGCGTTTCAACCACATCGGTAACATACAAAATGACATCGGCATCGATCAGTGCGGTGTCGACGTATCTCATCATGCTTTCCTGCAGTTTGTAATTGGGTTTTAGGATGCCCGGTGTGTCGGAATAAACGATTTGGAAATTTTCTCCGCTAACAATGCCTTTTATCCGGTGCCTGGTGGTTTGCATTTTCGAGGTAATGATCGAGATCTTTTCTCCTACCAGGGTATTCATAATGGTTGATTTTCCAACATTGGGATTCCCTATAATGTTGACAAAACCTGATTGATGTGTCATTTGCTTTTCTCTGATGAAATTTATTTGCTGCAAAGATAATTGTTTTTAACTAACTGTGCAGGAAATAAAATTATTGAAATACAGTCAGGTAGGCTTCTTTCTTTGTGGGTAGATTCAATTATTTGTCGATTGGAGAAAGATTTTTGGAGAAATAAAGTAATTTTTAAACCAAGTGGACGTTTATCTGTTGTAGTAAATACAAATTCAATAAACACCCTGTTTTTTAGTTCCTCTTGTTAATTATTCCAACCCCGCTTAACCCGGCGGGGTTTTCTTTTTTCTGTCCTGTATACTTTGGTTTTATTAGGAGAGAACGATTGTTTTTCAAAAAGAATTAAGCAATTATTGCTTTTATGCGGGTGTTGATTTCGGTCCATAATTCATCATCCATGCGCGCCCCGTATATGCTTATTACTTTGCCTGCAAGCAACGAGGCCAGTTTTCCGCATTTTTCCAGTGAAAGGTTGCGTGAAAATCCGTAAAGAAAGCCCGCTGCATACAAATCGCCTGCTCCTGTGGTATCAATGCAGTTAGTTCCTTCAACAGCCACACGTACTACTTTATCTCCGTGCTTAATTAACGAACCTTTACTTCCTGTTTTTACAACAGCAATGTCACAGCTTTGTGCCAGTAACTCAAGTGCAGCATCGGGATCGAGGCCTGTATAAGCTTTGGCCTCCTCTTCGTTGGCAAAGATAATATCGACGTATTCTTCAATAATTTCCTTTAGAAAAGCGAGATTTTCCTGTACAACATTATAACTGGCCAGATCGAGTGCAATACTTAAGCCGGCTTTACGGGCCATTTCGGCTGATTTACGAACCAGTGCATGGTTTTGTACCAGATAACCTTCGATGTAGGCAATATCGTATCCTCTGAACAGCTCAATGGAGAAATTCTCGGGCTCGAGTTCAATGGCTGCCCCCAGGTAAGTGGCAAAAGTACGTTCCGAGTCGGGAGTAACCAGGGCCATGGCCACACCTGTTGAACTGGTCGATTTGAAAAGGTGGGGATCAACTCCGGAACGGGCCAGCTCATCGTGGTATTTTTGTCCAAGCAGGTCGTCGCCCACTTTGCCAATGAACGCGGTTTGAGCACCCAGGCTGGCTAAGCCATGTATCGTATTGGCCACCGAACCTCCCGGTGTCAGAATTTGATCGAAAACAATGGTCTGTGTATTAATGTTATTCGAAGTTTCGGCATCGACCAGGGTCATGCTGCCTTTGGGTAAACGGTTTTTTTGAAGTATATCGTCGTTGGGCAGTTTTACCACAACGTCCATCAGTGCGTTTCCTATTCCAATAATGCTTTTGTAAGTACTCATAATCAAAAAATTTAAGAGGCACAAAAGTAGTGAATTAAAAAGAGGGGAAGATGCGATTTAGCATATCTTAACAGAAAAGCTGTTTTTTTGACTTATTAAATCCGGAAAAAGCATTAACGCTCTTATCTTATTTTCAGGCAACGAACTGAATAGGCATAGCTGCGATGTGTTCCAGACCTTATAATTGTTGGGCCGTCATTGTAAAGCCTTCTAAACCATATTAAATTTGATCCCTTTTCAAAAGTTGCAGTCCACCAGAAGGCATCTACCCCTAAATGGTCTGATCTCATACTATGGATATGGCCGCTGGCCAATGCTGAAAAACCATAAGTATCAGGATAATTATCAGCCGATAACCAACTGTGATTGGCTTTAAGTAAGGTGCCCTGGTTATAGCCCCGGTATCCAATGCTGTTCGCTGCGTATGAGGACATACCAATTGTCATTTCCAGTTCCATCCATTCTTCATCAGTGGGTAGTTTCCAGCCAATGGGGCAGGCATTTTGTGCCGCCGGCCAGTTGTATAGTACACCATGTGTTTTATACATTTCGTTTTGTTTTGCTTCATCAAGCTGAGACCCATGATAATTGTAAACATGATAGTATGCTTCGTCACTCGAAGGGGTAATGCTGTCGGGCATAACTTCAGGAAGCCAGGCGAGGTTTTCCGACATCCATTCCTGTTCACCAATGAGGATTGTTTTGTAGGTTTTCCCATCGCGCTTATCGGTAAATTCACCGGTTACGAGTCTCGGGGTTGTGAATTCGAGGATTTCACCATGATTTGAACCTTTTAGGTTAGATGCAAAGGCGAGAAAATAATATTTTGTATTTTTTTCTAACCCTTTTACAGTGAATCGAATCGTGTCGTTTACCATCTTTGCGACTGCAAAGTCTTCGTGTTTTTGAGGTAAGGTTTGTTCAGAGCTCCATCTAAATCCTGTAATGGGAGAGGCGTTGCCATCAGAAATTAGTACCCCGTTAAGTACCGCCTGATTATGTGTAATTGATGTGGCTGGAAGTGTTTTTATTTGAGCTAAGGTAACGGGAACTGTCGGAGTGGAGAATGATTGAACCTCGCTGTAGCCTGTTCCGAC
The DNA here is from genome assembly GCF_050433125.1 of Roseimarinus sediminis. Taxonomy (NCBI): domain Bacteria; kingdom Pseudomonadati; phylum Bacteroidota; class Bacteroidia; order Marinilabiliales; family Prolixibacteraceae; genus Roseimarinus; species Roseimarinus sediminis. Next base: position 205,396 of record NZ_JBNPXV010000001.1, on the reverse strand, counting down.
ACTGTTGGAAGCATAAGCGACAACATAATAGCTGGTGTTGGGTGTGAGTTGCTCCAGAAGCGTGCTGAAGGTAGTTGAATCACTATCAATGCTGATGCAGTTTTCAAAGCTTTCGGGAGAGATTTCAGAAGTTGAAAAGCAAAAACCACGTTCTGTAATGGAATCGTTGCCGTTGGTCGTAATTTCAGCCTGAACAATGACCTTGTAAGGTGTTAGCCCGCTTGTATCTCGCAGGGCCAGTTCGGGGATGGATTTAGGAAGCGGCTGGGTGGTGAATTGAAGCACCTGGCTGTAGCCTGTTCCGATGTTGTTGACAGCGTAAGCGACAAGATAGTAGCTGGTGTTGGGTGTGAGGTTCTCCAGAAGTGTGCTGAAGGTGGTTGAATCACTATCAATGCTGATGCAGCTTTCAAAGCTTTCGGGATTGATTTCAGAAGTTGACCAGCAAAAGCCATGTTCTGTAATGGAATCGTTGCCGTTGGTCGTAATTTCAGCCTGAACAATGACCTTGTAAGGTGTTAGCCCGCTTGTATCGGGTAGGGCAAGCACGGGGATTGATTTTGGAAGCGGCTGGGTGGTGAATTGAAGCACCTGGCTGTAGCCTGTTCCGATGCTGTTGACAGCGTAAGCGACAAGATAGTAGCTGGTGTTGGGTGTGAGGTTCTCCAGAAGTGTGCTGAAGGTGGTTGAATCGCTATCAATGCTGATGCAGTTTTCAAAGCTTTCGGGATTGATTTCAGAAGTTGAAAAGCAAAAACCACATTCTGTAATGGAATCGTTGCCGTTGGTCGTAATTTCAGCCTGAACAATGACCTTGTAAGGTGTTAGCCCGCTTGTATCGGGTAGGGCAAGCACGGGGATTGATTTTGGAAGCGGCTGGGTGGTGAATTGAAGCACCTGGCTGTAGCCTGTTCCGATGCTGTTGGTGGCATAAGCGACAAAATAATAGCTGGTGTTGGGTGTGAGGTTCTCCAAAAGTGTGCTGAAGGTGGTTGAATCGCTATCAATGCTGATGCAGTTTTCAAAGCTTTCGGGAGAGATTTCAGAAGTTGACCAGCAAAAGCCGCGTTCTGTAATGGCATCGTTGTTGTCTGTTTGTATTGTTCCTGATAATCTCGCTTGTTGAGAGTTTAAGTCAGTTATATCACCCGCCTCTATAATAGGAATTTCTTTTTTAGGTATGATTTGTATTTGAACGGCATCTTCCATTGTATTACCATGATCGTCGCTTGCTTTTGCTATTATGGTATAGTCACCTTGAAGCATATTTTTAGTTGACCATTTGAATTGATAGGGTGCTTTTGTAAGTGTTTTGATTTGTAGCTTGTTGGTTCGTATTTCAACTTCGCTTACTTCGCCATCGCTATCACTGGCGTCGACGCTAATCAGAAGCGTATCGCCCTGTTCAATTACGGTGTTGTCAGCTGGTTCCTGAATCGTACAGTTTGGTGGTTCATCGGTACATGCAATCAAATGGAAAAGCATTACGAAAACAACAACCAGAAGATTGGGTTGTGTATTTTTCATTTTGGTTTTTTAGAATGGTTTTGTACAGCGAAGGTAGAAAAAGTTATTAAACAATATAATTATTTGGATTAAATGTTGGTATTCATATACTTCAGGAAGGAAGATGAAGTAATGGTAAAAGAAAACCGCCTTCAGTACTAATGAAGGCGGTTTTTTATTGTAGATTGATTGTTGTTTAGTCTGCCAACTTGGCTTTCAGGTATTCGCGGTTGAGGCGGGCAATGTGGGCAATGCTGATCGATTTTGGGCATTCGAGCTCACAGGCACCGGTATTGGTACAACCTCCAAAACCCAGCTCATCCATTTTGGCTACCATGCTTTTGGCACGACGTTTGGCTTCGACCTTGCCCTGGGGCAATTTGGCCAGTTGTGATACCTTGGCAGCCACAAATAACATGGCCGATGAGTTTTTACAGGTTGCAACACAGGCACCACAGCCAATACAGGCTGCTGCATCCATGGCTTCTTCGGCGTCATCCTGACCAATAGGAATGGCATTTCCGTCGGGAATGCCACCGGTGTTCACCGATACAAAGCCGCCAGCCTGCTGAATTTTTTCAAAAGCAGTACGGTCAACAATGAGGTCTTTAATTACCGGGAAGGCTCCTGCGCGCCAAGGTTCGATGGTGATGGTATCTCCTTCGTTGAACGAACGCATGTGCAACTGACAGGTGGTGATTTCACGGTCGGGGCCATGGGCTCTGCCGTTGATGAATAAACTGCACATTCCACAAATACCTTCCCTGCAGTCGTGGTCGAAAGCAATGGGATCCTTGTCTTCGAGGATCAGTTTTTCATTCAAAATATCAAGCATTTCAAGAAATGAGCTGCCTTGTGAGATATTTTCAATTTCATAAGTTTCGAAGCGGCCTTTTTCTTTGGCGCTGTTTTGCCTCCAAACCTTGAGGTATATTTTATTTAATATCTTGTCTGCCATTTTTTTTTGATTTAAGATTTTAGACCAAAGACAACTGATAAGGCTTTGTCTTTTATCTAACTACCTTTATTTATAGCTTCGTTGCGTTAACTGAACGTTTTCAAAAATCAGATCTTCCTTGTTAAGTACCGGATCCTGGTCTTCGCCCTTATACTCCCAGCAGGAAACATAGGTAAAGTTTTCGTCGTCGCGCTTGGCTTCGCCTTCTTCTGTGGCCGATTCTTCGCGGAAGTGTCCTCCACACGATTCGTTACGGTCGAGTGCATCCTGCGCCATCAGTATACCCATTTCGAGTGCATCGGCTACGCGGCCTGCTTTTTCAAGCTCAGGATTCAGGTTGTTCATTTCACCGGGGATTTTAACATCCTTCCAGAATTCCTCCTTCAGCTTTTTAATTCCTTCGATGGCTTTTTTAAGTCCTTCGGCATTGCGGCTCATACCAACATAGTCCCACATGTAATGACCCAATTGTTTGTGGAAGTGATCGACGGTTTTGCTGCCATTGATGTTGAAAAGTTTTTCGAGACGTCCGGTGACTTCTTTTTCGCTTTCCTCAAATTCGGGTGCATTGGTGTCGATTTTAGGGGTCATAATTTCATTGGCCAGGTAATCGCCAATGGTATAAGGCAGTACAAAGTAACCGTCGGCCAGCCCCTGCATCAGTGCTGAAGCACCCAGGCGGTTGGCTCCGTGATCGCTGAAGTTGGCTTCTCCAATCGCATACAAACCGGGAATATTGGTCATCAGATTATAATCGACCCAAAGCCCGCCCATTGAGTAGTGAATGGCAGGATAAATCTGCATTGGTTCGTTGTACGGATCGGTGGCCGTAATTTTCTCGTACATCTGGAAAAGGTTGCCATAGCGGGCCTTAATTACGTCCTTACCCAGGCGCTCGATGGAGTATTTGAAGTCGAGATAAACTGCTTTTCCGGTATTGTTTACGCCAAATCCTGCATCGCAACGCTCTTTGGCAGCGCGTGATGCCACGTCGCGTGGAACCAGGTTTCCGTAGCTTGGATAACGCCGCTCAAGGTAGAAATCGCGGTCCTCATCGGGGATGTCGTTGGGACCAATTTCACCTTTCTGAAGTTTTACAGCGTCTTCTTTTTTCTTTGGAACCCACACACGACCATCGTTACGCAGCGATTCCGACATCAGGGTCAGTTTCGACTGCTGGTCGCCATGCACCGGAATACAGGTAGGATGGATTTGTACAAAGCAGGGGTTACCAAACCAGGCTCCTTTTTTGTAGCACTGCCATGCAGCCGATCCGTTACATCCCATGGCGTTGGTCGACAGGAAGAATACGTTTCCATAGCCACCTGTAGCCACCACTACCGCATGAGCGCCAAAGCGTTTTACTTTTCCGCTTACCAGGTCGCGGGCAATGATTCCCCGTGCTTTTCCGTCCTGAACCACTACGTCGAGCATTTCATGACGGGTATACATTTTAACACCCCCCTTGGCAATCTGGCGGTTCAGTGCACTGTAGGCACCCAACAGTAATTGCTGGCCGGTTTGTCCGCGGGCATAAAAAGTACGGCTTACCAGTACCCCTCCAAATGAGCGGTTGGCCAGGGTACCACCGTACTCGCGCGCAAAAGGCACACCTTGTGCTACGCACTGGTCGATGATATTGGGTGAAACTTCGGCCAGACGGTACACGTTGGCTTCGCGGGCACGGTAGTCACCTCCTTTAATGGTATCGTAAAACAGGCGATAAACCGAGTCATTATCATTCTGATAGTTTTTTGCTGCATTTATTCCGCCCTGAGCAGCAATGGAGTGTGCTCGACGCGGGCTGTCCTGATAGCAAAATGCATGTACATTGTATCCCATTTCCGAAAGTGATGCCGCAGCTGAAGCACCGGCCAGACCGGTTCCCACTACAATCACATCAAGCTTTCTCTTGTTTGCAGGGCTTACTACTTTAATTGCAGACTTGTGATTCGACCACTTTTCTGCTAAAGGCCCTTCCGGTATCTTGTTTTCAATTTTACTCATAATACGCTTTTCTCCGATTAAAATTTAATCATGAAATAGATTGGAATCACACTAAAACCGATGGCAAAGATCCATCCGATGATGTTGGCCAGCACATAAAGTCGCTTTCTCCAGATGTCGTTACTAAGGCCAATGGTCTGAAAAGCTGACCAAAATCCGTGGGTAATGTGCAGCCCGAGCAAAATACCACCTGCAATGTAAATCAGGTTGTAAAGAGTACTTTCCATAAACAGGGTCGACACCAGGGCATAGGTGTTGTGAACTCCTTCTTCGAGGCCTGTGCTCATTTCAAGCAAGGGACTTCCGCTTACTTTAATCTTCCACCAGAAGTCGTAAATGTGCAAGCCCAGGAAGACCAGAATCAGTGCGCCCAAAATCAGCATGTTGCGCGAGGCCCAGGTGCTGTTGGCCCTTTGTGAGCTCTTGTTGTACCCGATTGGTCTTGCTTTCATGTTCTGGACCGAAATCATCAACGACCAAATAATGTGAATAATAAATCCCAGCGCCAATACAGGTTCCATCACTTTAATCAACGCGTTTGTCGCCATAAAATGGGCCGCAACATTAAACAACTCACCACTGTCGTCGAAAATCAGCAGAAGATTAATCGAAAGGTGAATCACAATGAATGAAACCAGAAATAATCCGGTTATACTCATCAGGAATTTACGGCCGATAGAAGCGCTCAAAAAACTTCCTTTGCTCATAAGTTTTTAATTTATTGTTATTTAAGCTATTGAATATTTTTTTCTTTTGTCCCACAAATGTAAAGCTAAAGGCTTTGTGACGCAATTTTTTGCAATTAAATACGGCTTATTTAAAATAAATCTTCGCTTTGATGCTGCCAAATTCCAAAATCGCGCTGTAAATCCTACAATATTAGTAATTATTCGGTTTTTTGGATATGTTAAGGGAATGTAAGTTCATATTTATCCACAGAAAAATTTTTAAAAATTATACTTTTGAGCTAATTCAAAAAAGGGATCGATACCCACAACTATAAACAATAACATTTGAATCAATGACACTCATTAAATCAATTTCAGGAATCAGGGGCACAATTGGTGGTGCACCGGGCGAAGGCTTGTCGCCGGTCGACCTGGTGAAGTTCAGTTCGGCCTATGCACAGTTTATCAGCGCGAAGTCGAAGAAAAGTCGCCCCCTCATTGTGGTAGGACGCGATGCCCGAATCTCGGGCGAAATGGTGGCATCTCTGGTGATTTCCACCTTAACGGCCATGGGCTGCGACGTGGTGAATATCGGCCTGGCGTCGACACCCACCACCGAAATTGCAGTACCTGAAGAACTAGCCGATGGGGGCATTATTTTAACTGCCAGTCATAACCCACGCCAGTGGAATGCCCTGAAGCTGCTCAACGAAAAAGGCGAATTCCTCAACGCTGCCGAGGGCGAGCTGATTCTCAAATATGCCGAAACCGGTAAATTTAATTATGCCGGAGTCGACGATTTAGGAAAAGTGGTACTGAAAGATTATTCGCAGATACACCTTCAGCAGGTACTTGATCTCGAGCTGGTGAATGTTGAACAGATTAAAGCAGCCGGCTTCAAAATAGCCGTCGATGCGGTGAATTCGGTGGGCGGCATTGTAGTTCCACAATTGCTCAAAGCACTGGGAGTGGCCGAAGTTCTTGAAATCAACTGTAGCCCGACGGGCGATTTTGCACACACCCCCGAGCCCATCGCACCCAACCTGGTTGAGGTGGCCGAAAAGGTACGCAGCGAAACAGTTGACCTTTGCTTTGTGGTCGATCCCGATGTTGACCGGCTTGTAATTCTCAACGAAGATGGTTCGATGTTCAACGAAGAATATACGCTGGTGGCAGTGGCCGATTATGTGCTTTCAAAAACACCCGGAAATACTGTTTCCAATTTGTCATCGACCAGGGCCTTGCGCGATGTAAGCGAAAAATACGGGCAAAAATATGAGGCTGCAGCAGTGGGTGAAGTCAATGTTGTGGAGAAAATGAAAGCCACCAATGCCATCATTGGAGGCGAAGGAAATGGCGGCGTTATTTATCCTGCCTCACACTATGGACGCGATTCGCTGGTAGGCATTGCGTTGTTTTTAAGCTTACTGGCCGAAAAGAAATTGAAGTGTTCCGAACTTCGGGCCACCTATCCCGACTATTTCATGTCGAAAAATAAAATTGAACTTACTCCCGAAATCGATGTTGATAGCATTTTGGAAAAAATGAAACACAAATATGCAAGCGAAAAGGTAAACGACATCGATGGTGTAAAAATCGATTTTGCCACAAGCTGGGTGCATTTACGAAAGTCGAATACCGAGCCCATCATCCGCATTTATTCGGAAGCAAAGTCGGGTAAGGAGGCGGATGCTTTGGCGCAAAAAATTATTGAAGATATTAAGGCGATGATTTAACAGTCATTGCCAGCGCAACGAAGCAATCCTCCGAAAATACTAAGGAGCTGTAAACTTAAAAAAGCAGGAAGTCAGATGCGCTAATAGATCGGATAACTGAAAATGAAAGTTATTGATAGAATCCGAAAAGACCATTGTCAAAATTTGTGTCATTATTATTTTGGAAAAATCAGTACATTTGTACCGTAATGGTACACGCTAAAATTAGAAGATATGTTAGTAATTAGCAGCAGGGAATTTAGGCAAAATCAAAAGATATACTTTGAAAAAGCTGACAAAGGGGAGCAAATAATTGTTCAACGAGGGAAGGACAGAGCTTATGCCTTAACTCCTATAAATGAGAACGATATTTATTTTGATTCAAAAATGATTGAAAAAATTAAGCAAAGTATTAAAGAGGTTGAACAAGGAAAAGTGAATAGAATTACAACGCCCGAAGGTATACGTGATTTATTGGGGCTATGAGTTATATTTTGGAATTTTCTGAAATTGCTTTAAGCGATATAGAAAAGCATAAAAAATCAGGTAACAAAACTGTTTTAAGGAAAATTGAAAAACTACTTAATGAGTTGATGGAACATCCAAAAACAGGAACAGGGCAACCAGAATTGCTAAAACATGACCTTGCAGGATTGTATTCACGGAGAATTAATAGGAAGCATCGAATGGTTTACTCAATACACAATGAGATAATTACCGTACACGTGTTGAGTGCCTGGTCTCATTATAGCGAAAAGTAGCGAGTCACACTTTTACTTAAACCCAATGATTTATTTATATCCATTCAATTGAATGCGACTCAGATTAAAAAGAAAATGAATATTCAGGAAATTAATCACTTTTGTAACGGTACACTCATCAGCCATCTGGGCATTGAGTTTTTGGAGTTTACCGAAACTACCGTAGTGGCCTCCATGCCGGTTAATGCTAATACGATGCAACCACTGGGATTTATGCACGGAGGCGCCTCGCTTGCACTTGCCGAAACGGTTGGCTCAGCCGGATCGTTGTTTAGCATCGACACCCAAAAGTACATCGCATTCGGGATGAGCATTAGCGGAAATCACATTGCTTCGATTCGCGAAGGATTAGTGATTGCTACCGCTACAATTGTACACCGCGGAAAAACTTCGCACGTTTGGGATGTTGAAATAAGAGACCAGGATGGTAAACTTATTTCGGTGGCGCGTGTTACCAATGCAATAGTAAAGAAGTAAATACAGGGAACGGGAGCATGAATTTTATTGAAGCACTTCAGTATTGCATTGATAACAATCTGGTTTTTGCTGCATACAGACTACCGCATAACGATGCAGTAAGACTGATTGTGCAAAAAGATGCCCATGTTTCTGAAACTACCGTCACCGGAGCACTCTTTACCCGGAAAGGCTTTTTAGTTGCGCCTTTCATTGAAAATGAGGAAAACCGCAACTTTTTTATTCGTCCCGATCTGAATTACATCAGCACCGATTATACCCACTTTGACGAACTGCAGAAGTTGCCGCCACTTGGGTTGATCGAAACCCGCTTTGATAATGGGGCTGTGGGTAAACATACTTTCATGAATCAGGTGCAGGCCATTAAAGATGAAATTGAAAAAGGCACCTTCGAAAAGGCGGTGATATCGCGCATTAAAGTGGTAGAGCGAAACTACAGATGCAAACTGGCCAGTTTGTTTCAGATGCTCATCTCGTCGTACAGCAATGCCTTTGTTTACACTTTCAATGTAAACGGGCATTTGTGGATGGGAGCAACACCCGAACCGCTGCTCTGTTCTCATAAAAACGATCTCGAAACCGTGTCGCTGGCCGGAACCCGTGAATTCAATGCCGAAAACCTGAACCTCCACAATTGGAGCACCAAGGAAAAAGTGGAACAGGAACTGGTTACCCGTTACATCGAAAAGGCCTTGAAACAGTTCGACATTAACAACTACATCAAGTCGGGACCTTATACCAAAAAAGCAGGCAACCTGGTGCATTTGCGTACCGATTTTACAATGAATTATCACGATGTAAACGGTCAGTTGGGACAGCTGTTGAAAGAACTGCATCCTACATCGGCAGTGTGTGGCTTACCCAAAAAAGAGGCCATGAATTTTATTCTTGAAATCGAAAAACACAACCGAAGATACTATTCTGGTTTTCTGGGCCCTGTCAACCTCGACGAGCGGGTTCTGTTATTTGTTAATCTGAGGTGCATGCAGGTTTTGAAAGAATCGCTGGTGTTACACGTTGGCGCAGGAATAACCTGGGACTCGGTTCCCGAAGACGAATGGAATGAAACCGAAATAAAAGCCGATACCTTATTGTCGGTTATTCATAAAGTTTAGCTAGCTTTTAAACGGAAGGTCAACGACTAATTCCTGTAAATTTCAATCGATAATATTTATCTTGCCGCTAAAATGATCCATCACTTACAACATATTGCCGATCTGGTAAAAATTTTTGAGCTGAAGGGCATTCACCATGTGGTGATTTCGCCCGGATCGCGCAACGCACCACTCATCGGCCTGTTTTATAATAAGGCGAATTTCCAGTTGCACAGTATTGTTGATGAGCGCTCAGCTGCCTTTTACGGTCTGGGCATTGCATTGGCTACCGGGCAGGCAGTTGCTTTATTGTGTACTTCGGGAACAGCAGTGCTTAACTATGCTCCGGCACTGGCTGAAGCCTATTATCAGCGGATTCCACTGATTGCCATTACGGCCGACCGGCCCGAAAATCTCATCGATCAGCAGGACAATCAAACCATCAGGCAGGCAGGAGTATATCATAACTACATAAAGGATTCCATTCATTTGCACCTGCCGGTTCACGATGTTTATGAACTTCAAAACCAGCATTATGGAATTAATAAAATAATTAATGCCGCACTAAGCGGAATCAGGGGACCTGTGCACATCAATGTACCAATCGCAGAGCCACTTTATGTCGAAAGCCCGGTTGCCAGTCAAAATATCGCCACTTCTGCTCCTGTCGAAATTAATGAAGAAAAAGTTGATGAACTGATAGCAGCCTGGAAGCGCTCGGAAAAACCAATGATACTATGCGGTGAAGGCAGCCCGGGACCGTTGTTGAATTCCATTTTGCAAGCGCTGTCAGAAAAGGCTGTAGTATTGGCTGAACCGATCGCAAATACAAAGGGAAAGTATATTATCCATGAAGTAGATCGCCTGATGCTTCAGGCAGAAAAGATTGAAGATGCCGATTTTTCCCCTGATCTCCTTATTAGCTTTGGCGGACCGGTGGTTTCGAAACGGCTGAAAATTTGGCTGCAAAAACAAAAAGCGCTGGTACATTACCGCATGGCAGAAGAAATTGACCACATTGATACCTATCAGAACTTAAAGGGGCAGTCGATTGGCCATCCCGAAAAGGTATTTTCAGCAATTGTTAATACTGAAAGTAATGTTAACCAGCATTATCTGAGCAAATGGAGGGCGCTGCATGTACAAAATACTGAAGTACACAATCAGGTGCTTAAAGAGCTTCCCTATTCCGATCTGAAAGTTTTTCATGCCATCAGCCAGCAATTGCCAGCCGGTGCAATACTGCACCTGGGAAACAGCAGTCCGGTGCGCTACGCACAAATGTTCGATTTATCGGGGAGCAGTCAGGTGTTCTCCAACCGCGGAGTCTCGGGTATCGACGGCTGTTTATCGACAGCAGCTGGTTTTGCTTCGCAAACATCAACCCTTAATCTTGCAATTTTAGGTGATCTGAGCTTTGTATACGATTCCAATGCATTATGGAACAGGAAACTGCCAGGTAATCTGAAAATTGTTGTGATTAACAATGACGGAGGCGGAATTTTCCGTTTGCTTCCCGGACCTTCAAGAATGGATGCCTTTGAGGAATTCATGGAAACCAAACATCCGGTTGATTTGGAAAAACTGGTCGGTGCTTTTGGTGTTGAATACTTTGTTTGTAGGAATGAAAGCGAACTTGACACGAAACTGAAGTTCTTTTTTCAATCAAAAACAGGTCCTTCGTTGTTAGAGATTAAGACGCCGGGACTTGAGAATGCTGAAGTTTACAAGCGTTATATCGAAATGATAAAGTAAATTATGAAGGACGAATTAAGAGATGTCCTTTTACAAATAGTTAACGTTGAGATCTTTGGGCCTTCCTCATTATTATTTGGGCTTTTATAAGTACAAGAATGGCTGGGAAGGTGCAAAGAATCAGAAAGTAATTACACTATGGCGAAAAGAAACTGGGAAACCATCAAAGAATACGAAGACATCTTCTTTGATTATTACGATGGAATTGGAAAGATCACCATCAACCGTGAGCAGGTACGAAATGCATTTCGGCCTACCACTGTAAATAACATCAGCGATGCACTTCACATTTGCAGAGAAGACAACAACATCAATGTAGTTGTAATAACAGGTGCAGGCGACAAGGCCTTTTGTTCGGGTGGCGACCAAAATGTGAAAGGAACAGGCGGTTACATCGATGAAAATGGGATTCCACGCCTGAATATTCTTGAAGTACAAAAACAGATTCGCAGCATGCCCAAACCGGTAATTGCCATGGTAAATGGTTACGCAATTGGAGGTGGCCATGTATTGCATGTGGTGTGCGACATCAGCATAGCCAGCGAAAATGCTATTTTTGGTCAAACAGGTCCCAAGGTGGGAAGTTTCGATGCCGGCCTGGGTTCATCGTACCTGGCTAGTGTTGTAGGGCAAAAAAAGGCCCGCGAAATCTGGTTCATGTGTCGCCAATATTCGGCTGCCGAGGCACTCGAAATGGGACTGGTCAATAAGGTGGTCCCGTTGGAAAATCTCGAAGACGAGGTGGTTGCCTGGGCACAAAAAATGCAGGAACACAGTCCGCTGGCACTGCGCATGCTCAAGCTGGGCATGAATGCCGACCTCGACGGCCAGATAGGGATACAGGAATTTGCAGGAAACGCTACCTTGTTGTATTACCTGACAGAAGAAGCACAGGAGGGCAAACATGCCTTCCTCGAAAAAAGAAAGCCTGATTTTAAGAAGTATCCAAAGTTTCCTTGATAGGAGCTACATTTATTCCAATTAATATCACCAAAAGGTAAGTTGCTGGCCGGTAACTTACCTTTTGGTAATATTAAATAAATTGCTACTTTTGTGTAGAACAATGTTTAAGCGATGGATTCACCATTTATATATGGAAGGCTTGCAATCGAAAACAACTTTACTGACAGGAACAAGGAGGTAAACCTTTTGGTGAACAACTTCAGTACAGGGATTAACACCATACTAATTTCTCCTCGGCGCTGGGGAAAGTCATCGTTGGTTGCCTACTCTGCACAAAAGGCAAGCGCATTAAATCCCAATCTTCGATTTTGTTTTCTCGACCTTTTCAATGTTCGTTCCGAAGAGCAATTTTATCAGGAATTAGCTGAAAAAGTTATACATGCAGCATCGGGCAGGCTGGAAACAATGGTCGATTTGGTGAAGAAATTTATGGGGAACTTTGTTCCAAAAATCAGCATAAACCCAACAAACGAGCAAAGCCTGTCATTGGCTTTTGACTGGAAGGAAGTCAAGAAAAGCCCAGATGAAATATTAAATCTTGCAGAGAAAATTGCCAGGCTGATGAAATTGAAATTTGTGATTTGTATTGATGAGTTTCAGAGCATGAGCAATTTTGAAAATCCGCTGGCCTTTCAGCAAAAACTTCGTTCACATTGGCAACTGCATCAACACAGCTCATATTGTTTGTATGGAAGTAAAAGGCACATGCTCATGGATGTTTTTACCAACGTGTCGATGCCTTTTTACAAGTTTGGCGACATGCTGTTTTTGCAGAAAATTGTTGAAAGCGAATGGGTTCCCTTTATTATCCGGCGTTTTTCCGATACCGGAAAAACAATCTTGAAAGACGAAGCAGCACAGATTGCCCGTCTGGCCGAGTGTCATCCGTATTATGTGCAGCAATTGGCCCAGCAATCGTGGTTGAGGACCGAAAAGCGGTGTAACGATCAAATAGTAAAGCAGGCATTCGGAGATATTATCGACCAACTAAGTTTACTCTTTCAGTCAAAAACCGATGAACTGGCCGAAACACATATCAATTTGATGGAAGCCATTTTGAAAGGCGAAAAACAATTAAGCGCGCAAAACGTACTACTGGCATATCGTCTGGGAACATCTGCCAATGTGTTGAAGGCGCGTAAATCCCTAATAAACAAGGAAATAATTGACATCGAAAAAAAACAAATTACTTTTTTGGATCCGATGTACAAACATTGGCTGAAAAGGGAATACTTTAAAATACAATAACTTGAAAACAAATAAAATCAAAGTCTGGCTCAAGGCTTTTCGTTTACGCACGCTTCCGCTTGCTCTGGCCAATGCCGTTATGGGAAGTTTTTTAGCGCTTTCTGACGGCCTTTTTCGCTGGCCGGTTTTTTTGCTTACTGTTTTCACCATTACTTTTCTGCAAATCCTGTCCAACCTGGCCAACGATTATGGCGATGCTGTTTCGGGCAAGGACAATCACCAAAGGGTAGGGCCGCAAAGGGTTACGGTATCAGGGCTGGTTAGCAAAAGCGAAATTAAGTCAATGATCATCGCTTTTGTGCTTTTATCGTTTGTTTCTGGCAGTCTGTTAATCGTGGTGGGCTTAAGCAATTTATCGTGGAAGGAGATACTGCTCTTTTTTGTACTGGGCATTGCTGCCATTGTTGCTGCGATTAAATATACTGTCGGACGAAATCCTTATGGCTACAAAGGCATGGGCGATATTTTTGTATTCATTTTCTTCGGTCTGGTTGGGGTGATGGGCACTTATTACCTGCACACGCACTGGCTTGAAGTTAATTTGTTTTATCCGGCTGCTGCAATCGGGCTATTAAGTGTTGGGGTGTTGAATGTAAACAACCTGCGCGACATCGAGACCGACACGCTTACAGGCAAGATAACCCTGGCAGTTAAGCAGGGCGCTGTTTTTGCCAAAAATTACCATGTGGTGTTGATTGCTACTGCGTTTCTTTTTACTACGGTTTATACCGTGAAAGAATACTTTTCACCCTGGCAGTGGTTATTTGCATTAAGCGTACCGCTTTTTGTACGACACATCATCAGGGTTTACAATCACCAGGCTGCAGAAGAACTCAATGCCGAATTAAAAAACCTGGCATTAACTACCTTTCTCTTTTCACTTTTATTTGGCCTTGGATTATTGCTTTGAGACATCATGAAACAATTAAAGGCAAGCTATAAAAAACATATGTTGCAGTTTATTCAGGCTGCCGGTACTTCGCGCGGAGTATACACAAGCAAAGAAAGCTGGTTTATTTTTCTTTCGGATGAAGAAAACACCGGGATGGGTGAATGCTCCTTATTACGCGATTTGAGCATTGACGACCGCCCTGATTTTGAAGAAAAGCTTCATCAGCTTTGTAGCGAAATCAATGCAGGCACTTTCAATTTTGGGGAAGCATTGTATGATTTTCCTGCAATTCAATTTGGACTTGAAACTGCCCTGCTCGATTTGCAAGGCGGAGGAAAGCACATCCTTTATCCTTCGGAGTTTACATCGGGGAAATCAGGAATAGTTACCAACGGACTTATTTGGATGGGCGATGAAAGCTACATGCGTACACAGATAGCCCAAAAGCTTGACCTGGGTTTTTCATGTATTAAGATGAAGATCGGGGCCATTGACTGGGAGACGGAAAAGGGCCTGATTTCGCAGATGCGTAAGCAGTTCAGTGCCCGGGAACTTACCATCAGGGTTGATGCCAATGGTGCTTTTCATCCCTCACAAGCCAGGCGGGTGCTTTCAGAACTGGCCGACTTACAGGTGCATTCTATTGAGCAACCCATTCAAGCCGGTCTGTGGGACGAAATGGCCGAACTTTGTGCCAAAACTCCTTTACCCATTGCTTTGGATGAGGAATTAATCGGTGTTTTTCCATTCAGCAAAAAGAAAAAACTGATGGAACATATCAGACCGCAGTACCTCATTTTGAAACCCGGTTTGCTGGGCGGATTTGTTGCCTCGGATGAATGGATTCAACTTGCCGAAAATCAAAACATTGCCTGGTGGGCTACCTCGGCTTTGGAAGCAAACATTGGACTGAATGCCATTGCACAATGGGTTTTTACGAAAAACAATAGCCTGCCACAGGGCTTGGGTACCGGTTTGCTTTTTTCAAACAATGTGGCTTCACCACTGGAGCTCCGGGGCGAAAAATTGTTTTACAGTCAGACCGCCTCGTGGGGAGCGCTTTCGTTGTAATTTTTTACCGGATGGCTTTCAATGCTAGCTGTCCTCTAATGCCCATGCTTCCTTCACATATTGCCAGAAGAGAGATAATTTCGCGATGACTGGCATATTTTTCTAATACCTGGTTCAAATCAGCAGCTGTTTTTATCTGGTTGCCAATGGCTGTGGCCAGCGCATCGGCCAGGGCACAATTTCGGGAAGCAAGCATTACCGCATCGGCTTTCCCAAAACTGACCGAAGGGCCAACCGTTCCGGCCGAAGTACAAATTCCAACCGGAGTAATGCTGGCCGGTACTTCAATTCCAACCTTGCCCGAAAGCGATGATTTTCCTGCGTATACCGAAAGGATCAGCTTGTTTTTTAAAAGCAGAAATAAATCGCCCCCGTTTTCAACGACAATTTCTTCTACCTCGAATTTTTTGATTAACTCCTGTGCGATGGCTTCGGCAAAAGCACCGGCCACAGCAGCCATTGGCCCTGTACCGGCTTTTCGGGCTGCTTCAGCCATTTTTTGCGCAATAGCCGGGGCATCGTCTTTCAGTTGGATTGGGATGAACGTCGTAGCAAAATCAGGCCGAATGAGCAGGTAAGCTTCGAGGGTTTTTCGCAATTCAAACAGGTGTTGTTGTGCATCGTTTACCATTGCCGGGTTATAGCTGCCGGGATCAACTCCGATCCACAGATCGGAATCCTTGTACCCAACGGTGAAAGCACGAAAACGGCCTTCTCCCATTTGTTTGCGATAGAAGCGTGGTTCAATTCCTGTCATCATTTAAAATTTCGCTAGCTCAGTTGCTAGTTCCCGTTATGAAAGTCAATTTCAAATAAATTAAGCGGGCAGGCTTTTACGCACAATTCACACACAATGCATTCGTCTTTGTTGAATTGCAATTCCCAGGTTTCGGGATGCATGGTAAGTGCACCGGCAAAGCAAACAGCCGTGCAGTTTCCACAATTGATGCAACGCTCCTGTGTGAGGGTTATTTTTTTGTCGAGTGGCGAACAGTCAACATCGTGCGATTGAAGGTAGGCAATTCCCTTTTCGATGTTCGAACGTTTGCCAACCAGTTCGAGCAGGAGGTTGCCGCGTTTTCCCGGGATCACTTCCGCCTTTAGTATGTTGATACTGATATCGTAGTCCTTTACCAGCACATAACTCAGTGGTTTGTCACCGCTTTGGGGCGGGAATTTTAATACATATCTGCGTTTAACCATTTTCATAATTCACCTCCTTTTGGCTTGGTATCAACTTCGTTGAGCGGTTTTAAAGTAGTATTGTCGGGAAACTGCTGAATAGGTTCCTGAAGAAGGAATTCACCATTTTGAACCTTTTTCTTAAGCAGGTCGGCAATTTTTCTTGCTTTGGCCAGACTGGCAACCGGAGCAGTTCTTATGCTTTGTCCGTTGATTTCGATTTGTCCCGAGCGCAGTTCTTCATAACTTACTTCTCCAATTTTGGGCATGCCCGGCATTCCGTAGTCGAGCACCGAAGTATGGATCTGGCTGTTATTGATCGAAACCCGGCGTGCCATCTCGACATTCAAAACCGGAATAGGAATGCCAATTCCTACAAAAAGGCTTACGCCGTAATTTTCGTAGTAGGCCGCACGAAGGTATTCACTACTCATTTCCTTTAGGTTGCCAATTACAGCAAGTGTGGCGGCATTGGTTACAGGAACTCCGTTTTCATCTTTAGGACGTGTTGTATGAAACTGCGTTCCGGGCCATGCCACAAAACCGCTTGTTCCTCCTATAAAGATACGTGTTCCAATGCCGATGGTTTTCATTTCGGGATCGTTGAGCAAGGGACTTAGTTCGCCTGCGGTCGAATAGGTGGCATTCCGAAGGTTGGGCAACAAAGTTCCCATGTAGGTAAACTTGGTTTTATTGGTCGAATTAACAGCTACGTTGTAATTTTGATAAGCATTGCGGGGATTGAACAAGAACATTTCATTCACCGTATTCCTGTTGATTAAAGTTTTGATGTGTCGGCGCGGATAGCAATCGGTACCCTTGCCCCATGCTTCGAGTACAATGTCTTTCCCATTGATGAGATCCTCAATAACGTGGGCGCCGCCATAGGCCGGATTTTCAGCACTCACAGCGGTTGCTCCCAGATAAGTATCAACAGCAGCAAGCCCTTCGTAGGCTGGTACACCATTCAGCAATATTTTCTCCATGCGTATGGGTGGCGTGGCATGACCGAAATTGATGAAGGCTCCGCTGGAGCACATGGCACCAAAAGTGGCAGTGGTTACTACATCCACCTTTTCGGCAATTTCTTCAGCACTGGCTGTTAGTGCCATTTTTGCTACTTCTTCGGCAGTTAGTACTACCGCTTCGCCATTCAAAATTTTTTGATTGATTTCGCTGTATGTTTTTTGTACGCTCATAATTGAAAATTTACCTGCTAAAAATGTTTGCTAACCATTGCTTTACAGTAATGCGCAGCAAGGGTTGAATGCTAAAACAGCATTTCTCTGGCAACAATAACAGACTATAAAGTATCCGTGTGATTTGTATCATACTAAATTATTATTCCGTTTTTACGGCCGGGTATTGGCACCTTATCGCAGCGATAGGTTGCCAGTGGATCGATGAGCCCGTTCTCTAACCACTTCTCAATAATTATATCGCTTGAAGTGTTTAACGGCGGTAAAAGTAACAGCTATTTAGCTGATTTCAAACAAGGCGGATTAATGTAAAATGAATATGAATAAGCTTTATTGGGAATACGAAAGGCGGTTGTTTTCGATAAACAGCGCGCGCAGGCTGTTCATGTTGTTGATTGAGTGAGGTAAATTTCCGTCGAGTTTGTTGTGTGCCAGATTCAAATAACGCAAATTGTTGAGCAGCGTGATCGATTCAGGGATTGAACCATCAATCTGGTTGTGACTCAGGTTGATCATCACCAGAGAGTTTACCTTTCCTATTTGTTCCGGAATGCTTCCGCTAAGGTTGTTATTCGCCAGGTTGATGAGCTGCAGTTGGCTCAGATTTTCAAGCTGGCAGGGAATTTTACCTTCGAGATAGTTGTTGGAGAGCGATAGCAATGTCAGTTTGGGTAATTGGCATAAACCCTCCGGAATGTTACCCGTAAGGCGGTTGTGCGATAACGATAAACCACTTAATAGTTTCAGATTGCCGATCGATTCAGGAATTTCGCCTTCGATGTTATTGAAGCAGATGATAAGTTCTTCGAGCGCGATGGCATCACCCATATTGAGCGGTAAGTTAGCACTGAAATTATTGTTTGAAAGGTTGATTCTTTGTAAAGTGGTGATCTCAAAAAGTGATGAAGGAATGCTGCCTTCAATTTTGTTATTGTACAAATAAAGGGCTTTTAGATGAGTCAGGTTATTAAGTGACTCGGGAAGGGTGCCACTCAGGTTGTTCGAACACAGATCGATGGCACTTACATGACCATTCATTACCGTAATGCCATACCACGAGGACGGTGTTTCAGATTGCAGCCAGTTTCGCTTGTCGATCCATTGTTCTCCATCGCAGGCATAAAAAAGCTCCATTAAGGCCGATACTTCAGTCAGCGGAATTTCGTCGATCGATTTTAATCTGAAATTGTTTTCCTGGCCATGTAAACTGGGAAGACCAACAAATAGCAGCAATATCGCAAGCATTACAAAGAAGCCGGATTTTCCGGTTTTCTTTGCATGTAGCGGGTTATGAAAAGAAGCAAAAGAATAGCTTTTTAAATCATGCATTTGTAACGGTTGGCTGATGTTGGTTTTTGGTAATAAATATACTGATAATCAGAAGATGGACAGGTGGTCTGTTGTTATACTTGAAATATTATTTTGATGAATGTGGCTTTTGTTGTGATGAAATTTCAAAATGTAGTTATTAAACCAGCAAATACTTAAATAATTCAAAAAAAGATCTCCTTCTTAATATTTTTGTCTGATTAAAGCTGCAGCCCTCATGGATTGTTCAGATTTATTAACTTTGCCACACAATATATTTTGCACTATGGAACAGCAAATTCTGATTTACAATACACTCAGTGGTAAAAAAGAACGCTTCGAACCCGTTACCCCTGGTTTTGTGGGAATGTATGTTTGTGGCCCTACCGTATACGGTCATGCCCACCTGGGACATTCGCGACCAGCGATTACCTTCGATTTGGTTCATCGCTATTTTCTTCACCTGGGATATAAGGTACGCTATGTGCGCAACATAACTGATGTGGGGCACCTGGTGGCCGATGCCGACGAGGGAGAAGATAAAATCGGGCAGAAAGCCAGGTTGGAACAACTTGAACCAATGGAAGTAGTGCAAACCTACACCAATAGTTACAGGCGGAACATGTTGCAGCTCAATGTGCTTCCACCCAGTATCGAGCCAACAGCAACCGGGCACATTATCGAGCAGATTGAAGTGGTAAGCACCCTCCTGAAAAAGGGATATGCTTACGAAAGCAATGGTTCGGTCTATTTTGATGTCAATAAATATGCCGCTGACTATGAATATGGAAAATTGTCGGGACGGAAAATTGAGGATCTTTTGACCAACACGCGTGAGCTCGATGGTCAGGACGAAAAGCATTCATCGCTCGATTTTGCTGTTTGGAAGAAAGCAAGCGGGGAACATCTTATGCGCTGGCCGTCACCGTGGAGCGATGGTTTCCCGGGCTGGCATACCGAATGTGTGGCCATGAGTACCAAATACCTGGGCGAACGTTTCGACATTCACGGAGGTGGAATGGATTTAATGTTCCCTCACCACGAAGCCGAAGTGGCGCAGAGTTGTGCTTCGCTGGGACACGAAAGCGTTAACTATTGGATGCACAACAATATGATTACCATTAACGGGCAGAAAATGGGCAAGTCGCTTGGAAACTTCATTCTTCTGGATGAATTTTTCAACGGAAAGCATGCCTTGCTTGAGCAGGCTTACTCGCCCATGGTAATTCGCTTTTTCATGTTGCAGGCACATTACCGCAGTACGCTCGATTTTTCAAATGAGGCCCTGCAGGCAGCCGAAAAAGGTTTGCAACGCCTGCTCAGGGCAGTTGGTTTGCTCGATTCAATAAAGCCGGGAAAAGAGTCATCGGTCGATGTGGCACCTTTGCAAGCTGCTTGTTATGCAGCCATGAACGACGATTTTAATTCACCAATTGTAATCGCACATCTATTCGACGGGGTGCGCATCATTAATAGCCTCAACGATGGCAAAGCAACCATTAATGAAGCAGACCTGGAGCAACTGAAGCAGCTTTTTCACAATTTTGTTTTCGACATACTCGGGCTACAAAGCGAAGCAGCTGCTGAAAGCAGCAAGCAGCACCTGCTTGATGAACTGGTTGAAATGTTGCTTCAGCTGCGTGTAGAAGCGAAAGCCAATAAAAATTGGGCACTTTCAGATAAAATCAGGGATGATTTGGCAGCACTTGGCTTCGTAATCAAGGACACAAAAGATGGTTTTGAGTGGGAGCTTAAGAAATAGCAGGTAAGAGAAGAGGGCTTCAGAAGAAAAGTTATTTGTAAAATAGCAAAGTTCACCCGATGTACTGAATCTTTTCTTCAGAACCTGCATGTTCTATTCCTGTAAATTGAAGTGCTGTAGACGATAAATTTCTATTTTAGCGTGTGCTTTTTAATTCACTCATATTTGTACTTTTTGCACTGCTGTTTTTCACGGTCTCGAAAGTCATAGGCAAAAACGTGAAGGGACGCCTTTTGTGGTTAACTGTCGCTTCGTTTTTCTTTTATGGATGGTGGGACTGGCGTTTTCTTTTCCTTATTCTGTTTAGTGGAATGATCGATTTTTTGGCGGCATTGGGCATGCAACACTATCGTCGAAGGAGAAAGTTGTTTTTTGTTCTTTCCATCATTGCCAATATCGGATCACTTTCAGTCTTTAAATATTCGGGCTTCATTGCACAAAATATCGATTCGCTGCTGGGATTAAGCGGTGGAAATTCCTTATTGGGAGCAACCCCCGATTTCTTTTTGGTAACTCCCGTCGGAATTAGTTTTTACACCTTCCAAAGCATGAGTTACACCTTTGACGTGTACCGTGAAAAAATCAAACCAACCCGAAGCCTGATCCATTTTTTCGCTTATCTGTCGATGTTTCCGCAGTTGGTTGCCGGCCCCATTGTTCGGGCAAGTACTATGCTGCCTCAAATGCTGAAACAAACGAAGGTGTCGGCAGCCGAACGCTGGGCGGGTTTCCAGCTCATTGTAAGGGGGTATTTTAAAAAGATGGTCATTGCCGACAACCTGGCCCCGCTGGTGGTCAGTGCCTTTAGTGCGCCGGGAATCAATGAGTCGTCGATGTACTGGTGGGGGGTGATGATTGCCTTTGCGTTACAGATTTACTGCGATTTTGCAGGTTACAGCGATATTGCACGTGGCCTGGCCCGATGGATGGGCTACGATTTCCCCGATAATTTTAATCATCCCTATATTTCGCGGAGTATGCGCGAATTCTGGTCACGCTGGCACATTTCTCTTTCTACCTGGTTTCGCGATTACCTTTATATTCCTTTGGGCGGAAACCGAAAAGGCCGGTTTCGTGGCTATGTCAATTTATGGATCACCATGCTGGTTTCGGGCTTATGGCACGGAGCTGCCTGGACTTTTGTTGCCTGGGGCGGAATTCATGCATTCTTTTCAAGCTTCGAGCGCATCACAGGCTGGGATCGACTGATAGGTCGTAACCGCCTGACGAACTTGTTTGGCTGGTTTTTCGTAACGGTGCAGGTGCTGGTTGCCTGGGTTTTTTTCCGGGCCAACTCCATCGATCAGGCCTGGGAAATTGTGAAAGTCATGTTCTCGTTTCAAGGAACTTTTGCTTTTAACTGGGGCCTCAATGGAAGTATATTTATTTCGCTGATGCTGGTTCGCGAGTTGTTTGCC
The DNA here is from genome assembly GCF_050433125.1 of Roseimarinus sediminis. Lineage (NCBI taxonomy): Bacteria > Pseudomonadati > Bacteroidota > Bacteroidia > Marinilabiliales > Prolixibacteraceae > Roseimarinus > Roseimarinus sediminis. The sequence goes on along the minus strand of NZ_JBNPXV010000001.1, from coordinate 183,412 downwards.
GCGCTCAGGCTTGACAAATACTTCAGAAAAGTACCTCCATTGGCCGAGATGGTATTTTATGCCATTTTAATTGTAGTTATCATATTTTTCCGTGGACCCGGAAGTGAGTTTATTTATTTTCAGTTTTAATGAAAAAGCAGGCCAACATAACACTAAGTGTGATCATTGCCGCCATCCTGACGGTGGGTCTTGGTCTGTTGTTACCCAAAGATGCCGAAAAGTATCTGGGAGAACGTTTCTGGTCGCAAAAAACCTTTGCCCCTTCGCGCTACGATGTGGTACTGATGGGTGATTCACGGGTTTATCGCGGTCTTTCACCGCGCGCCATGCAGACCGTCCTTCCCGGTTTTTCCATCCTTAATTTTGGCTACTCAAACGGCGGTTTAAATCGACGCATGTTTAAGGCTGCTGAAGAAAAACTCAGCGACAGGGCAAAGCATAAAATCATCGTAATGGGTATTTCGGCCAATACAATTACGCGCTACAGCATTGCCAACGATCAGTACCTGCAGGAACTGACCCGTCCGCGCGAAGAGATCATTGAGCGGCTTTACCTGAATCCGGTAAAATATTGGTTTACCCCTACGTCTCCCGAACAGCTTATTGACATGAAGAATCAAAGCCCCGATGCTTCTTATTATCGAAATGAATACTTTGCCAACGGCTATGTGCGCTCCGAAAAGTTTCCGGTCGACACTACCGAAGCATTGCCTTCGTATGTTAAAGATTATAAGAAGTATAAGGTTGATTCAGTTTTGATGGATGATTTATTTGCTCAGCTTGAAGAATGGAAACAAAAAGAAATCATGGTGTTTGGCTTCAGGCCGCCCGTGACGGTTTCAATGGCCGCTTTGGCCGACACTCTGGGGGGCTACAACGAAACCCTAATTAGCAACAGCTTTACTGCGGCCGGTGGCTTTTGGATTGATTTAAAGGGAAGGCCCTTTTCGACTTACGACGGCAGTCATCTCGATCCAGCTTCAGCAGAAAAACTGTCGAAGATCGTTGCTGGGGAGATCAGTGCAAAGTTAAAGCAGCTGAACGATGGCGTTTCAGAATAAGCCCTGTTTTTCCCAGAGCAAAAAACAAGGTGAGTACCAGGATGATGGTGGCGCCTGAGGGCAGATTGGTGTAATACGAAAGCATCAGCCCGGAGAACATTCCGACAAAGCCTGTTATTACAGAACCAATCATGATATTTTTAAATTTTTTGGTGAAGAGGTTGATCGTCGCCTGTGGTAAGGTTAGCAACGAAAGCACAAGAATAACTCCTGAAATGCGGATACTGGCAACAATGGCCAGGGCACTCATCCCCATCAGAATGTAATTGACCCACTGAACCGGAAGCTGGCGGGTTTGTGCAAATTCTTCATCGAAGGCAACACTTACAATCAGTCGGAAAAAGAAAGTAAAAAGCAGCAACAAAATCAGCGATACCAGCCCCATAAAAATCAAATCACCGGCATTTACGGTGAGGATGCTTCCGAAAAGAAAACTCATGAGGTTGGGTGCATAGCCGGGAGTGATGGCAATAAAAATTATACCAATGGCCATTCCCAGCGACCACCAGATGGCAATCGACGAATCCTGTCTGATGTTCCCGCGCTGGGTGAAATAATTGATCCCAAAAGCAGAAAGAACGGCAAAAACAGCCGCTCCTAAAATAGGGTTCAAACCAAGAAAATAAGCAATTCCGATTCCGCCAAACGAGGCGTGGGTAATGCCACCTCCTATAAAGACCATGCGTCGCGAAACAATGTATGTTCCTGTTATTCCGCATGAAATTGCAGTTAAAAAGGAAGCCAGCAGTGCATTGGTGAAAAAATCGTATTTTAAAAGTTCTGTCATGCTTTATCGGGTACAGTTTACTTAGTGTTGATGAGGCCCCAAAACGGTGTGGGGCACTTCGCCATGAGTGATCATCTGGATCGGACAATTGTAGGATGCCAGTAATTCGGGCGATATGATGTTCGACGGGTGGTATTGCAGCGCCTTATTTACACAGGCAATGCTTTTCACATGCGCACTGATGGTTCCCACATCGTGCGAAACCAATACGATGGCCATGCGTTGGTTGACTTCTACCAGTTTCGAATACAATTCGGTTTCAAAATTATTGTCGACATAGGTGTCGGGTTCGTCGAGAATCAGCAAGCGTGGAGATGAGACCAGTGCACGGCTCAGAAAAACACGCTGCATTTGCCCGCCCGACAGCTCGCCAATGGGCTTGTGTGCCAGATGTTCGATGCCCATTTCGTTAAGCATGTCCATCGCTCTGGCTTTGTCGGCTTTGTGCGAGCCTCTTAGCCAGTTGTTGCGCCGTGCAAGTCCCGAAACCACAACTTCGTAAACGGTAATTGGGAAACGGTGATCAAATTTATTGACCTGTGGAAGGTAGCCGATGTTACTGCCCCGGTCGTTGAAAGCTTCAGAAAAAAGCAGCGACCCGCTGCTGGGCTCAACAAGTCCCAGAATGGCTTTGAGCAGGGTCGTTTTTCCCCCGCCATTGGGCCCGATAACACCAATGAAGTCGTTCTCGTCGATGCGCATGTTGACATTTTCGAGTGCGACGTAATCATCGTATTGAACCGTTAAATTTTTTATTTCGATCAATGGCTTCATTCTGCTTTGAACGATTGTTCCAGTTTTCGTGTGATGGCATACATTTCATTCAGCCAGTCTTCCGAAAGCGGATCGACTGTTTCCACTTTGGCCCCGATGGCTTTGGCAATGGCATTGGCTTTGGTCGTTTCGAACTGAGTTTGAACAAAAATGGTATTGATGTTCTTTTCTTCAGCCTGATCAATCATTTTCTTCATGTGTGCTGTGCTGGGTGATTTGCCTTCAAACTCAATCGAAAGTTGCTCCAGGTGATAATCGCGTGCATAATAACTCAGCGAAGGATGAAAAATCATGAAGGAATGCGCAACGGTATCGGTAATGGAGCTTCGGATGTAATTATCGAGGGTGTCGATGCGGGCAATGAAAAGACGAAGGTTCTCATCAAAGCTTGTGGCGTGTTCGGGAAAGTCGGCCGAAAGTGTAGCGGCTATATTTCTTGAAATGGTTTTTACATTCTCGGGCGAAGTCCAGATGTGTGGATCAGTGCCACCATGATCGTGGCCATGATCATCTTCGTGATGATGATGGGCCACATCGCCTCTGAGCAGGTCGATGCCTTTGCTGCACGAAATAAATTCAACCCCTGGAGCCGCTTTGTCGAAGCGTTTCATCCACGATTTTTCGAAGCCCAGATGCCCAACATAGAAGTAATATTTTGCCTGACTCAACGCTTCGACCTGCCGTGGAGTAGGTTCATAATCGGCCGGACTCGATCCGGGAGCCAGCATCACATTGACTTGAAATAAGTCGCCGGCTATTTGCTCAATAAAATATTTCTGAGGAGGAATGCTTACGGTAATGTTGGTGCCACTGTCGGCTGCCTTATTATTACAGGCCACCAAAAGCAACAAGGCTCCAAGTAAAAAAAGGATCGGTTTAAACATAATTGATCAACGTTTTAAAAAGTAAAAACAAAGTGCTGCAAATTTAGTTTTTTATTTTTCTCTTTTGTTTTTATAAGAACTTGCTTTCTCAGGCCGATTGTCTTGCAAGCAATCATGCCTGATCAGTTTTCTTCTCAGCCTGATCTGTTTGCGTTTTAATTTTTCGTGGTGGAACAGGATCGTATCCGTGTGTTCCCCAGGGATGGCATTTCGACAGTCGTCGGAGTCCCATCCAGAATCCTTTGAAGGGGCCATGGATTTTGATGGCTTCAATCATGTAGTTTGAACAGGTGGGAACATGCCTGCATGAGGGGGGAGTGAGGGGTGATATGGCATATTTATAAAAGTACACCAATGCAAGAATTGGATAACTGATTAGTTTTAATATGAATTTATAAAACGCCATTATTAAGTCACTAGTCATTAAGTCGCTAGCCATTAAGTCATTAGTAAATTGATCTCTTTGCTAATGAGCAAGGACTATTTCCAATTTTCTATTTTTCAAAGTCTTTAAATAATAAACTGGGCTGAATGCCCTGGTTGTTTTGATATTTCCCGCTTTTGTATTTTTCGTATTCGCCCAGCAGGTCGTGGTAATAGATCTGACAAATTTCAACTCCCGCATAAATCCTGATGGGTTGAACACAAAAGATTTCGAGTGTCCAGAAGCCTGCAAAACCTACATCGCCAAAACCGGCAGTAACGTGAATAAACATCCCCAGGCGGCCAATGGACGAACGCCCTTCGAGCATGGGTACCAGGTTTTCGGTACGGGTGTATTCCAGTGTGCGGCCCAGGTAAAGTTTGTTGGTTTCCAGCAACAAACCCTCTTCAGGAATAAACAGTTCGGAAGCTGTGTTTTCCTTTTTCATGTCCAGCTCATTTTTATCGTAAACCATCAGGCGATTGTGCAGCTTCAGGTTGTAGCTGTTGGGATTGAGTTGAGCAGGGCTGTAAGGTTCAATGAAAATATCCTTGTTCAAACGTTTTTTAATTTCTTTGCCGGAAAGAATCATGTGTTTATGCTTTAAAAATGCAGGACAAATATAAAGGGTTTAATTTCAATAAAAGAGCGTGGAGTTTGAATTCTTTCCATTTTCACCAGATGGCCTTATCTGTGTAATCTTCACGACAAAAACCGATAAGAAGTAAACCACTGGTCGAACAATGTGTTTATAGAAAGCACAATCAAAAGGTTTATTCAGTTTAAATTTTTTCATCTTATTCATATACAAATGCCCAAACCATCAGAATACATCCGTGGTGATCAATACCTCTTTAAAAATAAAGTGCTGGAAATCGAAGAAGTGTGCCCCGGCAAGTTCCTGCTTCGTGTCGAAAAGCAGTTCGATTTGAAGGCCGGCCAGGTGGTGGCTGTTGCTGCCGATGAGTCGAATGCCCCGCGGATTTACAGTGTATGCAGCGGCGAGAACGATTCCTTTCTGCAAATTCTTTTCGACCTGAAAGAGGATGGTTGGCTCACCCCGCTCATGGCAAAAATGAAAGCAGGCGATGCGTTGTATGTAAGTAAGCCTTACGGGAGTTTTTTACCTGACGCTGAGCACCCGATGTGGTGGATTGCAACGGGCACGGGCATCGCTCCGTTTTACGCCATGATGCGCTCGGCTTACCGGCCCGAACGATTGCTCCACGGGGCCCGCACGCTCAGCAATTTCTATTTTGAACGTGAATTCAAAGAGACACTTCGCGAACATTATATCCGCTGTTCAACGGGTTCCGATGCGCAGGGCGATTATTTCGGACGCGTAACTTCCTTTCTCGAAAATGTTGATCGATTGCCAACCAACAATAAGTATTACCTTTGCGGCAGAGCATTAATGGTGGTTGAAGTCAGGGATTTGCTTATTTCAAAAGGGATTCCGTATGGCAACATCATCTCTGAAATCTTTTTTTAAAACGATGGCAAAACAAGAAATAATAAATAATGAACAAGAGTCGCAAAGTAGCGTAGATCAAAGCAACTCAATTAGGAGTCTGTCTGATATCCAGCAACCAGCAACCAGCATCGAGCAACCAGCATCGAGCATCCGACCAGCAACGGGCAACGAGCAACCAGCATCGAAAAAACAAGCCCTCTTTGGCTTAACACTCGATGAACTGACCGCCCTGGTTCTGGAACTCGGCTTGCCTAAATTCACCGGCAAACAAATTGCCGACTGGCTTTATAAAAAGGAGATTTCGTCGATTGAAGAAATGACCAACCTTTCGAAGAAAGCCCGTGAGTTGTTGCTCGAAAAATACGAGGTGGGCCTGGTGGCTCCCATCAAAGTGCAGGAGAGTTCCGACGGAACCAAAAAATATCTTTTCCCGACAGCCCATGGCAAGTACATCGAAACAGCCATGATTCCCGACAAACACCGCAAAACAGTTTGTGTTTCGTCGCAGGTAGGCTGCAAAATGGGTTGCCTTTTTTGTATGACCGGGAAACAGGGCTTTAACGGTCAGCTCACAGCTGGCGAAATTGTGAATCAGCTTCGGATGATCGAAGAGTTTGGCGAGGTGACCAATATTGTATACATGGGCATGGGTGAACCTTTCGATAACCTCGATGAAGTGCTTAAGAGTACCGAAATATTAACGGCCGAATGGGCTTATGCCATGAGTCCGCGCCGGGTAACCGTATCGTCGATCGGTATTGTTCCGGCCCTCAGGCGTTTTTTGAATGAAAGCAAGTGCAATCTGGCCATCAGTGTTCACACGCCTTTTGATCAGGAGCGCCAGCAACTGATGCCGGTGCAAATGGCTTACCCGATTAAGGACGTTGTTGACGAAATCCGCTCGTTCGATTTTGACCGCCAGCGTAAGCTCTCGTTCGAGTACATCGTGTTTGGCGGTTTAAACGATACACCCGAACACGTGAAGGAAATGACCCGGCTTTTCAATGGCATCAGAAGCCACGTGAACCTGATTCGCTTTCACCCCATTCCGGGCACCCCTTTGCAAAAAACCGACGAACAGCGCCTGCAATATTTCAAAGATGCACTGAATCAGAAGGGAATTCTCACCACGGTGCGTGCTTCGCGGGGTCAGGACATTTATGCTGCCTGTGGCCTCTTAAGTACAAAAGCACTGGTGGGCGATCAATAAGAAGCATTAAAAGGGGCTTTTTCTCAGCCAGTTTTAATGCGGCACTGAATTTCAATTTTTGTGTTCGGTTTTTCTTCTTTACTTTTACATTTCAGGGACAATACGATGCGTTAGAATTTATCCTGAAAAATTGTTTAACTTTTCGGAGGAAAATAAAGTAACTATCTTAAAGCACTTTCCGACAATGAAGGAGGAAGCGGAGTGCCCGGATTTTACACTTATGCCCTCATGTTTTGAGATTCATTGAATTAATCAGCTTGTTATGGTTATTGTTGCAAAAAATAGCATCGCATCGCATCGTTTTTTATTTTTTATCCTGTTGTTTCTGGGCTTTTCAAGTCTTCAGGCAGCCGTTAAAAGAATTGGGGTTCCGGTAATTCAGAATTTCGAACGTTCGGTATATCATGCCGGTACACAAAATTGGGGAATTGCACAGGGAAGTAACGGGGTGATGTATTATGGCAATAACAGTGGCTTGCTCCGTTACGACGGGCAGTTTTGGAACAGCTTTTCATCTCCCAATGGTTCGAACATCCGTTCGGTGTTTTTTTCCGAAGAGAAACAACGCTTGTTTGTTGGTGCTTACAACGAGTTTGGCTATTATATCAATGACTCCATTGGACATCCGGAGTACATCTCACTCTTACCGCTGATTCCCGAAATTCATCGCCAGTTTGGTGATGTGTGGAAAATTCATGAAACCGCACATGGTGTTGTATTTCAGTCGTTTGAAGGAATGTACATCTACGATGGACAGCAAATTGAAGTGATAGTGCCTCGCAGCACCTTCCATTTTTCCTATTATGTCAACGGAGTACTTTATGTTCACGACCGTGAAAATGGCCTGCTGGAATATCGAAATGGTTTTCTGAGAAAAATTCCCGGAAGCGATTTCTTTATCCACCTCGAAGTGTGGACCATGTTAGCGCTTAATAACGACGAATTGCTGATTGGTACGGCCCGTGACGGACTCTTTGTGTACGATGGGCTTAGCCTGAAACCCTGGGAGACGCCTGTTAATCCCCTGTTGAAAGAATACCAGATCTACTCCAGCTCCCTAATCGATGACGAACATTTTGCCTTTGGAACCATTCAGAATGGACTGATTATCTGTAACCGGCAGGGTGATGTGATTCAGATGATTAACCGGGAAAAAGGCTTGCAAAACAATACCATTCTCAGCATGTGCCTCGACATTGACGGCAATTTATGGCTCGGGCTCGACAATGGTATCGACTATGTTGAAATCAATTCGCCCATTACGCTGTTACAGGATTTTTACGATTTTGGTACGGGCTATACTTCGATCGCTTTTAACGATACCCTTTATCTGGGTACCAACCAGGGGCTTTTTTATTGTAAGCTGTCCGATTTTAAAAAGCCGAACCTGAGTGCTGCCGATTTTAAGATGGTCAAAAATACCTCGGGGCAGGTTTGGAGCCTGCAGGTGATCGAAGGCCGGCTTTTTTGCGGGCACAATAATGGAAGTTATCTAATCGATGGTGACTTTGGTATCCAAATGAACGACATTCCGGGCTGTTGGGCTTATCATGCTGTAAAAGGACACAACAACTGGTACCTCGAAGGTACCTACGATGGTGTTGAACTATGTCGTTTCGAAGAAGGCGTGATGAAACATGTGGCCAATGTTCCGGGAGTCGATTATTCGTGCCAGGAAATGGAGGTGGTCGATGATCGTTATGTGTGGATCAGTCATGCTTTTAACGGGGTTAAACTGTTTCGTTTAACGCCAGCGCTCGATAGCCTGGTGCTGGTGAAACAATTTACTGCCGACGACGGGCTGCCGGCCAGTTATCTGAACAAGGTAAAGCGCATGGCCAGTGGTGATGTCTTGCTCACCACCGACGACGGAATTTATCAGTACAACCCGGTAAAAGACAATTTCTTTCGTTCGGCCTACTACAATAAGTTATTTCAGGAACAGGACATTCAGTTTATTCAGGAAGACCAGCACATGAACATCTGGTACGTAACCCGCAACAATGAAGGCGGCGTACTACGGCTGCTCGAAGATGGAACCTATTCCAATGTGTCTTTTCCTTTTAACAAGCTGAAAGGAAGATTTATAGGCAGTTTCTTCCATTTTAACGTAATCGACGATACCAATGTACTGATTGCACTTGAAAAAGGCTATGCTCATTACAACCCTAAAATGATCATGGATTATCGACGGGGCTATCATGCAGCCATTCATTCGGTGGCCTTGCTGGGAAGCGGTGAGGTGCTTTATAACGGCGTATTGTTCGGGCAGGATACGGGCCCCGTTGATGATACTCCACAAATTGCTTATCGCGAAAATTCACTGCGTTTCACTTTTTCGGCACTTTTTTACGAGGGGAACAGCGAAACTCTTTTTTCCTACCAGCTCGAAGGCTTTGATGAGGATTGGTCGGACTGGCAAACGCCGGCTTTGAAGGAATATACCAACCTTCCCGATGGCGATTTCATTTTCAGGGTACGCAGCAGGAATAAGTACGATGTGATCTCCGAAGCCGAAGCCTTCCATTTTACCATTCTTCCGCCCTGGTATAAGTCAACCGGCGCCATTATCGGGTATTTTATCCTTTTTCTGTTTTTTATCTGGTTCTGGATTTATCTCTTTCTGAAAAGGGTGGAAAAAAGTCGCTTGAAAGAACAGGCCATTCAAAAAAAGAAATACCAGGAAAGAGAAGAAAAGCTGAAACGCGATGCCCTCGAAGCCGAAAAGGAAATCATTCGACTGCGCAACGACAAGCTAAGAGCCGAAATGATTCATAAAGACAAGGAACTGGCCAACTCGGCAATGAACCTGGTTCAGAAGAACAAGCAACTCAACAAGATGAAAGCCGAATTGAAAAAAATTCAGTCGGAAATCAGGGAGGAGTTGGTGAAAAGCCGCATTGGAATGATGATACGGAAAATAGAAAAGGAAACCAGCAATGATGAATCGTGGTCGGTTTTTGAAACCAATTTTGAGCAGGTTCACGAAGACTTCCTGAAGCGCCTGCGTGAAAAACATCCCAACATTACCCCCAAAGAACTCAAATTATCGGCTTATCTTCGCATGAACATTTCGAGCAAGGAAATTGCGGCACTGATGAACATCACCACCAGAGGGGTGGAAATCAGTCGTTACCGTTTAAGAAAGAAATTTGACCTCGACCGGGCACAAAACCTGATCGATTACATACTTTCCATTTAGCAGCCACAACACAATGGTCGCTTTAACTACTTCGTTTGAGTAATTACATTATTTTAACATGAGCTATTTCATCAAAATATAAAGCACACTATATCAGTAGAGTAAAAAAATAGTGATGTGTTTTTGATGTGTTAATAAATGTCAAAGAGTGAGTTTTTGTTGCAGCACTTAATTTGACATTGTAATGCCGATTCCCTTCTTTTGATTCAGAATTTTTCTAACGCATTAGCAAATTTTAAAATGTAAAGCCATTTTTTCAATTCGAAACGATGGCAATGATCTAACAAATTTAAAAACTGATGAAAAAAGGACTGCTTTTATTAATGTTTTTTGTACTGTACAGCATAGCTTATGCACAACAGTATACAGTTACCGGAACGGTAACATCGGCTGACGATGGTAGCCCGCTACCGGGAGTCAGTATCGCAGTGAAGGGAACCACCACCGGTACCATTACCGACGTGGATGGTAATTATTCCATTGCACTGCAGGAGTCTGATGTGACCCTGTTGTTTGCCTTTGTGGGCATGACATCACAGGAGATCGATGTAAACGGCCGCACTTCAATTGATGTACAGCTTGAATCGGCTACGCTCGATGTAGATGAAGTGGTAGTAGTTGGTTATGGTGTTCAAAAGAAGAGTGTGGTAACCGCTGCCATAAGTCGTGTTACCGAAGAGGATCTCGACCAGGCCAAACCTTCACGGGTGGAAGATGTGCTGAAAGGCCGGGTTGCCGGTGTTCAGATTACTCAAAGTTCAGGTCAGCCCGGTTCCGATTCGAAAGTTCGTATCCGTGGTATTGGTACTGTAAATAACAGTGAACCACTTTACATTGTCGACGGAATGCCGGTTGATGGTGGTATCAACTACCTGAACCCTGCCGACATCCAATCGGTCGAAATTCTTAAAGATGCTGCTTCGGCGGCTATTTATGGTGCCCGTGCTGCCAACGGGGTGGTACTGATTACTACCAAGGGCGGAAAGGCTTCAGGCACTGAAAGCAATGCAAGCATCAACTACGATTTTAACTATGGCTGGCAAAATCCATGGAAAAAGCGATCGGTGTTGAATGCCAAAGAGTACATGGTGATCATGAATGAATCGCAGATCAACGATGGAAATGCTCCCCGTTACACAAATGAAGAAATTGCTGCAGCAGGCGAGGGTACCGACTGGCAGGAAGAAACTTTTAATTACGATGCCCCGGTACAAAGCCATCAGGTGAGTGTGAGCGGCGCAAGCGACAAGGCAAACTATTTCCTATCGTTTGGATATTACGACCAGGAAGGGATTGTAGGAGGTAACTTTGGAAAATCGAACTACAAACGCTATAGTGTTCGTACCAACTCAACTTACAATATTTTTGAAACCAACGACCGCAATTTCCTGAACAGGGTAAGGGCAGGTGTCAACCTGGGTTACTCAAGGGGTCAGTCAAGCGGCATTGAAACCAATTCGGAATACGGATCAATATTGGGAAGTGCGCTCACTTTTTCTCCGCTGGTACCCGTTTACGCCGATGAAGAAACAGCGGCCGATATTCTCAATCGCTATCCACATGCAGTGAAGGATGAAGAAGGAAATGTATTCTCAATCCCACCTTCAGGATTTCAGGAAATTGCCAACCCGGTTGCCATGTTGCATCAGCCCAGCAGTGGTTTGAACAACGATGACAAGTTCGTTGGTACTTTCTGGGGAGAGATCGACATTGCAGAAGGATTAAGATTCAAGAGCAGTTATGGTACCGACCTTGCTTTTTGGGGTTACGATGCTTATACTTTCCCTTACTTCCTTGCGACTCAGGGAAAATCGGTTACACAAAGTTCCGTGCAAAGCGAAATGAACCGCGGGTTCAAATGGCAGGTTGAAAATGTTTTGACCTATACCAAAACTTTTGCTGAAGTACATAACCTGACAGTGGTTGCTGGTCAGTCGGCGCAGAAATATACCTATCGCAACCTGGGCGGCGTTGACTACGATCTGCTTGAAACCGATCCAACAAAGGCCAACATCAATTCGGCCATCGCCGACCGCGATGATGAACGTGTATGGGGCGGAACCGGTGGTTACACTGCCGCAACGCTGGCTTCCTTCTTCGGTCGTGTTGATTACAACTTCGATGAAAAATACATCATCCAGGCTACCGTACGACGTGATGGTTCGTCGAACTTTGGAGCCAAAAACAAATGGGCCATTTTCCCGGCTGTTTCTGTTGGATGGAATGTGACCAATGAAGCTTTTATGGAAGATCGTCCCGACTGGTTTGATGCTTTGAAATTGCGTGCCAGCTGGGGTAAAAATGGTAACGAACGAATTGGAGCTTTTCGCTATACATCCCTCATGGATGGTGGACAAAACTACTACTTTGGAGGTGGTTACAGTGTAGCCGATGAGGCAAAAACCGGTATTATGCAATATGGAAGCTCTCCGGCGGCCATTCCGAACCCCAATGTAAAATGGGAAGAGTCGGAACAGATCGACCTTGGTTTTGAGACCCGCTTTTTCAATAATTCACTCAGCTTTGGTTTCGATTATTTCAAAAAGGAAACCAATGGAATGTTAATGGAACAACCAATTCCTGATTACGTTGGTCAGGGACGCCCCATTGCAAATGCCGGTGACATGGAAAATGAAGGTTTGGAATTTGAACTGGGTTACCGTCACACAAAAGGCGAGTTTAACTACCACATTCTGGCCAATGCTTCCTACCTGAAAAATACCCTGATTAACCTTGGCAATGCTTCAGGTGAAAATATCTATGAATCAGCCGGTGCATCGGGTGTTGGCAGCTATGTAAAAGGTGAAAATGGTGAAGTATTTCCTTATTTCTATGGCTTTAAAACCGATGGAATCTTCCAGAATCAGGAAGAAGTAGATGCCTATGTGAACAGCAATGGTGATAAATTACTGCCAAGTGCAGCACCTGGTGATGTGCGTTTTGTCGATTTCAACAATGATGGAGAAATCACCGATGCCGATAAAACAAAAATTGGCAAGGGGATGCCCGACTGGACCTTTGGTTTGACTTTAGGTGCCGACTACAAGGGCTTCGATGTGAATGTTTTCTTCCAGGGAACCCAGGGGAACGACATCTTCGACTTTGCCCAGCGTGGTGATATTCCTGCAATGAACCGTCCCAGCTGGATTCTCGACCGCTGGATTGGCGAAGGTACTTCAAATGAGATTCCGCGTGTGACATCGGCCAACCCCAACAGCAACTGGCGTTCGTCTGATCTTTATGTCAAAGACGGATCGTACATCCGACTGAAAAACATGCAGCTGGGTTATACCTTGCCGGCTGAGTTGACCCGCCGTGTATCGGTGCAGCAGCTTCGCCTTTATGTGAGTGCCGAAAACCTGCTGACCTTTACCAAATACGACGGGTTTGATCCTGAAATTGCTTCAGGTGGTTACACTACCATTGGTATCGACCGCGGTATTTATCCGCAGGCACGTACCATCTCAATTGGTGCAAACATTACATTTTAACCACGAAAACAAACATTATCGAAAATGAAAGCATATCCAATTATATTACTCATAGCTGCACTGTTCACCCTGAGCTCGTGTGGCGACGAATTCCTGACAGTTTATCCGACTGAAAAGCAGGAAGCGGGTGGCGCTGCCACCGAAGGAGCCATTTTGTCGAACCTTGCAGCAAGCTATCAGTTGCTCCTGTTCGACAGTTATGCCAACAACAACTACAATAGCATTCCGCTGATGTCCGACCTTCGTTCGGATGACATTTACAAAGGAGGAGGCGATGCAGGTGACCAGCATCAGCTTTATTTGCTGTCGCAGTTTACAGCTTCTGCCGATGAAGGTCCCTTCGGTCTTTGGAATATTTATTATACCGGACTGGCCCGTGCCAACAACGTAATTATGGCCTGCGACAATGCAGTGGATGTTGATCCTGAAAAACTGGAACAATTCCGTGCCGAAGCACATTTTCTGCGTGCATACTACATGCATTGGCTGTGGAAATTCTGGGGCAATATTCCTTATTTTGAAGAACCGCTCGAAGAGCCTTACTTAGCTCCTCAGTACACTGCCGACCAGATTTATGCCGAAATTATGGAAGATCTCGATTTTGCCTGTACCGAAGGAAAAATGCCGATGGCTGTTTCAGGTAACGACCTTGGTCGTGCCAACCGTGCTGCAGCCCTTATGTTGAAAGCCCGTGTGGTAATGTATCAGAACGACGAGTCTCGCTATGCTGAAGTAACAGCCGACATGGCCGAAATTATCAGCAGCGGTTCTTATTCCTTGTTGAACGATTTTGAAGCCCTTTGGCTCGATGAAAATGAATTCTGCGTAGAATCAATTTTCGAAAGCAATCAGCTCCCCGAAGGTAAAAACTGGGCCTCAGGATGGCAGGGTTACGGAACCAACCTTCCGGCCTTTATTTCACCCAACGCACTTGAAGTTGATGCCGACGCTCCTGTTGGAACTCCAAAAGGTGGCTGGGGATTTGGTCCGGTACGTACTTCCGCTTATGCTATGTACGAAGACGGTGATACCCGTCGCGAAGGTTCAATCAACCAATTCGATCAGGAGACTTATACCATTCGTTTTCAGGATACCGGCTTGTTCATGGCAAAATATGCTGCACGTGTAGGCTACAATCCTCCTCCGGGAGATCAGGATTTAAACTATGCCAATAACTTCCGGATTTTCCGATATGCCGAAGCCCTGCTGAATTATGCCGAATTGGTTGTAGTTCATGGTCAAAGCCCGGTAGGTGGAATTACCGCTCAGGATTGTATCGATCAGATTCGTGTTCGTGCAAAAGTGCCGGGTATCGATGCAACAGCTGAAAATATCAAGCTGGAGCGCCGTCGCGAATTTTTGGGCGAAGGCATTCGATTTTGGGATGTGGTTCGCTGGGGCGATACCAATCTGTTGAACGACAATGACGATAAAAGTCAGCGTACCTGGAAAGACAGTCAGAAATACCTGCCCATACCTCAAAGCGAAATTGATAAAACAGCAGGTACCGAATTTGAACTGGTTCAAAATCCACTGTAGTTGTGAATCAATAACATAGAAAAAATAATCAGATGAAAAATATATTGAAAACAGGAATTGCAGTGTTACTATCACTTTTTGTGATGTTTGCCTGCGAGCCGATGGAAAACGACGAATATGAATTGGGACCGACCCCCACGGCTGAACAACTATCGTTTGAGAAAAGTGGTGATGGAAACATCCTGCAATTCACCAATACTTCATCAGTTTCGGGTGTGGCTATCTGGGACTTGGGAAACGGGTCCAAAGGAAAAGGTGAAAGCGTTGAAGCGCAATATCCTTTCGCCGGAAACTATACGGTGACAATGACCCTTTATACTTCGGGCGGATCGGCTCAAATTACACAGGAGCTCGTCATTGCCGAAGACGATATGGCACTTTTGAATACGCCCGGTTATACTGCCCTTACCGGTGGTGCCGATAACCTGGAAGGAAAAACCTGGGTGTTCGACCAGTACCACGACGGTCACTTTGGTGTAGGACCTTTCGATGCTGCAACTCCCTCGTGGTGGAGCGCACCGGCCGAAGCCAAAACCGGTTCAAGCCTTTATACCCAGGAATTTACTTTTACCCAGGTAGGCGTGAAACTCGAATGGACCAACAACGGTTATGTTTATACCAATGGCCCTGGTAAAGATGCCCTTGGTGGAGAATTCATCGAAAACCCGGGTGGTGTTGGCGACTTCGACGTAGCATATCAAACCAACGACAGCTACAACTTCACCCTCAATGAAGTGGATAATACTTTGACCCTTAGCGACGGAGCATTCTTCGGTTTTTATACCGGTTCTTCAACTTTCGAAATACTTTCACTTACCGAAACCGAATTGTATGTGAAATGTGTTAGCGTGGTTGAACCAGGAAATGGCTGGTGGTTCAGATTGATTCCTAAGGAATTAAATGTTAAACCAGTTGAAGAAATTGTACTAAAGGCCCAGCCGCTGCTCGAAGATTTTGAAGGGGCTAACAGTGTTACTTTCAATTTTGAAGACATGGGTGCAAACACCAGTCATTCATGGTCGAATCCTGCACCTTTCGGAATCAATACTTCGTCGAAAGTATTCCTTTACGAAAAAAGCAGTGCTTTTTATTCCAATATTTTCTATGTAGCCGATGGATATAAATTCGATCTTAGCGAGGTGAACAAGATTCGCGTTAAAGTATTTATTCCATCGTACAACGACTATGAAACGGTAAACGACGTAGCAGGAGAATGGATTTCAATTAACCAGCTCAAGCCTCAGCTCGCTGTTAAATTGCAAAATACGGCTAAAGGTGGAAGTGCCTGGGAAACGCAAACCGAAATCATTCATGGCAATCTCGAAATGGATAAATGGCTCGACCTGGAATTCGATTTCAGTAATGTAGCCGATCGCGAGGACTACGATAAAATTGTGATCCAGTTTGGACAGGAAGGTCATACCGGAACTGGTATTTTCTTCTTCGACGATTTTTCGTTCGATAAGTAAGCAATTGATAGAACAGAATTAAAGGGCAGCAGCAGCTAAACTGCTGTCCTTTTTTACTTTTACTGTATAAAGAAAATAAAGAGATGAAAAGGAGAAATTTTATCACCGTGATTGTACTGTTTGCTACAGTACAGCTAATTGTTGCTTGCTCTGGTGTAAAATCAGGCGGGAGCGATCCTGTTGAGGAAAAGGTGAAAGCATTGCTGGCACAGATGACACTTGAAGAAAAGCTGGGTCAAATGGTACAAACCAATTACGAGGGTGAGCCTTCAACCTGGAGCGAAGCATTGCAGAACGGGGAAATTGGATCATTCCTGAATGTAGATGCATCGGCAACTACCGCCAACGAACTGCAGCGCATTGCAGTAGAAGAGAGCCGTTTGGGAATTCCTC
The DNA here is from genome assembly GCF_050433125.1 of Roseimarinus sediminis. Classification (NCBI taxonomy): domain Bacteria; kingdom Pseudomonadati; phylum Bacteroidota; class Bacteroidia; order Marinilabiliales; family Prolixibacteraceae; genus Roseimarinus; species Roseimarinus sediminis. The sequence continues at coordinate 166,704 of NZ_JBNPXV010000001.1, read as the reverse complement.
TGTTGATTGGCCGTGATGTTATCCATGGTTACAAAACAATTTTCCCCATTCCATTGGGCCTGGCTGCTTCGTGGAGTACCGATAATGCCAGACTGGCCATGTCGGTTTCGGCTCGTGAAGCTTCATCAAACGGTGTGAACTGGACTTTTGCCCCGATGATTGATATTACCTGGGACCCACGCTGGGGCCGTATTGCCGAAAGTTGTGGCGAAGATCCCTATCTGGCAAGTCAGCTGGCAGTGGCCATGGTTGAAGGTTTTCAGGGCGATCCGGCCGATCCGCATACCATTGCTGCCTGTGCTAAGCATTATGTCGGTTATGGTGCCTCAGAAGCAGGCCGTGACTACAACACCACCTACATTCCCGAAGCTTTGTTGCGTAATGTACACCTGCGTCCGTTTAAAGCAGCAGCCGATGCCGGTTGCTTAACATTTATGTCGGCCTTTAACGATCTGAATGGCGTACCAACCAGTGGCAATTATTTCACACTTCGCACCATCCTGAGGGATGAGTGGAATTATAAGGGAATGGTAGTAAGCGACTGGGCATCGATTGAAGAAATGATTGCTCATGGTTATGCCGCCGATGAAAAGGAAGCTGCCCACAGGGCCATAGCAGCCGGAGTCGATATGGAAATGGCGTCACGTTGTTACGACAACCTGAAGGTGCTCCTCGATGAAGGCAAAATAGATGAAAAACTGATCGACGAAAGTGTTGCCAATATTTTACGGGTTAAATTCAAGCTGGGCTTGTTCGATAATCCCTACACCGAAGAAGGGCTTGCTGAAAAGGTAATTTTGAATAGTGAGCATCTCGATGCTGCCCGTAAGGTGGCACGCGAAAGCATGGTACTGTTGAAAAACGAGCAACAATTGTTGCCTCTTAATCCTTCGCAAAAGGTAGCTTTGATTGGCCCCATGGCCAATGCTCCCCACGATCAGATGGGTACCTGGGTATTTGATGGAGATGGTGACAATTCAGTGACTCCATTCGAAGCTTTTAGTGAGTTGTTGGGTAATAAGATGAAATATAGTGCCGGACTGGAATACAGTCGTGATAAAAGCAAAAGTGGATTCAGCAGTGCCTTGGCAGCTGCACGTCAATCGGACGTTATTGTATTTGTTGCAGGTGAAGAATCCGGCTTGTCTGGCGAATCGAATTCAAGAGGGATCATCAATCTGCCCGGTATTCAAAGTGAACTGATTGCCGAACTGGCCAAAACCGGAAAGCCAATTGTACTGGTTGTAATGGCCGGTCGTCCGCTGGCCATCGCTCCCGAAATTGAAGCAAGCGGAGCCGTTGTATATGCATGGCATCCGGGTACCATGGGCGGACCTGCCCTGGCCGATGTGCTCTATGGTGTACACAATCCTTCGGGCAAGCTGCCTGTCACCTTCGTTAAAGGGGCCGGTCAGATTCCTTTTTACTATTACCGTAAAAACACCGGACGTCCGTCCGATCCTGCACAAATTGTGTACATCGATGATATTCCGCGTAATTCAGAACAATTGTCGCTGGGCTTTAAATCGCATCACATCGACTACGGAATTACCCCCTTGTTCCCCTTTGGCTATGGACTGTCGTATACTACTTTTGAATACAGCGATGTGGCTTTGTCAACCACACAGATGACAATGTCCGAAACCCTTGTTGCTTCATGTACTGTTACCAATACGGGGATGCTTGAAGGTACTGAGACAGTTCAGTTGTACGTTCGCGACATTGCGGCCAGCCTTACCCGCCCGATCAAGGAACTAAAAGCCTATGAACAGGTAATTCTGGCACCAGGCGAGTCAAAAACCATCAGCTTTGAGTTGAGTGCAAGTGACTTTGAATTCTTTAACGGGGAAACTTACCTTAGCGAGCCGGGGATGTTCAATTTGTGGATTGCGACCAATTCGGATGCAGGCTCACCGCTTGAATTCGAACTGATTAATTAATAATTTATTCGATTGTTTGAATGGCATAACAGTCAATCAGACAATCGAATTAAAAACCTGACCAATGAGAAATATACTGATAATAATGTTGCTTGCTGTTGTTTTCTTTTCATGCAATACACAGCAAACTGATAAATATGAGTTGGTTTGGAGCGATGAGTTTGAATATGAAGGCTTACCCGATTCAAGCAAATGGAGTTACGACACTGTCGGTAACGAATGGGGCTGGGGTAACCGGGAATTACAGCATTATACATCCCACAACTTATCCAATGCCATTGTAAGCGACGGAAAACTAAAAATTATTGCCCGCAAACAGGCATGGGAAGGGAAGAATTACACCTCGGCAAGGCTCATTACCAAAGAAAAGGGCGATTGGCTGTATGGTCGTTTCGACATCAAAGCAAAGCTGCCCGACGGACGAGGTTTATGGCCTGCAATATGGATGCTGCCTACCGACTGGGAATATGGAGGGTGGCCACAGAGTGGTGAAATCGACATCATGGAAAATGTGGGATACGATCCCGATACCATCGTGGCTTCGGTGCATACAGCCAGCTACAATCACAGGCTGGGTACCCACCGGAATAACAAAGTCTCACTACCCGACAATCGTGAAAAATTTCATATTTACAGTATTGAGTGGGAACCTGAAGTGATCAGGGGACTGGTCGACAGCAAGGTCTATTTTACTTTCGAAAAGGAAGCCGATAATCCTGATGTTTGGCCTTTCGACAAACGTTTTCATTTATTATTAAACATTGCTGTCGGTGGCGATTGGGGTGGACAAAAAGGTATCGATGAAGAAATTTTTCCGGCGACAATGGAAATTGAGTATGTGAGGGTTTATCAGTTGAAAGATTCTTTGCAGTAGAAGCATCTTGATCAATGATATTTTCAGTTAGTTTAAATCGATAGTGATTAGTTTTTCATAGGTTAAATTAGATGTTACCATGTCATTAGCGACATGTTTGTCCAGGGGTTGCTGCTTCATTATGAACGGCAACCTTTGTGCTTTATTCGATGGGTAACCAATACGTAAATTCAAGAAAATGAATGCTATTAAAGTAAAGAGAATGATGCTGATTGCGGTCGCTCTGCTTTTGTCCTTCTATGTCAGGTCAGAAAACAAATTCCTGCATGCAAGCGGGAAAGTTATAAAAGATGCCAATGGTAAGGAAGTATTGCTTCGTGGCATGGGGCTTGGAGGCTGGATGTTGCAGGAGGGTTACATGCTCGAAACGTCACGCTTCGCCGGTCCGCAACATCAGATTGAATCAATTATTGAAAAAACAATTGGGACCGAAGCCATGCTTGCCTTTTACGATGCCTGGCTGGCGAACTATTGCACCCGGCAGGATGTCGACTCAATGGCGGCCTGGGGTTTTAACTCCATACGCCTGCCCATGCATTATAAGCTGTTTACACTTCCCATCGAAGAGGAACCAATCAAGGGTGAAGATACCTGGCTTTCCAAAGGTTTTATCATGATCGACTCGCTGCTCAGCTGGTGTGAAGCCAACGAAATGTACCTGATTCTCGATTTGCATGCTGCACCGGGCGGTCAGGGCAAAGATGCCAACATTTCGGATTACGATCCTGAAAAACCGTCGTTGTGGGAGAGTGCCGAAAACCGCCGGAAAACCATGGCTCTTTGGACCAAACTGGCTGAACGCTATAAGGATGAACCGTGGATGGGAGGCTACGATCTCATCAACGAACCCAACTGGGATTTCGACAATGCAGGCAACAAAAATGGCTGTAACTGCGAAAAAAATGAATTACTGTGGAGCTTTTATGGCGAAACCATCAGGGCCATTCGCGAAGTGGATAAAAACCATCTGCTAATCATCGAAGGCAACTGTTGGGGAAACAATTATAAGAACATGCCTCACCCGGCCACTTTCGACAATAACCTGGTGATGAGCTTTCATAAATACTGGAACTACAACAGCCTGCCAGAAATTCAGTATATTCTTGATTATAGGGAGCAATACAAGGTGCCGGTTTGGCTGGGCGAATCGGGTGAAAACTCAAACACCTGGTTTACCAACGCCATTGCCCTGCTCGAAGCACACCAGATAGGATGGGCCTGGTGGCCCTACAAAAAGATTGCCTCGGTTACCGGAACGGTAACTATTCCCAAGACTGAAGGTTATCAAAAGCTGCTCGATTACTGGAATGGAAACGGAAAGGAACCCGATCGTGCTCAGGCTGCCGACTGGCTCATGGAACAGGCCGAAATGATGAAGTTGAACCACTGCATCATTCGTTACGATGTAATCGATGCCATGTTCCGTCAGGCGCAGGGCGACCGTTCGGCCAAAGCTTTTAAAAAGCACAGCATTCCGGGAAAAATCAATGCGGTCGATTACGATTTGGGTGCCAATCGCCTGGCTTATTTCGACTCCGATACCGCCAATTACCGGACTTCAACCGGAAAGAATACAACCTGGAACAAGGGACGTTCTTACCGCAACGACGGGGTCGATATTTCGGTCAGTATTGATAATGATTTCTATGTAGGATGGACCGAAACCGGCGAATGGCTGCACTATACGGTCACAATTCAGAAGGGTGCAAACTTTCAACTCAACATCACTTATGCTTCGGCCGAAAAGCAGGGTAAAATCGGGCTTGAGCTGCCGGGAAACAAGGAGCTGGAAGTTACACTACCTTCAACGGGAGGCGATCAGGAATGGCAGAACATTAGCATCGATAATGTGAATTTGCCAGAAGGTACCCATCAGCTGAAAGTGCTTGTACGCAAAGGTGGCTTCAACCTGAAAGGGCTTCATTTTGTGAAACAATGAATTGATTAGCCGCCAACTGATAGCACTGCTGGAGTAATAAAGCGAATTAACCGAGTTTTAACAACTTTATGTTTTTCTGCAATCCTGAATTGTTTAAATTTGAAAGATTCAGAAAAACATAGCTTGATGGGAAAATTATTACTGGGTGTATTGTTGCTTTTTTCTTCCACTTTATTTGGGCAAACAAGCAAAAGCTGGCCTAATTCGCGGGGGAATGTAAAACTACACGGAATTACTTCGGCTTCGTTTCCACAGTCGGTACAGCTGCAGTGGACCTTCGATGCCGATGGTATTTTTAAGGCGGCACCGGTAATTCATGACAATAAAATTGTGGTGGGAAGCACCAACGGAACCGTGTATTGCCTGAATTTTCAGGGTGACTCTTTATGGGGCTTTGCAACAGACAATGCCATTGAAGCACCCGCTTTGATTGATGACGGCCTGGTTTTTATTGGCAATCTTTCGGGGACACTCTTTGCGCTCGATCTGGAAACAGGCAAACAACGCTGGGCCTATCATAGCGAAAATCAGATCATGGGAGCGCCAACCCTTATAAACTACCAGGGAGAAAAAATTCTGGCTGTGGGCAGCTACGACTATTACCTTCATGGAATCAATGCCCGAACCGGTGCTTCACGCTGGAAATACGAAACAGATAATTTTCTGAACAGTGCTCCTGCGCTGAGCGTCGATCAGGCTGTTTTTGGCGGTTGCGACGGCTTTCTGCATCAGGTAAACATGCTCACAGGCAAGTTACAGGCGAAGATCGAAGTAGCTACCTATGTGGCTTCATCACCTGCCGTGCTGGGTAATCGGGCCTACATTGGCGATTACGACGGAGGCTTTACCTGCATCGACCTTCAGCAGGAAAAAATAATCTGGAGGTACCAGAATCCCGATAACGACCTGCCCTTTATCGCTTCTCCCTCGTTACTTAGCGACAAAGTGCTGATCGGTAGCCGGGATAAATTTCTGTACTGTTTCAATACCGAAAATGGACAACTGCTTTGGAAACGCAATACCGGCAGTCGCATCGACGCTTCCACAGTAGTCAATCGCCATCAGGTGCTGGTGGTGAATATGCGTGGCGACCTGATGCTACTGAATCATAGCGATGGTTCCGAAATATGGACCTACCAGCTGGGGACGGGTGTGATCAATACGCCGGCGGTAATTGAAAATACCATAGTAGTGGCCGCCAGCGATGGAAATGTTTACTTCTTTTCCCAACCATAACAAATGTGTTTTGTAGAAAATAGTGTAGATGGACGAAAACAAGATAATGAAAACTGACCTTGAAATAGCGAAAGAAACTTCAGAGGAAAGAAGGAAGGGTGGCCTCAATATCATTCAAATTATTCCCGGCTCGGGGGGAAGTTTCTATTGTGGAAATTGCCTGCGCGACAGTAAGTTTGTCGATTCGTTGAAAAGCCTGGGGCACCGGGTGGTGAAAATTCCCATGTACCTGCCCCTGTTTTCCGATGAGCACGACCTGGAAGATATTCCGGTTTTTTATGGTGCCATTTCCATTTATCTGAAACAGTTATACCCCATTTTTCGAAAGGCACCTGCCTGGTTCGATCGCTTGTTAAATTCAAAACCATTGATGAAGCTCGCGGCCGGTATGGCCGGTTCAACCAATGCCAAAGGGCTCGAGGAGATGACCATCTCGATGTTGCTGGGCGAACAGGGAGCGCAAAGCGAAGAACTGGATAAAATGATCGACTGGATAGGCGAACATTGCAGGCCCGATGTGATTCATCTTTCGAATGCCTTGTTGCTGGGCCTTGCCCGGCGCATGAAGGAGAAGCTGAATGTCCCGGTGGTTTGTTCGCTACAGGATGAAGATGTTTGGGTCGATCCGATGAAGCCCTCGGCAAGGGAACATGTATGGAAACTGATGAGCGAACGTGCTGCCGATGTGGATGCCTTTATTGCAGTGAGCAATTTTTTTGCGGGAGCAGCTAAACAATGGATGAAGCTCCCCGGCGAAAAGCTTTATACAGTGCATTTGGGTATCGATCCGGCCGATTATGAATATGTGAATGCACAGGAAAAAGAACGTCACATTGGCTATCTTTCTCGTTTGAACGCCGAAAACGGAACTGAGCTACTGGTCGATGCTTTTATTCTTTTGAAAAGGGAAGAACGTTTTTCCGATGTACAACTTCAGTTAACCGGAGGTTCTACCGGAGAAGATCAGCGTTTTATCAAAGAACAAAAGCGTAAAATAGAAGCAGCCGGCATCGCTTTCGACGTGCATTTCTGGGAGGAGTTTGAAGGGGAACACCGCCTTCGCTTTCTGAAAAAAATACAGCTTCTGAGTGTGCCGGTTCTGAACGGTGAAGCCTTTGGTATATATCTTACCGAAGCCATGGCATCGGGCATCCCGGTGGTGCAACCTGCCCTTGGCGCTTTCCCCGAGATTGTAAATACTGCGGGGGGTGGTTTTATTTACGAACCCAATTCACCCGAAGCACTGGCCAAAGCCTGGGCTGCTTTGCTCGATGATCCCGAAAAAATTGGTCAACTCAGCAGGGAAGCACGCGCCAGCATTGAAAAGCATTTCGACATTAACATACAGGCTGAAAAGCTGGTAGAGATTTATAGAAAAATTAAGAAGGATTGATCAGGATGAAAAGAATGAATATTTATTTTCCATATTTTTCTTAATTTGCAATAAAATATTCATAATGAACACTTCAGAAATCATCAGGGCAATTGAAGAGTTGCCTACATTGGAAAGAATTTACATTGTTGAACGAACCATTCGGTCAATTCGCAAGAGCAAAGACATACAAAAGATGGAAAAAGCAGCTAGTGCTCTGCTAACTGATTATGAGTCGGATTATGAGTTAACTTCAATGACAAAAATTGATATGGACGACTTTTATGAAGCAAAATGAGATATGGCTCATAAATCTGGAACCTACAATTGGTTCTGAAATTAGAAAGGTTCGACCGGTAATAATTGTCAATGATAATTCATTAGGGAAACTTCCGTTAAAAGTAATTGTCCCCATTACCGACTGGAAGGATCATTATGCGATTGCACCATGGATGATAAAACTTTATCCTGATTCCATCAACTTTTTGGAAAAAATATCATGTGCTGATTGTTTTCAGGTTCGATCGGTTTCTCAGTTGCGATTCATAAGAAAAATTGGAGAACTTAATGTTTCTATAATGGATGAAATCAGAAATGGTCTTTCGAAAGTGCTTTCCATTCGTTAAGAAATCGTTTTATTAAAACTTTAAAAAAGCTTTCATACCCAACAAATATACCTAAATGCTACACATTCAAAACATAGCTAAATCGTACCCTTCGGCTTCGGGTTTGGTTAAACACAAAGTACTGAACGGGCTTTCGGCCGACTTTCCAAAAGGGCATACTGTGGCCATTGTCGGCCCCTCGGGAAGTGGAAAAACAACCCTGCTCAACATCCTTGGAACGCTCGATAAGGCCGATGAAGGTAGCGTAAACATCGATGGTGTGGATATTGGACAGCTTCAGGCACGCGAACAGGCTGAATTCAGAAACCGGAAAATAGGGATGGTGTTTCAGCTGCATCATCTGTTGCCCCAGTGCACGCTGTGGGAGAACATTTTGCTGCCGGTGCTTCCGTTTACCAACGATGTGGATGCAGCATCGAAACGGGCCGAGGCCCTTCTGAAACGAACCGGAATATGGGAACAGCGCTTTCAGAAACCTGCCTCCCTGTCGGGTGGTGAATGTCAGCGGGCTGCCGTGGTGCGGGCGCTCATCAATCAGCCCTCGATCATTCTGGCCGACGAACCGACCGGTGCCCTCGATGAGGACAATGCCGAAAAGCTGTCGTCGCTGCTGCTCGAACTGAACAAAGAAATGGGAACAACGCTCGTTGTAGTCACCCACTCACCAGGTCTGGCTGCCCGCATGGATCAGGTTTATGAACTGCACAGCGGAAAATTGCATCTCAGAGATTAAACCGATATGACAAAATTCAAACTTGTACTGCAAAGCATACGGCATTATTTGATGGCCAACCTGTTTATTGCAGCCGGTGTGGCCATCACAACGGCAGTAATAACAGGTGGTTTGATTGTTGGCGACTCGGTTAATTACAGTCTTGAAAAAACCGTCCACCTGCGCCTGGGCGAGATAAGCCATGCGCTGAATTCGGGCGACCGGTATTTTACCACTGCTCTTTCGCAAAAACTAAGGGATGAAGACTTCAATGCAACAGCCGTTTTAAAACAGGAAGCCCTGGCTTCGACCGATGGAGGCAGGCTTTCGTTGAGTAAGGTGAATGTATGGGGACTGGACGAGCACTTTGATGATGTGGCCGGCATCCCTGGTTTTACTTTCAATAATAATGAGGTGGCGGTGAGTACTAACATGGCTGTACGCCTGAATCTTGAAAGTGGCGATGAAGTAGTACTGCGCATCGAAAAGGCCTCGCTTATTCCGGCCAATGCGCCCTTTGTATCCGACGAAAATCAGACTGTTTCGTTTCGTGCACGGGTAAGCCGTATCCTGAGTGATGAGGAACTTGGGCGACTGAGCCTGCACAACTCCCAAACAGCACCGTTTAACGTTTTTATGTCGCTCGACCAGTTGAATGCGCTGATGGAACTCAATGGAAATGCCAACCTGATACTCCTAACAGGCAAGCCCGACGAAGAGGCCATCCGAAGCGCTGTAAGCAATTCGTTTTCCCTTGCCGATGCTTCGCTTGAGCTGATCGATGTGCCTGCTACCGATGAGTGGGAGCTCCGTTCTCAGCGGGTTTTTATCGACGATGCTGTTCGACGGAGTGTGGAGAACAGCGGACTTCAGTCTACTCCCATCCTAACATATTTTACCAATTACTTCCGATTCAATGGTCGTGAAACGCCTTATTCCTTTGTTTCCACCGTCCCCGATTCGCAGCTGGCACCCGGTGAAATAATCATCAACAGCTGGCTGGCCGATGATTTGCAGCTAGCCGAAGGAGACAGCCTCGAAACAGGCTATTTCAATATAGGACCGCTCAGGGAACTCACTGAAAGCTCCCGTAGTTTTCTGGTGAAGAAAGTAGTGGAAATCGAAGGTGCTTATGCCGACCGCTCATTGATGCCGCGAATTCCGGGTTTATCCGACTCCGAAAGTTGCAGCGACTGGCAAACCGGTGTGCCTGTCAACCTGAAAGCCATCCGCGACAAGGATGAAGCTTACTGGTATGAATACCGTGGCTTGCCCAAGGCTTTTGTGGCTTATTCAACAGCCCGTGAATTGTGGGCCAACCGTTATGGCTCGTTCACCGCACTTCGCTTTGCCCGAAGCGAGGGGAGTGATGAAATGATTACAAGGCAGATCAGTGAACAGCTCGATCCGTTTCTGCTGGGCTTTCAACTTCAGTCAGTTAAAGAGGAAGGTTTATCGGCTGCACGAAATGGCACCGATTTTACGCAGTTGTTTATCGGGCTCAGTTTTTTCATTCTGCTTGCCGGTGTCATATTAACCGCCCTGCTTTTCCGTCTGAACCTTGAAAAACGACAATCTGAAATTGCTACACTTTCGGCCATGGGATTTACGGGGCGAAGAATACAAATGCTTTTTCTATCCGAAGGTTTGCTGATTGCTGTTGCCGGAGCACTGCCCGGTTTGTTGCTGGCTGTTTTGTACAACCGCATGGTGTTTTGGGGTTTGAATCACGTTTGGAACGACATCGTACGTACCAGTGTTCTGGTGCCGAAAATTGAAACAGGCAGTTTACTGACAGGCTTTTTGCTCAGTGTGCTGGTGGCACTGCTAACAGTTGCTTTCAGCCTGAGAAGTGCCCTAAAGAAAAACACAGCAGCCTTGCAGCGAAAAGCAGCCACCATTATGAGCCGGCGCTCGAGAATCATATTGCATCTGTTTGCCTGGCTGGCATTGGCTTATGCGTTGCTTTCTGTTTTATTGGAAGTACAGGGCAGTAATGCCAATTTGGATGCTACTGCATTTTTTGTAGCTGGTGGTGCCCTGTTGCTGGCTTTTGTTCTTCTTTTCTGGTTATTTCTGACAAAAGAAACAGGAGAAACACAACAGTTCAACAGAAAAAAGCTGGTGTTCGAAAACATCAGGCTGAGTCCTTCACGCAGTTTGACAGTTGTATTGCTGCTTGCCATGGGTACTTATCTGGTGGTGAGTACCGGTATGAACCGAAAGGATCTGTTTTCGACTGCCGGTGAGTTTACCAGCGGTACTGGCGGGTTTTTATACTGGGCCGAAACCACCGTGCCGGTATTGCACCAGCTAAATAACGAAGCTTATCGCAGGGAACAGGGATTTTCGGTGCCCTTTACGGCCGTTCAGATGCGGGTGGCCGAGGGCGACGATGCAAGCTGTCTGAACCTGAACCGTGTCAGCAATCCCCGGATTTTAGGCCTTGATGCCACACAGCTCAAAGGACGTTTTGCCATACAAAGCAGCATGGAAAATGTTGATAAAAGCGATTTCTGGCAAACGTTGAAAAAGGATTACGGTGAACTGGTACCTGCCATTGCCGATCAAACAGTGCTTCAGTGGGGCCTGGGTAAAAAGGTGGGCGATACCCTGAGCTACAGCAATGCGCTGGGCGAAGAAGTGAAACTGCTCCTGGTGGCCGGACTGAAAGCATCGGTTTTTCAGGGTAATGTCATCGTCGACAATGCCCACTTTCTGAAGCATTTCCCTACATCCAGCGGATCGAAAGTGATGTTGATTGATGGAGACAGGGAACAAAAAGAAGCAATAGCCAGTGATCTGGAACTGATCTACCGCGATTTTGGTCTTGCACTCACCGAAGCTCCGGTACGCCTGGCCCGCTTCATGAGCATTACCAATACTTACCTGGCTATCTTTCTGGTGCTGGGAGCACTTGGGCTTTTAATCGGAACCATTGGTCTGGCCATTGTGCTGCAGCGTTCATTGCTCGAGCGAAAAGCCGAGTTTGCCCTGTTGAGTTCCATTGGTTTTCAGCGCAGTACCATCCGGAATCTTGTGATAATTGAATACCTACTTTTATTAGTGATGGGACTTCTGATCGGACTTGTGACTGCGTTGGTGTCGGTTTATCCGGTAATTGCAGGCTCGCTTTCAGAACTTTCTGTCGGTTTTGTTCTTCTGCTTATCGCAGCAATTATGCTGAACGGCATGATCTGGATTGTCCTGCTGGCCAACAGTCAGCTGAAAAAACTCCGGTTGATCGAAGCCCTGCGGAACGATTGAGCAGTGCTGCTTAGTTCATCACCAGCCTTCCGGTATAATCGCGGTCCTTGCCTTTCACACTTACCAGGTAAACGCCGCTGGGCAAACTGCTTGCTTCGATGGTAAAGCTGTTCTTTTTCGTATTCAGTTTCTGAAGCATTAATTTACCCATGGTGTCGTAGAGGTAAAGGTCGAATGCTTCGGAATGCGGATTGTCAAAATAGATTTGGGTGAATCCGTCCGAAGGATTGGGAACAATCTTCAGCATCGATTCGTTTTTCTGCTTCATGTTTTTGATCGATGACCACGAACCGTTGGCCTTATTGATGCGGAAAACATGAAATGAGTAGGGTGGAAGTGAGTAGTTAAACGTGTTTGTCACATGGAATCCGCGGACTTCGGGAACAATCTTGTTGGGTGAAGAAATGGAATTTCGATCATCGGGTGCTCCGCTCATGGTGGTCAGTTTGGCCTGCTGGTTAATATTGATCCCTTCTATGTTGATGGTTGATTGAATGGACTGATCTCCTGAATTAACCAGCTTCACAATTAAATCGTTGCTTTCGGTGTCTTCAAGCACCGATGCGGTAACAGGTCCGCTTGGTGCCGGGATGTCGAAGATTCTTTCCTGGTCGAGCCAGCAACTGGCACCCGAAGCGTTAACTTCAATTTTAATGGTATACCAGCGGTTGTTTTGAATGCTGCCACCTGAAGTATACAGTACATTTTTCGATCCGTTCACTACCTGTTCGATAGCATGCTGGGTATTGGCCCAACCGGCAATGTTAAACCAGTAGTAGTTGTTGGCATCCTTCATGGCAAAGGGTATTAAGAATCCTTCGCGTCCGCCTGTTTTCATTGCTTTAAGGGTGATGGTGTATTCGCTCGAATCGATGTAGGCACTGAAGCGGCTCAGGGCTGGTTCGGCATTCGAGGTTTGTACATAGCTTTCATCATTGATTGAAAAAGCTCCTGAAAGTACCTGCCACTCTCCTGAGCCTTCATTGAACTCTTCTTCATAAATAACTTTTCCTCCGCTCACAATTTGAATATCGTCGAAACGGGCCTGAGTGTTCCAGGTGCCAAGTCCCATGCTTCCTTCGAAAGCAGCGGAAGCGGGATCGAAACCTTCGTTGTAGCTTAACTGGCTTTTCAGGTAGAAATCGCCTGTATTCACACTGTACAGTTGCTGAACGTAATAACTGGCCGTTTTAACCACACTTTTGTTATCGAAACGGATCATGTCGGGATGCCATTGCTGATGATTCACATTGCTCAGCATGGGTGCATAGCAGGCAAACTCGATAACATCGGCATTGCGCTCAACGCCTGTAAGATAGGCTGCTTCGGCTATTGCATTAAAGTGACGGTCGTCGCGCGAGGCATATTCACCAATAAAAACCTTCGGCCCGTTACGGTCGAAATTATCGTAACGATGTACATTGTTTAAAAACCATTCGGGGTCGTTATAATAATGTTCGTCTACAGCATCGAGGTGATGATGACGGCTGAATTCCCACAGGGAATGATAGTAAGCTCCTGTATCATCAACACCCGAGGTTCCGATGATTTTAATTTCGGGATAATACTTTCGGAGTGAGTCGGTAATCATCATAAAGCGTTCCCTGAACTCAGGGATGTCATCTTCCTCATTTCCAAGACAAATGTATTCCATATTGAAGGGTTCGGGATGGCCCATTTGGGCTCTTACTGCACCCCACTCCGTGTTGACGTCGCCATTGGCAAATTCAACCAGGTCGAGGGCATCGTCTATCCACATGCCCATGTCGCCTATGGGGCAAATTTCACGTTCTCTGAACTGGCATGAAACGCCCATTGGCACTACAGGCAAAGGCATGGCGCCAATGTCTTCGGCAAACTGAAAGTATTCGAAAAATCCCAGTCCGTAGGTTTGATGGTAACCCCACAGGTTCCAGTTGGGTTTTCGTTCGGCCACATCGCCTACGGTGTGCTTCCAGCGGTAGGCGTTGTCGAGTCCTCTCCCGTGCGAAATACAACCACCGGGGAAACGCAAAAACTGTGGTTTTACATCGGCAATGGCCTGAGCCAGGTCAGGACGCAGACCGTTTTTGCGGTTTTTAAATGTTTTCTGAGGAAAAAGAGATACCATGTCAATATCGACAGTACCGGCTCCACTGGTTATCAGGCTCAGGGTTCCGTTATAACTTGTTTCGGTGCAGCTTAATTCCAGTTCGTATTGGGTCCATGTGGCTGAAGTATTGTCGATCAGTGCACTTCCGATGACCGATCCGTTGTTGTTTTCGAGCCTTACTTCAAGCGGCTGGTCAAAGTGACTGTCGCGTTTCAGGTAAACCGAGAAATTGTACCTTTCTCCGTTTCGCAACACCATTCCATCGAAGCCTGCATTTCGGATTCCTGCTTTTCCGGTTTCGCTGTTGATGCTTAAGCGAAGGTGTTTGGTATTGTTGGTGTTAAGCGATTCTATGTCATCGATACGCATGGTGGCGTTTGCTCCGTTTTCCTTAACCAAAGCCCAGGCCGTAAGTGGGGGCATGCTGGTGTATCCGCTTACAGGATAGTATTCGAACGAACGGTTTTGAATCAATTCTGCATACAGCCCGCCGTCGGCGGCATAGTTGATGTCTTCGAAAAAAACGCCCATCAGGTTTTCACTTATGGCAGTGCGCTCCTGGTTTATATCGATGTTTAGCGTTACCTGGGCATTTAAACCAAGCGTAATTACGAAGAAAATGAATAAAGTGGTGAAACGAACTGGTAACATAGTAGTAGTTTTTAATTGGATTTTAGATTTCAAAAATAAGTCAAAGCAGTCAAAGCGACGACGATCGCTGTATGAAAATAGAGGATAATCGTATATTGAAGTTTCAGAGCCGGTCGAAAAGCGATGAAATGACACAGCAGAATGGCGGATGAATTTTCTGAAACAAAACACCGGGTGACTTGTTTCTATGCATATCACTAAAGCTATTCCAATGATTCTGGGATTATTAAAAGAAACCGAAGGCGAAAACAGGGTAGCACTCTTACCCGAACATGTAAAACAACTTACAGAAATGAAAGTTGAAATGCTGGTTGAAGAGCAGGCCGGTGTGCGCGCCTTTGCCAGCGACGACGCTTACCGTGAAGCAGGGGCGAAGGTTGAAAAACGCTCATCGCTCATTGCTAAAGCCGATGTACTATTACAGATCCATGGTCCTGAAGACGAACTAAGTGCTCAACTTCGGGAGGGACAGGTATGGTGCAGTGTTTTTAACCCCCTGATGAATCAGGAACTGGTGCACCAGTTTGTCAAGAACAGAATCACTACCTTCAGCCTTGATAACATACCGCGAACATCTCGGGCGCAAGCTATGGACGTACTTTCATCGATGGCAACGGTGGCGGGTTATAAAGCAATACTGGAAGCTGCCTTGCGCTTACCCACCTTTTTCCCCATGTTCATGACGGCAGCCGGAACCATCAGGCCGGCCAACGTATTGGTTCTGGGAGCCGGAGTTGCCGGCTTGCAGGCCATTGCAACTGCCCGGCGCCTTGGTGCAAGGGTCGAGGCTTTCGATGTTCGTGCTGCTGCCGGCGAAGAAGTCCGAAGCCTGGGAGCCAGGTTTATTGAAGTTGAAGGTGCTTCGGAAAGCAAGAGTGCAGGGGGCTATGCCGTCGAACAGGACGAAGATTTTAAGCAGCGTCAGCAAAAAGCCATTAACGAGCATGCAGCCAAAGCCAATGTGGTGCTTTGTACGGCACAGATTCCCGGACGAAAGGCACCCTTGTTGCTACCAGCCGAAGCCGTCGAAAAAATGAAGCCCGGCAGTGTGATCATTGACCTGGCTGCATCGACCGGCGGAAACTGCGAACTGAGTAAAAACAACGAGACCGTGGAGCATCATGGTGTAACCATCATTGGTCAGTCAAATTATCCCTCGACGATGGCCGTTGATGCCAGCCGCATGTTTGGAAAGAATGTATTTAACTTCCTGAAATTGATAATCAACGAGGACGGAGGACTGAATCTCAACTTTGAAGACGACATTGTAAAAGGAACCTGCATCAGCCACCAGGGAGAAATAATTAGCGAGCGGGTAAAGTCAATCATCGATCAACAACAATCATCTTAAGTTATGGAACAAGCACTGTACCTGTTTTATGCCTACAAAGAGGCCATCTTCATTATCGCATTGTCGGTATTTTTGGGCATTGAAGTGATTTCGAATGTTCCCTCTGTTTTACATACACCCCTGATGTCGGGTGCCAACGCCATTAGTGGCGTAATTATTATAGGAGGAATTATTTTGGTTGGACATGCCGATTTATCCGTTTTTTCGGCCGAACTGGTGCTTGGGATACTGGCACTCATCTTTGGGACCCTCAATGTTGTGGGTGGTTTTGCCGTTACCGACCGTATGCTCGAAATGTTTAAAAAGAAAAAAAAGTAAGCTGCCATGAATCAAATTATAGGAACTTTAAACGGAACAGCTATTTCGCTGGGCGACAGCCTGCTTGAACTGAGTTATTTGGTAGCTGCACTGCTGTTTGTTTTCGGACTGAAACGCTTATCCCATCCTGAAACGGCTCGACGTGGCAACCTATGGGCTGCGACCGGAATGGGGCTTGCCATGATTACTACCCTGCTGCTGCATAAAGATGATGCAGGGAACGGAATTTCGCTCACCAACATTTGGATCATCCTGGCTGCCATTGGCGTGGGATCGGCCATCGGATGGATGGTGGCCATTAAGGTTAAAATGACTGCCATGCCTCAGTTGGTTTCACTTTATAATGCAACCGGCGGTGCTGCATCGGCCCTGGTGGCCCTGCTTGAATTCCCCAAGGCCCTTGGAGGCGACGTTTCTTCGATTATTGTTACCGTGCTGGGCCTTGTTATTGGTGCGATCGCCTTTAGCGGAAGTATGATTGCCTACGGCAAGCTCGACGGAAAGGTGAAAGATCTGACCGGGGCTTACATGAAATATGTGAACATTTTGTTGCTGGTGATTACCATTGCGCTGGCAGTTTTCATCATTATCGCAGGTGAAGGTGCCATGACCCAATGGGCTGTTTATGCGCTGCTTGCCGTGGCCTTGTTGTACGGGGTGCTTTTTGTAATGCCCATTGGAGGAGCCGATATGCCGGTGGTGATTTCCTTGTTGAATGCACTAACGGGCATCGCAGCCGCCATGGGTGGTTTTATTTATTCAAACGAAGCCATGATATTGGGGGGAATCTTTGTGGGTGCTGCCGGAATGATACTGACCCTGCTGATGTGTAAGGCCATGAACCGTTCGTTGCTGAATGTGATTGTAGGTGCCTTTGGCGGCGGCGGTGCTGCCGTAGCAGGCGAAGAAGGTACCATTAAAGAAATTCAGTTGAGCGATGCAGCCATTTTGCTGGCTTACTCCAAGAAAGTGGTCATAATACCGGGCTACGGTCTGGCTGCTGCACAGGCACAACACATGGTTCATGAGTTTGATGCCTTGCTGGCCGATAAAGGGGTCGATGTGCGTTATGGAATTCATCCGGTGGCAGGCCGCATGCCCGGACACATGAACGTGCTGCTTGCCGAAGCCGATGTTCCCTACGAACAACTGGTCGAAATGGAAAGCATCAACCCCGACATGCCCAATGTCGATGTGGCCATTATCATCGGCGCCAACGACGTGGTGAATCCGGCAGCCAACGACGATCCTTCGAGCCCGATACATGGAATGCCAATTATCAATGCCAGTCATGCCAAAAATATCATCATTATGAAACGTGGAATGGGAAAAGGCTATGCCGGCATCGAAAACCCGCTTTTCTTTAACGATAAAACGCGTATGCTCTTCGGCGATGCCAAAAGCTCTTTGCAGAAACTGGTGAACGAAATCAAAACCATTTAAAGCAACGCATTCTTTTTTAAAAGTTTTGCTGATGATTATGCCGTCTTTCGGTGCAGGGAATACCCTTCTTGTTTATTTTTGCACCGAACGCTAGCAATCTTTCATGAAACTTCAGCTGACGATTATACTGCTATTGTCTTTAAGCTTAAGGCTGACTGCTCAGTCTGGCGCTGTTGAAGGCGCTTCAGAAAGAGCGCGGCATTTTGCCGTAGGGGGAAATCCCATTCTGGCCTACGATCAGGATTTGGGACTAAAATATGGCTTGTTGCTCAATTTGTTTGAATACGGGAAGCGCTTTCCCGATTACCGGCATTACTTAAAAATCAGCGCATCGAACAGTACCGGCGGAACCGGCAACCTGACACTTCAATATGAAAGTACAAGCCTGGTTCCTTCACACCGCTTGCTGGCCGAGTTCAGCTACATTAACGATAAGACCCTCGATTTTACCGGCTTCAATGGTCCCGCTTCAATTTATCATCCCGAATTTACTTCAGCGGCTCATCCTGAATTTGTAAACCGCTTTTATTACAGTTACCAGCGACAACTCATCCGTGGCCGCTTCAACTTTTTTAAGCCACTGGGTACCGGCAACTGGAACCTGTTTTATGGGAGCACCATCAATTGGTTTACAGTGAACGAGCAGCAGCCTGTTACTGAAGCTGACAATGATGGTGATGATCAAAGTCTTCTGCGTTTTTACTTCGATCAAAATCTTATCGATCGCAGTGAGCGAACCGGAGGCAATGAATTTTTGCTGAATGCAGGATTTACTTACGATACGCGCGATAGCCGCATCAACACCAAAAAAGGCTGGTGGTTCGAAAGTTTTATTATGTCACCGCTTCCTTTTAAGAATGCCCCGTCGTATGTGAAGCACCTTGCAACACTGCGCAATTATCAGCCATTGCAGGCCATTGCGGCGGTGTTTTCGTGGAGACTGAGCAGTCAGCAGAAACTGGCCGGTCATGTCCCGTTTTATGCACTCCCTTTTCACTATGGTACGCGCGAAGTAAACGATGGTCCGGGTGGTGCCTATACTTTGCGCGGGATGATACGTAACCGGTTGGTAGCCGACGGTTTTGTGCTTGCGAATGCTGAATTCAGAAAAAACCTGGCTGCCTTCAGTTGGCTTTCAATCAACTGGAACATCGACCTCTCTCTTTTTGCCGATGCAGCCTTCATAACACAAAAATATGCCGTCGATTGGAGTGGTCTTTCCACATCCGACCGACAGCTTCATTTTACTGATGCTCCCCGGCAAATGAATGCCACTTATGGAGGGAGCATCAGTTTAATTTACAATACGAACAACGTAATTGCTGTTCATTATGGTTTTTCACCCGATCGGCAACTGGGGGCCGGCGGCTTGTATGTTGTTTCGGGCTTTCTGTTTTAACTAATCAGTGTTTTCTACTTAACAAGCAACTGCAGGGAGCTGTCGTTGATTTCAAAATCATGTGCTTTCATCAGTCGGATGATTTCGGCTCCGGCAAGCAGTACCGGTCCGTAACCATGGGCGGCATATACATTCACCGGACGATAATAATAGAAAGCTGGATCGAAAGCCATGCCGGTTCCCACACAGGTTCCTTCAACCTGACCCTTTGCGTTGACCTTGGTCGTGACAGCATTCCAGCCCAGAATGGCAGCAGGGGCGTAGGCCGATGCATCAATCCAGCCTTCGTTGATGGCTTTTGCCATTGAATAGCTGAAAATGGCTGTGGCCGATGTTTCGAGATAAGTATTGTTATGATCGAGTAACTGATGCCAGAAACCTGCTCCATCCTGGTATTTTACCAGGCCTGCCACATGTTGTTGCAGTTGAAGTAATACGGCCGGAAATCCTTCGTGGTCGCGGGGCAGTACATCGAGCAGTTCAACCATGGCCATAACAGCCCAACCATTGGCACGGGCCCAGTGAAACTGGGGGTGAACGCTCATGTGCTCTACCCAGCCGTGCATGTAAAGCCCTTTGTCGTGATTGAACATGCGTTCCGAAAATTGCAGAACCTGCTTAACGGCATCGTCGAAGTAGCGCTGATCGCCGCTCAGTTTGCCCATTTGTGCAAGTGCCGGAACACTCATGAACAAGTCGTCGAGCCACAACGTATTGGGCTGTGGTCGGTTACGGGCCAGTGTTCCATCGCTGAGCCGGTATTGCTGGCTGTGGATGTAGGCGATGAAGTTATCGATCGAAGGACGCAGCTCGCTGGTTGCTCCATATTCAAGCGCTTTGATCATGGCGGCACAAATAGCTCCGGCATCGTCGAGGGCACCCGGATGAAGCACCGAGTGAATCAGGCTTTTTTCCGGACTTCCTTTTAGCCGCGAATGCTTTGCCAGATCGCTGATCAGTTGCAGGCGCTCAAGGGTATATTGCGAATAACGCTCATCGCCCGTAGTTTCTGCTGCTAAGAGCATGCCAGCATAGGTAACGCCCCACTCGTAGCTGGTGAGCCTGAAATCGCCCTGTTCGAAGCGATGCTGGCTATCCAGTAATTCAAAATTGCTGAGTACTTCACCTGTTTCACTGTCAACCACCTTTTTGGGTGTTACCTCGTCGAGGTAAAGCAGTACACGGTCGAGCACGGCTTTGACATCTGCCTCGGCAGGTGCTCCGTACGGACTGGGATAATCGACCTGCATGGCATGCAGGGGGGTATTGGTGTCCGAAATCTTCTGTTCTTCGGACTTGTTGTTTGCCGGCTGGCAGCCTGCCATCAGCAGTATCCCAGGAAGTAATAAGTAGTGTAGCTTTTTCATCTGTTTATATTTATTAGTTGTTCTTATTTCAAGCGATCAATACGAACATTGTCGATTTCGTGATGCGACTTCACGGTTCTGAAGCCAAACCATCCTTTGCTGAGTGGCTCCTCGTCGGTGAATGAAAAATATTCATTGCCATCAACATAAAGTTTGGTCGTCCCATTGTAAACAACAATTTCAATGTGATAGCTTTTATTGGCTTTAAGCAGATGGGCTTCGTCGTTCAGTTCAGCATGCAGGATGCGTTCACCTTTTCCATTGTATTTTCTGAAACGGGTGGTGCTGTTGTAATTCCCGCCAATGCCGGCATAATACAGGCTTAATCCGTGATATTGTGAAAATACCCCGTTGCGGGTGAAAAGGTTTTCATTTTCCGGGTCAGTGGCCATCCAGAACATGTTCAGATCGGACAGCCGGTCGTTAATGCCATCGTTCATCAGCACTTTCCGGTCGAAAGAAATGAGTACATTTCCCGAAAGAGGCTGTTTGAGCCATACCGTGGCGCCACCGTTGACATCGATCACCAGTTTTCCATTTTCTACCAGCACTCCTTTCCCCTGGTCCGAATTGCTTTCGACGATCCAGTTGTCGCTTGCCTCGCTGAAATTGTCTCTGAAAATGAGTGCACCCCTGATGTATTCATCCAGGGCCCCCGGTGGATTGAAACGGGGATGTTCATCGGGGATTTCATCGCCGATCAGCTCCAGCAACTGAATGGCATTGAGGCACCACTGGGCTGTACTGTTGGTCGACACATTGCTGATTTCGTCAACTGCCTGAAGCAGGTTGGCACCTTCGATGGGCTGTGTGTTGAAGGTAGGGTAGCCCCACGGCGAACCTTCGAGGAATTCTTTCCAGGCCCTTGTTGCATAACTTTTCGTTCCTGTAGCATAAGCATAGTAAGCAGGCAGCCGGGCATACCATATTCCCGGGTCGCCCAGCTGTTCCTTTCTTCCAAATTCAGCAGCCACACTATCGGTATGGGCGCCATAGAGCTTGCAGTACTGAAGCCATAGTTCATCCCAGTTTTGATTGTTCAGCAGCTGGCTCAGCTCATAGGCCACTTCCGGTCCGCCCATCAAAACCGAAAGGTGGCCAATGCCCATGTGTTCCTTTTCAAGTTGAAACAATTCATAACTTGAAGGATCGTAGCCCATGGCCGATGTCTTCCCTGAAAAGAAGCCGTAGGGCATTTTATTTAGGCTTTCAACTCCTTTCAGAATGCGATTACGATAGATGGTATCGCCGCTTCGTTCCCAGGCGGTCATCCAGTTGCCGGCGAGTGCCAGCCAGTCGGGGCCAACGCGGGCATGTGTGGGGTAGGGTCCTTTGTCCAGTATCATCCGCAGCGGATCGGTTTTTCCAATGGCTTCGTTTGAAGCTTCAACAGCAGCTTCCATCAAATCGCCGGTTCGTTCGTCGGTGGTGAGGTAATAATAAATGCGCGACAGTGCTGCCTGCGAAATCCGCACTTCCTTGGCGCCACAGCCCCAGTGCCGCACATTGTGCCGCGATCCCAAACCATTGAATGGTCCCGAATGGTAAACATCCACTTCGCCGGTGTGCCGGGTCATGGCTTCGGCCATTCTGAAAGCTCGCTGATCGCCACTTCGCAGAAACTGGTACCAGAGCCACAGGTTGGGCATCAGTTCGGTGTTGGCCCAGGCATAACCACCTATGTCGTAACGCCACACATGGCGGTGGCGGTCGTAGGCGTGCATCACATCGCCATAGTCCCAGAAACCATACCAATGGCGTTGTTCCACCTCGTTGAGGTAGAAACGAAAGGCCTGGTTCAGTTGTTTTTCAATCCAGCGTTTTCCTTTCGATGTGGTGTCGGGCAGACTCCAGTGACCGAAAACAGGTATCGAATGGAGGTATTCGGGGCTGGCCATTAACAGGGCCGGCTGATTGCTTTGGCGGCTCCACTGTTGGAGTTCATCGAAGGCAGGGACCTCGCTGGTGAAATACAAATAAAGCTCGCTGGTGCGGGCCACTCCGTTTGCGGTGCTGAAACCCGGCTGAACATCTTCATAGCTCGCATGCAGGGTGTGGCCCCAGGCCAGTGTGTCATAGTGGCGCATGTCCATGGGCTGTGCTTCGGGCGACCAAAGCCAGGCATAAAGCTGTGCCTCATTGCTTCGCGCATTGCGTACTTCGAGTGCCGAGGGATGTGACTGCCAAAAATCGCGCATGCCAACGGCCATTCCGCCGCTTACATCACCAAGCCATGCCAGTCCCTGAGAGCGTTTGCCCCAACCGGCACTGATCCAGGCACTCTGCCCGTTGCTTCGTTTGTTAATGCTGAAAGCATCGGCACTGAGCTGCTGCAGCTGAAAATCGTTCCACGAGGCCCAGTTGTCGATGAGCCGGTGTTGTTGTACCGAAAACTGATCGCGTTCGGGTATTCTTTCGCCTTTGAGCTGGCGTTCGTACCAGTCGGTTTCAAAGCTCAATGGCATGCGACCTGTGAGTGCTTGTACCGGCTCATCCCAAAAGCCCTGATCGTCACCGGCAAAACGCACATGGCGGTTGTACAAAGCTTCGTCGAGAGGCACGTCGAAAACCAGGCCAATTCCACGAACAAAATCCTGCTCCTGGTCGGCATCGTAAACAAAGGTGTGAACCATTTTTACCGAGACCGATCCGGCATAGAAATAAATGCGTACAACAAATGGCAGTATTTTTTCTCCTGAGATGGTGTTGAGGTGGCTGCCTTCAATTTTAACAAGCGCTTTAACAGGACCATGCTGCTCCAGCGTCAGCTTTTCGATCTTGCTTTCAAGTTTGATTTTATCGGCCTGTGGACCATATTCCGAAGGAGCTCCCTTTTGAAGAACGGCAAGCAGGGTGCCGTCGAGGGCTATGGGCTTTCCATTCATCTTTACATACTTTATGAGCCGACTGCCTGATTTTGAAATCAAACACTCCATCGGGCCGGTGTAAATAAGCAGATCTTCTTCTGATTCCCTTATGGCTATTTTCGTTCCTTGAAAATCCTGTTTGCTTGTCACCTCCCGAAGAAGAAGCTGCTCAAGGGTGCCGGTGTCGCTTACCGTGCTGAATCCTGCCCATTTAAGCGATCCGTCGGGCCAGTAGGCCAAAGGATGGTATTGTAGCGGATATATTTTTTCGTTGCGGTCGGACAAGACAAATTCGGTGTCAGCTTGTACACTGCCTTGTTGAAAAGGAACACCCCAGCTAACCCCCGTTCCCGGGGCAGGTGCTACACTGTCGAGCCATCGCAACTGCACCGGCGGAATTTCTGCTTTTGAAACGAATGCTAACGGCAGTAATAAAAGCAGAAAAAGCAGCTTTGCCTGAAATTGTCTTCTGAATTGCTCCATATCGGTCAGGTATTTTTGTTTACAAAATGAAATCGAAGGCAGCCGCTTGAAACGGGTTTCAGTCGAAAGTAATAAAAATACATACTTTTCGGCAGAAAGCAACGGCAAGTGGGCAAGAGTGAATTTCATGGTGGAAAGAAAGACTCATCCCTGGTGCATAAAAAAGGGAGCCGCTAAAGTTGCAGGGCTCCCTTCAATTTAAAATAGCTTTAAAATGAACTTAACGAATGATGATTCTTCCGGGATAAGTTCTGGTACTTGTTTTTGCGTGAATCAGGTACAGGCCTTTGGGCAGCGTACCGGGCTCAAGCCTGATTTCAAAAGCATCCACATCGAGCTGTTGAAGGCGTTGGCCTGTCATGCTCATGAAGCTCACCGATTCAAGTTGGTGCCTGCTGTTTTGCAAGGAAATCACAATGCTGCCTGACGACTGCTGGTATGCGATTAGTTGAGCATTCAGTGCCGGCAGGTGGTCGACCGTAGTAAGCGGTGTGCCACAGTCGACGGCTATAGGGTCGCTGGCACTTTGGGTCGATTTGATTTCGAGATAGTCGATGTTGGGCAGCCCGTCGGCGCCGGTCGCTTCGAGCCGGAGTTCCACCACTCCCCGGGGCAGATCGATGTCGAGTGCATTTTCATTCCAGTTGGTCCAGTCGCCGGTGCTGGTAAACGGTAGCTGTGCAAGTTCCTCACCGTTGAGCAACAATTTACCGGGTCGGTCGCTGGTGCCTGCATAACGCCAGTTAATGGTGTATTCCGAGGCTTCGGGAATGCTGACTCTCCAGTTGATTCCCTTGCCTGTTTCATTGTCGGTATTGGCATAGCCCGCACCGGTAAAGCCCGCATTTTTATCTTCAAGCTCAATGCCGTCGACACCACAATATCCGGTCGTCATTTCCTGAATTATCATGCTGCTTCCAACTTCGATCGAAACAATTTCCGATGCTGTTGAATTGTTAAGATTGTCGTAAGCGATGGCCTGTATCATATATTTCCCCGAAGGCAGGTTGTGTAGTTCAAGCTCATAGGGTGCACTGTTTACTTCTCCTTCAGGCTGATCGTTCACCATAAAGCTGACCTTTACAATTTCACCGTCGCTGTCGCTGGCCTCAGCCAGGAGTCTGATGGTGCTGTTGCGCCCGTACATGCTTCCGCTCACCGGCTCAATCAGTTCAACATGCGGCTTTCCTTCATCAACAGAGAAAGTTACCGGAGCCGACGTGGTACTGTTTCCATCGGCATCGAGCGCGATGGCTTTAATGGTGTAGCTGCCGGTGCTCAGTCCTTCAATTTGATAGCTGTAAGGCAGATCACTCAGTTTGACTAAGAAGTCATCGTTGAGGTAGAGCTCCACCCCGTCGAGTGTTTCGCCATAGTCGGATGCGCTGATGGCCACATTAACAGGAAGTCCCAGGGCTTTTACCGAGTTGTTGACTGGTTCGGTGATGTAAACCGTTGGATTTCCGTCGCCACTGGCAGCCCAGATGTTTTGGCGGGGTGCTTCGGCCATGCCGTGACCCAGAAAAAAACTGGTGTGTGGTGGCTGGTTGTATCCGGCGTTTTGCCAGGCAATGCTGGTACGGTATTGCGGATCGTGCATCAGGGTATAGATGCGGTGCTCGCTGGGCTGTGTTGTTGTATAAATACGTAATTTTTGATTATCGGTTGTTCTGAATACCACTTCTTCGCGCCAGTCACCAAGTAGGTCGGCACTGAGCGCCGGTGTTTTTTTGGTGCCATTGTTCGAGGTACAGCCCGAAGCATTGAGCAGTGTTCCTCCACCGTATTTGGTGATGGAAGTGCCATCGAGCAATTCGCGCAACAAATCACCATCCCACCAAATGGCAAAATTGATGGAGGGGCGGTTGGTACTCACCTGTTCTCCTTTGGCATTGTACACACCCAGTCCTGCCGATGCCCAGCTTTCGGCACCGGGATGATCGGCCATGATGTCGGCAATCAGTGCCCTGCCTACATCCTGGTTGCTCTTGTGTTGCCAGATGATGGCGCCGGTGGCCGCATCCCTGAAGCTAAGGCCATTCACTTTGTCTTCGTGTGGTTGCAGCACTTCCAGACCGGGCCGTTCGGGATCGAAGTCGCTCACATGCAAGGCATCGCCGTGATGGAGGCGGGTGGTGTAGAGGCCGTTTCCATCGTCATCGATGGTGCAGGCGCCGTATACAATCTCGTCTTTGCCATCGGCATCCACGTCGTTCACCGAAAGGCTGTGTGTACCCTGCCCTGTATAGTCTGCATTTTCGCCCGTTGTCAGGTCGGCTTTAAAGTGCCAGCGTTCCTGCAGTTGTCCGTCTTTGTAATCCCAGGCAGCAATGGAGGTTTTTCCGCGGGAAGCTCCATTCCAGTTGCCGGTATAGTAACCACGGGTCATGATAATGCTGGGGTGAATGCCGTCGAGATAGGCTACTCCGGCCAGAAAGCGATCGACCCGGTTGCCGTAGGTGTCTCCCCACATTCCTACCACACCACGGGGTTCCAAATAATCGACCGTTGATTCGGCTTTGCCTGTTAAACCATTGAACACCGTGAGGTATTCGGGGCCTTCCAGAATGTAGCCGCTGGCATTGCGGTAGTCTTTTGTAGCATCGCCAATTACATTGCCCAGAGCATCGGTGGTGCCGTCGGCTGTTTTGCAAACCACTTCGGCCATGCCATCGCTATCGAAATCGTAAACCAAAAACTGGGTATAGTGTGCACCGCAGCGGATGTTAATGCCCAGATCGATGCGCCACATCAGGGTGCCGTCGAGCTTATAGGCTTCGAGCTTGGGCTGGCCGGTAATTCCGCTTTGTGAATTGTCTTTGCCGTCTTTGGTCATTTTCACCACCAGCTCGTAGATCCCGTCACCGTCGAGGTCGCCGGTTGAGCAGTCGTTGGGCTCATAACCTGCCGGGGTTTGCAAGGGTATTTCGAGAAAATTGTTGGTCCAGGGACTTACCATGTCCGAAACTTCTTCGGTACTGTTCACTGTTTTTACATGATACAACGACGTTGAAGTTCCACCTGCATCGATGTAGTTGGTTTTGTCGGTAATCGGACTTTCATTTATTTTTTCATGGTCGCGGTACACATCGAAGGCAATTTGCTCATCGTCGGTGCCGAGCAGGCGCCAGCTCAAAAACACGCCCTGATCGGTTGAGACGGCCACCAGACCGCGGTTCAGTCGCTCTACCTGCCGCTGGGCCTGGCTGGTATTCAATGAAAATAAAAGCAGTATGCTAATGAGTAAAGATGTAATTTTGAAATAGATATTCATTGCTAAAGTTTTAATATATTAAATATTAACGGGGGGTAAGTTTAGTCTTTTTTGTAAGAAGTTACAAGGAAGAAATGCTTCAATGATTACACGCTGTTAAAAACCTACAAGTACGACCATTTATACCAGCCCGATGCCCAAACAGCAGCGTATGAAGTAGAAGCGCGTTATCTGTTCTCGAACAACTCCGGAACAGAATTATCGGTTTGGCGCAAAGGTATTGACAACAACCAATGGTCGGTTGAATTTATTCAGGTAGAAGAATGAATCTTTATTCGTTGATATAACTGAGCAACTTATTAAATTGATTCTGTTCAACAAAAGCATCCTTGCCTTTTTCATCCAGATACCAGGTAAAATCAATTTTTTCGTCAGAAGAGTTGGTTAGATGGTTCTCAAATAAAACGAGCAATCCCTTACTTTTTGCGACAATGTACCAGTTGGAATTTTTCTGATGTGTTCGTTTGACCAGGTCGGTAGCAGTTAATGATCCAAAATGTTCAACAACCAGATCGAGCATATCAATCTCATTATCACTAAATTCATCATCGGAAAAGTCGGTAATGGGCCTAATGTAAGTAGAATCAGGCTTCTTTTCAATAGTGATATAATTCTTTAGTAAAATTGGTTCGTCAGATAAATCAATAAAAATATCCCGGGCAACCGGACCAGCTTGCCATACCTCGAATTCAAGATTTAGAAATGGCAATTGATATTTTTTCACAAATGACTCTTCTAGAAGATACAGAAGTTTCAAGAGCTTTGTCTTGGATAAGTTAGGAATCCTTTCAGCCAAATAAATAATCGTATTCCCAATTTTTTCTATATCACTTCTGGAATAAGTTTTCATGTTTCAAAAATACTAAAATTAGTTTACTCGATCGATATTAAAGCCCAAAATCAAATCAGTATATTGAAAACCAACAAATAAAGTAGAGATTCACTGATCCCGAACCTGCCATAAAAGTTTCTATTCTCAATTTTTTAAATATCAATGTAAAGAAGAGACGATACCTCTTCCGTATCGTCTCTTTTCAGCATTGATTTAATTGTCTTGTGCAAAGTCGGTGCGTTCAAACCATTGGTCCAATGTTTTACCATAGCCCTCAGCCTGTTCAACCGCATAATTGGGTATGGGGAAATTTAGTTTACATGATTTTAGTTTTTCAATGAAGGTTGATACCGTCCTTTCACGACGATTTGATCGCCCGAATCATCCACTTCAAACAGGTGCGGTATGCGCACATAGCGGCCATTTACGTCCTTGTGACTATGCGCCGACATCAGCAGTTTTCCCTCAAAGGTGCGGAACAACATACCGTGCCCGAAGTTGGGTGGTGTAATCGGATCTTTTTCCTGAATCCACGGGCCATCCAATGTGCCACTTTCGGAATAGGCCACCCCCTGCACATAGTCGCTGAAAACCCAGCTGGTCCAAATCATTCCCAATTTTCCTGTTTGGGTTTTGAACAGATAGGGTCCGTCGGTCACCTTGTTGGGGATCACACGGCCATTTTCTTCTTCCTTGCTCCAGGGTGAATCGTAAGCAAAAAACAGTATTTTCCTTTTTCCGGTGGTACCACTTAAGTCGGGTTTCAATTCAATTTTTTCCATGGTGCCGTTCCAGTTGATCAACCATTCGCCGCAATAAACCATGTAGGGTTTACCATCGGCATCGACCCAAAAGGTGCCATCTAAAGTAGGCAGGTCGGCAGGCAAATAGGTTTCATCTTCCATGGGAACATAGGGGCCATCGGGTCGATCGCTTACCAGAATATGGCTGGCGCGACGGTGAATCGCATTTCCTTTTACCGAATCGATTACTACATCGCGGTTGGTGAAAGTGGCGAAATAATAGTATTTGTCTTTGTACTGATGCAATTCGGCTGCCCAAATCATGGGGCGAGGACCCATCCACGAATCGGGATCGGTTTTGGTAACCACGTAAGGGCCTGTCCATTTGGCCAGGTCTTTACTTTTCCATAACAGGCCACCGGTTCCGGTCATGTAATAGGTCGAAGTACTTTTATCGGCCAGAATGGCGGGGTCGCTCAAGCGGATGGAATCCAGCGGAATGTTTTCTTTAATTTCCGGTTTCCAGCCCTGGGCAAAGATGGCTGTAACGCTTAGCAGCATGAATAAGGTTGTCAGAAGTCTCATAATAATCAGAATTGTAGTTTCATTTGATAATGTTCAGCCAGCCTTTGGGCTTCTTTTTTCGTTAACTGAATGATGGCTCCGTGTTTGGGAGAAGTGAAATTGGTGGTTTTCATTGTTCCCGCATTAAAGTGCCCCAGGTCTGTAAAGTTTACAAAGTCAGTCGTCTCGACAAAGCCAAAGTTGTGGGGCTGAATGCTGAAAACATCATACATCAAAACATATTGCTCGCTGTCGATGCGTTTCCAAACATTGGGTGCTTCACAGGCTCCCGGTTCCTTGTCAACCCATGCTGCTTCGTATTGATAATCTTTGTTGATATAGTCGGAGAAGGCCATTTTGATGCCTCCCGGTCTTTCCTGTGCCACGTACATCATGCAATAGCGCCCGTCGGGCAGAGGCGTGATGTCGGCATCCAAAATCTGTATGCTTGAATCGGGGTATTCGAACAACGATTTGGGTTGAGTGATGAGTTTGGTGAAATCATCGTCGGTGTAGGCATAATACAATTTGGTAAGTCCGTGCTCCATGCGCATGGTAAAATAGATCATCATTTTATCTTCCTCCGGGTCATAGATGGTTTGGGGCGCCCAGGCACAACCCATCTCTTCGTAGCCCTCAAAAGCTTCATCGAAAAGGAAATTACTGTGTGTCCAGTTAATCAGATCGTACGATTTCATCAGCACAAAACCACGGTTGTTTCCCCAGTCGTATTTTTCCTGTGGCCTTTCCCAGGTCGTTTCGCGATACCCCAGTTGTTTGGCAAAAAGGTGAAGATCGGTCATCACCACATAAAAGGCACCATCGGGACCTCTTGAAATGTGCGGGTCACGAATCCCCTTCTGACTGGCAATGGTATCACCCGCCACGATGGGCTGTGCATTGTTCACATCGGTAAAAGTATAACCATCGGTACTGAGTGCCATAAACAGGCTATGCGTGGGGTCGGTAAAATAAACCAACAGGTAGGCTTCCATTTTTTCGTCCTGTGCCTTTTTTGTTGGATTGCAGGCCACTGCTGTAAACAATACAACGATTAAAAATAATAGTCGGCTGAAATTCAGTAGTCGTGTATTCATATTTTTGATTTGTTGTTATTGATCAATCTTTTCGACGCCTTTAGTTGTCATCAGAACTGGTTGATACATCCCGTTTTCATCAAAATCCAGTTGGTCGATACACATGCTGCGGCTGTAACTTCCACCATCGGTCTGGATGCCCCCGTTGTGGTAAATAAAGTACCAGCTGCCCTTGTATTCGACGATCGACTGATGGTTGGTGTTGCTGTTCCCTGCAATTTCGTTGATGATGCCTTTGTAGGTGTAGGGCCCATCCGCTTTATCACTCACCGCAAAAGCGATGCGTTCGGGAAAGCCAATGGCAAACGACATCAGGTAGAGGCCGTCCTTTTTATGCACCCAGGGTGCCTCGGTAAAGGGAAACTCCATATCGCCTTCTATTTCAATGATTTTTACGCCATAGTCGGTATCGTACGATATCATGTCTTCATTTAACTTCACCGCCCAGCAGGCACCATTTCCCCAATACAACCATGCCTGACCATCGTCGTCGATAAAAGCGGCCGGATCGATGGTACGCCAGCTATGTGTTTTGCCCGGACTGTTTTCGTTGGTCAGCAGTGGTTTGCCCAATACATCTTTGTAAGGCCCCTGAGGGCGGTCGGCCACCGCAACGCCTATGCCCGAGGTGTTGGTGCTTACATACCAGTAAAATTTTCCGTTCCGTTCGATTACATGGCCTGCATAGGCAAACTCACCGCTGTTCCATTTAAAATCATTAGCAAACAGCGGAATGTCGTATTCAATAAAATTTTTCATGTCGGTGGTGGCAAAGCAGCACCAGTTTTTAATTTCGTAAAACTTCAGGCCTCCTCTGGCATCTTGTCCGGTGAAAATAAAAAGGGTATCGTTATGAACCAGTGCAGCAGGATCGCAGGTGTATTTGTGGGTAACTACCGGGTTGCCTTTTGCCTCCCAGCTATTGATAATATTGGGTTGGGAGTAGCCATATAAAATGCTAAGCAGGCCTGCCAAAATTGTGAATGATTTCCTAATTGTGTGATGCATCGCTGAATCATTAAAAATGAATAAAAACTTTTTTTCCTCTATTTGCTTTTAAGCAATGAAACATCGTCGACCAGACAAAAAGCACCGGCTTTTCCATCGGACAGGAAGCCAATTTCAACTTCATTGTTTTCAACTTTTATGTTGTCAATGCTGATGGTGGTCCAGTTTTCGTTTGCTTCTTTCACATCTACCTCGAAATGTTTATCTCCTGATTTCGCGTACATTTCGAGTTGATTGAAGCCTCCGCTGCTTCTAACTTTCGCGGTCAGTGTATACGAACCATTTTCGAAGCGCACGTAGGGTGAGGAGCCGATTTTTTGAGATACTTTTCTTACAAAGTCCACGCGGTCGCTCATGTTCAGGCTGCGCTCGCCAATTACCAGCTTTCGCTCTTCCTGTGTATTGGCATGGTTGAGTACTGGCGAAAGGGAGTCGAGCGAGATTTCTGTTCCTTCGATTACGGTCGTTTCCCATCCCAGCAGCCTGGTTTGTACCGGTTTTACCGGGCTTGGCATTTGTTTTCGGTCGGCTTCGAAACTGGGATTTTTCACCCAGTTGTTGTCGTCGGCTACCTGCCATTCGCCGCTTGCTGCATTCAGGTTCCACGAATTCAACGAATTAAAGTAAGGTTCGTCACCATCGAACGATAAGGGGCACCATTGGTTGTAGCCCAGTCCGTTCCCGGCAAAATTGGCCCAGCGGTCGCCACAAAAGATGACTGTTTCCTGTTGGGTACCGCGAACAGTAACAAAGAAGCCGGTTTGAGAAATATGGGCATAATCGTCTTCAGCACCCGGGAAAATCTGCATGTCGTTTTCGGGCAGGTAAGGGCCCCAAATATCGTCGGCTTTAAGATAGTAAGCATTGGAGCCATCCCAGCCATAAAGTTGAGAAGCAGCCAGGTAATATTTGCCTTTGTATTTGAACATGCAGTTGCCCTCGCGGCCGGCACCTCTGAAAACCTGTTTATAATCCAACAAGGTAATGGTGTCATTTTTCATCCCGATTTCGGACAGGTAAATTTTATTTCTCCCCCGACCGTAACTGTAAACGAGGTACGATTTGCCGCTGTCTTCGTCGGTAAATACCGTCTGATCTCCGGTGTTGGGTGTACCAATCCAGCTTGTCATATCTTTTCTGTGCTGCTTTTTGAATGGTCCTAAAGGAGTATCGGCAGTTGCAAAAAGTACACTGGAATTGTATTGAATGATCAGCACATATTGCTTTGCTTCTTCTACCCAGGCCACGCCCATGCGTCCCAGCCAGCCCCGGCGCTGGCCCGTGTCTCCAAATACTTCCCCGGGAGTTAACACATTGGCTTCAAACTCCCAGTTGACTAAATCGCTTGACGTGTAACAGCTTACACCTTCGAAATTATTTCTTTCCTGCGTAACCGACGGGTCCTTTCTGTACATTTCGGCTTGTTTGTAATGCACACCATACCAGTAGTATTTTTCTTCTCCTGTTTGGGGATCTGCAAATTTGAAAATACCACCGCCCTGACTATAAATGGGCTGGCCGTCGCGGGTATCCCAGAAACGATCGTTTTTGATGTTTTGAAACTGTGCAGCGCTTTCCCTGCTTCCTGTAAGCGCAATTAATAATACAAGTAAAATGAATTTAATAAAGCCTTGCGTAGTGCTCATCGTGTAAAATTGTTGTTTTAATGGTTTGTTGCTACTGATGACTTATTGCTTCTTAAAGTTATTTTTTTAATTCGAATATCCCAATCAGGCAGTGCATGTTCTTATTTGGCTTCGATGTTTATAACCGCACTTTTTAAACCGTCAGAAACTGCCTTTACACTTATTGTTCCAGGCTTTTCAGATTGGATAATGGCCAGGCACAAGCCGTTAAACGCTTTACGTTCTTTGGCCTTGGGCGATGACAAATCGCTCATGTTGCCACTTTCAACACCTATAATGGTTGCTCCCTCCACCTCAAAGCGGACGAGGTTGCCGGCTGTAGGAACCATGTTGCCATCTTTGTCGAGTATTTCTACAGTAAGATGGGCTACATCGGTGGGATCGGCCTTGATCACTTCACGGTCGGAGGACAGACGGATTTGAGCAGGCTCACCGGCTGTTACCAGGCGACAGGTATATTCTTTCCCGTCCTTCTTTCCTTTGGCAACCAGTTCGCCGGGTTCATAAGGCACATCCCACGAAAGGTGCAGATCGCCGGTCGAAGTATGTACTTTCCCGTCCTCGGGTTGATTCCATTGCTCATTATTGCCTTTGCGTGGAAATTCCAAAAACTTTTCACCGTACGATTTTCCATTTAGGAACAACTCCACCGAATCGCAGTTGGTGTAACAAATAACAGGAACAATCTGGCCTTCCCTGCCTTCGAGATTCCAGTGAGGTAGAAGGTGCAGGGTGGGATCTTCGGTCCAGATACTTTTAAAGAAATAGTAGCCGTCTTTTTTAAAGCCACAATTGTCAAGGTATCCCGAAGAAGCTCCGCGGGATGGCCAGCGCCACGACTCGCCGTAGTAATCGATGCCGGTCCACATGAAATCTCCGATCACGTAATCGTAGAGCATCGTAAATTTCCAGCGTTGCTCCACATCAATGGGGCGTCCCTGAGCGTAGGCGGCCTGTATTTTTTCAGGGTTTCTGCCAAGGAAGTAGGCTCCGCGCACACCACCCATGCCGGTCGATTCGGTGGCCACTACCCTGCGCCCGGGATGTTGCTGTTTGTCGTGGTGATAGTACAACTCCCTGCGCTCATGCCAGCGGTCGGGATAGTTGTAGCCTACAATTTCGTTTTCAAATTCGGCGAGGTAGGCTTCCGATGCAGGACTATCATCAGCCGCGATCCGGTCGTTTCCGGCAGTAACCAATCTGGTTGGATCGGCCGCTTTGCAAAGGTCAATCATTTTGCGGGCCAGTTCGGGTCCTTCTTTCGATGACTGGTCGGGCACCTCGTTGCCAATGCTCCACATCACCACCGAAGGATGGTTTCTGTCGCGGTATACCATGGCTTTCAGGTCTTCCAGGTGCCATTCTTTGAAATAGCGTTGGTAGCTAAAGTCGCGCTTGCCATGAATCCATTCGTCAAAGGCTTCGTCCATCACCAGGAAACCCAGTTGATTGCAGAGCTCGTAAAACTCAGGAGCCATTGGATTGTGGGCGGTACGGATGGCATTACAGCCACCTTCTTTCAATATTTCGAGGCGGCGTTCCCAAACCCTTTCGGGAACGGCAGCACCAACCGGACCACCGTCGTGGTGCAGGTTAACACCTTTCATTTTTACCTGCTTGCCATTCAGTAAAAAGCCCTTGTCTACGTGGTATTCAATGGTGCGAATGCCCAGGGTATTGAATACACAGTCGCTTTCTTTGCCGTCGACCAGTATCACCGATTGGAGGGTGTACAAATTGGGCGATTCAACCGACCACAGCAGGGGAGCAGCTACCTTCATCTCTTGTTCTGCCTTCATCGTACTTTTGGCATTGACAGGAATCGATGTGGTGACAAAAGCGACTTCATTTCCTTCCGTGTCGAGCAGGGCATGCCGGATGGCCACCTCCTGCACGGCATGCTGGTTTTCGTTCACCACCGATGCTTCAACATGAAGAATGGCGCTTTCGTTTTCAATGGATTTGGTGTAATAAAAGACACTCCATTTTTCAAAATGCAGTGGATTGGTTTCCACCAGGCGCACATGCCTGTAGATGCCCGAACCGGTGTACCAACGCGAATTGGGCTGTTCCGAATTATCCACCCGAACAGCAAGCACGTTGCCTTTGCTTTTGAGCAATCCGCTCAAATCGTACGAGAAACTGGAGTATCCGTAAGGACGTTTGCCCAGGTATTCACCGTTTAACCACAGCTCACTGTTCATGTGTACGCCATCGAACTCAATGGAATATTTCTTGTCGGGATTAAATTTTGCTACATCGAATGTTTTGCGGTACCAGCCAATTCCGGTGGGGAAAAAGCCAATGTTCCCGCCGCCGGGTGCATCCCTGTCGTTTTCGAGCTCAATGCTCCAGTCGTGGGGCACACTCAGGCTGCGCCAGGCAGCATCGTCAAATGCTGAATTTGAGGCTTGGGGAAAATCGCCCAGGGCAAACTTCCAGTTGGCATCGAAGTTGGTAATGACACGGCTCTTGCTTTGCTGGGCAAATACCACCATGCCGGTGAAAATGAAAATGAGTGTTAGAAGTTTCTTCATGTCTTATGCTTGATTAGTTGTTGTACTGTTCGTAAAATGCAGGATAAATATCGATGTGCTTGTTGGTAGCTCCGTCGCGATCGAACAAGCCTCCCCAACGGGGCGATGTTGGCTCCCAGATAAACGTTCCCAGTCCCATTCCATTGGGGATGTTCCGAACGATGTCGTTAATTTCTTTTCTGTTTTCGTGGTATTCAACCACAAAGATGGGTTTGTTGTAGCGTTTAACCAGGTCGTTGAGGTTCGCTTCGAGGTCTTCGAGGGTGCCGTGGTATTCGGGGTAGTACGACTGGCCAATGACGTCGAATTTCACATCGCGGCTGATAATTTTGTCGAAGAAAGCCACCGATTCGGGGTTTTGCCCGCCGCAGGCAATGTGCACCATCACGGTAATGTCGGGATCGGCAGCCCGCACTGCTGCACTGGCACAACGCAAAAGCACGCAAAAGCTTTCCATTTCTTCTGTTGAATTCACTTTCTCTTTTCCATCGGGAAGTTTACCGATGGGCCAAAGCATGCCGTTGTTAATTTCGTTTCCAACCTGAACCATATCGGGCCGTACGCCTTCGTCGATAAAGCGTTGTAGGGTTTCGTTGGTGTAGCTGTAAATTTTGCCTTCGAGGGCCGAGCCATGCAGCTCCTTCCATGCCGATGGGGTAAATTGTTTACCCGGGTCGGCCCAGGTATCACTGTAGTGGAAGTCGAGCAGGAACTTCATCCCCGAGGCTTTTACCCTTTTGGCCATAGCAAGTGTCTTTTCCAAACCGCAATAGCCTTCACCACCCCGTGAATAACCATTTTCAGCATCGGGATCGACAAATAAGCGTAAGCGAACCCAGTTGAACCGGTGGTCTTTTAAGATTTCAAGCACGTCCTTTTCAAGGCCCTGGTCTGAGTAAGTTTTTCCTCTGGCTTCTTCCTGGGGAACAAAGGAAATGTCGGCACCAATGACCGGTTTTTCTATATCAACGGTCCGCTCAAAGGGCGGCGCAACATCGGGTTCAAAAGCAGGTTTGGAATACTGTCTGTGCATTTCTGTATATAGGTCAAAGATTTCTTCCGAAGGTTTCCCTTCCCTGTCGAAAAGTACGCGTATGGGTTCCCAGGCCATGGTTCCGTAACCTAAATTATTGGGAACAGACCGGACAATGTCGTTGATATGCCTGATGTTGTCCTTATTGGCACCATATTCGGCCACACAAACCGGCTTGTTGTATCGTTCGGCCAGATCGTATAAATTGAATTTCAGATCGTTGTAGGTTTCGTGCCAGCGTTCGTAGTACGACAGGCCAATGATGTCGAACTCAGCGCCGTAGGTATTCATCTTGTCGAGAAACTCGCGGCACAGGGTGTTCTGTCCACCAAGTGCCAGGTGAACCATCAGTTGGGTTTCAGGTAGCACTTCACGACATGCCTTTTGGCCTGCTTTGTATAAGCGCATCAGTGTTGCCCAGTTTTCTTCGGTGGCATTGTCAAGCACCCTTCCTTCGGGCCAAACCATGCCGTGGCTGATTTCGTTTCCCACCTGAATAATATCCGGCTCAGCACCTGCCTCTTTAAAAGTGCTTAATGCCATTTTGGTATAGTCGTACAAGGCCTTTTCCAGTTCTTTTCCGCTAAGCCCTTCCCATGCCGATGGTTTAAATTGCTTGTCAGGATCGGCCCAGGTGTCGCTGTAATGAAAGTTCAGGGTGAAGTCCATTCCGGCACTTTTTATCCTTTGGGCCATTTTAACTGTTTCTTCGAGGCCACAGAAACCTTCTTTCGAATAACCGTTTTCTGCTTCGGGGTTCACAAAAAGGCGTAAACGGATGTTGTCGAAATGGCTGTCGGCCATGATTTGACAGATGTCCTTCTCCTTGTTGTTTTCATCGTAGTAAATACTTCCCCGTGCTTCCATTTGCGGTACAAAGGAGATGTCGGCACCGATGCTGTGTACAGGTTTTTGGTCACAACTGTTCATCACAAAAAAGAAGAGGAGAAGGAGCGTGAAGACTGGCAGTTTGCCTTTCGATGTTAAGTGTTTTTTTGAATTCATAGGAATAGGTTTAGCGGTCCTTTAAAATCTTGCCGTAACAATGGCTGCTGACTACTTAAGCAAGGTCATCAAACTTAAGCAGTATTTCATTTACAGGATGGTACATTTTGGACAAATAAGGCAACAAATTTATTAGGAAGCGGAAAAAGGGCTTTGCGAAAGTGGGTTGATTGATTAATTTTGGTGCTACCAGCTTTAAGTTTAAAAGCTGAATCAATAGCCAATTCAACAGGTACGGGCCATCATAAATCAAGCACTACCCAATGTTCAGACAATTGAGGACAGGCAAATTTCCTCAAATCAATATTTCCTGCCCCTTTAAATAGCAAAGCTATTGACTTTTTAAATAGTTTGTATTATTTTGTATGTGCTTAAATAATCATTCAGGTCAGGCCTGTACCCCCAAAATTGAAGTCACTTATATCCAGGTCGGTTCAGGCCACACTTCTTGAGTGTTGTAGAAATAATTAAGGGCAAAATGCCGGTTCGAAACAGGCAGTTTGCCCAAAATTGAGTGTCTAACGCGGAGCTTCCGTCGAACAAACACAGGCTCCGGTAAACGGAACAAAAGTATGAATTAAAAGCCAAAATGTCCAACATCTAAAGCATTGAGGCGAAAAATTCGCCAGGTCAATGCATTCATTCCTCCAAGGGGGAATGCCGTTATCTTCCCGAAGGAACTGTTCTTATTCACAGTTTCCTGTCTGCACTATCAAATCAGAACTCCCGAAGGAGTTCTAAAACTCCTCCTGGCTCTTCTGAATTGGCAAGTCTTTCATCAAAAAAAGACAGTTATTACATCAATTCAGCCTGGCAGGAAAGCATGTATGCTTCTCCTGTTAAGCAGTTGAACTTTAATTCTATTCACTATGAATACTTTGAAGTATTATTTGGCAGAGAACTATCTGACACCCGATCCGTCCGATTTCATGGCCCAGGTAAATACCAGCCGGAGCTATACCCTCGACGATGTGGTGAAGGAGATGCTCAGACGAGGCACCTCACTCACAGGCACCGATGTATACGCAGTGCTTAACCTCTTTCATCAGGTGATTGGCGACGTGATTACCGAAGGTTATTCCATTAACCTGCCCCTGTGCAACGGCCAGCCTTCCATCAGCGGCGTTTTCAGCAGTCCGGCCGACAGTTTCGACCCGAACCGGCATGTGCTGAAATACAACCTGAACCCGGGTTTGCTGATTCGCGACGCGATCAGGGAGATCAAAACAGAGAAAATCGACCCGACCGACAAGTCGCCTTACATCGAGCAGTACATCGACGTATTGAGCCATACCACCAACGATGTGCTCACCTCGAAGGGCATCGGCGAGATCCAGGGAAGCCGCATTGCTTTTGATGCGACCGATGAAGAACAGGGCATCTGGCTGGTAGCCACCGACGGCACGGCAACGAAAGTCAGTACGGTAGCCATGAACAAGCCCTCGAAGGTCATTTTCATGGTCCCCGAACTGGCAGCCGGAGAGTACGAATTGTTGCTGAAGGTAAAATATCCCGGAAGCAAAACACTTCGTGAAACGACCCACCGGAAGCTCTTAACCGTTTCAGGTGGAGCTTAAGTAAGTAATGAACGCTGGAAGAGGGCATTGAGCCGATGACCAGTAGCAGGCAGCATGAATCGCTAATGGTTCATGCTGCTTTTTTGATATGGCTTTTACTTGCGGTTTAACAATAAAAAAAACCCTTACCGACTGAGATGAAAAACCCTTACCGACTGAGATACCAAACCCTTACCGACCAAGGTTGTAAACCCTTACCGACCGGGATACCAAACCCTTAGTGATGGATGTTGTAAACCCTTAGTGATGGATTTGGCATTTACCCTGCGGGGTAAGATTTATTGTACTGACTTATTGTCTTCGATGCCACCTGGTGAAAAGTGCCAAAGTAATAATGATGAAAAGCAACAATACAAGCGTACTTTACTCTTTAAGTTTTAGGCTGTGTGTTTGTAGCCCCTCCTTTGCAGGTGAATTGAAGATGCTGAGCTAAGTACTTTCCAGGATGATTTCATAAATACCATCAGTGATTAAGTAATCATTTTCCTACTTTAGTACCTGAAAAAAATAATTTGGGAATGAGAAACAGCAATAAATCAATGGCTATGGCAGACATCGAAAAACATAATGACAACAATGGTTTACAAAAGTTCTCCAACTTTGTAATCTTCAAAACGGTCGATGGCAAGGTAAACATCGATGTGTTTTTTAAGGACGAAACATTATGGCTTACCCAAAAAGCCTTGTCTGTGCTGTTTGAGAAAGATAGGAGTGTAATCAGTAAACATTTAAAAAACATTTTTGAATCGGACGAGCTTGACGAAAAAGTGGTATGTGCAAATTTTGCACACACCACTCAACACGGAGCCATTGAAGGCAAAACGCAAGAGAAAGAGGTTAAATACTATAATCTGAAAGCCATTGTTTCAGTGGGCTACCGTGTAAACTCGCACCGGGCTGTTGAATTTAGAAAATGGGCTACCGGTATTTTACACGAATACATCATCAAAGGCTTTGCCATGGACGATGAGCGCCTGAAGCAAATAAAACATTTCGGGCAGGATTATTTCGATGAAATGCTGGAACGTATCCGAGAAATACGGATGAGCGAACGCCGGTTATACCAGAAAATAACCGATATATATTCTCTTTCAGCTGACTACGACAGCAAAGCAGATATCACAAAACAGTTTTTTGCTACCGTTCAAAATAAACTTCATTGGGCAATTACCGGCAAAACAGCTGCCGAAATAATATACACCGAAGCCGATGCAGCGAAAATTAATATGGGCTTAAAAACATGGAAACAAGCACCTGATGGAAAAATACTAAAAAACGATGTTATCATTGCAAAAAACTACCTGAATGAGGAGCATATCAAGGCATTGGAACGAATTGTAAGTGCCTATCTCGATTTGGCCGAAACAAGGGCAATCAACCGTCAGGTAATGAACATGAAGGATTGGGAGATATTTTTGATCAAATTCCTCGAACTGTCTGACTATCCAATTTTGCGGGATGCCGGTAAAATATCAATGCTTGAAGCAAAGCTAAAGGCCGAAAACGAATATGAAAAATTCAGGGTGGTGCAGGACAGGCTGTTTGAATCGGACTTTGATAAGTTTCTAAAACAGATTGGGGATATAAAAAAGAAATAAGTCCGCCTTCACCCTGTGATGAGGTTTAACTCGTCAATGGCCTGAAACCAATGTTCACGTGCTACCGACTTACAAGTTCAAAAGAAATCAAATTTGTTTTAAGGCGCTTCTTCTCATGGTTGACTTGTTTCGGATTTCATTTTCACGGACAACTATAAGTGTAGGAATACAATTTTACAGACGACTTTATTTGTATTTGTACATTTATTCGATCGACTTTTCGTTGAAAGAAGAAACTAAAATTCAATAAGGTGGTTGTCTAACTTTCTGGCTTGGGAGATTGAGCTGCATTCAATGTGGGACCTGAGTTCCCAATCATCAGTTTTTGCCCCCGATTTAATCGGGGTTTTGAATTTCCATAATGCTTCGATAGGTGTAGGGATAATCTTTCTTCAGGCGATAATTCTGTTGAACCAATGTAATACCGGTCCAGCTTTTTACTGAATATTGTTTTAACGAAGAATTTCATTTTAGTTATCAAAGCTGTATTCCTGCTCCGTAACAGCGCCCAGCCAGACTGCACCTCCCCGGTTGGTATTCATACTCACTGCGAGGTGTGCAAATTTACTATCGGGTGCTGCTCCGTGCCAATGTACCACATTGGGAGGGATCTCAACATAATCGCCTTTTTGCAGCAATTGGGCTGCTTGCCCTTTTGCCTGATAATAACCCTTTCCTTCAGTAATAAAAAGGATTTGCCCTCCCGGATGTGAATGCCAGTTGGTTCTTGCTTCAGGTGCAAAGCTTACATATCCATAACTGGCATGCAGGGCAGTGTCTTTGGCTCCCATCATATTCAACCAAACGGTGCCGGTGAAGTTCGGACTTTTTAGTAATCCACCCTTGGGAAAACAAGGTTCGCTTAGCGCAAGGGGTTCATTGGTGCTATTTTTCATATTGCACGATGCAACAAGAATCACACAAAATAGCAAGCTGTATTTAAAACTATTCTTCATTATCAAATTGGTTTTTATTTATCGGGAGCTAAGCACTTCATTTAACACAAGCTGAGCAGCCTTTGCCTCTTTTTTCCCCACGGTTGATTTGATGACACTCAAAAATTCATTCAATTGTTGGTGGCTGAAACCTAAATTAAGGCAAATGGCCAAATGACTTTTAAGCATGGGTTCGGCACCGCCAATAGCGCTTATTACAGAGATGCTTACTAACTCTCGGTCTGCAAAGGTCAAAACATCGCGGTCGAAAATGTCGGCAAATAAATGCTCTTTTAGAAAGACTTCTATTGTTGGAGCAAAGGCAGCATAAGCGCTTTGTGGCTCGTTTAACGGCCTCCCGATCAGTTCTTCTAAATTTGCTTTTCCCCGGTCATATTTACTTCGTTCATCACTGATTGGTGATGCATCGGCAC
The DNA here is from genome assembly GCF_050433125.1 of Roseimarinus sediminis. Classification (NCBI taxonomy): domain Bacteria; kingdom Pseudomonadati; phylum Bacteroidota; class Bacteroidia; order Marinilabiliales; family Prolixibacteraceae; genus Roseimarinus; species Roseimarinus sediminis. The sequence continues at coordinate 124,484 of NZ_JBNPXV010000001.1, read as the reverse complement.
CCCATTCATCTTCAATTCCTTTTGCCTTTCGCTCATCAAGTACCTCCATTAATGTCTGCAAACCACGAATACTGCGGGGAAATCCGCAATAGGCATACAGGTGTACCATGATTTCTTTGATTTCATTGATGGTCAATCCGGCATCCAGGCCTGCATGCAATTTCGTCTTTAACTCTGACAAATGGCCCATCCCTGCTGTTGAGGCAATGGCAATAATACTTTGTTCTTTTTTACTTAGGTGCTTAAAACTATTGCCAGACTGTGCCAATGTATGGTTTGTGGAAAAAAAGGAACAAACCATCCATACAACGATCCCTAATGTCTTGACTTGTCTCATATTTCTACTCTTTTGGTGATTTCTTTTTAAAAGGTTGAAAAGATAAATAGGTTCCACTGCGCCAAAGCCACTCCAGGGGTCCGTACAAGTAGTATTTTAACCAAATTTTGCTGACAATACCCTGAAGGACATAAATCACAACCCCCAGGAAAAATAAAGCTGAAAGGCCCCAACCACCGAAAGAAGAACCCAATGCCCAGGGTGAAAAAAGAATACTTCCAATGAAACCCTGCATGATGTAATTGGTCAGTGCGGTCCGACCGTACGGAGCCAAAACATCCAGATGTTTACCAAATTGTCTTGTTTGATACAGCAATATGAATCCCATCGTTAATGATCCTGTGAACAAAACCATGCCGATATCATCCAACGCTTTTGCCATCAACAGCGAAGCTGATATGGTCTCGTCTCCAGGCCCGAACAGAGCGCGTATGTTTTGAGGCGGCATCACGTTTTGAATCAAGGTTACAAGCAGGGTTGCCGCAACAAATCCGATAAACAGGAATAAGTTTTGTCTTTTCTGCCTGTGAATGTTTTCAAAAAAGCGAATACGCCCGAGAACCAGTCCCAGAACAAACAAAGCAAAAGTGACATATCCCCGTCCGATTAGGCCAAACTGATAATTCAACTTTCCTTGCAAACGGTTCTCATAATTGTGTTTTGCTGAATTAAAAAAAGAAGGGTTTGAAATATGTTGAGACACTTCACGGTCATTTTGCCTGTTGTTCACTTGTTCTTCAGTCTCTGTTTGCCCGGTGCCCACATTGCTGTTATGATTAATGACTTGTATGGCACGGGGACCACCTAATAAGAGAAAACCAACGAGCACCAATAATATCCATTTTTTAACCCGGTAGAGCGGAATCATTAACAACCCGAAAAACCCGTAAATAGAAATTATTTCAACACTGTAAAAGGAATGACTCAACAGGCCCATTCCCAATAACAAAATCATTCGCCACACAAAACGTTTACGAAAGTCGATGCCTTTTTTGGCAGCCCGGTCCATCTGAATAAAGAAGCTTAAACCAAACAGAAAGGCAAAGATATTGATAAACCGGCCCATGATGATATTGTTTCCAATCCACTGAATGGCTTCATCCAGGGCTGGAAATTGAAGGGTTTCCTGTTGCGAATACATGAAAAATATTCCAAAATGTTGAATCATGTGCATCAGAATTACCCCCAACAATGCAAAGCCCCGAAGAGCATCTAAAACAGTTATTCGCTTTAAAGGTGATGATAAGGAACTATTTTGTTTCATATTCATTTAATCTTGCTTTTTTAAAAATAATTTACTGAATTCCAAGCCAATGTACTGACAAAGATTATATGCAAGTTCATGAACAATAGCAAATTCAACTTCCATGATTCACATTGCAATTCGTCTTCTGTTAATTAATTAGCCCAACTATCAAGCTGTTCCAAGGTAACATTAAAAAAGCGTTTGTCCTTGTTCAAAGAACGCATTGTCGCCATTTCTTCAGCACTCAATTCAAAGTCAAAAATATTGATATTCTCCTTGATATGAACTGGATTAGTCGCTCCCGGAATGACGGAAAACCCTTCCTGAATATGCCATCGGAGAATTATTTGAACAATACTTTTTTCATGAGCATCGGCAATAGTTTTAATCACGGGGTCGGATAATAATCCTTTGTCACCATGCCCCAGCGGATACCAACATTCAATATAAATATCGTATGGTTTTACCCATTCCCGTATATCGTTACGCTGTGCGTAGGGATGACATTCGATTTGCAACGCAACGGGTTTAATTTTCATGCTATCGACAATGGCATGGAAGCGTTCCTTACTTGCATCAAAATTACTGATTCCCAATGAGCGTACCTTGCCTGATGCAACAGCCTTTTCCATTTCTTTCCAGGCATTAACATAATCGCCAATGGGCTGATGGATGTAAAGCAGGTCGATATAATCGGTTTGAAAACGTTTCAGTATGGTATCAATTGATGCCAGGGTATTGCCCTTTGAATAGTTGGAAACCCATAATTTACTGGTGATAAAAAATTCTTCGCGCGGGATGCCGCTTTCTTTCATGGCTTCTCCAACAGCTCCCTCCACGCGATAGGCCGTGGCGCAATCTACATGGCGAAAGCCATTTCGAAATGCTTCAAGACACGCCTCCTTTGCCTGTTCGTATGAAATGGCAAAAGTGCCAATTCCCAACTGGGGCATTTCTAACCCGTTGTTCAGTTTTAACATGGGCACATATTCTTTCCCCTGTGCGTTAGCATGATTGATGCCAACGAAAAAAAGGACTGCTATTAGCAGAAAATAATTTTTAACTGTTTTCATTTTTTCTTAATTTTTATGTTTGTAATCACTGCTTTCTTCGTTCGCTACTGCGAATTATTATTGTAGAGTATTATCTGTATTTAATGCGCAGGGGGTGTCATCAACCGGGTAAATGATAATGAACCTAATTTCCAGTTATCCCCCTGTTTAATATACACCTCTGTAACTTCAAACGGGTTTGTTACCTCATTCCCGCCAACTTCGGCTAGTAAGTCTATTCGGTTCAACAAGATGGCTGTATTGTCGATAATATTAACAGAAACTTCGTGTATATCGGCTTTCTTATACCAAATTCCACCGCTTTTAATAATGTTGAGTTCCTGTTCGGTTCCCCAGGCTCCGCCCATGTGTACAAACATGGCTTTTTCGTGAAAAAGAAATTTCAAGGTATCGGCATTCTTGTCGGCCATCCACTGCCATTTCTGTTTTGAAAGATCAATGATTTCCTGTTCTGCAACGGTGAAACTCTTTGTCGCTTGATTTTGTGCGAAGGACAATTGTGCGCACAGGATGATTAGAAATAGTCCGAGAATTGTTGTTTTCATAGTGCTTTATTTATAAGTATTTGCAAAAAAAGTCATTGAGTTTGTTCATTGCCTGATTTACATATTCCGGAACATAATAAGTTTGAATATGGGTCGCTCCGTCAATCAGGAACAGTTCTTTTTTGTTGGTTCCTGTTGCTTTACTGAAAGCATCTTCTGTCATGTAGTAAGTATCGGCTTTGCTTCCGGCCATCATTAATAATGGCTGGTTGATTAACGCCATATTGGTACTTGCATCAAAAGCCATCAAATCGAGCAGGCTGCTGGTGGTGTACCTGAAAGTAGAATTGGGGTGAGCGTGGGTCCGGTTGTAATAATAATGTCCCTCGCGGTACAAATCAAATGGCATTTTGTCTGCCTGTTCATCGCTTGTTTTGGCATTGGCCGTGTATAACACTTCACCCCCTGCGGCTTCTTGTGCCCGGGCATCCGATGCTTGCTTTAACCTCTCCTGGATAGTTGAAAGTTGACTGTCACGAAAACCATTACGCCTTACCACGCCTGAATTAAACATGCTCAGGGTTGCCACAGCTTTAAAGCGTTTGTCGGTTTGGGCAGCGGCCAATGAATAACCACCGCCACCGCAAACACCTAATAAGCCCAGTTTTTCAGCATTTACACCAGCATATTGGGTAATATAATCGGCCATTCCACGTATATCTTCAATGCGATTGGCTGGTTTATCAACATTGCGGGGCTCACCGCCGCTGGCTCCCTGATAGGATGCATCGGCAGCAATGGTGACATAGCCCAATTCGGCTAAACGTTGTGCATATAATCCGGCCACCTGCTCTTTAACACCACCGTTGGGGTGCGCAATCACAACAGCAGGGTAACTCTTTGAAGGGTCATAGTTCGCAGGTGTATAAACATTGGCTGCTATTTTTATGCCGTTTAGATAATAGTTTACAGGGTGAATATTTACTTTACCCTGAATATTTTCGTTTATAGCATCTCCATAAACCAGTCCGTATGGATTTGAAGGTTTAGTTTGAGCTGATGCAAGCATACTGGTTGCCACAAGCATAACTGTCAATATTTTATTTCTTATTCTCATTTCCTTAGTTTTTCTTATTAAACAGAACTATAGGTCTGCTTTACTGTTTCCCAACCATTTAACCATCGCCGGGTCACGGTGGTCGAAAAAGCTTGTAGCTTTCATATCAAGCGTTGCTATTGCATCCATATCTTCGGTTGATAGTTCAAAATCAAGGCTGTTGTAGTTTTGCACAATTCTATCTTTGTGAACTGATTTGGGAATGGCAACAATTCCCCGTTGAGTTAACCAACGAAGAACAACCTGTGCAACTGACTTGTTATATTTCCTGCCAATTCCAGCCAACAAATCATTTGTAAAGAGCTTGTTTTTCCCTTCTGCAAATGGCCCCCACGATTCCAGCTGAACACCATTGTCGAGAAGGAATTGATGTGTTTCAGTTTGTTGATGAAATGGGTGCGTTTCAATCTGGTTTACCGCTGGAACTATTTCATTGTGTACAATCATATCCATCACCCTGTCGGGGTGGAAATTACTTACACCAACAGCACGTATTTTTCCCTCCTTATACATTTCTTCCATCGCACGCCACGAGCCATGTACATCGCCGTAAGGCTGGTGTATCAAATACAAATCAAGATAATCGAGTTGCAATTTGCTTAGTGATTTTTCGAAAGCCTTTTTTGTTTTCTCGTATCCGGCATCTTGTACCCAAACCTTGGTCGTAATAAAGAGGTCTTCTCTGGCAACACTACTCCTTTTGATGGCATTGCCAACAGCTGTCTCATTCAAATAAATCGCTGCCGTATCAATTAACCTGTAACCAGTCTCAATAGCTGTTAGCACGCTATTTTCGCATTCTTTTAAGTCTGCCATTTGAAACACACCAAAACCGAGGATGGGCATTTCTATGCCATTGTTTAATTTTACTTTTTTCATACTATCTTTTAATTATCTAATTCTTTTTCACTCAACCATTCCGACATTAAATCGGCAATTTCAACATTGTTCAAATCTGAAAACGGGAAATGGGTATTGCCTTCAATCCCGACTTCCGGCAAATGCACCACGGTGACATCGCCGCCATGTTGATTGACACAATCGCGCCAGCGTCTCGCCATTTCAAGACGTACACGCCAACCATCCTGTCCGGGATTTGAATTTGGTTCTTTGGGGATGAAATCGCCATAGTAAATGACAATGGGAATTTGTGTTAACTTCATAAAATCCTGCATGGGAACACCAAATGCTTCCAGTGTTCCACCGGCACTTGGCATTGGTGCAGGGACTTCCCCTTCGGGAAATAAAAAACCACTTCCGGGTTCATAGGAAACAATGGCTTTAATATTTTGATTTTTGATTGCCGTTAACCAGCCCATACCGCCCGAATGCGAATGCGTAATCAAAATACCCTGACCAATTTTATCAAATAATGCTGATACGGCATCTACATTGACATTTACATCAACAGCACCAACATCAGGGGTCATACTGCGGAAATATTGTTCCAATGTTTGTTTGTCACGGGCAAATTGAACCCCTTCAAAATAGTCTGGCCAAATGCCGATACGAAATGTTCCAAACCATTGCTGCTCATCAGAAATTGGGTCAATTTGAGCAGGAACTGTACTTCGTCCGGCATCGCCTCTTCTCGGCTGGTCAATTAAATAAACAGGAAATCGCCTACGCAAAAAAATGTTCTGATACCCTTCGCGCCCATCAGGAGTGGTTTCCCACGTTTTTGAAAACTGTCCGAAACCGTGCCACATTACCAGCGGATATTTGCGGGCATCCGCAGGGATTTGGTAAAAAACATAAGCATGGTCGCCATGCAAGGTTTGCCCCTCCGGAGTTGGATTATAAGGATTAAATGTTCCGGGGTTTGTAATTACAGAACCTCCAACCATAAAGCTGCCTTGTTCTTTAAGTTGAATAAAATCACTGTTTTTGTCCGCTATCTTATTTGTACAAGCTGAAACCAGGAACAGTATAAGAATCAGACTCGAAAATGTAATGTTAATTGTCCGTTTTCTAAATTTATGCTTTCTGTTTGTTTTCATTTTAAATTGACTTTAAAAGTTTGAATTTCTACAATACAAATATCTGAAAATCAACAATGACTATTGGTATATAGATTACAGGTTCTATAACCATTTTTACAGGTCGGATCAGTTTCAGCACTTATACAAGTAAATCAATAAGCAGTCCATGCGTCATTGAGAACAGTAAATGATACAAGTACGCCAGAGCCTTTTTAGACGTATAAACTGTTCGTTATTAGTGTTGCTAAGATATTGGGTTTGGGAAATAGTATATAATTTACTGGTTTTCCTACCATTTTAACAGATTTGATTTTCAGAGTAATGATAACTAGCTGTGATTCGTTATTTTTGTTTCAGATAATCTTGGTAGTATGGAGAAAATATTCAGATATGATACGGTGATCGAATACAATGTGCTAAACAATCATGAGACATTTCACCCCTTAGTAAACGTCATCGATTTCTCAAAAGCAAATCCCAGAACCTGGGGAGCAGAAGCAAATGTCAGACTCAATTTTGGCTTATATTGTATTTTTTTGAAAGATGTAAAATGTGGTGATTTAAAATATGGTCGCAACTATTATGATTATCAGGAGGGCACTTTGGTCTTTGTGGCTCCCGGGCAGGTGATTGAGATTGAAAACGATGGGAAAATCTACCAGCCGAAAGGTCATGCTCTTGTATTTCATCCAGATCTGCTTCAAGGCACCAACTTGTCAAATGGTATCTACGACTATTCTTTCTTTAGTTATAAATCACATGAAGCACTGCATGTTTCAGAGCGCGAAAGGCAAATAGTACTGGATTGCTTCTCCAAGATAAAGTATGAATTACAACAAAATATTGATAGGCATAGCAAGAAGGTGATTACTTCCAACATTGAATTGTTTTTAAACTACTGTACACGCTTTTACGATCGGCAATTTATTACACGTGAGAATGTCAATAAGGGTATTCTTGAAAAATTTGAAGAGCATTTACACGACTTCTTCTTTTCTGACAGGCCCCAAACAATTGGCTTGCCTTCGGTAGCTTATTTTGCAAATGAATTTAATCTGTCCTCCAATTATTTTGGGGACCTGATAAAAAGGGAAACCGGAAAGTCAGCAAAAGAGTATATACAGTGCAAGATCATTGATATTGCAAAGAATAAGCTATTCAATAAGGATAATACAGTAAGTGAAATAGCCAACACGCTGGGTTTTAAATATCCACAACATTTTGCCCGCATGTTTAAAAAGGAAACAGGCCTGACTCCTATTGAGTACCGAAATATGAATTAAAAACTAATTGGAAACTGTAACAGGTTTTGATGAATCTGTTTATTCAAACGTGTACAATGACAGGGTGGTTGCTATCAGATATCAACCAGATAATCAAATTATTTTGAGGCGCTGCTTCTCGTGATTGTCTTGCTTTGGATTTCATTTTTACGGACGACTTTATTTGTACATTTATTCGATCGACTTTTCGTTGAAAGAAGAAACTAAAATTCAATAAGGTAATTTTCTAACTTTCTGGCTTGGGAGATTGAGCTGCATTCAATGTGGGACCTGAGTTCCCAATCATCAGTTTTTGCCCCCGATTTAATCGGGGCTTTGAATTTCCGTAATGCTTCGAAAGGTGTAGAGATAATCTTTCTTCAGGGGATAATTCTGTTGAACCAATGTAATAGCGATCCAGCTTTTTACTGAATAGTATGTAAGTGAAAGCTTTCACAGTTTAGGAAATAAAAAAGGGGACAATTGCAAAATCGTCCCCTTCGTTTTGTGGGCCCAGTCCCGCCTTAAGAGGGACGACCCCCTGTTCCGATTCCCAATAGCTAGCGGGACGGAAGAGTCAGGTGCTTGTTTCATTGATGATCTTTTGAAGGAGTTCGGGATACTTTTTAAGGTTTAGAATGAAGGTTTTGCTCTTCATTGCTTTAATTTTTCGCTCAAGACGCACAGCATGTGAATAATTTGAGACATCGATGATTAGAAAAATCTCCCAATCATCGGCGGTTGCAGTAAAGCGGTGTTTGCCATAACTGTGCAGGTTATGTTTCAAGAGCCTATTTTCAACAGGTTCATTGGTACAACCAATATAAAAGCGGTTTATTTTTTTACTGAAAAGTATGTAGGTATATGCTTTCATATCATGCAACAAAAAAAGGAGACAATTATAAAAATCATCTCCTTCTTGCGTTTTGTGGGCCCACCTGGGCTTGAACCAGGGACCACCTGATTATGAGTCAGGTGCTCTAACCAACTGAGCTATAGGCCCGATATCTAAAAATCGATATTTCAATCAATGTGTCAGTATTTTTTAATGACCCCCTGTTCCGATAACTATCGGAAGAGTCATCCGCCAGCTTGCGGAAACTGAGCTACAGGCCCCAATGAATGATTGTTTTTCAACGATCATTCATCGTTTATTTTCGGAGTGCAATTTTAACGATTTGCATCAAATTACACAAGCAAAAACTTTAAAAGCTTATTCTTCGTCCGGGGCTGCTGTTTTTGGCTTGTCAAGATCGTTGAAATACTTGCGGTAAAATACCAGGATAATGCCAATTCCGATGGTGATCGATGAGTCGGCAATGTTGAAAACAGGGCGGAAAAACATAAAGCTTTCACCGGCATTGATGGGCGACCATGAGGGCCAGCTTCCTGTAATGACAGGGAAGAAGAACATGTCGACCACCGAACCGTGTAAAAAAGTTTCGTAACCTCCGCCTTCGGGCAGAAAGGTGGCGATGCGGCCGTAGCTGTCGCTGAACAACACACCATAAAAGGCACTGTCGATGATGTTGCCTACGGCACCAGCAAAGATCATGGCAATGCTGATCACCAAACCGCTTGGAATGCCGCGTTTGATGAGTTTAAGCAGGTACCAGAAGATGGCCGTTGCAGCCACCAGGCGGAAAAGGGTAAGCAGTACCTTTCCAAAGCGGCCGGCAAATTCAAAACCGAAAGCCATTCCGCGGTTTTCGACAAAATGAAGCAGGAACCAGTCTCCGATAACACTTCGTTCTTCACCCAGGAAGAAGCTTGTTTTCACCCATACTTTTAAAATCTGATCGGCAAGAAGGATCAGTACAATTACCAGAATGGCCAGTTGTTTTTTCGACATAGTAATACACTAAAAAAAATTGAGAGCGCAGGGGCCCTCAATTGAAACCTATTTGTTTTTGCTCTTTATTAACGCTGCATGTTTTTGGCATCGATCGAAAGGGTGGCATGTGGCACTGCACGCAGGCGTTCCTTTGAAATCAGCTTGCCGGTTTCCCGGCAAATGCCATAGGTTTTGTTCTCGATGCGAACCAGGGCCGCCTGCAGGTGTTGAATGAATTTCAGCTGACGTTGCGCCAGCTTGCTGGCTTCTTCTTTCGACAGGGTGGCAGCACCTTCTTCCAGTACTTTAAAAGTAGGAGAGGTGTCCTGGGTGTCGTTATCATCGCTATGAGTGATCGAGCCTTTAAAGATGTCGTAATCTTTTTGAGCTTTATCCAATTTCTTAAGGATGATCTCTTTGAACTCCTTAAGCTCTTCGTCGGAATACCTGGTTTTTTCGCTCATATTTTTAGGTTTTGGATTGCTGTTTTTCGATAAAATTTACCAAATGTAACAAAAATATTGTATCGAAGTTTGAGCCTTGTTCAATCTTATGAGCGGCTAACTTCGATTAAGGTACTTACATCATCAATGTCAATTTCTCTGGCACTTCCTGTTTCCAGTTTATCAATCAGTTCCAGTGAGTTGGCAAGTGTTTGGGTGCTAATGTAATCGGCGTGCTTTTGCAGGGCCTCGTTCAACAAATCGTGTTTTTGAATCTTCACTTCGATCTTATCGGTGATTTCAAAGTTGCTTTCTTTTCTAATGTTCTGAATACGATTTACAAATTCCCGGGCAATTCCTTCATGACGTAAATCATCACTTAACTCAATGTCGAGGGCAACCGTTACCTGGCCTTCGGTGGCAACCGTCCAGCCCGGAATGTCTTCCGAAAGAATTTCAACATCTGCCAGTTCAAGCACGATGCTGTTTCCTTCGATTTCGATGGTGTATTGCTGATCGTTTTCAAATCGTGCAATGTCATCCTGGTTCAGCAAGGCAATGGCAGCAGCTACCTGTTTCATCTGCTTGCCGTATTTGGGCCCCAGGGTTTTAAAGTTGGGTTTGATCTTCTTCTTGATGACTCCGGCCGTATCGGTAAGGTATTCAATTTCCTTTACGTTAATTTCGGAAAGAATGATGTTCTCAACTGCCTTGAGCTGTTCGCCAAATTTGGGATTGAGAACGGGTACCATGATTTTGGCCAGGGGCTGCCGCACCTTTAGCTTCTCCTTGCGTCGCAGGCCCAGCACCATGCTTGATACTTTCTGAGCCAGTGCCATGCGTTCTTCCAGGTCGCGGTCGATCAGCTTTTCGTCGTACGAAGGGAAGCTGCTCAGATGAACACTCTGGTCGCTTTCACGGCAACTTACCTTGTTGAGGTCGGAATACAGCTGGTCGCTGTAGAAGGGGGCAATGGGTGCTGCCAGTTTGGCCACCGTGGCCAGACAGGTATAAAGGGTTTGATAAGCCGAAAGTTTGTCAGTAGTCATTTCGCCACCCCAGTAACGTTTACGGCTCAAACGAACAAACCAGTTACTCAGGTTCTCGGTCACAAAATCGGAAATGGCACGGCCTGCACGGGTTGGCTCATAGCCTTCGTAGCATTCGGTAACTTCTTTTATTAAACTGTTGAGGAGCGACAGGATCCAGCGGTCGATTTCAGGGCGCTGCTTAATGGGCACTTCTTCTTCGGCATAGGTGAAGCCGTCGATGTTGGCATACAGGGCGAAGAAGCTATAGCTGTTGTACAAGGTTCCGAAAAATTTGCGGCGTGCTTCATCAATTCCCGAAACGTCGAATTTCAGGTTGTCCCATGGCTGGGCATTGGTAATCATGTACCAACGCAGCGGGTCGGAGCCGAATTTTTCGATGGTTTCGAAAGGATCGACCGCATTGCCCAGGCGCTTGCTCATTTTGTTGCCGTTCTTGTCGAGTACCAGGCCGTTTGAAATGATGTTTTTGAAGGCGGTATTGTCATCAATCATTGCTCCTATGGCATGCAGGGTGAAAAACCATCCTCTGGTTTGATCCACTCCTTCGGCAATAAAATCAGCTCCTCCCACTGGCGGGGTCTGATCGGTGAAAGGATAATGCAATTGGGCGTAGGGCATGGCGCCTGAATCGAACCAAACATCAATCAGGTCGGTTTCGCGGAACATTTTTTCTCCTTTGGCCGACACGAGAACGATGTCGTCGACATAGGGCCGGTGCAGGTCAATGATGTCGTAATTTTCTTTTGAATGATCGCCCACTTTGAAACCTTCATACGGGTTTTTATCCATGAAGCCGGCTTCGATGGACTTGTTGATCTCGTTCATGAGTTCTTCGGCCGAACCGATGCATATTTCTTCACTTCCATCTTCGGTACGCCAAATCGGGAGTGGCGTTCCCCAGTAGCGTGAACGCGACAGGTTCCAGTCGACCAGGTTTTCGAGCCAGTTGCCAAAACGTCCGGTGCCAGTGCTGGCAGGTTTCCAGTTGATGGTTTTGTTGAGCTCAATCATGCGGTCTTTGATGGCCGTGGTTTTGATGAACCAGGAGTCGAGCGGATAATAGAGTACCGGTTTATCGGTTCTCCAGCAGTGTGGGTAATTGTGCTCGTGCTTCTCGACCCTGAAGGCTTTGTTTTCTTTTTTCAGCATCACCGACAGATCGATGTCGAGGGTCGGGTCGTTTTCGCTCAGGGTATCATCGTAGGCATTCTTTACGTAACGGCCTGCAAAATCGCGGTAAACGGTTTCATTAACATAGGTTTTGGCCCAGTTTTCGTCCAGGTCTTCAATGTGGTAGAATTTACCGGTGCGGTCGACCATGGCCTGTCGTTTGCCTTCTTTGTCGACCAGAATCAGTGGCACAATGCCGGCCTGTTTGGCAACACGGTCGTCGTCGGCACCAAAGGTGGGCGCAATGTGCACAATGCCGGTTCCGTCTTCGGTGGTGACATAGTCGCCCGGAATTACCCTGAAAGCATCGCCTTCGGGCTTTACAAAAGGAATTAGCTGTTCGTAGCTGATTCCAAGCAGTTCCGTTCCATTGTATTCGTTTAGAATTTTAAAGGGAACGGCCTTGTCGCCCGGCTGATAATCATCAAAGCTTACTTCGGCATGCTTGGGATTAAAGTAGCTGTAAAGCAGGTCTTTGGCCAGTATAGCCACCATGGGTTTCCCGGTATATGGATTGAAGGTCTGTACTTGTACATAGGTGATTTTCGGGCCTACTGCCAGAGCGGTGTTCGAAGGAAGGGTCCAGGGCGTAGTGGTCCAGGCCAGAAAATACAGGTCACTTTCAATGTTCCCGAACAATTTCTCCGACACCTCATTTCTGATCACTTTAAACTGTGCCGTGGCAGTAGTATCTTTCACATCGCGGTAACAACCTGGCTGGTTCAGCTCGTGGGAGCTGAGTCCGGTACCGGCAGCCGGCGAATAGGGCTGGATGGTATAGCCCTTATAAAGCAATCCCTTATCGTAAATTTTCTTAAGCAAGAACCAAAGGGTTTCGATGTAGCGGTTGTCGTAAGTAATGTAGGGATCGTCCATGTTGACCCAGTAGCCCATACGGCGGGTCAGCTCTTCCCATTCCCTGGTATATTTCATCACCTCGGTGCGACAGGCAGCATTGTATTCGGCCACCGTAATGCTTTTTCCAATGTCTTCCTTGGTAATTCCCAGTTTTTTCTCAACGCCCAGTTCAACGGGCAGGCCATGGGTATCCCAGCCGGCCTTGCGCTTTACCAGAAAGCCCTGCATGGTTTTGTAACGGCAAAAAATATCCTTGATGGCACGGGCCATTACATGATGAATGCCAGGCATCCCGTTGGCCGATGGCGGTCCTTCGTAAAATACAAAGGTGGGTTGGCCCTTACGGGTACTCATGCTTTTATGAAAGGTGTCATCGTTTTCCCAACGATGCTGAATCTCCTTGTTGATCTGTGATAAATCGAACGATTTGTATTCTTTGAACTTGTTCGTCATAACGTGCAAAAGCCTGATTTTTAAAAAGTGTACAAATATATAAAAAGTCATTTGTGAATGGGTGCAGAATTGGTTTTTTTGCCTTCGCGTTATCCCGAAGTTAATAAGGAAACATGATCTGCACTATTTTCTGAAAGAAGATTTTAGCAGGTAGAAAATGACGTGGAAAAAAACATTAATTTGCTCAAAAATTATTTTTCAATTCAATGAAGCGTTATCACTCTGTTATTCTGATGTTTGTTTTGTTCTGTGCACTGGCCGCAGCAGCCGGCTGTAAACGGGGTGCTAAAAGTGCAGCCATCGGTGAAGTGCATACAGACAGTATACAGCCGGGGGAAGTTGCGCTGCTTGATCATTCGGTGAATGAAAACTCGGGCATTATCTTCTGGAATGAAATGCTTTGGACCTTTAACGACAGTGGTGGGAAAAATGAACTGTACGCGGTGGATACCCTGAGTGGCAGGGTGCTAAAAACAGTGCTCATCAAAAATGCTGAGAATACCGATTGGGAAGACATTACCCAGGATCAGGAATACATTTACATTGCAGAAACCGGAAACAATGCCGGTACACGCAGCGATCTGAAAATTTTAAAGATTCGCAAGGACGAGATCAGCAAGGATGTTGAATCGACAGTCGAGGCAGGGGTCATTGCGTTTGAATATGCCGACAGGGTTGATTTTAATCCTCCTTACAGGCTGCATCCCTTCGATTGTGAAGCTCTGGTTGCCTGGGGCGATTCACTTTATGTTTTTACCAAAGACTGGAAGGATTTCAAGACCAAGGTGTATGGTTTCCCTAAAATTCCGGGTGAATATATGAGTGAGGTCATTGATAGTTTTGAAATCGGCGCACTTGTTACCGGTGCCGATATTTCGTCTGATTCAACCCTTGCACTTGTTGGTTATTACGACTATCAATCTTATGTATGGAGTTTTGATATTTCGGGGAAGCATTTTTTCACCAATGCACGTAAGCAGAAACTGAGTGGTTTGTACAATGCACAAACCGAAGGTATTTGTTATAGCCCCGGAGGGAAACTGTTGATTTCGTGTGAGAAAACCGAAAATTTCAAACAACAGTTATGGCGAATCGACACCTTTTAATAGCCGTTCAACAGCAAGCCGGTACTTGTATGCGAAGGAATAATATGTAGTTTTGCAGTGAAATTTATCAATTCACATTCAGTCTTGTATGAAGAAGATCATTGTTGCGTTGTTACTGTTGTTATCGCTTGGCACTTATGCCCAGGATCAGGTTTTTTTTAAAGGAGATCAGCGCCTCACCCTGGGAGCCGGGCTTCACTCAAATATCGCTACGGCGGTGACACTCGACATTGGCATCATTGATGGAATTGCCGATTTCGGGGTTATAGGTGTTGGTCCCTACGTGAGTATGGGCATAAAGAACAACGATTTTAAAAGCAGTATGGGGGCCCGTGTTACTTTTCACTATCCGCTTATCGACAAAATGGATACCTACATTGGAAGCAATTTTGGCATTAGCTATGTAATTGTTCAGCTTGAAGACCATGATAATGTTACTGCCATGGAACCCGGGTTGGTTTTGGGTGCCAGCTATCCCTTAAACAGCAAGGTTCGCTTATTTGCCGAAGCGGGTACCGGTGTGGCTTACCTGTTGGGTGGTCTGGCGTTCAATCTGAATTAATTTTTTTGAGCAACAGCCGATCACAGGCAATATTTCCCTATATTTAAACAAACAAAAAATACCAGTCATGGCTAGTAAAAGAGACTTGAAAAAAGACATCACCCTGCTGATTGAGCAGGTGATTTCGGATGCACTCGATGTTGCCGGAAAGCAGGAGAAGGAAGCCGATCAGAAAGCAGTGCTCGATGTGATTATCGAACTGACCGAACTGCATAACCAACTCATCGATCGCAGCAATCATCCCGACGGAAAGGATGATCCCAAACTGGTTAAGAAACACTACCGTAAGATCATCGAGGACCTGTTGGCCGGTTGCGACAATGCCTACCAAAAGCTGGGAAAGATAGCCGCCTGATCGTAGCTTGCCGCTTACTTTTTCAGGAAAGGGTGATAGTCGCCCTTCAGTCCAACACGAGGAGCATTCCTGATCTGATCGGTCAGGATGATGCTCTTTTTTGCTTCTTCAAGTCCGAAGCCCTTTCCATCGAGTACGTGCTGGTAGCTTGAAGTATGCAGGTCGGTAAAACCGCCGCTGAATTCAATTTCTTCGTTTTCGATGGTGATGGAACGATAGGTGCGCATTCCTTTATCCCTGGCTTTTGCCGGGATGTCGTTATAGTCGAGGCTCAGGTACCAGCGTACCCGGGCATTTTCAAGCCGGATGAAGCCGGCTGCCTTATCGGCATCGTAAAGGTGAACGGTATTTTCCTGCACTTCGCCAAAAATCCACATAAGCATGTCAAAAAAGTGAATGCCAATGTTGGTAGCTACCCCTCCCGATTTTTCCACATCGCCTTTCCAGCTTTTATAATACCACTTTCCGCGCGAGGTAATGTAACTCAAATCGATATCGTAGATCTTACCGGCGGCACCATTTTCAATCTTCTTCTTCAGATCGATAATGGTTTGATGCAGTCGCAGTTGTAAGATGTTGTATACCTTTCTCCCACTTTCTTTTTCTGCCTTCGCAAGCATTTCAATTTCGTGCGGATACAACACCAGCGGCTTTTCACAGATGGCATTGGCGCCATGACCGAGTGCCGACATGATGTGCCCGGCATGCAGGTAGTTGGGCGAACAGATGCTGTAGTAATCGATGGGCGTTGGGGTGGTTCTCAGCGAAGCGATGTGTTGCTCGAAGGCATTAAAGTCGAGAAAAAATTCCGCGTCGGGGAAAAAGCTGTCCATACGGCCCATTACATCAAAGGCATCGGTTGCAGCTAAAATCCTGTTGTTTGTTTCTTTTATGGCTCGCATGTGCCGCTCGGCAATGTAACCGGCCGCACCTACCAGGGCAAAATTGGTCATGGTTTATAAATTCTGAGCGTGTTATTCATTTGCTTCTTCTAAAATCGAATCTAGTAGTTTATGGTCAAACCTGAAATTTGTGGTTTTGATTATATCGAGGATTGGTTTAATGCTCCTTATAATTCCTTTTTGTTTTGCATTTAAAATTAGGCCCAACGTCCCGGAAAATTTCAAAGATAATTTTTCTGCAATCTTTCTGGCTTTTAAATCATCAATTAAGAGAATAGAATTATCTATTTCTAAAGATAATGCAATCGCACTTGCCTCTCCGGCGTGAACGTCAAGCTCTAATATTTTTTGGTAATGACGACCTGCAGGCTCTCTAACTTTTATCCATTCGGGTAAGGGGTGCTTGAATTCTTTTGCAATAGTATTTGTCACTAAAATTCTATTTGCACTTTTTTTAAGAAGTTCAAACTCATTAATTTTTGATAAGATGATCAAACAACTCGTATCTGAAATAATGGTTCTAGAACTGTTGGGCATCTCGTTTTACATCAGATAAGGTATAGTTAACTAGAGAAACGTTGTAGTCAGCTAAAATTTCGGCAAAGGCGATTATCGACAAATTGGCTAATTCAGCAGCTTGTCCAAGCGATAATTTCCCCGATTCAAACATTTTTGCAGCAAGGAAGCGTTTTGTTTCCTTCTCATTTAATTGAAGATTTTCTGGTATGTCTATTATTAACTGTCTCATATTTGGTATTAACTGACTAGCTATTCAAAGGTACTAAAAAAACACTCTGTGCTTCATTATAGTTTATAAACCTTCTCCGAAGGTGTTTCAATCATGTTTCGTAAATCGACAATTAATTTTGAATGTTCCTGAATGAAGTTCACATCGAAAGCATCGTGATTGGTGCAAAGTACTACACAATCGGCCTTGCTGAGTAAATCAGCCGAATACACTTCCGAAGTGTATTTTCTTCCTTCGTCGGTGGTCACTTTTGGAATGAAGGGATCGTAATAGCTCACCATGCCGCCTTTTTTGTCTACCTCATCCATAATTTTCAGGGCCGGCGATTCTCTTTCATCGGCAATGTTGGGTTTGTAGGCCACACCCAAGAACAAAATATTACTGCCGTTGACCGGCTTTTTGTGGCGGTTGAGTGCCGAGTTGATTTTGATGGTCATGCGGTGGGCCATCATGTTGTTGATGTGGCCGGCAGTGTGGATCATGCTAAGGTCGAAACCGAACTTTTTGGCAATGTGCTCCAGGTAGAAGGGATCGAGCGGGATGCAATGTCCGCCGATTCCCGGGCCGGGATAAAAAGCCTGAAAGCCATAGGGCTTGGTTTTGGCTGCATCGATCACTTCCCAGATGTTGATGTCCATTTTTCCGGCCAGAAGTGCCAGTTCGTTAATCAGACTGATGTTGATGAGCCGGTAGGTGTTTTCGAGTATTTTCACCATTTCGGCCACCCGAGGTGAACTCACCGCATGGATATGGTCGATGGCCTTGGCATAAATTTTCCTGCCAATTTCAAGTCCGTCGGGCGTCATGGCTCCCAGTACCTTGGGTGTGTTTCGGGTAAGGTATTGCTTGTTGCCCGGATCGACCCGTTCGGGCGAAAAGGCCAGCCAAAAATCATCGCCATGCTTAAGCGATGCGTGTTGTTCTATCAGTGGCAGTATAAAATCTTCGGTGGTAGTGGGGTAGGTGGTGCTTTCGAGACAAACAAAAGTACCCGGTTTCATGTGGGTGCCAATTTCGATGCAGGCACTTTCGATGTAACTCATGTCGGGCTTTTTGAAGATATCGAGCGGGGTCGGAACACAAATCAGCAGGGCATCACACTTGCCCAGTTGTGAAAAATCGGTCGTTGCTTTCAGATAGCCCTGTTCAACCACTTGTTTCAGTTCGGCATCCTTCACATCGCCAATGTAGTTTTCACCCCGGTTTACTTTCTGACTTTTTTCCTCCGATTTCTCAAAGCCCAGCACCCTTACTTTTTCGCTGGCAAAATTGACCGCAAGTGGAAGTCCAACATAGCCCAGGCCAATTACGCCTACTACTTCTTCCGATTTTTCAATTTTATCCAGTAAGTATTTTTTATAATCCATCATGAAATTATTTCTAGTTGATCGTCGGTCAGCTGATACTGTTCTCCTGTTTCGGGACAACGCAGATCGGAACCCAAAACGGCTCCGGCTTTGCTTACCCATCCTTTTTGCCGGGCAGGAACGCCAACCATCAGGGCAAAAGGCTTTACATTTTGGGTCACGACGGCCCCGGCTCCAATCAGGGCATATTCACCAATGCTGACCCCACAAACAATGGTGGCATTGGCTCCAATGCTGGCTCCCCTTTTGACAAGGGTTTCCCGGTATTCGTTTTTTCGTTCGACAAACGAGCGGGGGTTTACCACATTGGTGAATACACAGCTGGGCCCACAAAATACATCATCCTCAATGATGACCGAATCGTAGATGCTTACATTGTTCTGTACCTTCACGCCCTTTCCGAGCCGGGCCTTTCCTCCTACAAAAACATTCTGCCCCAATACACAATCGGGTCCTATTACGGCACCAGCCATCACATGACAAAAATGCCAGATTTTTGTGCCTTCTCCAATTTGTGCTCCCTGATCGATACAGGCTGTTTCGTGAAAGTAGGGCATCGTGTTCTTTTCTTTAGCAGCTGTTTAATGAATATTTAAATGGTTGAACAGCTAATATTTTAATTCAATATCTTTTTTCCGGTGTTCTTCTTTCTTTTTTTATGACTGAAGCGCAATAAGCGTCCGGGCAACTTCTTCTATTTCGTCATTTCTTATAAAACCGTGCATGGGTAACGAAAGCACTGTTTCTGAGAGCAACTGGGAAACAGGGAAAGCTTCGCCTGCCGGAACCACCTCCCTGAAAGCTTCCTGAAGGGGAAGAATCACAGGATAATGCACCGCAGTAGGGATGCCTTTTTCTGCAAGTTGTTCCCTGATATGGTCGCGGTTTTCAAGTCCAATGGTGTATTGCGCCCACACACTGATGTTGTCGTCACCCACTTCGGGTAGCAGGGCATGGCCGTCGAGCAGCTGACTGTATTTCAGTGCCGCCATCTGCCGGGTGACGATCTCCTTTTCGAAGTGCCTGAGTTTTACCCTGAGAATGGCAGCCTGCAGGGTGTCTATGCGGCCATTGATGCCTATGCGCTGATGATGGTACCTTTTTACCTGTCCGTGTGAACGCAGCATGGCCATTTTGGTAGCCAGCTTGTCGTCGTCGGTGAAAATGGCCCCGCCATCGCCGTAGCAACCCAGCGGTTTGGCCGGGAAAAAACTGGTAGTGGCCACATCACTAAGCGAACACGAACGTTTGCCGTCGTAAATGGCTCCAAACGACTGGGCCGCATCTTCGATGACCCACAGTCCCTTGTTTTTGGCAATTTCGTTAATGGCCTTAAAATTGGCACATTGTCCGAAAAGTGAAACAGCAATGATTCCGCGGGTGCGAGCAGTGATTTTCTCTTCAATTTTCGTTACATCAATATTGAAATCAAGGGGCGAAACATCCACAAATACAGGTTTTGCCTTAAGGAAGCTGATCATCGATGCCGAGGCAAAAAAGCTGAACGCAGGGCAGATGATTTCATCGCCGGGCTGTACCTCAAGTGCCATCATGGCCAGCAACAAGGCATCGGTGCCCGAACTGCATGCAATGGAATGCCTGCTTCCGGTAAAGGCCGAAAGCTCTTTTTCGAGCAGATCGATCTCCTCACCATTGATAAACGAGGCCGATGAAATCACAGCGGCAATGGCCTGGTCAATTTCATCTTTATACTGATTGTACTGTACGTTCAGATCGCAAAATTTCATAGTCATCCTGATTGGAAATACAAAAATAAAGGAATTCATGTAAGATTATTACATTTGCCTGACAAAGTGGAAAAATGAAGAAAGTACTCATCATTACCTATTACTGGCCTCCGGGCGGGGGAGCAGGGGTGCAGCGCTGGCTGAAATTTGTGAAATACCTCCCTGAATTTGGCTGGACACCGGTGGTTTATACTGCCGAAAACCCCGAAACACCTGCCATTGATGAGTCGTTGATGAAGGATGTGCCCGACGGTCTTGAAGTACATCGCCAGCCGATATGGGAGCCACTCGATGCCTATCGTAAATTTACAGGAAGAAAAGCAGGAGAGAAATTCGGAGCAGGCTTTTTGTCCGAGTCGGCAGCTCCCAAAGCGCGCGACCGTTTTGCGCTGTGGGTGCGGGGAAATCTTTTTATTCCCGATGCCAAACGATTCTGGATTGCTCCTTCCATTCGCTATTTAACGGCCTACCTGAAGGAAAATCCTGTTGATCTGATTGTGAGTAGCGGACCACCACACAGCCTGCATTTGATTGCACTGAAACTTAAACAGCGTTTTGGCCTTCAATGGGTGGCCGATTTCAGAGATCCCTGGACCGAAATTGATTTCTATCAGGCGCTTCAGCTTTCGCCCATGGCCGATCGCCGCCATCACCGGCTGGAACAAAAAGTGCTCGATAAGGCCGACCTGGTGGTGTCGGTGGGACAAAACATGATGGAAGCTTTTGCAGCCAAAACCCGAACCCCCCAGGTGGTCATCACCAATGGTTTCGATGCTGCTGATTTTCCCGAAGTGGATGAGACGGTCGAGAATGAGCAATTCATTCTGCTTCATCTGGGATCGGTTAACCGCGACCGAAACCACCCGGTATTATGGGAAGCCCTGAAGAACCTGCTTGAACGCGATGCGGATTTTGCTGATAAGTTGAGATTCAGGCTCATCGGGAAATTAGACCATTCGGTGCAGGAAAGCATCAAAGAATACGGACTTGAACAATGGGTCGAAACCATCGACTATGTTCCGCACAGCGAAGTGTTCAATCATTTGAAACAGGCTTCGGTTTTGTACCTGCCACTGAATAATACACCCAATGCCAAAGGCATCCTCACCGGAAAGGTGTTTGAGTATTTTGCAGCCCGGCGACAGGTACTGGCACTGGGGCCACCTGATGGCGATCTGGGCAATATATTGAAAGCAACCCATACCGGAGAAATGCTCGACTTTGATGACCGTGAAGGGGTAGAGGAAGCGCTGACGATGATGTTTGAGCACTTCAAACGCAAGAGTCTGAAAGTGGAAGCAAAGGGGATTGAGCGCTTTGAGCGGCGAAATCTCACCGGGCAGCTGGTTAATGAATTTGAAAAATTGTTTGAATGAGCAGGAAAATAGTAAGCATTGTAGGAGCCCGGCCCCAGTTTGTGAAAGCAGCTGTGTTGAGCCGTGCACTTAAAGCAAAAGGGATCACCGAAGTGCTGGTTCATACCGGTCAGCATTTCGACCATGGGATGTCGGATGTGTTTTTTGAAGAAATGGAAATTCCACATCCCCAATACCACCTGGGTATCAATTCGCTGACGCACGGTGCAATGACCGGCAGGATGATTGAAAAGATTGAAGCGGTGCTGCTCGATGAGAAACCCGATGTGCTGGTTGTTTACGGCGATACCAACTCTACGCTGGCCGGTGCGCTGGCAGCCTCAAAACTGCACATACCGGTTGCCCATGTTGAAGCCGGACTGCGTTCGTTTAACATGGAAATGCCCGAAGAAATTAACCGTATTCTTACCGACCGTATTTCATCGTATTTGTTCTGTCCCAGCGAGGCAGCCATCCGGAACCTCGAGAAGGAGGGCTTTGCCGGCTTCAACTGCAAACTGGTGAAAACAGGTGATGTAATGTACGATGCAGCCATGTTCTACAGCGAAAAATCGGCCGAACGATCAACTGTGGCCAAAACAATCGATCTGGAAAAGCCTTATATGCTGACGACGCTGCACCGCCAGGAAAATACGGACGATCCGGCTAAGCTCGAAGCCATTGTTGGTGCCCTCAATCAGCTGAATGAGCAAATGCGCGTGCTGTTGCCCATGCACCCACGAACCCGGAAAATGATTGAAAAAGCAGGATTAAAACTGAAGTTTACAGTGATCGACCCGGTGGGTTATTTCGACATGATTGAATTGCTGAAACACTGTAGGCTGGTGATGACCGACAGTGGCGGGCTGCAAAAGGAAGCCTACTTCTTCGGTAAGAACTGTGTTACACTCAGAGAACAAACCGAATGGACCGAACTGGTCGAGTACGGTTACAACGTTTTATCGGGAGCCGACGAGCAACGCATTGTTGAACTGGCAATGGAAATGCTGAACAGGCGCAATGACTTTGCTACCAGCCTCTATGGCGACGGCCATAGCGGAGATCATATTGCACAGGAACTGCTTGAGCTATGAAAAAAAAAGTACTTCTGGTACATACCGCGTACAGTACTTTTGTAAAGCAGGACTACGAAAGCCTGTCGGAAAAGTACGAGGTAAGTTTGTATCCGTTTAATGCTTCAAAAAAACTGCATGTACTTGCATGGTCGCTTTTTAAACAGGCTTTTTTCCTGCTGCTGCATGGTTGGCAGTATCACTCGTTTTTTATCTGGTTTGCCGATTATCATTCGCTTCTGCCCGTCGTGTTTGCCCGTTGGAGCCGAAAGAAAAGCTATTTGGTAATCGGAGGATACGACGTGGGACGCATCCCGGAATTAAAGTACGGAGCATTCTTCAAAAAGTTCAGGGGCTTTTTTGCCATTCAGTCGATGAAAAAGGCAGGCTGCAACCTCACCGTTTCTCATTACGTCGATCGGAAAGTGCGGTTCATAGCTCCCGGTGCAAAGCGCCGAATGGTTTATAATTCGGTGAAATTCGACGGGAGCATGCTGTCAGCTGAAACAAAAGAGCAACTGATAATTACAGTGGGACTGATCGATGGTGAAAGATCATTTCAATTAAAGGGAATCGACACCTTTATCGATGTAGCAAAGCTTTTGCCTGAATATCGTTTTATGGTAATTGGAGTAAGCGAAGTGATGATGGAACGCCTTGCTGACAATGTTCCGTCCAATGTGACCCTTTGCAGCCCTGTAGCGCATCAGCAACTGGTGGAGTATTATCAAAAGGCTTCGGTTTACCTCCAACTGTCGCGAATGGATACCTTTTGTCTGGCGCTGGCCGAAGGGATGTATTTTAACTGTTATCCCATGATCACCCGCGTGGGTGGGATGCCTGAGGTCATCGGGCCTCATGGCGAAACAGTAGCCCGTAATAAGCAACTCATTGCAGCCCGTTTAAAAATTGTGCTCGATAAGGAGCTTAGGGTAGAAACCCGAAGTTATGTAACAGCTAATTTCTCGAACGAAGTAAGAAAGAAAAAGCTCCTTGCTCTCATGGAAGCCTAGTGCGCTTCAGTGCAAATAGTAGCGGTAAAGGCGGTTGTAGAAGTAGCGTTTTAAGCTTTCTCCCTTTCCGCGCTTCCATTCTGATCCTTCACATTCATATTTTTCGTAGCCATATTTTTCAACAATAAAAGCCAAATGCCGGTTGATGAATGCCGCTTCGATGGGAAGCAGTTCCTTCTTCCATTTGTCGAGGTTCGAGGCATCGATGCCGCTGAATTGTTTGTTGCTGGTACTGTTTCCTTTCCATTGCACTCCCTGGGAAGTAGGTACAAGCAGCGTTTCTTCAAAGTTCAGGTCGAGAAAATTACAAATCTGATCAAGGGTGTTTTTCGGATTGGTGAGCAGATCCTCGTACCTCACAAGCAGATAATTTTCAATGTTTTTCTGGTTCTTCTCGAGCCAGTAGAAGTTGTTGCTCAGTGTATTAAATAGTTTGTCGATGAGCGGAAAACCAAAGCCGATGCTTTTGTATTTTCGGAGCGCAACAATGTTGGAATACGGATTACGGACAATGTGAATGAATTTGGCAGAAGGAAAAAGCCGGCTCAGCTCGATGGCAAACTCTCCGTTTTCGACCGATTTTTCAACCACCCGCAAGCGATCGATGCCTGCTTCGTGACCCAATGAGCGGGCGATGGCGGCAAAGTAGTTTTCGATCCACTGTTCTTCGGGCAGCTGGTCGTTGATCTGCAATTGGGCCTCGAAACGGGCTGTATCGATGCGGTCTTTCATTACCGAGTCGGCATAGCGGTCGTCGCTTTGGTTCAGTAACTGCATGTATTCAATCATCGCTTTGCGGGTAGTAGCCGCCTTGCGTGGCTGCGGGCTGGTCTTCCGGTAAGGGTTTTCAACCCAGTGCTGCGACAATTCAAAATAGTGGGCCTCGAAAGGAATGGTAAACAGCTGGCTGTGTGAGTCGAAAAGACTGCGCAACAGGCTGGTTCCCGACTTGTGTGCTCCCAGTATAAAAATTGGATGTTTCAAGGTTTCTTTCTATTTAAAAATTTTTCTTTCTTTCAATTTAGCAATAACTACCTGCTTAAGGTATTTGAGGTCTTCCGATATCGGGAAATTCCAGAAAATCAGGAAGCTCACCACGACGATAAAGGTGCTGCGTACCAGCAGGTCGGGTAGAAATGGCATCGCGGGCAACAGCAGTTGAATAAAATAAATGCAAAGGTAAATGGCGATCACAAGCAGTGAATGAATGGTGAATGGCTGAAAGCCAAATTTACTGCGTAAAAACAGGAAACGCATCAGGTTGTTGAAAAGCAGCGATGCGGCAATGGCGACGGCTGCACCCACAATTCCCCAAAGCGGAATGAGCAGTCGCATGCTGACTACCACCAGCCCGATCAGTATTGAAATAAAAAGCAGGCTGGTGCGGTAGTACTTCGAAAAATTGATGATCTGGCCATTGGCTCCGGTACTCATGTCGATGAGGTAGCCCATGCCAATAAAGAAGATGACCCAGCGGCCTTCGAGATAGTCGTCGCCCAGTATGATGAGCACATTGTCGATGTTGGCCCACACGCCAAGAAACAATAATCCGCCAATAATCAGTTGGTTGAGGCAGCTTTTGTTGTAGATGCGGCTGATGGTGCCAAGGTCGTTGTTTCGCCAGGCATCGGCAATGAGCGTCCCCGAAATTTTCAACAGGGGCCTCGAAGGCATGGCAATGAGCGATCCGAAGTAAAAGGCAATGGTGTAAACACCGGTATTCGACAGGTCGAGCATTTGGTTGATGATGATTTTGTCGAGATTGAAAACAATGAGCGAGCCCATGCCGCTTACCAGCGAAAAAATGGCAACACTGGCCAGTTCCCTGCGCATTGGACGATCGAGAAAATCCAACCTGGGTTTCAGGTCGATGGCTTTTCTGCGTAAAAGGAAAAACAGAATAATGATTGCTTTGCTCATGATGGCAATGGCATAGCCAATTACAAAGTGCTCGAGCGAAATGATGCGTGTTACGTAGAGAATGGTAACGGCCAGGATCAGAAAGCGCTGCAGAAATTCCTGCAGGAAAGTACCAAAAACAGCATCGTAAAGCACCTTGTTAAAGGTGTCGAGAAAAACAAACAACATCACGGCCACTGTTAATGGAACGAGCAGGTAGAGGTATTGCACCAGCAGCGGAGAATCGTCGATGTTGGTCTCAATCAGCAGGGGTTTAAAAAGAAAGAAAGCCAAAAGGAAAAGCACAATTCCGGCCAGATGAAACAAGAGGGCAATGAACAGAAAGCCATTGTGTCCGTTTTCCTTATTTCTGAAATAGGAAAATAAACGACTGGTTACACCTGGCAAACCCAGCAGCGACAGGCTCCCAAAAAGCTGGGAGTAGGAAACCAGAAGTCCCAGTAAACCAACCACTTCGGTTGTGAGGTAGTTGGGGAAAAAGTACGAAGTGGTAATAAAACCAATGATTACCCCCAGGTACGACCAGATGGTTCCTTTGATTGTCTGACGGATGACGATGCCCATTTTTCTAAATAAAACTGCTAAATTAAGATGTTTTAGGAAAGTTATCATTTTGAAAAGAAAATCCATACGTTTTTTTACTTTTGAGGAGAATTGAAAGCTTAAACGTTGAACATTAGATAGTAGAAACTCATGCTGAAGAAGATAATGAGCAATCAGGCAAAAGGCCGCTCCATTGTAATTGCCCTGTTGTTATTTCTGGTTGTTGCCCTGGTGTATTTTGCTCCCTTGTTGCAGGGAAAAGTAATCGAAGGAAGCGATGTGACTCATTTTAAGGGGATGGCAAAGGAGCTTGTCGATCACCGCAACGAAACCGGCGAAGAGGCCTTGTGGACCAACAGCCTGTTTGGAGGCATGCCCGCCTACCTTATTTCAGTTGAATATCCCGGCAACCTGATTGGAAAAATCCAACAGTTTTTCTACAACATTCCCAGGCCGGCGAGTTATTTGCTGCTAAATTTCAGCTTGTTTTTTGTTATGCTGCTTTTGTTTAAGGTGAATGTGTGGATCAGCTTTGCTGCCGCACTGGCCTTTGGAATGAATACGGCCTTTTTTGTATGGATCGACACGGGGCACATGTCGAAAGCAAATACCATCACTTTTATTGCGCTGGTGGTTGGAGGTGTTATTTATGCCTATCGTCGTAAAGCCCTTCCGGGAAGCCTGATGGCGGCCTTTGGCCTTTCGTTTATGTTGTATGCCGGCCATCCGCAAATGACTTATTATGCGGGGCTTATGGTGATCATTATTGGAGTCACCTACCTGCTTGACGCCATCATGAAGAAAACACTGCCTGCCTTTATGAAAACATCGGCCCTGCTATTGCTGGCTGCCGTACTGGCCGTTGGGGCCAACTTCTCACGACTTTATACAACCTATGAATATGGAAAGTATTCGATGCGGGGTGAGTCGGAACTGACACCCGACGAAGACCAGACCTCGGGCCTCGATAAAAGCTACATCCTCGACTACAGCTACGACCTGGGTGAAGCGCTTACGGCTTTTATTCCCCGTTTTAAAGGCGGTGGCATGATGGAGTCGCTGAACGAATCGTCGCATCTGTACAAGGAACTGGCGCAAAGCCAGGGAAAAGCGCGGGCGGCGCAAATTGTGCAGCAGGCACCGCTCTACTGGGGCAGTCAGCCCATTTCGGGAGCGCCCTTTTATTATGGTGCTGTGCTTATCTTCCTCTTTGTTTTCGGCCTCTTTATGGTGAAGGGAAAGGAAAAATGGTGGGTAGCTGCCACTGTGCTGATTGCCCTGCTGCTTTCGCTGGGGAAATACATTCCTTCGCTGGCTCATTTTATGATCGACTATTTCCCGGCTTACAACAAATTCAGGGATGTTAAAAATATCATTGTCATTCAGCATTTTGCCATGGCACTTTTGGGCGCTTTGGCTGTGCGGGAGGTGTATCTCAGAAAGGCGGATGATCAAACCTTCATGAAAAACCTGAAATATGCCTTCGGCATTACAGGCGGATTGGCTTTGGTATTTGTGTTGTTTCCCGGCCTGGCCGGCGATTTTACCGGCAGTGCCGATGCCCGCTATGCACAAATGGGCTGGTCGCAGAACCTGCTGGATGCACTCAGATCCGATCGACGGCAGGTTTTGCGTGCCGACTCACTGCGCACCTTCATCTTTGTGACGCTTGCTGCTGCCAGTATCTGGGCATTCTGGAAAAAGAAGCTGAAGGCTCAGCATGCCATACTGCTCTGGGTGGTATTGATTTTTGCCGACATGTGGCCCATCAACAAGCGCTATCTTAATAACGACGATTTTGTTAGCCGCCGTGTTGCAGAACAACCCTACACCGCATCGAAGGCCGATCAGCAAATTCTGAGCGACAAGGATCCCGATTACAGGGTGCTGAACATTGCTGTAAATCCATGGAATGATGCTGCTACCTCCTATTTTCACAAATCGATTGGCGGATACCATGGTGCTAAAATGCAGCGCTATCAGGAGCTGATCGAATACCATTTATCGCCCGAAATTCAGCAGCTGGGCATGCGTTTGCAGAAAGTACAGTCGCAGGCTGAGGCCGATGAGGTTTTTGCCGGACTTAGCGCAATCAACATGCTGAATACACGTTATGTTATTTACAATCCAAATGCAGCGCCGCTTTTTAACCGCCATGCGCTGGGCAATGCCTGGATGCTTCATGACTGGCAACTTGTTGCCAATGCCGATGAAGAAATTGCTGCATTGGAAAAGATTGATGTAAGCCGCACTGCAGTAATCGATGAGAGCTTTCGTTCGCTTTTACCAGATCAGTTGGAAAGCGATCCTGATGCAACAATCAGCCTGACGGCCTATGAGCCCAACCGGCTGGTTTACCATAGTAAGGCCCAAAAGGAACAGCTGGCTGTTTTCTCCGAAATCTATTATCCCAAAGGATGGATTGCCCTGATCGATGGAAAAGAAGCAGCACATTTTAGTGCCAACTATCTACTTAGAGCCATGGTACTTCCTGCCGGAGAGCATGAAATTGTTTTCGAGTTTAAGCCACAGTCCTACAAAATGGGGAATGCAGTTTCGTTTGCCTCTTCGCTGATCCTGTTGCTGACAGTTGCAGGCCTCGTTTTGCGCGAAGTGAAAGAAATGAAACGAAAAAGTTTGAACGACGATGAAGAATAAAAGCCCAAGGCCGCTGAAGCGGAGATTGATCAATGCTTATTTTGTTTCAACATTGAGCATTACCCTGCTGCTTTTTCTGATCGGCCTGTTGTCGATGATGGTATTCAACGCCCAGTACCTGAACCGTTACATCCGCGAAAACATTGGTTTTACGCTGGTGCTTGACGAACAGGTGCGTGATGTCGACTTGCTGCAGTTGCAGAAGCTGCTCGCTGCACAGCCTGAAGTTAAGTCGGCCGAGTATGTCGATTCTGAAACGGCAGCCCTTCAGCTAAAAGAGGAGCTGGGCGAAGATTTTGTAGGCTTTTTAGGCTATAATCCACTAAATGCCACCATCGATGTGAAACTTTATGCGGCCTATACACATAACGACAGCCTGGCAACACTTGAGCAAAAATTTCTTCAGTTTACGAATGTTGAAGAAGTTTTTTACCAGCGCAACCTGGTGAACCTGATCAACGACAATGCACAAAAAATA
Organism: Roseimarinus sediminis; assembly: GCF_050433125.1. Lineage (NCBI taxonomy): Bacteria > Pseudomonadati > Bacteroidota > Bacteroidia > Marinilabiliales > Prolixibacteraceae > Roseimarinus > Roseimarinus sediminis. The sequence continues at coordinate 95,344 of NZ_JBNPXV010000001.1, read as the reverse complement.
AGTCTGATCCTTTTGGGATTGGGGCTGGTTATGTTGCTTATATTCATGGCTTTAATTAATAACACCATTCGCCTGTCGATCTATTCGAGACGTTTTCTGATCAACACCATGCAACTGGTGGGAGCCAACCGTTCATTCATCCGGCGGCCCTTTATTAACCGATCCTTGCTTCACGGCATGATTGGTGCGCTGCTTGCCAACGGCTTGCTGGCCCTTTTGGTGCTCTCGTACCGCCATCATTTTACCGACTTGTTCAACTACCAGTCGAATCAGGTAATTTTGCTGGTATTTGCCCTGGTTTTTATTTTCGGCATTATTATTTCGTGGTTGTCGACTTTCTTTGCCGTGAACAAATTCCTGCGCATGCGCTATGATGAATTATTTAATTGATTATTTTTACAGCTCAAATAAAAACAGTTATGTCGAAAAAGAATTCCGATACTCCTCAAAAAGAAACATTTGCCCTGGGTTGGGAAAACTATAAACTGATGCTCATCGGCCTTGTTGTAATCGTTATTGGCTTTTTGTTAATGATGGGTGGTGGCAGTGATGATCCTGAGGTGTTTAATCCCGAAGTATTCAACTTTCGTCGTATAACCCTTGCGCCGATGATTGTTCTGGCCGGTTTTCTTTTCGAGATTTATGCCATCATGAAAAAACCAAAGACATCGGAGTAGGCAAGTGTTGTTGCTTGTGCGTATTGTTGCCTTGTTGCTGCTCATTATAAGCGCTTTGTTCTTTCCTGCTGGTGTTTTTATTTTTAGAGCGCTTTAAGCGCCCTTCGTTTATTTTTCTATCCACTAGGCACTTGTTGCCTTTATTGTTATCTTTGCGGCCTGAAATTTTTATCATACACCTATTTTAAGACACTGGCAGCAAGTAAATTCATGAATCAAAGTTTAGCCGATCGCGATTTTATTTCCGGAGAAATTCTTCTGTTTGATAAGCCCCTTAACTGGACCTCATTTGATGTGGTGAACCGGGTGCGCTACCTGTTGTGCCGCAAACTGGGCATTAAAAAGCTGAAGGTTGGGCATGCCGGAACGCTCGATCCCAAAGCAAGCGGACTGGTCGTGTTGTGTACCGGTAAAATGACAAAGAAGATTGAGATCATCCAGGCAGATGAGAAAGAGTATGTCGCTCTGATAAAACTGGGAGCAAGTACCCCGTCGTACGATCTCGAAAGCGAAGAAGACGCAAGCTATCCGACAGAACATATTACCTCCGGGCTTGTTGATTCTGTATTAAAAGGATTTATAGGCGAAATCGATCAGGTGCCTCCGGTGTTTTCGGCCATTAAGGTCAACGGGAAACGTGCATTTAACTATGCCCGGCAGGGTGAAGAACTGGAGCTGAAAGCACGCCGAATTGTTGTTCACGAAATCGAAGTGCTGCGTTTTGAATTGCCGGAGCTGGAAATCAGAATCCGTTGTGGTAAGGGAACCTATGTTCGCTCACTGGCACGCGATATTGGACTTCAACTTAACAGTGGAGCCTATCTGATTGGTTTGCGGCGTACCCGTATCGGTGACTATCAGCTAGATGAGGCCTGGAGTGTAGATATTTTTGAAAAAAAATTAGCACTTTTGTAACCTTTTTGTTTTTGTGTCGTATAAGGCGACTCAGTGAACTTTCTTAAGCACTTGTAAAAGAGAGACAAAAAATGATGGGTGTGCATTGGTGAAACAGTTCAATCAGAAATAATAAATGATTGTAGGTGTGCGCCTTAATCGATGGCCGGCAGCTTTGTTGTACGGCTTATTATTGATCAAAATAGTAAACAGATGAAGCTATCAAAGTTTAAGTTTAAATTACCAGAGGAATTAATTGCACTACATCCGACGCATCACCGCGACGAAAGTCGTATGATGGTGTTGAACCGTGAAACCCGGAAAATCGAACACAGGTTGTTCAAAGATCTCATCGATTATTTCGACGATGGAGATGTTTTTATTTTTAACGACACCAAGGTTTTTCCAGCCCGCTTGTATGGTAACAAGGAAAAAACAGGTGCCGAGATCGAGGTTTTTCTTTTACGTGAGCTCAATCGCGAGCAGCGTTTATGGGATGTGTTGGTTGATCCTGCCAGAAAAATTAGAATTGGCAACAAACTTTACTTTGGCGAGGATGATACTTTGGTGGCCGAAGTAATTGATAACACCACCTCGCGTGGTCGTACGCTCCGCTTTTTGTACGACGGCCCTTACGACGATTTTAAAAAGACCCTTTACAGTCTTGGCGAAACACCGCTGCCTAAATTCATTGAGCGACCCGTAGAAGCCGATGATAAGGAACGCTATCAGACAATCTTCGCAAAACACGAGGGAGCAGTGGCTGCACCTACTGCAGGACTGCACTTCAGCAGGGAATTGTTGAAAAGACTCGAAATACGGGGAACCGAATTTGCCTACATCACCCTCCATGTGGGCCTGGGTAATTTCAGAAGTGTCGATGTTGAAGATCTGACCAAGCATAAGATGGATTCGGAGCAAATCTGGATCAACGAGGAAGCCTGTAATGTTGTAAACAGTGCAAGAAGCAGGAAGAAAAACGTTTGTGCCGTTGGAACCACCGTAATGCGTACACTCGAGAGCTCGGTGTCGACTGCAGGTGAGTTAAAGCCCTACGAAGGATGGACCAATAAATTTATTTTTCCGCCTTATGAATTCAGCGTTGCCAACTGCATGATCTCTAATTTCCATCTTCCTTTATCAACCCTGTTGATGATGGTGGCAAGTTTTGCTGGTTACGACTTTTTAATGGAAGCCTACAAGGAAGCGATTAAGGAGAAATACCGTTTTGGTACCTATGGTGATGCCATGCTTATTATTTGATATATTGCATTCGAAATAAAAGAACGAGGGCGTGTCGGAAGGCATGCCCTCGTTTTTCTTATTTGGGAACGAGCCGCAGCGTTTTTTGTGCAACGATTTCACCTTCAATTTTGGTGGTCATGGTCCAGTTTCCCATTTTATCATCGACAGGTGCCCACACACAATCGCCCAGAAAGAATTCGTAAGTATTGCTGTTAATGAAAACCTGGCCCGTAAAAGGCGGGCTCACTTTTCCGCTTTCATCCCGAAAAGGCGGGTGGTCAATCCTGAAATCGATGCGTTTGCCTTTGGCCTTTTTAATTCTGAGCACATAGCCAAATTCGGTTCCGCTTTCGGCTTCAATTGTGTTTTTTATCGACAGTAGCTTCGGAATGGCTTTGCTGTTCCGGTCCCATGGTGCATATTCACCATAACTGTACATTTCAACTTCAAATTTCTTTTTTGCCATCGCTGCAAAAATAATCAGATCGAAGCAAAAGCTAAAGTGGCAATGCTCACTTTACATTGATTGCAACGATGCAGGGTGGCTGCACAGGCTTCGAGGGTCGATCCGGTAGTGACTACATCGTCGATCAGCAACACGTGTTTTCCCGCAAATTCTTCGGGCTCATGCAGGTCGAACAGCTCACTGACGTTCTCCCACCTTTCATAACGGCCCTTGCGGGTCTGTGTTTCACTGCTGTGTTTTCGGTAAAGGTTTTTGTGGCTGATGGGTTTGTGCAGCTGCAGGGCCAGTCCTTCGGCAATGGCCAGACTCTGGTTGTAGCCGCGTTTTCTTTCTTTTTTGGGATGCAAGGGAACGGGCACCAGTACATCAGCCTCGTCGAAGTAGCTGTTTTGCATCAATTCGGCACCAAAACGCTTTCCCAGCTCGCTGCCAATGGTTCTGAATCCTTTGTATTTCAGGTAGTGCAAGAGTTTCTGGTAACGGCTTCCTTTCTGAAAAAGAAAATAGGAAGTGGCTTTTTCAAGGCGCGTTCTTCCCCAGAAAAGCTGCTCAACCGGATTGTCGGGAAGCAGATGGTAGTGGGTACGTGGCAGGTCGAGCGTACATTTGGTGCAAAGAATCTTTTCCTGTTTAACCAGCGGCATGTCACAGCAAATGCACAACCTTGGATAAATCAGTGAAAGAAAATCATCAGCCATTGTCAGCAGTCCGTTCTTCATTCTCTTTTTGTATTTGGTGACCTTTCAGGTAACATATGCCAACTTTCAATGAAAGGAAAATTCAGGTACAAGTTATGGTTTTAAGCTGTTATTAGCCAGTCTTGTAAGCGCTTATTTTAGTTCCTTTATTAAAGTAATTTGTATTCATAATTAATTAACATTGACTCGCATGAGCTAACAATTGGATAAATCATTTATAATCCAGTGCTAATGATCAGTTAACATGGCTGACGTACTTTTGGAGTGTACTAAAAGAAGAAAAACAAATGAAAAAAATAGCATTGATCGCTTTGGCTCTAATGATGATTGCCCCTGTTTTTGCTGAGAAAAAAACAAAAACAGAAGATAATACTCCAATGGTGGAAAGCGTATTAAGCGGAAAAGTAATTGATCAATTAACCGGTGAAGAACTCGTAGGTGTTGCAGTGAAGCTGCATGGAACCGAAACGGTATGTTATACCGACTTCGAAGGCAACTTCGAATTCAGTAAGCTGCAACCCGGAAAATACAAGCTAAATGTTGAGATGATCTCTTACAAGGAAGTGTTAACTCAGAATATCGATGTCAGAAACAATGAGTTGCATGAATTAAAGATTCAACTTGCTCAGGGCGAATAATCCGAATCTCACACGATTACCAGATATTTTCTCAACTCAGGCACGCTTCGGCGTGCTTTTTTTTATCTTCGTAAACCATGAAACGAAGGACAAGAGTCAGTATTCCCTTGCAGCTGGTAGCGCTCGAGAAAGAAAATTATCACCTGTTGGTTGATTCGCTTTTTGATAACAATGAAAGCGGAAAATGGACCATTGATACAGGTGCCTCAAGAACCGTGTTCGATGGGAATCTCAACCATCTTTACCATGCTGTTTCAGACCCCGAAACCGAGGTGCGATCGGCCGGCATTGGCGAAGGTCATATTGAAACAAATACCGGGGTGTTGCACCGTGTTCGTTTTGGTGCGCTTGAAATGAAAAGCTGGCCTGTAGCCATCATCGATCTGAAGCACATCAATGCACTTTATAAAAGCTATGCCAATGAGCAGATTGTTGGTCTGCTGGGAAGCGATTTTCTGCTTTCACATAAAGCAGTGATTGATTTCGAACGCATGGAATTGCTGTTTACTATTTAAAGCGAATGAGATGGGCCGAAAGCTATTCAAAATAATGGTAATGGTGCTGGGCATTTTGTTGGCCAATTTGTTAACCATCTGGATCGATGAGTACATGCTGACTTATCGCTGGAGCTATTCACCTCATTTGTTTACTGCCATCGGAATGGCCGTGGTGGTGCTGATCTATTATCCGCTGTTCTCAAAAATCGACCAGTGGGCCACCAAAGCAGGAAATAAATTCATGCGAGCGGGCAAAAAAGTTGTAGGACGTGAAATAGGTGCTTTCGTCTTTTTCTTTCTCGCCCTGCTTATTTTGTTTTTTCTCTATGGCCTCGAATGGTTCGATACCAATGTGATCGTGTCTTTTTTCAGATCGCTGTAGTGTTATTTTATTTATTCGTAGATCATTTTACGGGTCATGCCCCCGTCGATAACAAGCTGCGAACCGGTGATGAAATTGTTCTGCGGATCGGCCAGAAAGAGGCAGGCACGGGCAATGTCCTCGGGTTTGCCCACCCGCTTTGAAAAATGCTGATCATGATCTTTTGGTCGCAGCTCATCGTATTTCTCGTTGGCTATCCATCCGGGCAATATGGCATTGACCGTAATGCGATGCTCGCTGAGCGATGCCGCCAGTGCATGGGTCAGTCCCAGAATTCCTCCCTTCGATGCAGCATAGGCTTCGCTGTTGGGCTCCGACATGATGGCCCTGGTGGAGGCGATATTGATGATGCTGCCTCCCTTTTCCTTCATGTGGCGTGCCACTTCGCGCGATGCGAAAAAGACGCTTTTCAGGTTGGTGTTCAGCACCCGGTCCCATTGTTCTTCATTTATCTCAAAAATATTGGTGAACTCCGACAAGCCGGCATTGTTGATCAGCACGTCGATACGGCCAAACTGTTCGATGGTTTTCGCAACCATGCTTTCAATGTCGCTTACTTTTGAAACATCGGTTTTAATAAAGCGTGCCGATTCGCCGGCCTCAAGCAGCTCATCCATCGTTTCCCTGCCGCTTTCCTGATCAATTTCTGCAATCACCACATGGTATTTCTTCAAAGCGAAAGCCCGGGCCAACGATTTTCCAATCCCTTTACCCGAACCGCTTATAATGGCTACTTTCTTTTTCATTTACTTTCTTCCTTTTATTGAGAATGTTTGCAGCTTGTAAGTTATTTCAAGCGGCGAGCTCAAATTTAGCTTTATTTTGTTGATAAAAACAGGGATTCAAAACGAACTGCTTTTTCAATGCCGCGTTTAAACAATTATCTTTGTTACTGAAAGAATGAACAACGACGAAACAAGTCTGTCCGTTTTTTAAACACTGAAAATAAGTACTATGTCGGCCGCACAAGGAAAAAGATATGTAGAAACCCCGCTAATGAAACAATATTATGCCATCAAGGACCAGCATCCCGATGCCGTATTGTTATTCAGGGTAGGAGATTTTTACGAGACCTTTGGTGAAGATGCCATCAAAGCAGCCGAGATATTAGGGATTACACTTACTCGCAGGGCCAATGGTTCGGCCAGTTTTGTTGAACTGGCCGGATTTCCGCATCATGCGCTCGACACCTATCTGCCAAAGCTGGTGAGGGCAGGGCAACGGGTGGCGGTGTGCGAGCAGCTCGAAGACCCTAAAATGACCAAAAAGATTGTCAAGCGGGGAATTACCGAGCTGGTTACTCCGGGGGTTTCAATTAATGATAACATCCTGAATCACCGCGAAAACAATTTTCTGGCATCGGTTCATTTCGACCGTAAGATGGCCGGTGTGGCCTTTCTCGATATTTCAACCGGAGAGTTTTTATGCGCCGAAGGGACCTACGAATATGTCGATAAACTGCTCAATTCGTTTCAGCCAAAGGAAGTGCTTTTTCAACGAGGGAAAGATGCAGCTTTTAGCGAGTACTTCGGGCACAAGTATTATACTTTTACACTCGACGACTGGGTTTACACTGCCGATGCCGCCAACGACCGCCTGCTGCGCCACTTTGAGGTGAAATCGCTGAAGGGCTTTGGCGTGCAGCGCTTCGAATACGGGGTAATGGCTGCGGGAGCCATCCTTCATTACCTCGATATAACCCAGCATCACCATATCAAGCACATTTCGAACCTGGCACGCATCGAGGAAGATCGTTTTGTGTGGCTCGACCGTTTTACCATTCGGAATCTTGAACTGATCAATCCCATCAACGAGGGCGGAAAGACCCTGATTGGAGTACTCGACCGCACCTTAACGCCCATGGGTGCGAGGATGCTGCGGCGGTGGGTGTCTTTTCCCTTAAAAAATGTACAGTCGGTAAATAACCGCCTCGATGCCGTTGAGGTGCTGATTAACGAAACAGAGCTAAAAGAACAGATTGCAATGCAGGTGCGCGAGCTGGGCGATCTCGAGCGGATCATTTCAAAAGTGGCTGTTCAGCGCATTAACCCGCGCGAGGTGGTTCAGTTGAAGATTGCCTTGCAGGCCATTCGTCCCATTAAGGCGCTTTGTGCTGCTTCGGAAAATAAAACGCTTGAAAAGTATGCCGAACAGTTGAATCCCTGCCAGTCGATAGCTGAGCGAATCGAAAAGGAAATATATCCCGATCCGCCTGCGCAAATTAACAAGGGAAATACGATTGCCGAAGGAGTGAATGCCGAATTGGACGAGCTGCGTACCATCAAACGCTCGGGGAAGGATTTTTTGGTAAAAATGCAGGCACGTGAAATTCAGCGCACCGGAATTTCGTCACTGAAAATCAGTTTCAACAACGTTTTCGGCTACTACATTGAAGTGCGTAACACACACAGGGACAAAGTTCCTCCTGAATGGATCAGAAAGCAAACACTGGTTAGTGCCGAACGTTACATCACCGAGGAACTGAAGGAGTATGAAGCCAAAATCATGGGAGCCGAAGAAAAAATCCTTCAGCTCGAAACCAGGCTTTACAACGAACTGGTGAATGCCTTAAGTGAATACATTCAGGCCATTCAGCTCAATGCAAATATTTTGTCGCAAATCGACTGCTTGTTGTCCTTTGCCACCGTATCGTCGGAGTTCGATTACCACCGGCCGGAGGTCGACGAAAGCGAAGTGATCGACATCAGGGAAGGCCGCCATCCGGTCATTGAACGCCAGATGCCCATTGGCGAGAACTATATCTCGAACAATGTAAGGCTAAACCGCGACGAACAGCAGATCATTATCATTACCGGGCCCAACATGTCGGGTAAGTCGGCCCTGCTGCGTCAAACTGCCCTGATAGTACTAATGGCACAGATTGGCTGTTTTGTGCCTGCTCAAAGTGCGCAGATTGGTTATGTCGATAAGATTTTCACCAGGGTGGGTGCATCCGACAACATTTCGCTAGGCGAATCAACCTTCATGGTCGAAATGAATGAAGCGGCCAGTATCCTGAACAACCTCTCCGACCGCAGTCTGATTTTACTCGACGAATTGGGCCGGGGTACCAGCACCTACGACGGGATATCCATTGCCTGGTCGATTGTTGAATACATTCACGAACATCCGAAAGCCAGGGCAAAAACACTTTTTGCCACGCATTATCACGAACTCAATGAAATGGAACATGCTTTTGGCCGCGTGAAAAACTACAATGTGACGGTTAAAGAGATCGACAACAAGGTTATTTTTCTGCGTAAGCTCATCAGGGGAGGCAGTAACCATAGTTTTGGGATTCATGTGGCCCGCATGGCCGGGATGCCCAAAAGTCTTGTAAAAAGGTCCGAAGAGATATTGAAACAGCTTGAGGATACCCACCGAAAAGAATCGCTGTCGAAACCACTCGATACGATTGGTACTGAGCGGGAAGGGATGCAGCTCAGCTTTTTTCAGCTCGACGATCCGGTGCTGAAACAGATTCGTGATGAAATCGTCCATCTCGATATCAATAATCTGACTCCGATTGATGCTTTGAATAAACTCAATGAAATAAAGCGGATTGCGGGTCTGAAATAGCAGTGCTGGTCTTTATTATGAAAAATCGGCCCATGAGTAGCATCTTTTTTTTGGAGAAAAAAAAATAAGACATATATTTGCATCCGCTAAAGCACCACGTTGAAGGCAACAGTGCAAATAAAGCGAAGTTCATTAAAAAATTGAATGCGAGAATAGCTCATCCCGATAGCTATCGGGAGGTAGAGCACGATCCGTCAGCCGACGGATGGGGGTCGCGAAGGTTCTTATAATATTGAAAAATAAATGCGAGAATAGCTCAGTTGGTAGAGCACGACCTTGCCAAGGTCGGGGTCGCGGGTTCGAGTCCCGTTTCTCGCTCTAAGCAGGAATTCATCTTAATGGGATTCTTTTTGCAGGGTCGCCCGGATGGTGGAATTGGTAGACACGTTGGACTTAAAATCCAATGGCTATTATGGCTGTGCGGGTTCAAGTCCCGCTCCGGGTACTAATTAAAATTGAATGCGAGAATAGCTCATCCCGATAGCTATCGGGAGGAAGAGCACGATCCGTCAGCTGACGGATGGGGTCGCGGGTTCTTATAGTATTGAAAAATAATTGCGAGAATAGCTCAGTTGGTAGAGCACGACCTTGCCAAGGTCGGGGTCGCGGGTTCGAGTCCCGTTTCTCGCTCTAATGAAAGCCTCTGGATTTATAATTCAGAGGCTTTTTTTGTAGGGGCTGTTGGGATCGATCAGGCTTCACATTTCTATTTAATTCTTCTTTTACCAGGGTTCCGGCGATTGTTCCAAAAAGGGAGTATGCTTAGCCTGAATGAATATTCGTTTTCGCAGGAGCGCAATGTAAGTTGTCTGACGACATTAGTTGCTCGTGTTCTTAGTCGACCGTAATGGCGCCGCGCCCAAAACTGCGGTAGCTGTCGGGCTCAATGTCCACGTCGGGTTCAATTAGTTCCTGCTGGTGAGGTACAAAGCTAATGTATTTGATGTTTAAGCCACGTGCAATCCATTGTTTTTCGTAGTAGGTTTTGATGTCAAGCACCGGTTCGTGCTGATCGTCGGCGTAAATGTTGTTGTTATTGCCAACAATTTCAAAACCGTTGGCTTTGGCCATTTCGAGGGTGTAGCGGTATTGAAAGTTGCTGTCGGTTTTGAGGTGGACAATGCCGCCGGGTTTCAAAAACTGACGGTAAAGGGCAATGAAACGGGTGGACGTGAGCCGTTTCCGGGTTTTCTTCATTTGCGGATCGGGAAAGGTGAGCCAGATTTCGCTTACTTCGCCGGGTGCAAAAAACTGAGCAATCATCTCGATGTGCGTGCGTATAAAACCTACATTGTCCAGCCCGTGGTCGATGGCATATTTGGCTCCCTTCCACATGCGGGCTCCTTTGATGTCGATCCCCAGGTAGTTTTTTTCGGGTGCCAGTTGTGCCAGTCCGGTGGTGTATTCACCCTTTCCACAGCCCAGTTCGAGTACAATGGGCCCTTCGTTTTTAAAAAAGTCGCGCTTCCAGTTTCCTTTCAACGCATGATCGTTTTGTTGCAGTTGGTGAAACGTTACCTGCAGCACATTGCTGAAACGTTCCATGTCGGCAAATTTCGAAAGCTTATTCTTTCCCACTTTTATTCTTTTTCAACACTTATTCCAACATTTCTTAAGCCATCGAGCCTGGTTTCGCGCATTCCCTGTCTGATTGAAAAGGTGTAAGTACCCGACATGGGGAAGTAGACTGCCTGCCGGTAAGTGTTCTGATTGTGATACACTCCGCTGGTGCCTTTGCCGGTCCACTTGCCGTTGGGCAGCGCTAGCTGAAATTCGACGGTGTCGGCCAGCACCGAGCCGTCGGGGGCTGTAATGCTGGTGAAAAGCCACAGATTACTGTATCCGTAGTTTTCGAGGTTCCTGGTGTTGACATACAGATTGTAAAGGCTCGTAGTGTCGCTGATTTCGAAGGTGAAATCAGCTGTTGAATCCTTGTGCCATCCGTCGGAAGCGCTTGTGTAATAATCTTCGTATACCCGGTTGGCATCGCAGGCAAACAACAGCAAAGTGAAGATAATCAATAGACTTGCAAAGTTTTTCATGTCTTAATTATTCTGACTGTTTTCAGGTTTTGGACCCCGCCGGCGGTTGTTTCTGTTGCTTCGGGGTTTGCGGTTCGAATTGTTGTTTCTGTCCTGTGCATTTCGCTGGACCTGTTTTCTTTCGCCTGTTTGAACTTTTTCAGCTTCTCCCTGTGGTCGGCGTTTTATTTTTCGGCGCTTTTTTCGCCCGTCTTCTTTGGGCTTATCAAAGCGGGTAAGACTGTCCTGGCCAACTACATTGTGGTAGTTGTGGTCGGCTTCCTTGCCCGCGCTCAGCAGTACGTCCATCAGTTTTTCGGGTTTTTTGCCCTTGCTGTTCATTACGATGATTTCCTTTACGCGATCGACAGGAACACCGATCTGACCGCTAGGAGCATGGTTGTTGAGGGTGTACCAGTAAATACGTTTGAACACATCGGTTTTGATGTACACATATTCCCCTTCTTCGGTGTGTAGTTTTTCTTTGGGCGGGAAGTATTTCAGTTCGTCGAGATAAACATCCACTTCGTAATTGAGGCAGCACTTGAGTTTACTGCACTGGCCGGCCAGTTTTTGCGGGTTCATCGAAATCTCCTGATAACGGGCTGCCACGGTGGTGACCGAACTAAAATTCGACATCCACGAGCTGCAGCACAATTCACGTCCACAGGGCCCGATGCCGCCAATACGACCCGCTTCCTGTCGGGCTCCGATCTGTTTCATCTCGATGCGTATGCGAAAGGTTTCGGCCAGTACCTTGATGAGCTGCCTGAAATCGACCCGCTCGTCGGCTATGTAGTAGAAAATGGCCTTGGTGCCATCGCCCTGGTATTCTACATCGCCAATTTTCATGTTCAGTTTCAGGTCGGCAGCAATCTGCCGCGTTTTGATCATGGTTTCGTGTTCGCGCTGCATGGCTGCTTCCCATTTCTCGACGTCGGCCGGTTTGGCTTTCCGGTATATTTTTCGGAGTTCACCATTCACCATGGTCACCTTGTGTCGTTTCATTTGTTTCAGCACCAGGTCGCCGGTGAGCGAAACCATGCCAATGTCGTGTCCCGGGTTTCCCTCTACAGCGACCAATTCGCCAACAGCGAGACTCAGCTGATTAACATTTCTATAATAGTCTTTTCGGGTATTTTTGAACCTTATTTCAACCAGTTCTTCGGGATTGGCCGTGTTGGCCACATCGTTCAGCCAGTTGTAGGTGTCGAGCTTGGCACACGATCCGCCGTTTTTGCTGGTTGAGCAGCCCCTGAAAATTGGATTGCCTGTTGTCATATAGTAAGCTTATGTGCCTCTTCGCAAGCGAGGAGGAATATCTTTGGTTTTATTTCTGCAAACAAAAATAAGGAATTAACTGATTGTAAAAAGGGAAGCGATTTAAAATAGAAAGAATATGCTTTAGTGCCGAAGGACTTTGAATGAAGTATTTGAAAGCAGGAAAGCAACTCAGGCCCTGATCATCTTCACAATTTTTAGTGACAAATCGAGAAAGATGATGCGGGGATTGCCATTTTGGGCGATGTCGCGAAAGGCCTTTTCAAATTCTTCGGAAAAATGAAGGATGTTGCGTTCGTTGATAAAGGGGCTGAATCGTTCAGAAAAGCCCATTTCTTCATCGTTCAGGTACACAATTTCGGGACGTTTCAGGTTGAGAACGAAATTTTCGCGCAGCATTTTCATGGCATAAAGCAGAAAGCTTTTCTGGCGTTCGCGCCCAATGGAAGCAATGCTGTCAACCCATTCGAACAGGGGCATCCAGTCACGCTTGTAGCTGATGCGCATAATATTGGTAAACTGCGCGAAGAAAAAGGCTTTTTCCTCGTTGGGCGAGATCAGGTTAAGAGCGGTGATGAAATTCCCGTTGGCCTGGTGTACCAGTCCCTGTATGTTTTTGCCGGCCGCTTCGGGTAAGGTGGACAGTGCCCGGCTCATGGACTCATTATCGATACGAGGAAATTTGATCAGCTGGGTACGCGAACGGATGGTGGTCAGCAGCTGTTCTTCGTTTTCACTTATCAGGATGAAGAGTGTTTTTGGCGGCGGCTCTTCAATCATCTTCAGGAGTTTGTTGGCACACTGCCTGTTCATGCGTTCGGCCATCCAGATGATCATCACCTTGTACTCGGCTTCGAAGGTTTTCAGGTTCAGTTTGCGGATGATCTCACTGCTTTCGTGCACGTAAATGTTTCCCTGTGCATTTTCAACATCGATGGCCTTGTACCAGTTATTCAGGTTGAAATAAGGGCTTTTCAGCACCAGCTCCCGCCATTTGTCGATAAAGTGGTCGCTAACCGGTTCTTTGAGTTTTGGTGTTTTCACCACCGGAAACACAAAATGCAGGTCGGGGTGGATGAGTTTGTTGTATTTTTTACACGAGGGGCAAAGACCGCAGGCATCGCTTTCACTCCGGTTTTTGCAATTCAAAAACTGTGCATAGGCAATGGCCATGGCTATTTTGCCCACTCCTTCGGTGCCGGCAAATAACTGTGCATGGCTCACCCGGTTTTCGTGAACCCCTTCAATCAGCCGCTTTTTAATGGCATCCTGCCCAATAACATCGTTGAATTGCATGAATGCAAAGATGAAAAAAAAAGGTGAAAAACTGCCAGGTTTATTAGATGAGAAAATGGGAAAGATGGTTTTTTAATGTAGCCCCAACAGGGATCAAAACCCTTTCGGGGGTAGGTAACTTATAAAATCATTCAGCTGGACAGTTGGCATAGTCTGCTTTGAAAGTTGCACCATTTTCAATTGTAGTATTATACCCTATAGTGATACTTTGTGTACTATAAACCTCAATGTCTTTGTCACTTCCGCTAATTGTTACGTTTGAGATATTAACAGATGATGAGTTGTAACTTTTTTTCACTGTACCGTTTTCAAGTAAATCAGCATTGAATGGTTGTGAACAGTATTGGATACCACTGTTCTGGTAAATGTCGTATATATTATAAACTTCGCTTTGCGTTGCATCTTCAATATTTTCTGAATTCTCAACAAGGAAAACAACAAAATCAGTCATGTCTTGAGTAAGCCCGGGTATTGAAGAATTTAGCGTGTTATCATCGGCATTAGGATTAGGTCCCCGTAAAACATGATATCTGTTTTCATTGCATACATAAAGCATATCGAATGGCGATTTTGAAGGGTAAATGTTCTTTGTAAAATTCCTTCCCGTAGGAATATTAAACTCTGAAAAAATATTATTTGATACACTACTTGATAAGTCGAATGCAGTTGATAATGGCATAAAACATTCATATTTGTCATAGTCGAAACCCGTGCTCAATTTATCAAGCAGTGATCCTAGCATATAATTCCCATTAAAGTTTCCTCCGGGCAAGTGTTCGTACGATTTTGAACTTGAAGTTGTAAACGATTTATATTCTTTGTTGATGTAATTAAGTCTTATTCCAAACAAAGCATTTTGCCATACATTAAGTTTCATAAAAGGTGACAGACTACCCGAAGTTGGTAATTCTTTAAATTCAATATCTGTTTTAATTTTTGAACTGGTAGAATAACCTAAATAATCGGCGCCTGCTGATGGGAAACCAAGTTGACTATTGCCATGGCCATCGCCACAAGATATTGCAATATTCATGCAATTGGATGGATAAACACCTTCAATACTATTGTAAAGCGTAGAATGATCGCTATGTGGTGCATATGGTTGGTTATTTGAAGTCCCAAGGTAATGGTACATTAACATTTGCTTTGCTGCCGGACAGTCAAGTGGAGAGTATTCGCGTACAACACCATTTAAGGTTACCTGGAAGAGCAATGCTGAAAAAGTTTTCATGGGCATATTTAATAATGCAAATACCGCTTCTGAAAATGTGATGGTTTTATTTATAACACTAAACATATAACCGTATAGTTCTTGTAATGGCATTGGGATATAAGCGCCTTGCTGTGGCCCGTCGAATGAAATGTAAATCCGGGTATTGTGGTTGCTCATTTCAGAAAGTGCAATTCGTGAAATTAAAGCTCCCATTGAAGGCCCCATAACAATCAACTTTTCACTAGATCCATTATTCGATAATCTCGTATTTATTTGACCAATTGCTTGTTTTAGTGTTTCAACATTCTCCATAATGTCATTACCTCCCCATTCAAAATCAACAATGCAAATATCGTAGCCCAGGTTTTTTAAGCGATCGATTAGCCCTTCTGTAATGGAGACCCTGTTTTCTTTGTAAACTTCTTCACAATAGCTATATTTATTGATGTCACGATAGGATGAATTGAAGTTAGTTTCAAAATAAATTTCTTCGGCTGAGCGATCCACGCTTTCAAGCGGAATAGGGTCAAAACCGTCGACAATTACAACCGGCTTGGTTAATTGGGTTTTAGGTGTTCCATTAGGATTATTTCCATACCAAATCTTTACCAAACCATCGTTCATTGAGCCGGTGCGCGTGATCGAAATAGTATTGTTATATGCCGGAACGATACCGTTATTGCAGGGATAATCGGATGGAAAACCGCCAATGGCTACCGATTTAAGTGGAGCAGAAGCCGATACATGAATTAAACTTTTGGCATAAACCGAACCACCTCCGGTAAGGTTTAGCTTCAGGGTGATGGTGTAATCGCCATCGGTACTGTAGTCAATAGCATATTGTGTATTTGCTGTATAGGTTCTATATCCTGCACCATCGGCAAAATTGATTTGAGCAGATGAAACATTGTTGCTTAGGTTGCCTCTTAATGGCTCAGCTTTAAAGGTAACCAGTTGAGTTAGCGTGTCGGGATATAAAGTTCCTAGTGCCACGCAAACCGATTGATTGTAAGGATTACCACTGTTGGGTCCATCGAAAAACTGGGAGTTGATAATTTGGATTAGCCCATTATTAAATGCATTTTCATCGATATAGTTATAATTGAAATAGAGCGCACCAAGTGGTATAACATCTGTGGGTTTTTCACCTACTGAATTGAATATTGCATCGGGTGTTGGTATGGTTGGTGTTCCTATGTTGCCAGTATACAAGGTTTGATAAGTAAATAGAAATTCTTCCATGCCTGAGGCTGCACACGAACTACTTCCGTTAAAGCCAAAAAGCATTTCGGGCAATCCTGCTTTATCGGCCAAAATATTGGTTGACAGTTTCGAAGTTGCAAGGTTATCGAACATCGAAGGATAAAAGTCGAGCGTCGTTTGTGCCATACAATTTATGGCAGTAAACAGAACTATTATTAATAAATTTATTTTCTTCATTCTTTAAGGTTTAAGGGTAAAAGTTCGAATAATTCGTTTTGAGTAGTTTTAAATTTCACAACGCCATACTTCTTAGAAAAAATTAATTCCTGTAAAACAGTATCTTCAGATGAACTGAAATAGAAACAGTTTGTATATTCCTTGTCATCGATTTTTACACTATTATTCTTAATGGAATCTTTGTTGAGATAATAGTAAAAAACATGAATTTCCTTCTTGTTAGGATATGTCTTTATTTCATTGATCATCACATTATTATTACATGCATTTATTGTATAGTTGAAAGATAATGTATTATTTTGTAATATATTGAAAATGACATATGAATATCCATAGTAATCATTATCTCCTGTTCGGATACCCCATTGCCAATCATATTCATCTTGGCCAAAACCTGAAATGACTTTAGCCACAACAGTATCTGTTCCATTTTTCAAATAATACAGACTGTCGTATTCCTCAAGCAACCAGTCCATATCGTCTGTGGTAAGTTCGCAGCCATCTTTTTTACAGCTGTTATAAAGTAAGATGGATACAATTAAGATTACGAGTAGTTTTATAATTTTCATGGTTTGTTGATTTTTAGGAATAAATTTTCAAATAATTCAACTTCCAAAAGTCGTGAATTAATGGCATTCCAACGTGAACTCCTTTATTGAAACCTATTTCGTCAATATCATCTTTTTCGTATCCACCTCTTTGCCATTGGCAATAAGGGTATAAAGATACATCCCTGCATCAAGGGTAAAACCTTCAATGGTAACTGAAGTATTGCCTCGTTCAATAATTTCGAACGATTTGATTTGAGCGCCCTGCATGTTGTAAACATACAAACCGGCTTTTTTGACCGTTTCGGGCAGGAGAATGTCAATGCGGGTATTGTCGCTAAAAGGGTTGGGGATGTTTTGGCCAAGGGTGGCGGTGTTCATCATGTCAGGTTCATTGGATCCGGTTGAGTTTCCAATGTTCGCTGATTTGCTTTTTGGATTGCCTTCCAGTTTTTCAATCCTGGTTTCGAGGTCTTCGATGGTGGCCTGCTGTTCTTTCATGGCTTCAACAATTACTGGGATAAAGGCATCATATTCGAGGTAATATTTATCAGATCTTTCATCATAATAAACAGCCTCGGGGATGATGTTCATAACATCCTGAGCAACAAATCCTAAATGATCTTTCCTGTCCTTTTCTAAAAGATTCTTTTTTTCATCTTTTTTTACAGAATCTTTCCATTGTAACTTCAAATCATATTTCTGACCTTTTAGCTTTTTTATTTTATCAAGGGCAGATTCTATCTCTCTGAAATTCTCTTTCAACCTTCTATCCGAACTGGTTTGATAAACTTCCCCATTTATTTTATAAGCATAAACTTCATATAGGTGATAATCACTGGTTCCAATGTTACAAAAACCAGGATCCATTGGAACAATGCTGGTTTCATTATCATCATTCTGAGAAGTAATCAAATCGACTGTACTATAATAAGTATGAAAGCAGGTTTCATCGTAAAGCAAAGTCTTTCCAAAATTATAAATATCAAATTGACTGTTCCATAATGGATCTATTGTACCAAATCGTATATCTCCACTCGAATCCAATTTGATTTGTGCATGAACTTCAGAGAAAAGTAAAACAGCGACTAATAAGAAGAAAACTTTCTTAATTGATTTGAATTGATTTGAATTGATTTGAATTGATTTTTCATAATAGTTATTTTAGAGGGTTTATAAATATTTGTGTTTTTTGTACTAGTTTATACGAAAAACATACAAAAGGTTACCCTTTAAAGTGTTAAATCTTTCGAAAGCTGCTGTAAAACATATTATGAACCAATGCAATCATGTATATAATTGCTATTAAACAGCAGGAAGACATGCTTCTGCTGAAAACCACGGATTGATAGTTCTTCCTGCTTATTCGGGGCCTGTTGCTGTTGAAGTGATTATGATGTGGGTAAAAACTACATTTTAATTTTCAATTTCTATCTTTGCACATTCAAAAATCAAATGGAAGTTATTTGTCATTAGCAGGTTCTTAAACCAAATGCATTGGAACTTGTAAGGAAACAATTCATTTATTTTTTTTCTGTTTCCTCTGCGTACATTCTATGCGTCCTCTGCGGTTTAAAGCAAACTAATGACCAATGACCAATGACCAATGACTAACAAAATAGAAATGGCAAATTACAAACGTACACTCATTACTTCGGCCCTGCCTTATGCCAACGGACCGGTTCATATCGGGCACCTTGCAGGGGTTTATGTGCCTGCCGATATATATGCCCGTTATCTCAGGCTGAAAGGCGAAGCGGTGGCTTTTATCGGGGGAAGCGATGAACATGGTGTTCCCATTACCCTGAAGGCCAAAAACGAAGGTGTTGGCCCGCAGGACATTGTTGATAAATACCACGGAATCATCAAAGATGCTTTTGAGCGTTTTGGCATTTCGTTCGATGTGTATTCGCGTACCAGTGCCAAAGTGCACCACGATACCGCTTCAGAATTTTTCAGAAAGTTATATGACGAAGGCAAATTCATCGAAAAAACCAACGAGCAGTATTTCGATGAGGAAGCAGGCCAGTTTTTGGCTGATCGGTACATTACCGGCACCTGCCCGAAGTGCGGCAACGAGAAGGCCTATGGCGACCAGTGTGAAAGCTGTGGCACTTCGCTGAATGCTACCGACCTGATCAATCCCAGGTCGATGCTCAGCGGCAATGTGCCGGTGATGAAGGAAACCAAACACTGGTACCTTCCGCTCGATGAATACGAACCCTGGTTGCGCGAATGGATCCTCGAAGGTCACAAAGAATGGAAAAGCAACGTGTACGGCCAGTGTAAAAGCTGGATCGACGGCGGACTGAACCCGCGTGCCGTAACCCGCGATCTGCAATGGGGCGTGCCGGTGCCGGTCGAAGGTGCCGAAGGCAAGGTATTGTACGTTTGGTTCGATGCCCCCATTGGCTACATTTCGGCTACCAAGGAATGGACGCCCGAATGGGAACTTTGGTGGAAAGACGAGGAAACACGCATGCTTCATTTCATAGGGAAAGACAACATTGTTTTTCACTGCATCATTTTCCCGGCCATGCTGAAAGCCGAAGGCACTTTTATTCTTCCTGAGAATGTTCCGGCCAATGAGTTCCTGAACCTCGAAGGGGATAAAATTTCCACTTCGCGCAATTGGGCTGTCTGGCTGCACGAATACCTCGAAGAATTTCCGGGCAAGGAAGACGTGCTGAAATATGTACTCACAGCCAACGCCCCCGAAACCAAGGACAACGATTTTACCTGGAAGGATTTTCAGGCACGCAACAACAACGAACTGGTGGCCATTTTTGGCAACTTTGTAAACCGTGCGCTGGTACTTACCCAGAAATACTACGACGGCAAAGTTCCTGTTTGCGGCGCTCTGACCGACGTTGACAGGGAGACACTGCAGCAACTGGCAGTATTGAAAGCCGATGTAGAGAAAAGTCTGGATACCTTCCGTTTTCGCGAAGCGCTGAAAATTGCCATGGACATGGCCCGTTTGGGCAACAAGTACTTGGCCGACATGGAGCCATGGAAAGTGGTGAAAACCGACGAGGAGCGGGTAAAAACCATCATGAACGTGTGCCTGCAGCTTACGGCCAACCTCACCATCGTGTTTGCTCCTTTTATGCCTTTAACCTGCGAAAAGCTGCGTGGTTTCCTGAATCTCGAAAAAATGAACTGGAGCGAGCTGGGCCGTACCGATCTGCTGCCTGCCGGCCATGGGGTGAATCAGCCGGAGTTGCTCTTCGAAAAGATTGATGATGCAGTCATCGAGGCCCAGGTAAACAAATTGCTGGAGACCAAAAAAGCCAACGATCTGGCCGAAGCAAAGGCCCAACCGGCCAGGGACAATTGTACTTTCGACGATTTCCAGAAAATGGACATCCGCACAGCTACCGTTCTTGAAGCGGAAAAGGTGCCTAAAACCAAAAAGCTGATGAAGTTGTTGGTAGATACGGGCATTGATCAGCGAACCGTGGTTTCAGGCATTGCCGAATACTATACACCTGAAGAAGTAATTGGAAGACAGGTCTCCATTCTGGTGAATCTCGAGCCCCGTAAATTGCGTGGTATCGAGTCGCAGGGCATGATTCTGATGGCCGAAGACGCCGATGGCACCCTTAAATTTGTAAGTCCGGTAAGCCCCGTACGAAACGGGTCGGAAATAAAATAAAAAAAATACAAAGCCTCAACATGGCGTTGGGGCTTTTTCGTGAATTGCAGTACTGCTTCACCGCAGATCGGCAATTTACCCGATTATAATTCAGGCCCACCTTGTACGCAAGGATGGGCCTTTTATCAGGATGTTTTTTGAATAGGAATTACTTTTATATCGCTTCATCCAGTATTCAAAAACAGGGTCTCTCTGTCTGATGGCCGTTTGAGTCCAAAAAACTGTCAATATAAATTGTTTTGCCAATTTATTGAAGATGTTAGCAATTGGTCTGGTGTTAAAAGAAATATGATGAGATTCGCTAATAAAAAAACCTGTCTGTAATGATACAGGCAGGTTTTTTATCTATATGGATCTTGTTTTAAATGAAAAACTTCAGCACAAACAATACGGCCAAAACCCACATTACAACCGATACTTCTTTGATCTTTCCGCTAAGGGCTTTCAGTACCACATAGGCCAGCATTCCAAACACAATGCCTTCGGCAATGCTGTAAGCCAGCGGCATCATGATGATGGTAAGGAAAACCGGGATCGATTCGGTATAATCGTCAAAGTTGATTTTCAATATTGGCGACATCATAAACGAACCTACCAGAATCAGTGCAGGTGCTGTGGCTGCTCCGGGAACCATCAAAAACAAAGGGGCCAGGAACAGGGCAATGAGGAACATCCCTGCGGTTGATAAAGCGGTCAGTCCTGTTTTACCACCTTCGGCAACACCCGAAGCACTTTCAACATAAGTAGTCACGGTACTGGTTCCTAAAATTGATCCAAAGGTAGTACCAATGGCATCGGCAAAAAGGGCCTGCTTCACGCGGGGTAGTTTTCCGTCCTTGTCAAGCATATTGGCTTTCGATGATACGCCAACCAGGGTGCCAACGGTGTCGAACATGTCGACAAAAAGGAAAGTAAACAGTACGATGAGCATATCGAACGACAGGATTTGCGAGAAATCGAACTTGAAGAAGATGGGCTCAAGCGATGGAGGGGCCGAGAACAAACCACCTTCGGGCCAGTGGGTAATTCCCAAAGGAAGGCTGATGGCTGTTGAGGCCAGAATACCAATCAAGAGCGCACCTTTTACTTTCATGGCCAGCAAAACACCCGAAATGAGCAAACCAATAAGGCATACCCAAACAGTGTGTGAGCTCATATCGCCCAATCCAACCAGTACGGCGTCGTTGTTCACAATGAGCCCGGCATTTTGCATCCCGATAAAGGCAATGAACAGGCCAATACCTGCCGATATGGCATGTTTCAGGTTCATGGGAATGGCATTCACAATCAGCTCCCTGATGTTAAAGGCCGTAAGGATTAAAAAGATAATACCTTCGAGGAAAACAGCCGTAAGGGCAAATTGCCAGCTGTAACCCATGCCAAGCACTACGGTGAAGGCAAAAAAGGCGTTGAGTCCCATTCCCGGAGCCAGTGCAAAAGGCAGTTTGGCCCACAGCGCCATCACCAGGGTTGCTACGAGTGCCGAGAGGGCCGTGGCGGTAAACAGCGCGTTTTTATCCATCCCGGTTGCACTCAGGATGTTGGGGTTTACTGCCAGAATGTAGGCCATGGTCATAAAGGTGGTAATACCTGCTATGATTTCGGTGCGTACATTGGTTTTTTTCTCGTCGAGCTTGAAAAATTTGTTTAACATGATATCAGTTTTTCAGGTTAGAAAGTCCATTTTGCAGCCAGGGTAGGGCAGGCTTTAAATCCTGCGGTTCCGGCAAAGTGGTAGGCAAGTTCTACTTCGCCACCCAGCGAGAAGGACTTGTTGATGTTGTACCACAATTGGGGCTCCGAAAGGAAGATGAAGTCTGCATCCTGAAAGTCGGCTACAAAACCATCATTCGAAACGGTGTGTTTTTCAGTCCACAAATCAGCAAAGCCGGTAAACGATACTTTACCGTCGAGCAGGTTGAGGTACCAAACGGCAGTCAGCTGTCCGTTGTGAGGTGAGCTGTTGCCCTGAATTAGTTTGTACATGGCCGATAAAGAAAATCCTTTCGAAAAATCGGCTGCATTCCAGGAGTAGGTTCCTCCCAGCAGATAGGCATTGTTGAATTGCAGGGCCTTGTTTAAGCCGCCGTTGAATTCAACATGAACCGAAACAGGTGCGTCCCATTTTTTCAATTCGCGTGCAATTTCCCAGTAAGCTTCAGTAGCTCCGTTGGCATCGTAATTAAAATCGACAAAGAAGAAAGTACTACCCATGGCATCGGGTTTGAATTGTTCCAGGGTGGTTGTCAGATAGTTGCGGTCGGCACCAAAATCATAGTGCATTTGAAGGTTTTGCGATTTTGCTACCAGCGAAGCAACAACAAGCAAGGCAATCAAGGTCAATTTTCTCATTTTAATCAATTTATGGTTAAGATTTATCAATAAATTTTCCTGCAAGGGCCGAAAATAGAATCAATCATGACATTTTATACTGATCAATAGCATGGTTTAGAAAATGATTGAACGAAGACAGTAATTTAAAGCGGTTTAAAATAAAGGAAAGTAAATCGCTGCTCAGCAGTTGTTCGTCGCTTAGCGGACAAATGGTAGCGTATGATTTGTAACGCAGCCAGTCGATGTACTCAAAGTCCTTCGGAAATCCCTTGGGGGCAGTTTTTAACTTGTCATCGCTGTATAATTCAAAATGTTGGCTGAAGGTTTCATCGTTGATCAGTTCGGCAAAATCTTCAGGATGATGGTAAATCTCGCTTCTGATGGCCTTTAGCTTTTCCGTATCGGGCATGTAAATACCTCCTCCCAAAAATGATGCACCAGGTTGAATGTGCAGGTAATAGCCCGGGCTTCCGCCCTTGCGTCCGTCGCGGGCGATAAAAGTGCCATAGTTGTTCTTGTAGGGGCGTTTATCGTTCGAAAACCTTACATCCCTGAATATTCTGAATACACATTTTTTTGGATAGAGAAAGGGAATTTCGGGATCGAAACTCCTGATTTCGTTAATGAGCAGCTCGGTTAAATGAAGAAACTGTTGTCTTGTTTGCTGGTAGCGTTCCCTGTTCTCATCGAACCATGCCTTGTTGTTGTTGGCTTCGAGCCCGACCAGAAAATCATAAATTTCTTTCATACGATTAAATTGTTTATTTTAAAGATCCGCCAGCTGGCAGATGGAATTCGCATGATAGTTATTGGGGTCGGTCATTGCCCACGATGTAAATATTTTACATGCTCGTTTCATTTTAACCAATTTATAAGCCAATAAAGGCTAATTTTATTGCTTGAAATTGACAGGCTGAATTTAATAAATGATTTTTTCATAGAAAAGCATCGCTCATGAATCAGATAAAAACAAAGCGAAAATCCTATGTTATTATTGTTGCCGGTGGCAGCGGAAGGCGCATGAATAGTGAGCTGCCAAAGCAGTTTATGTTATTGGGCAGCAGACCGGTTTTAATGCATACCCTCGATCGCTTTGCACGCTTCGATCGCAGCATGGAGCTGGTGCTGGTTTTGCCCGAAAGCCATTTCTCTACCTGGGAAAAGCTATGTCAGGAGCATCATTTCATAACTGCTCACCGGCTGGTGAGGGGAGGAAGCGAGCGTTTTTCGAGTGTTAAAAACGGGCTGGATGCCATCCCCGACGGCGCACTGGTTTTGATTCACGACGGAGTGCGCCCGCTGGTAAGCAAGGCAACGATTGAACGTTGTTGCAATATGGCAGAACAAGAAGGAAATGCCATCCCGGTTTTGCCGGTGACTGAGTCGCTGCGAATGGTCAATGGCGAACACAGCGCAATGGTCGATCGCTCGAAGTTTGTGGGCATCCAGACTCCTCAGGTTTTTCATTCCGAATTAATAAAAGCAGCTTACACACAGCCTTTCGATGCCGCCTTTACCGACGATGCCTCGGTGCTCGAAAAAACCGGTGTTGACATTCATCTGGTCGAGGGCAACCGTGAAAACATCAAAATCACTCACCTTAATGACTTGAAAATGGCTGAGGCGCTGCTCGATAAATAGCTTTTTATATTACTTGCCGCTTATCATAATTTTGTAACTTAGTGGGCTAATAAAAAACCAGGATCATGGAATCACCCCTATGCATTAAAACGCTGTTTGCAGTTGTAATTGCTGTTTTTATTACTTCCTGTTCTTCCAATTCAAAAGAACAAAGTGTAAGGAAATCAATCGACGAGTATCACGAATACATCGCAGGAGTTACCACCGGAGTTGTGAAACGAAGCGACCCGATCATCATCAAGTTCTCCACCGATCGAGTGGGGACCGAACAACTTGGAACTACCCTCGAAAAGGGATTGCTGGGCTTCACTCCCGCCATTGAGGGAACAGCCACCTGGGTCAACCCCGATGCCATTGAATTCAGACCTGCTCAGTTGTTGGCCTGGAATACAAAATACCTGGGCAGGCTTCAGCTGGGTAAAATTCAGGATACGCACGAAAACCTGAAAGTAATGGAATTTTCATTCCAAACTCCTCAAAAGCAATTTACGCTCACGCATTCCGGCTTGTCGATCGACAGATTAAACAGTGCCCGCTATGAAGTAAAAGGAGAAGTTCAAACTTCGGACTTGTTCGAAAATGCTGAAATCGAGAAAGTGCTGCAGGCCAATCAGGCGGGCGAGCAAAAATTAACAATTAAGTGGGAACATCATCCTAAGTCGTATTCTCATCTTTTCACCATTGGGAACATACAGCGGAAGGAGGAGAACTCAACACTGACCCTGAAATGGGACGGCAAAGGCATTGGTGCCCAAAATTCAGACAACAGCATCGAAATAACAGTTCCATCCATAACCAACTTTAAAATTTCGTCGGCCAGGGTGATTAATCAGCCCGACCAGTACCTCGAAATTGTATTTTCCGATCCCATCAATACCGAGAAGGATTATCGGGGTCTGGTACAAATCGACAACACCACGGCCGGGAAATACAAAATTGAATACAACATCCTGAAGGTATATCCTGCCGGCCGCCTTACCGGAACTCATAAAGTGACCATTAACGGGGCCTTCGAAAGCCTGCACGGATACAAGCTTGGAAGCGAAACAAGTTATACCCTCGATTTTGGCGGGCTCAAACCTGAGGTAAAACTACTGGGCAACGGGGTCATCGTTCCACAAAACGAAGGCCTTTATTTTCCTTTTGAAGCAGTAAGCCTTGAAGCGGTGGATGTGCGTATTCTCAAGATTTTTACCAACAACATTCATGCGTTTTTACAGGAAAACAACTTCGATTCAGAATATGCCCTGAACCGGGTCGGACGTGTGGTTCACCGTTCGAAAGTGCTGCTGACCAACAAGGGAGCCGTTGACCTGAATTCATGGAATGCTTTCAATCTCGATCTTTCGAAATTAATTGAAGTAGAACCTGGGGCCATTTACAATGTTGAAATTGGTTTCCGAAAGGAATATTCGCTTTATTCCTGCGAATCGGGCGGCGACGAGAACAATCACTTTCTTCCTGTTGAAGAAGAAGAAAAATATCCCAATTACTCCTATAGCTCTGTTTTTTACAGCCATTACTACAACTGGTCGAAACGCGACGATGCCTGTTCGTATGCCTATTTCGATCCCGGAAAATTTCCTTCGCGCAATATACTGGGCTCCAACTATGGGATCATTGCACAAACAGAAGCAGACCTTAACACCTACATTCACATTAGCAACCTGCTCACGGCCCAAACTGAAGCAGGAGTTGACATTAAAATCTACGACTATCAGAACCAGCTCATCAACAGTGGATCGACCGATGGCGATGGTTTGTTGAAAATAAAGTGTACCCGGGCACCTTTTTTGATCATTGCGTCGAAAGACAAACAAAGGGGCTATCTGAAAATCGACAGCCGCAGCATGCAGTCGACGAGTAATTTCGATGTAGGTGGCAGCAGTGTGAAGCAGGGAATTAAAGGCTTTATGTATGGCGAACGCGATGTTTGGCGCCCCGGCGATTCAGTCTTCGTCTCCTTCATTTTAGAGGACAAATTGCCTGCGCTTCCTCAGGGACATCCCCTCATCCTTAAAGTGTACAACCCGAAAGGGCAATTTGTGAAAAAGATGGTGAAGCAGCGCGACCAACGCTTCATTTATCCTTTTTTCTTCAAAACGAATCAGGATGACCCCACGGGAAACTGGCAGGCTGTGCTTAAGGCCGGTGCGGTTCAGTTCAGTAAAACCATTCGCATCGAAACGGTGAAGCCCAACCGCCTGAAGGTGAACGTTCAGTTCGACAATGACTTGCTTACAGCTCAACATCCAACAGCGGGAACCCTCGAAGCGAAATGGCTTCATGGCACCCCGGCTGCCAATCTGAAAGCCAAAGTGGATGTAAGTTTTAGTTCTTACGCGCCGAAATTCAAAGACTTTAAAGACTTCGATTTTTCAACACCCTACGAAAAATATTACGGTGAGCAGCTCACCATTTTCGACAAGCAACTCGATGCAAGCGGAAAAGCTGCTTTGACTTTCGATTTCAAACCCAATAAAAATGTTACCGGCTTTTTGCGTGCTGCCTTTACAAGTAAGGTTTTTGAAAATGGAGGTGATTTCAGCATTAACTATTTCACCCAGCCATTCAGCCCTTTTAAAGATTATGTTGGTCTGAAAATCAATTATTCCTATAAGAACTGGAACAAACTCGATAACGACAAGGAGCATCTTATCGAACTTGCTTCGGTCAACGAAAATGGCAAGCCGCTTACGGTAGAAGGCATTCAGGTAAAATTATTCGAACTCGATTATCGATGGTGGTACAACAGCAACAACGAAAACCTGGCTTCCTATTCTGGTACCACCTGGCACAAGCCCGTATTTAGTACTCAACTTAACACTTCGGATGGAAAAGCCTCGTTCAAAATTAAAAAAGACGAAAACCGATGGGGGCGCCATTTGCTGCTGGTAACGTCGCCCAACGGCCATGTAAGCGGTCAGATAATTTACTTTGGATATCCATGGGGCCGAGGTCAGCAGAAGGGGGGAGCGCAAATGCTGGCCCTGATTACCGAAGATGAAAACTTCAGGGTAGGAGAAAAGGTGAAGGTGAGTTTTCCGGCCAACAGCGAGGCCAGGGCACTGCTAAGCATCGAAAACGGAAGCCGCATTCTGGCGCAGGAATGGCTCACCGATCTACAGGACTTCAATCATTATGAATTTGAAGCCACTCCCGAAATGGCACCCAATGTTTTTGTGCACATTACGCTCATTCAGCCCCATGCGCAAACGGCCAACGACCTGCCAATCCGACTCTATGGTTACGCTCCGGTGATGGTCGAAGATCCCGAAACCAGGTTGTATCCCGAAATTGAAATGCCCGATGAGCTTCGGCCTTTGAAAGAATTTACCGTGAAAGTTTCAGAAGCCAACAAAAAAGCGATGGACTACACCATTGCCCTTGTCGACGAAGGATTGCTCGATCTTACTTCTTTCAAAACTCCGGTTCCGTGGAATACCTTCTATGCCCGCGAGGCTCTTGGTGTGAACACCTACGACCTGTTCGAGTTCGTAATGGGCTCTTTTGGAAGCCGGATCGAAAGCATGTTTGCCGTGGGAGGCAGCGATGGCGCCATCGATCACTCGAAGAAGAAATCGGAACGTTTTAAACCGGTAGTAAAAGTGCTTGGCCCCTTCCGCTTAAAAGCCGGAGAGAGCAACAAACACACCATTACACTGCCTCAATATGTGGGCGCGGTGCGCACCATGGTAATTGCTGCCGAAAAAGGCAAATATGGAAACACCGAAATGAGCACGCCGGTGAGGGAGCCCCTGATGGTACTGGCCACTTTGCCCCGCGTGCTTTCACCCGACGAACAGCTTGATCTGCCGGTTTCTGTTTTTGCCATGAAAGCATCGGTTAAGGAGGTCAAAATCAAAATTGAAACCAACGATTTTCTGCAGGTCGTTGGGAATAGCGACAGTACAATTTATTTCGATGCGATTGGTGAAAAAGATGTATTTTTTACTGTGAAGTCGCAAAAGAAAACCGGCATTGCCCGTTTGAAGGTTAGTGTTGAATCGGGTAAGGAGAAGAGTTTTTACGAGATGGAACTCGACATCAGACAAGCCAACCTGCCAACTGTTCATACGCAGTTTAAGCTGCTACAGCCCGACGAGGAGTTTGAATTCGATTTTGCCAAAATTGGTGTCGACGGTACCAACAAAGCCCAAATCGAAGTTTCGACCATGCCATCGCTCAACCTGGGCCGGCGTTTGAAATACCTTATCACTTATCCGCACGGCTGTATCGAACAAGTTACTTCTTCGGTTTTCCCTCAGTTGTATTTGCCTGATCTGCTTGATCTGCCAGCCGAACAAAATGATGAAATAAGGTACAACATCACCAAAGGAATTGAACGCCTGCAAAACTATCAGCTTTCTTCGGGGGCTTTTTCCTACTGGCCGGGGGCTTCCGGTAGTAACGAGTGGGCAAGCTGTTATGCCGGGCACTTCCTGTTAGCAGCCGAAAGAGCCGGCTATCTGGTTCCGGGTAACATGAAAAGTGAATGGTTAAAATACCTGCGCGCGCATACGATGGAATACAATGCGAACAGCGATTTCAGGAACAGCAATTTTGTGCAGGCCTACCGGCTATTTTTACTGGCCATGGAAGGCGAGGCACAAATATCGGCCATGAACCGTCTGCGTGCGGTGGAAAGCCTGAACAGACAAAGCAAATGGCTGCTTGCCGGAGCCTATAGTCTGGCAGGGATGAAAGACGTAGCTTATCAACTGGTCGATTTCAGAAACATGCAGGCCGAAAAGCCCAAATACTATTACTACTATGGTTCCGAATTGCGCGATGAAAGCGTCATTCTTTTGAGCCTGCTGGCAATGGACGAAGTGGAAAAAGCGAGTGAACTGGCGGTTCGTATTTCGAAAAAATTGTCGGAAGACCAATGGCACAGCACACAAAGCACTGCATTTGCCTTAATCAGCCTGGCTAAGTTCGGTCAGAAAACAGGAGCGGATAAAACGATGGAATACAGCTTGAGCAGCAATTCGAGCACAAGCAGGCACCAGGCGAAAAGCACAATCAACATCACCGAATTCACTTTCGATAACACGGCAAACTACCGTTGTAAGCTGAAAAATACAGGGACGGGTGCTTTGTTTGTCAATACAAGTAACGAAGGCATAGTTGCGGGCATTGATACCGAAAGTGTTTCGAATGGCTTGCAGCTGGTAGCCAATTATTCGGGGCAAAATGGCAAAGCGCTCGATGTAAGCCGGCTGGCTCAGGGAAAAGATTTTAAAGTACAGCTTACGGTTTACAATAAAAATGCCTCAAGGGTCGAAAACATTGCCTTGAGCCAGCTTTTTCCTTCGGGATGGGAGATTATTAACTCGCGCTTGTTTGGCTCCGACAACGATAAGAAAAGTGAATTTGATTATCACGACATTCGCGACGACAGAATTTATACCTATTTTGGTCTGGCAGGATACGAAAGTAAGACATTCACGGTGCACCTGAATGCTGCTTATTGTGGCGATTTTATTATGTCGCCTGTAAACTGCGGTGACATGTACAACAAGTCGGTTTTTGCAAAAGTGCCGGGTCAAAGGGTATCGGTTGTCAAAGAATAGGAAGGTGAACAGAAAAATAAAAACCATAAGAACCCGGTGGAAGGTGCTTGCAGCGAGTGCCTTCATCGGACTTCTTCTTTTTATTATTGTTCCGGCTCCGCGTTTCGACAAGCCCACTTCAACGGTTGTTTTGTCGGCCGACGGGCGTTTGCTGGGAGCCCGCATTGCCGGCGACGGACAATGGCGCTTTCCTCAAACCGACAGTTTGCCAGCCAATTACGAAAAAGCCCTGCTCGCATTTGAGGACAACTATTTCTACCAACATCCGGGAATCAACCCTGTGTCGGCAGGCAGGGCACTTTTTCAGAATCTGAAGCAGGGGAGAATTGTAAGCGGAGGCAGTACCATTACCATGCAGCTTGCCAGGCTTTCGCGTAACAACCCGCCACGAACCATTGGGGGTAAATTGCTCGAAATGGGCATGGCGCTTAAGCTCGAACTGCTCAAATCAAAAAGAGAAATTTTACGGCTGTATGCTTCCAATGCTCCTTTTGGTGGCAATGTTGTCGGGATCGATGCTGCCTCGTGGCGTTATTTCAAGCGCCCCGCGCATCAGCTGTCGTGGGCCGAGGCCTCAACTTTGGCGGTGTTGCCCAATGCCCCCTCGCTGCTTTATCCGGGTAAAAATACCGAAGCACTGAAACAAAAGCGCGACCGTCTGCTACATCGTTTGCTGCAAAAGAAGCTCATCGATTCGCTTAGCTACCGTGCAGCGCTGGCCGAACCGGTTCCCGATTCACCCAAAACCCTGCCCGACCTGGCCTATCATCTAATTGAAGAAGCAGGTCAACAACATGGCGGGAAAAAAGTGAACACTTCGATTGACTTTAACTGGCAGCAAAAAGCCAATTCGATTGTAAGGCGCAATGCAGCAAGATTGCAGTCGGGCGGGATCAACAACATGGCAGCCATTATTGCCGAGGTGAATACCGGAAATGTTGTTTGTTATGTAGGCAATACCCCGGGCCTCGACAAGCAGCACCAGGGCTATGTCAACATCGTGAATGCACCCCGAAGTACCGGCAGCATTCTTAAGCCCTTCCTTTATGCGGCATTGCTTCAATACGGCGAAATCCTGCCCGATGCGCTGATCAGGGATGTGCCGGTTAATTTTTCGGGTTATTCACCTTCCAATTTCGATTATTCCTATTCGGGTGCAGTAAGGGCTTCCGAAGCGCTGAGTAAGTCGTTGAATGTACCGGCAGTTGAAATGTTGCATCAGTTTGGCGAAGCCCGTTTTTTGAATGTCTTGCACAATTTAGGCTTTAGTACTTTCGATCAAGCGGCTGAACATTACGGCTTGTCGCTCATTTTGGGAGGAGGCGAGGCCAGTTTGTTCGAACTGGCCGGTGCCTACGCATCGATGGCGCGTAGCTTAAATCACTACAATGAAAGTGAAACTTACCAGGGCAGCGACATTCACCCGCTTGTTTTGTTCCCCGAAGAGACGAAGCCCCGCGAAAAAACAGCACTTCCTGAATTGAAAGCCGCTTCGGTGTATTTTACCTTCGATGCCCTGCAAAGGGTGAATCGGCCGGATGAGCGAAGTGGCTGGTGGAACTTCAGCTCGTCGAACCGGATTGCATGGAAAACGGGGACGAGTTTTGGTTTCAGAGATGCCTGGGCCATTGCCACCACCCCGCGTTATGTGGTCGCCGTGTGGGCCGGGAATGCCAATGGTGAAGGAAAACCCGGACTTACAGGAAGCCGGG
Organism: Roseimarinus sediminis; assembly: GCF_050433125.1. Taxonomy (NCBI): domain Bacteria; kingdom Pseudomonadati; phylum Bacteroidota; class Bacteroidia; order Marinilabiliales; family Prolixibacteraceae; genus Roseimarinus; species Roseimarinus sediminis. Next base: position 63,548 of record NZ_JBNPXV010000001.1, on the reverse strand, counting down.
CGGCGGCACCGGTCCTTTTCGATCTGCTCGATTTGTTGCCAAAGTCAGGCTGGTTTGCTCAGCCCCTTGCTGAAACAACGGTGCTTGAGACCTGTCGTGAAAGTGGCTATACGGCGTCGGCACTGTGCCCGCACAGGGTGAGTCGCGATGTTCCCGTTTCAGGACTGAGAACAAAAGCCTGCCCCTACCATCAAATCGTTCATTTATCGGCCGACCGACAATGGCAGGTCAATTCGTCGTGCTACCCCGTTAGCCAAATGCACCACGATTCGGTCATGGTTTTACCCCCGTCGATGGAGTGGTACTACCGTCAGAATCATCCGAATTATTACACGCTGCCACCGGTAAAACCTGGTTGTATCAGCGACCGGAAGATTGCATTTATTGAACTCATTTCTCCCCGCAATCTGAAAAAACTTTATGTACCCAATGAGATGAATGGGGAGAAAGGACGAATTGTGTTCGAAGCAGCGCACCGTAACCGAAACAGCCGTTTGTTCTGGCATGTCGATGGCACGTTTATTGGAGAAACAGATCAGTTCCATCAGATGGCCCTTTCACCCGGCCCCGGAACACATACCTTAACCATCATCGATGGGCTGGGAAATACCCTGGTGAATGATTTTACTATTTTTTCGGATAAACAATAAATAGTACATTTAGCACAGCAACTAAAGAAAAATTTTAACCCAATGAAACGGATTTCCAATATTATTACCCTGCTCTTTGTTACCGCTGTAATTTCAGCGTGCAGTACCGGCAAAACTGCATTTAACAAAGGAAACTACTACGAAGCCACCCTCCAGGCTGTGAAGCACCTGCGTACACGACCCGATTCGGAAAATGCGATCAACCTGATTCAGAAAAGTTATCCCATGGCACTCGACTATTACAAACAAAGGATCGATCAGCTGTCGTTATCGAACGATTATGACAAGTACCTGAAGATTGCCGACACCTATCAACTATTGAATGCACTGGCCGATGAAATTTCGCGGAGTCCGGCAGCCCTCGAGGCTGTTAAGCCTGTGGTTTATTATCACGATCAGCAGCGGGAAGCCGAAAAATTAGCACTGAAAGAGCAATTTGATAATGCGCTTATTTTACTCGAAAAAGAAAATATTGCTGATGCCCGCGAGGCTTACCGGCGTTTTGTTTGGGTAAAGGAGCAGCAGCCGTCATTCGATCAGATCGATGACTATTTGCTCGTGGCAAAAGACAAGGCAACTTTGAAGGTAGTTGTTGAACACCAGCCCGAATTGCACGAAAATTACGACATCAATTCCAGGGTGTTTTACCTGCGCCTGTTCGACCAGATGGTGAAGGACAACAACAGCCAGTTCATCAGTTTCTACCGCCCCGAAACGGCTGAAAAAATTCAACTCGAGCCCGATCATGTGGTGAGTATCCGTTTTCTGGAATTTCACATTGGAACACTTCTTGAAAAAGAAGAGAAAAGCAATTATCAGCTCGACAGTGTGGTCGTTGGCTCTTATACCGACGATAAGGGAGTAACACACGATGTAATGGGCACTGTGAAGGCCGATGTAAGAACTTTCAGTCGTGAATTGCCTGCCCGGGGGATTCTGTCAGTTACCATCAACGATTTTCAGGGCGGGGAAGAGCTCAATTCGCGAAAATTTAATACCACCTATGTTTGGAAAAGTGAATGGGCCAGCTACAACGGCGACAAAAAGGCCCTGCCCAATCATGTGTTGAAATTGCTGGGTGAAAAACAACGAATGCCTCCATCGCCACAGGAAATGTTTCTCCTTTCAAGCGATCCGCTGTTTTTTGATGCGGCGGGCTTCCTGAAATCGGTGTACCGTAAATACTAGTTGTTTTCGTCGAGCAAGGCAGCAAGCACCACAATCCGGTAATCCATCGTGTCGATAAGCTGGTTGGCGTATCTGAAAGGACTTAGGTCGGTAATTTCGATGCGGTGATTCAGAAAGGTATCGGCACATTGCTCCCGGTTGCTGTAATACCGAATGGAAAAATCAGATGAGTTCCCTTTGCTGTAGGCTTTAAACGAGACGTTTACCGATCCCGGAGTGCTACATACTTCACCTATTGGACAACGATTGTCTTCAATATATGTTATCATCAGCATCAAATCGGCTGACACCCTCGATGGTGTGCCTTTTCGCAAGGTAATTTCTCCCAAAGGAATTTCATTTTCGAAAGTCGACACTTCTTTCGAGCACGAAACCATTAGAAGCAGAAAAACGACTCCGATAGCTATTTGTCTAAAAAATACCACGCTTAATCAACTAAATATTCTCTTTGGTCAAAAATATGAAAAAAAACACGAAGTTTCCTAATAATGCTGCTTGCATTGTTTCGGCGTTGAAAATGCAGTCTTGGTCAAAAAAGTGTAACAATTTATTCCAAAGTGATACTAAAGCTGATGACGATTCAATTAATTACTGCAAATTAGTATGATTAAACCCCATAAAATTGTTAACCCATGCGTAGTCAAAAAATTTTAGTTTTAATGCTAACCCTTGTGTTGAGCACTTCACTTGTTGCTTCTGAATTCAAAATTGAAAGCTATAAGTTGAAAAACGGACTTACCGTGATTTTAAATGAAGATCATTCGCAACAGAAGGTTTTTGGAACCATTGCGGTGAATGCCGGAGCCGTTAATGACCCCGAAGATGCAACTGGACTGGCCCACTATCTTGAACATGTTATGTTTAACGGTACCGCCAATGTTGGGACCATTAACTGGCAGGAAGAGAAAGTGCATTACGAGAAGGTAATTGCTTTATTTGAGGAACTTCGTCAGAGCAGCGACGAGGAAGAGCGGAATCAAATAATCAAAAAGATCAATGAAGCGTCGCTGGAACAGGGTAAATACTTTCAAACAAAGGAATTTGTACTCCTGCTCGAAAGCATTGGAGCCACAGGAATTAATGCGGCAACAAGTTACGACTATACCTTCTTTTTCAGTACTTTTCCGGCGTCACAGTCGGAAGCCTGGCTCGATATTTATGCCAATGAGTTTACCAATCCGGTATTCCGTAATTTTCAGGCCGAGCTTGAAACGGTATACGAAGAATACAACATGGGGCTTGAGAACCCAATGCGTAACTTTCAGAATGTAACCTTCGACAACATGTACAAGGGAACGCCTTATGGAAAGTCGGTTATCGGTTATGGAGAGCACCTCAAAAGCCCTTCGTTACAGAAATTAATCGATTTCTATAATACGTGGTATGTGCCCGGAAACATGGCGCTCATTTTAGTGGGCGATTTCAACCCTGAAAGTATAAAAAGTGAAATTGAGGCCACCTTCGGACAGATGGAGGAAAAGCCACTGGCAAACTTTGAAGTTGAGCCGATAAAGCTTGAAAAGCATGCAAAGGTAAAGATCAAACAAACACCTTACACCATTGGTCGCTGGACATACAATGCACCGATGATGGGCGACGACGACCTGATAAAGATGCAAATACTCAACGAAGTTTTATCCAATTCGGCATCGATCGGCTTGCTCGATCAGCTGGCAACCGATGGTGATCTGATGTCGGTTGGCTCATTTTACTATCCTTTTAAAAGTGCAGGAATGATGGCCATTACAGCCGTTCCCAACTTCGACCTCGCTCAGATGCGTCAGTTGTCAACTTCTGAAATCGATGACTTGTTGTTCGATAAAATTGATTTGATCAAGGAAGGTAAAATCGATCAGAAATTGCTTGATGCTGTTCGCGATAACTACATTCGTGATTATTTGGTGATGCTTGAAGATTTTACGGCCCGGGGACAATGGCTGATTGACTTTTTTATCAGTGGTCGTCCGCTGGAAGATGCCAATCGCTATCTTGATAAAATTAATGAAATAAGCATTGCCGACTTAAGTGAGGTAGCCAATCGTTATCTCAACGATGTTTATCTCGAAGTAAGTTCCACAAAAGGTGAGATCAAAAGCGAGGAAATTGAGAAGCCTGAGATCGAGCCGGTATTGCAAACTGTTGAAGAGGCATCTGAATTTGCACTAAAAATACAGGATAAGATTGCCAATGCTCAAGCTCAAGCCGATTTTATTGATTTCAGGAAGGACATTCATCGCGAACAGATTGCCGACAAGGTTGAGCTGTATTATAAGCAAAATACCCAGAACGATATTTTCGATTTGCGCATTAAATACAAGGTGGGTACAGCCCAAATACCAACCCTCGATTTTGCAGCTCAGCTAATGAATTATGCCGGAGTTCGCGGAAACTATGAGCCCAGCGAATTCAAGCAAAAAATGGGAGAGCTGGGATGCAGCTATCGTTTTAGTGCCAATGAAAACTTTCTTACTGTTACCATTAGCGGAAGAGAGAAGAACCTTGAAGAAGCCTGCAAGTTGATTTCGATGGTTACACTCATACCCGATCTCGACGAGAAACAGTACAACAGTTTGATTGGTGGTGAGCTGAACGGACGCATGGTACAAAAAGACGATTTCCAAAGTCTTTCCAATGCAGCGGCCCAATACCTCATTTACGGTGAAAATTCGCCAAGTATCGACCGACTGACCTGGGACGAACTACTTGCACTCGACATTAACCAGCTTACCGGCGAATTTATAAAAGCCACCAAATACGAGGCACTGGTTCATTATTATGGCAGTTCGACAAGCGATGAAGCCAAGACCAAGTTATTAAACAATCTTGCCTTTGCTGCCGGCCGGCTTCCGGCTTCCGATTATTATGTCCGTGAAATTAGTCAGCCAGCAGAAAATACGGTTTATGTCGTTAATAAACCCGGAACCCGTCAGTCAAACATCTATCTGATGCTGCCGGTTACCGAACAATACAACATCGGAATGGCTGAAGAAACTACTGCTTTTTCGAAGTATTTTGGTGAAGGGCTTGATAATATTTTCTTCAGCGAAATAAGAGAATTCCGATCGATGGCCTACACGGCAAGTGCCTCTGTTGCCACCCCGTCGGTTGCCGGCCATCCTGCATACATGGTGGGCTACATCGGAACCCAGGGCGACAAGACCAACGATGCGGCTGAGGTTGCTAATTCACTGATCAGAGAAATGCCACTGAAAGAACGAAAAGCAATGGGCGTGCGCAATAACCTGCTTTATGGCAGTAGCTTGCAGCAACCAACCGATCGTTATGTTTCCTACTATATTGAAAATTATGAACGCCAGGGCTACAGCGAGGATCCGGTAAAAGTTCATCAGGCAGAATTCGAGAAAGCCAATATCGACTACATTAATGAATTCTACACCAAAAACATACAGTCGAAACCCGTTTCGATGATTATTGTGGGCGACAGAAAGAAAGTGGATAAAAAATTGATTGAAACCATCGGTTCTTATCAGAATCTCAGTACCGATAAGTTGTTTAGCAAGTAATTCATTCTCTATTTCAGGAAAGAGGAGCGAACGAAATGTATTTTCAGTTTGCTCCTCTTTTATTTTTCAACAAGTTGAATTTGCATTGCCATTGAGCAGGAAAAACCAATTGGCTTGTGGCTGTTTGGTAATCAGAATGAACTAAAATATTGGTTCATGTATTCTATTCGCTTTCTGCTCCATTCATCAATGTATTTTGTTTCAGCATCCAGATTATCAAGCGAACCGGGCCACCGTTCCTGTTCTCTGCGACTGGCACCCGAATGATTTAAAAGATGCTGATAGCCCAGGAAAAGACCAACAACAGAATCAGGCTGAAGTGTAGTGTTTCTTAAATGAAACCATCGCTGTTTCAGTTGCTTACTGTATTTTTCAGGTTCGAGGCTTCTCATTTTTTCGAAAGCATGGAATGTAAGCATTGAATTGTAGACCGAAGGCTTTGTCTCCCAGTCTCTGCCCCAGGTTGCATCAAGATCCCACGGACAAAAATAAAAGGGTCCGTTTTTCGTTTTCTTGGCCAGGAACACGTTTTTACCAACATTGTCGGCTCCGTTAAGCAGATTTAAAAAAAGATAATAGTCAATTAACTGGTCTGATGAAACTGCTGTCTCAAGTCTGTTTCCTGCTGCATCATGCCTTGCTGCATTCAGGTCTTCGATGAAGCCATACAACGGAGTCCAGCTCCCCGATGTTTGATCGTCGGGATACTTCAGCTCCCAGCCTGCCCAGGTTCTGTTTGAGCGGGTTGTATCGCTTAATCCTTCCAGTTTGGTTGCATCCGACCAATCTTCGGCCTTGTATAGGTAGCCGTGATTATTCCCTGTTTCAATGCCAAGTTTTATGTGGTCTGTTTTCTCCGAAAGGCAATACACACCACTATAGGAATTGTTAATGAAAAGTTCGATAAAACGGCCATCGATGGCCGACGGCAGCAGGTCGCTTTGTTCCGGCGCGTTTTTCTGCATTCTGTCCCATACTTCGAACGAGACCCTGTTGCGCATCATGCTGCGGTCCATGTAGGCTCCATCGAGCATCCAGTCGTGATGTTGGTACATCCCCAGAAACGATGTGGCTTTTTCGGTGTTTTCTTCAGCATTTTCCCTGATTTCAACATTGTATGACTTCTTCTCAAGTCCGGCAGCCGAAAGTCCTCTGGTTTCGATTCCACAGTATTCAATGATTGTTTTCTCTGCCTTGGGATCACTCAGTGTGAAAGCAGCCAGTATTTTAGGTTCATCGGGAATCAACTGGTGTTTGTGATGAATATGTACAACAGGCAATAAGGTAAATTGCAGGTTGTAGCTTTTGGTCTGTCCGTCGTAATTCGTAAGTTCAAGCAAAAAACTGGTCTGCTTACTCAGTTTTTCAAATTTATATTTCATTTCGTTTTCAAGCTTCGTGCCGTCGATTTTTACTTCCCTGAAATCAACAAAGGTGACAAGCGGGTTGAAATCTTCAAACGAGGGAACAGCCACCAGTGCGGTTTGCCCGGACTGATCGAAATGAACCAGGCTGTTGTTAAAACAGAGGGTGCCCTTGTTTGCTAAGTTATCGGGCAAATACGAATATTCTTCATAACAGGACGAGAGCGTGATTGCCGCCACTAATACAATGAGGATGTTCCGAAGTTGTTGTTTCATTTTAAGCTGCCTTACAATTCGAAATAAATGCTCACACCTGCCGTGTGGTAGGTGTATGGAATGAAGCCGCTTAGCTCCCGGTCGTTCCGGTAATAAAGTTTCACTTCGACCATATTTGATACAGGAAATTCAATGCCTGCAACGGTTTTAAGTTTGGTGGCGTCAATTCCGTTGTTGCCCGCTAACAGGTACAACTCGGTATAACAAAAGGGATCGATTTTGCTGCCCCATACATTGTATCTGAATTTCAGCCGGTTCCTGATCAGGTTTTCAAATTTCTGAGGGGCTGCTTCCAGGGCATCTTCATCGGTATTTTGATATTGCAGGCGATAGTACACTTTGAGTCGTTTTACTTCGTGTGAGATTTGAGCCGCAAGGGCCAGGCGATGGGTATATTTGTATTCATCGCTGTAGTTTTTTCGGTTTTTACTAAAGCGGTAACTCACCTGAAGATCAATAAATTTAAAGAGTTCATATTCAATTCCGCCCTCGGCATGGAGTTTTCCAAGATACGAAATGTTTTCTTCGAGGCCCGATTCCAGTTCGGCATACATATTCAGTTGTTTGGTCAGTTCTTTTTCGATGCCAAGGGTTGTTCTTGTTCTAAAATCCTGAACAACCTTCATGCTTTGTGCCTCGAGCAGCAATGGAGCGTTGAAAACGAAAAGCAAAATGACAATAAGAAATCGCATAGTTTTGAATGATGGTTTTTACTCAAATATTAAATGATCGGGTGCTGCAGTCCAGCTTTGCCGAAGCATGTTCCAGCTGGCTTTTTCGTTCGCATCCAGGTTCGATGAACTGACGGTGATGGTTCCCATAACGCTCCATTCATAGCTGTCGCCATAGCGGATGCCAATATAGTTATTATTAAGATGACAGTTTTCAATGTATACTTCGTGTTGCGAAGAACTGTAACCCAGCTCAATGCCCTGTTGGCAATTGCTCACGGTTGTATTGATGATCGTGTGTGTTTTTACAGCCGGATTGGTACTTGATAAAGCCAGCCCTTCGTGGAAACAGGCTTCTATCCTGCATCCCGAGATGCTAATCTTGCCTCCTTCGCTGCCACCCGAGTCAATGCCATCGTCTTTGGCATACATGAATACCGAATGGCTTATGGTGGCTGAGCTGCCACTGATGTAAAGGGCATCATTGTCTTCGTTGCGGTAATTTTGGCTGTCGTCGGGGAAGTCGGAAAAATAGCTGTTGTTTATTGTTAATTCGGAGGCATTGATCTGACCACCTGTTTTTGCCCGCTGTATTAAACAGTTTTCAATTTCGATCTGACTCCGCTCGGGGTAAAAAACCTGTCCCGGGGTATCCATGAAATAACAGTTGGTAAACGAAAGCCGGGTATCGCTTGCCCTGAACAAGGCCTGATGCCTGGCATGTCCGTATTGATATTCGGCTTCGGCGTGTTGTGCAAAGTTGGTGAAAAAGGTATGTTTTGCGGTAATGGCGGCATTGGCTCCCGTGGAAATAAATCCGCCAAAATGTGCATCAGATGCTGAACAGCTTAGCCATACCGGATTTACGATTGTACCGTTGATGTGTACTGGTCCCTGGTTGTAGATGTTTACCCCTTCGTCAAGCAATAAAATAGCACCTGCTTCGATGGTTAAACTGCCACTGGCTGTGATGATAAGGTCGTTGGTGATTTGAACCGTTTCATTTTCGGGAATGACGATGTCACCTGAAATTACCTGATCAGGAAAAGCCAAAGAGACGGCTGCTTTGCCAAGGGTTTTGCTTATTGTTTGTCCGCCCAGCAGTAGTTTAATTTGCCCTTCTATTGCATCAAGCTGAATACTTCCGGCACCGTTTTTCAACAAAAAACGCTGCTCGTTTGCTGTTCCTTTTGCATTGATTGCCTGGTTGGCTTGATGGTTTTCAAGTTGTACCACAAGGGGGATTTTAAGCCCCGGAACATAGTTTGCAGGGTGAAAAAGTAGTACTTCATGAGGCAGTTCAGTTTGAAATTCGGGGGTGGCAGGAATCCATTTTTTCAGCCCCCATTCAGTTTCACCCCGTTCTTCATCGAGCAGAACAAAGCGGATCGTTTCGTCATTTCCTATGGTCAGTTCATAAAAGCCTGCTTCATTCAACTCATAACGGCCCTGCTCAAAAGTGAGTGTTTTCCCGTTTAATCGTACTGTTTCATCATCATTGTTCTGAATGATGAGTGGTGCCAGGTAATTGGTTTTGTTTTCAATTTCAGTGAGCAAAATATCACCTGAGAACAGATCGGAGTCGCTAAAATTGCACGCATTAAGTACAAAGAATAAAAGGCATAGCGAATATGTTTTTAAAAAAGCAGTCATGGGCTAAGCTGTTTTTTTACAAAACCAATTCTTTTCGTAAGCAGTTCCTTTTTATGGTCGATGTTGGTCTGTAACAGTTCTGTCGAAGTGGCATCGCTGTCAAACTGTGACTGGTGAATAATTTCTTTATTTTGATAAAAGGGCCAGAGCTCGTTATATACCTGATCAAAAACCGATGTCACCACTTCTTCGTCGAAAATCGGAAGGATTGCTTTTAATTGTTCCAGGTATTTTTCATAAAGGTAATCATCGATGGCAATGATGTAATCGAGGTCATCTTCGATGGAATAAATCAGCCTTCCATCGAGTGCATTGAGCACATCCTGATTTTCAGGGTAACGCCGTTCACCAAAGAGCGTTCCCACGGCCCAGTCGCGACCTGCTTCGTGTGGCTGCGATGAAAACAGATCGTCGTAGTCCCAGGGCAGAATGTTGAAATAAATTGCACCGTTTTTTTCCATGGCATAGAAAAATGTTTCATCCGTTGTGTCGCCATTTTTTAGCAAAAAATCAATTGCCATTTTTCGCATATAGTCTTCGATGTTCATTCGCTGTTCAAGTTGCCAATACAATTGAACGCCATTGTACTTATTCAGCAGTTCATAAATCTGCATGAATGCATCGGTAAATTCTTGTGGCTTGTGGCTTGTGGCTGCTTCGTTGATTTCAATATTACTCAGCTGGTTTTGATAGTAACGGCGCAACAAGGCCACTGCTTTATTTTCATTGAACAGGTATTCTGCCGGATCGTTAACAAAGAGATACAGGCCTTTGTGATGTTGGTTGATCAGCACTTCGGTGTAAAACGAATGCAATGGCCACAAACCGGCCTTTTGAAGTAAGAGATGGGCCAGCCGGTTTTCAATGTAGGTATAATCGAAAACCATCGATATTAGTTTGAATTTTTCAAACTCGTAATAGGCCTGCTCATTAACTGGTAACAGCAAGGAGCTGCTTAGTTTAACTGCAAAGCTTTTGCGCTGAAAATCGAGGGCGCTTTGTCCTCTTATTTTAAAACGTTCAATCGCAAAAGTTTTTGATCCGAGATGCATCGAAGGTGTTGGTTCGATGAAAAACTGTTCTCCGCGTGCTTCATCAATTTTTTCTTCCGCATTTTCGCTCATTTCGAATAGGAAGCTGGTACCGGAGTATTCGGTCGCAACTGGTTCTTCTTTGTAACATGCGCTTAGCACGAACAAAAATGCAAACAGGCCGAAAGTAGCTATCCAGTATTTGATCATTCCGGTATCGTATCAGTTATCGGGCGCATGCCTTTTTTGTGCTTTGTTTAACGACGAATGTTTTCCTGCCGCTTTCCTTGTTCTTTTTTTCCTTGTTCTTTCTTTTCTTCTTCTTTTGGTTTCTGGTAGTCAGGATGGTCTAAATCGATGGTCCAGTCTTCTTCCAGGTCCCAGTTCGATTTGATATTGATCACTTTAGGAAAGTAGAATACCTTTTCCGGAGCCAGCTTCTTTTCAAAGCTCCCGCCATCCCATTTTCCGTTTCCGTTGGAATCGATAATCAGTTTTGCCTTGTATTTGTCTGGTTTCAGAAAATCAAGGCGGATTTTGCCTTTTTGTTTTGAGTCGATATAAAGTTCTTTCACAAGTGCCTCCTTGTCGTTGTTTTTTACTAACTGAAGAATGGCAGTGGTATCGACTCCGCTCAAATTGAAGATGGCTGTACCATAATGGTCGGCTGACTGTGTTTTAAAGCTGGCTGATAAAGGTTGGTTGTACAATCCGGTAAAGGTAGTGATGCTTGCCGAGTCAATCATTAGTCGATAAGTGCTGGCTTCGGCTACTTCGTATTCGATGATGAATTTGCGTTTTGATCCTTCGACGGCCTTTATGCTGATTGCTTCCGTGGTATGGGTAGAATCGTCAATGACTTTTTGAAGGTGGAAAACCGTATCATTGAAGGCTTTTACCGGTGCTGGCATGGTCACCAAAATGGGTTTGTTGAGATCGAAGTTGTTGGCTGTCAGGTTGGTGTTGATGCTGAATAGTCCATGTTCCTTGTCGGGTTCCTCCTCTTTTTCTTTTTTAATTCTCGAAGGCTTATTCTTTTTGAAATAAAATAGATCAAGGGTATCGGTTTTACTAATCGGCAAACCTGTTGAATCGGAGACGGTGTAGCTAAGTTCGAGATAAAGTGAATCGTTTCCGGCAATGAGGGTGTCGGTAATCCATACGTTCAGGCTGTCACGTTCTTTGTTGAATTCGGTATAAAGTACATCTGTTTCAGTTTTAGGCAGAAGATTGAATCGAAACGAATCGGTGAGCGCTTCGGAAAAAACAAGCGAAAATTGATCGGGCGCTTCACGTTGATAGTTATCGAGAAATTGTAAGTATTCCTCTTCGGTGAACAGGAACTGGTAAATACCCATGGGGGAATATTCGGTATATCCATTGCTGATTACAGTATCTCCTTCATTGATCAGGGTGTCGATTTGCGCGACGAAACGGGCTTCCGGCTTTAAGAGTGAGTCGGAGAAGCTGATTTGTTCATAGTTGTTGTAATAGTAGTTATTGTCTGCATCAACCAGGCCAAACAAACGGTAAGTACCTTCGGCCAGGTTGTCGAACATGAAAAAACCTTCCTTGTTGGTTTTGGCAATGTAATCGGGAACCAACGAGGTGAAGAGTGAATCTTCGTCGATCGAATAGAGGGTTGCCATGGCATTTTCGACCGGTTCGAGCGTAAAGGCATCGAGCAGATAACCGCTGATGCGCAGCGTGTCAATCTTGTCGTAAGTTGAGAACAGCATCCGGAAGCTTTCGATTTGATTTCCTTCGTTGTAGTCCTTGATTCCATCCTGAAAATCGAAGGAATAGGTACGGCCGGGAATTAAGTCTTCTTTTAATTGAATGACGATGCTTTTTCCTTTGGTTTTGATTTCGCTTTTTGCGGCCAGTGGTGGCGAGATTACCAATTTATTGTTCAGTTCGGTGGCAACAACATATTCATCAAAGGTAAGCCTGACTTCTTTTCCTTCGTAATTGGTTTCAAAAGGTTGAGGATGGCTGTTGATTACCAGTGGCGGAATGGAATCGCGTGGCCCCCCGCCGGGACCGACTCCCTGATTGGCACATGAATTGGCCGAGAAAAAATAGGCAAGTATCGATGCTGCAATAATCAGCCGGGCAATGACAGTTGTTCCGGGAGTCTTTATATTCATTCTTCTAAATTTATTATTTTCAATGGAGCTTCATCGTTTCTCCGTTTTCAAGGCAACTCGTATTTAGAAACATTGTTGTGATCTGCCAGCTGGCAGACCCGGCTCGTTGCGTTTTTCCTGTTTAAAAAAAGCGGTCGAAGGCAGGTGTTACCTCTTCCTTTTCGATTGTCATCTCGTCGCAATTGAGGTTGATGTCGAAATTTTCAGGGCCTTCAAATTCAAAGTGTTCACTGTAATGCAGCGTAGAGTCGGCAAATACTTTCTTAAAAAAGCGGCCGAAAACCGGCAAAGCCATGTTCGAACCCTGTCCGCGGGTGATGTCTTCAAAGTGTATGCTTCGATAATTGGCTCCGGTCCAAACGCCGGCTACCAGTTCAGGGGTATAGCCTACAAACCATCCGTCGCTCTGATTTTGTGTGGTGCCTGTTTTCCCTGCAAAGGGCGTACTGAAACCTCCATATTCTTCAAAAACGCCATATTTCGACACCAGCCTGATTCCTGATCCTTCGCGCACCACATTCTGCAGCAGGTTGGTCATCAGGTAAGCCGTCTCTTCGTTGATGGCATCGTGTCGGCGGGGTGAAAAAGTAGCCAGCAGGTTACCGTTTTTATCTTCAATGCGCTGTACAATCAGTGGTGTAGTATAAACACCCTTGTTGGGAAAAACAGCGTAGGCTGCAACCATTTCATAGAGGGTAATTTCGGCTGTTCCCAGAAACATGGAAGGAACAGCAGGAATATCACTGTAAATTCCCATGCGTTGCATCACTCCTCTCATCGATTCGGGGTTGTATTGTTTCATTACCCAGGCCGAAACCTGATTGACTGAATTGGCCAGGCCCCAGCGCAAGGTCACCATTTTGCCATCAAACTCCGACGAACCCGAGTTTTTTGCCGTCCATGTGGTTCCATCATCAAGTATGAAGGTTTGCTCCACATTGGGGACTTTTTTACAGGGTGAAAGTCCGTTTTGCATGGCCAGCGTATACAAAAAGGGTTTGCAGGTTGATCCTACCTGCCTTTTATAAGTTGAAGAGCGCACCATGTCGATTTCGGTAAAACCATAAGCCGAACCACCCACCCAGGCTTTCACTTCCCCTGTGTTAGGATCCATGGCCATGAACGATGAGCTAAGATGTTTCAGGTAGTACTTAATCGAATCGAGGGGCGTCATAATGGTGTCCTTATATCCTTCCCAGGTATACACCATGAGGGTGTCGATGGTGTTGAAATTCTTTAGTATGCGCTCGTTGGTCAGTCCTTTCTGTTTTAACGAGCGGTAACGATGACTTCGGAATACCTCATTGTTGAGGTTTTGCTGAACCTGATCGTCGGAAAGATCGTTCGAAAAAGGAGGGTTTCTAAAATTCTTCACATGGGCATCCAGTTGAGGCTGAAGCTGACGAAGATGGGTTTCAACTGCTTCTTCGGCATATTGTTGCATCCGGTAGTCGATGGTGGTGTAAATCTTGAGTCCGTCAACGTACAGATCGTAGGGTGTACCATCAGGCTTCAGGTTCTTGTTACACCATCCGTAAAGCGGGTCGTTGAACCAGGCCACTGAATCTTCGTGGTATTTTTGAACCGAACGGGCCGAGTTGCCATAATTGCTGCGCTCAGGTTGATTGGCAATCATGGTGCGTTCGAGGTATTTTCTGAAATAAGGAGCCGAGCCTTCTTTGATTCCACTGCGGTTAAAGTGAACGTCGAGTGGTTTTATGCGGGTGCTGTCGAACTGTTCGCGATTGATGTAGCGGTTTTTCAACATTTGTCCCAATACAATGTTGCGCCTTTTCATGGCAGCATCTTCTGAACGAACGGGGTTGTAATACGACGGGTTCTTCAGCATTCCAACCAGCATGGCGGCCTGGTGCAGTTCAAGTGAATCGGGATTGGCATTAAAGTAGGTCTGCGAAGCGACCTCAATTCCGAAAGCTCCATGTATGAACTCAAACTTGTTGAGGTACATGGTAATGATTTCTTCTTTGGTATAGCTGCGTTCGAGTTTAACCGCAATGATCCATTCCCTGAATTTTCTGACTACCAGCTTCAGTCCGGAATTGCTTTCACGCGGGAATAAAAGTTTGGCCAGCTGTTGCGATATGGTGCTTCCCCCTCCCGAACTGGTATTGTTGGTCACTACTCCCTTTACCACACGGCCCAGTCCCCTCAAATCGATGCCCGAATGCTCATAAAAACGCTCATCTTCGGTGGCTACCAGGGCGTTTACCAAATGTTGCCCCAGATCGTCGTATTCGACCAGGGTACGATTTTCACTTTTATAATATTTGTGCAGGAGCTGGCCATCGCTGGTAATTATTTCGGAAGCAATCGTATATTTTGTGTTTTCAAGCTGATCGAAGCTGGGCATAAAACCCAGTTTGCCGGCTGTGATCATCCAGAAAAATACGATCATTGCTATGACCATCGTCAGGGCGAGACTCCATAACACGATGATGTAGGTACGAAATGATTTCTTTTCAGTTTCCATCTGGTAAAATTTGTACAAAGATAATGAAATATCACACTGCGTTCTGATTCTGCTTCGTCGTGAAAATTATTTAAAAATAATTTCTGTTTCAAACTAAACAATACAATATATATTGTATTGTAATGATTTAAATAAAAAAATAATTCACCGTTGAATGCAGAAAAATTTTGATGTTGCTTTCTGAAATGCTTTAATTTGCAGATTAATTTGCAATCTGGTAAGTGCAAAAATTACAAGCTGCAAACTGTTTGGTCGTTGTATTACAGCGCATTAGACTTTTTTGCAGGAGAATTTTCACGAAAAATCGTATATGGTAGAGAACTTAGTTATTGTTGAGTCACCTGCAAAGGCGAAAACTATCGAGAAGTTTTTGGGTAAGGATTTCCTTGTTAAATCGAGTTTTGGTCACATTCGTGATCTCGAGAAAAAGGGATTCGGAATAGATATTGAAAACAATTTTAAACCCAAGTACATTGTCTCGACCGACAAGAAAGCTGTGGTTAAGGAATTGAAACAGCTGGCAAAGGAAGCCAAAACGGTATGGCTCGCATCTGATGAGGACCGCGAAGGAGAGGCGATTGCATGGCACTTGCTTGAAGCGCTCGAACTGGATGAGAAAAAAACCAGGCGCATTGTTTTTCATGAAATTACGAAAAATGCCATCCTTGATGCAATTCAGCATCCGAGGCCCATCGATCGCAATCTGGTAAATGCCCAGCAGGCTCGCCGGGTACTCGACCGCCTGGTTGGTTTTGAAGTCTCGCCTGTTTTATGGAAAAAAGTAAAGCCACAACTTTCGGCAGGCAGGGTGCAGTCGGTGGCTGTGCGTTTGATTGTCGAAAGAGAAAGAGAAATACTCGCTTTCAAAGCCACATCGGCTTTCAGGGTGACGGCTGTGTTTAAAGTGAAGGACAGCGAAGGCAGAGAGAGTGAAATGAAAGCCGAATTGAACAAACGCTTTAACACCCGTGACGAAGCCAGGGCTTTTCTCGAAAAATGTCAGGCAGCCGATTTCAAAGTGGCAGAAGTGAGCAAAAAGCCGCTTCGCCGAAGCCCGGCAGCTCCCTTTACCACTTCAACGCTTCAGCAGGAAGCCAGTCGTAAGCTGGGATACTCGGTTTCGCAAACCATGAGCATTGCCCAGCGCTTGTACGAAGCAGGTAAGATTACCTACATGCGTACCGACTCGGTCAACCTGTCGTCGCTGGCCATTAATACAGCCAAAGCAAAAATCGAAACACTTTATGGTGAAAAATATTCGAAGATAAGGCAGTATAAAACCAAGAGCAAGGGAGCCCAGGAAGCCCACGAAGCCATCAGGCCCACCTACATGGACAAGGACAGTGTTTCGGGGAGCAATCAGGAGCAACGACTGTACGACCTGATCTGGAAACGTTCGGTAGCTTCGCAAATGAGCGATGCCGAACTCGAAAAAACGACCATTAGCATTGGCCTTTCCACTGCCAGCGAAAAATTTGTTGCTACCGGTGAAGTAATCCGATTTGATGGTTTTTTGAAGGTATATCTCGAATCGACCGATGATGAAGAGGAAGGACAAAATGGAAATGATCTGCTGCCACCCATTCGTGAAAATGATTCGTTAACGCCCGTAAGCATTCTGGCAGCCGAGCGTTTCACTCAGCGTCCAGCCCGCTATACCGAAGCCAGTTTGGTGAAAAAGCTCGAAGAACAGGGGATCGGACGTCCTTCGACTTACGCCCCAACCATTACCACCATTCAAAATCGTGGCTATGTGGTAAAGGAAGACCGTCAGGGAAGCGAACGCGACTTTATCACGCTTGAACTTCAGAAAGAAAAAATTACAGAGCAGGTTAAAACGGAAACTTTTGGTAATGAAAAATCAAAACTGTTTCCTTCCGACATCGGCATGGTGGTGAATGATTTTCTTTTAAAGAATTTCGAAATCATTATGGATTACAATTTTACAGCCAGTGTTGAGGAACAATTCGATACCATTGCTGAAGGAAATACCGAATGGGATAAAATGATTGCCGATTTTTACAAGCCCTTTCACCAATCGGTTGAAGAAACGCTTGAAGTGGCAGAAAAAGCCAATGGAGAGCGTATTTTGGGCACCGATCCCAAAACCGGCAAACAGGTTTCGGTTAAAATTGGTCGTTACGGTCCGCTGGTTCAGTTGGGCGAAACCGGAGATATTGAAACCGACGAGAAGCCTAAGTTTGCCAGTCTTCAGGCAGGCATGCACCTCGAAACCATCAGTCTCGAAGAGGCCCTTGATCTCTTTAAACTGCCACGCGATCTGGGCGAATACGAAAGCAAAAAGGTAACGGTTGCGGTTGGACGTTTTGGCCCGTACATTCGTCACGACAACAAATTTGTTTCGCTCGAAAAAAGCGATGATCCCTTAAGCATCGACTTCGACCGGGCCATTGAACTAATAGAAGCCAAGCGCGAGAAGGATAGAAAAGCAGTCATCAAGGTTTTTGATGAAGAACCTGAACTTCGGCTGCTGAACGGTCGCTGGGGACCTTATATTTCTTTTAAAAAGAAGAATTATAAGCTGCCTAAAGGATGCGATGCAGCATCGCTGACACTGGACGATTGTATGAAAATAATTGAAGAGGGAGGCAAAACGAAAAAAGCACCCCGAAAGAAAAAATAATTATTAATCCATTTAAAGGCAGGCCAAAAGGTTTGCCTTTTTTGTGAATAGTATTATTTTCAGGCATTATTTCGATGAAAGTAAGCGATGGTTAGAGATCAACTTGCCGAAATTCTCAATTTCTTTGAAGCGGTCAATCTCAAAGATTTTGAAAACAGTGCTTATCTGCACGACGACACCTCGTTGGGTAGCGCGTTGGTAATCAATAGTTCAGTGCGTCCGATTCCGGCCGATGCGCACTTCGAAATGGCTTTTGTTTTTATAAATCAACACCTCGATGTGTCGGGGAAAAATAACAGTGCCCCGCAGAAAATCAGAGAAGAGCTTTATCGTTTAAAGCGCTTTGCCTCGATTCGAATTGCCGATTTGGGAAATCTTAAAACGGGGAAGAATATTCACGAAACCCAGTTTGCCCTGCAGGAAGTAAGTGCCCTTCTTTTTCAATTAAAAGTGAATGTGGTGGTGGTGGGAGGATCGCAACTGCTTACCCTGGGAAGTTTCAGGGCCTTTAAAGAATTTGAAAATAACATCAATCTGGTTGCTGTCGATTCGCGCATTGACCTCGCCACTTCAGAGCACTCGGTGCAGGAATGCAATTACCTTAATGCCATTATCGACGATGAAGCCGCTTTTGTTTACAATATTGCGGTGTTGGCTTACCAGTCGTATTTTGTCAATAAAATTCAGCTGAAGCGCCTTGCTGAATTGTACTTTGAACACTACCGGCTTGGCCTGGTACGAGAAAAAATCGAGCAATGTGAGCCGGTTCTGCGCGATGCCGATCTGGTGAGTTTTGATATTTCGGCTATTCGCATGGCCGATGCGCCGGGGCAGAAGGATGGATCGCCCAACGGGCTTTTTGCTGACGAAGCCTGTCGGCTTACCCGCTATGCCGGACTGAGCGACCGGGTACGATCGTTGGGCCTTTATGAAGTCGATTCGGAAATGGATCCGCAGCGGCAAACCGTAAAACTGGCGGCGCAGATGTTATGGTATTATATCGATGGTTATGTACACCGGAAACACGATTATCCGGCATCATCGCTTAGTGAGTGTACAAAATATGAGGTGCAAATAGACGAAATTGACTTTCCTATCGTTTTTTACAAAAGTAACAAGTCCGACCGCTGGTGGATTGAGGTCCGTCAGTTAACTGCCGGGGAAGCGCATTCTGAGACGGTTTTGGCAGGCTGTACTGCCGATGATTACAGGCAGGCATGCCAAAACGAAATCCCCGAAAGATGGTGGCTTAACTTTAAAAAATTGAAATAAAAAACGCACGAATGAAAAATAGGAAAGATAATGTCTTATTTTTGTTAATATTGTGGCCATTCTGCAAGGGTGAGGATGCTTATATGAAAAAAATATTTTCTTTTTTTATTTTGTTTATATTGGTTAATTTAGCAGCTATCGCACAGCAGGAACAATTGTTTAGCAGTTACATGCTGTTGAAACCTGTAACAAATCCGGCATTTACAGGGAGTGGTACTGCCATTAACGCAGTGTTTGTAAACCGAACCATGCTTGCCGGAATAGGCGAAGGAAAGCCGGTTACCTCGGCTTTTGGGGTGGAAGCACCCGTTGACATTTTGGGCTCAAAAAGCGGTTTGGGGATCGTGATTATGAGTGACGCACTGGGTTTTTTCGACAATGTCAATGTCGATTTGAGTTATGCCTATCATCATTCGCTCGAAGGTGGAAGAATTGGAGGAGGACTTACTGTTGGACTGAATAATTACAGTATAATGCCTGAATATCTCTTACCCGACGGCGATTCGTGGAGCCAGGGCGATGAATATTTTCCCAATCAGTACTCAACACTTTCTGTTGGGCTGGGATTGGGTGTGTATTACGAAACATCGCAATATTACCTGGGAGGAGCAGTAGCCAATATTAATCAACCTAATGTGGTTTATGCCGAAGACAAAAGTAAGCCGGAGGTAAATGTGGGCTATTATCCCGCAACATACTATTTAAACGGAGGATACAATATTGCGCTGCCAGATCCGTTATTTGACTTGCAGCCAACATTTCTCTTACGAACTGATTTGGCAATGTATATGCTCGACTTGAACGGAACTGTATATTACAACAATAAATACTGGGCTGGTTTTGGATTAAGATTATCACCCGGAAATTTAGCAGCAACAAGTCTGTTGGCCGGCCTCGAGCTGGTAAACGGATTAAAAGTAGGTTATGCACTTGATGTGAACTTTGGTGGTTTGATGTACGGAGGAGCCACCTCACATGAAGTAATGGTGACTTATTCGTTTAGTGTTGATACAAAACGTGACCAAAAATACAAGAGTGTTAGATACTTGTAGGATTAGAATTATGTTGTTATGAGAAACTATAAATTATTTATTCTGCTTCTGGCGATCGTTGTGATGGCTGGTTGTAGTCAATCGGGAGAGAGTGGTGAGCTGATCGGGGCTACTCAGTCCAGAGGTGGTTGGTTTGAACCGGTACCCTATGGAATGACCTTTGTTCGAAGAGGTGCGCTGCGCATTGGTCCCAGTGATGAAATTCCCGACGGATCGATCAATCCCACAAGAACAGTGTCTATCGATGCTTTCTGGATGGATGATACCGAAATCACCAACAACGAATACCGCCAGTTTTCAAACTGGGTACGCGATTCGATTGCACGCACCCTGCTCTACAACAGTTCAAATCCTAATGCGCAGTACTATGCCAATGTCGATGAAAATGGCAATTACCAGAGCTTAAACTGGGATGAGCCGATCGACTGGGAAGATACCCTCAGTCTGGAAGACATTTTTGTACCGGCAGGAGAGCGCTTTTTCGGGCAGCGTGAAGTGGATGCCCGCAAACTGTTCTTCGACTACGCATGGATCGACTTTAAAAAAGCAGCTCAGCGCCGAAACAGCTATAACTACGAAACACAAAGCTATGGCGGCGGAATCGACAGCCGTGCCGATTTCATTGTTCGCGAAAAAACACACATCTATCCCGATACACTCTGCTGGATCCGCGACTTCACCTATTCCTACAACGAGCCATGGACCAGCAAATATTACTGGCATCCCGGCTTCGACGATTATCCCGTGGTGGGTGTTAACTGGAAACAGGCCAAGGCTTTCAGCCAGTGGAGAACCAAAATGCAAAACGAATTCTTTTCATCAATTGGCGATGCCACCGTTCAGGATTATCGCCTGCCTACCGAATTTGAATGGGAGTATGCAGCCCGTGGTGGTCTGCAAAATTCGATGTATCCATGGGGAGGCTATTATTCGCGGAACCAAATGGGCGAATTCATGGCCAACTACAAACCAATGCGCGGTAATTACATCGAAGATGGCGGCCTGGCAACCATGAAGGTAGCCGAATATCCACCCAACGATTACGGTCTTTACGACATGTCGGGTAACGTAGCCGAATGGACAAGCACCGCTTTTGAAGAACTTGCCCCTGAAATGATCAGCGAACTGAATCCCGACTTTAAATACGATGCGCTCGACAGTGACCCTGCCGCTTTGAAACGAAAAGTGATTCGCGGCGGTTCATGGAAAGATGTAGGCATGTATTTGCAGGTTTCAACCCGCACTTTTGAATATCAGGATACCGCCACCTCCTTCATTGGTTTCAGGTGTGTACGGTCATCTTTTGGAAACGATTTCTAACAGTTAATAATACGACAATGAATATTGGTGATTTTTTGCATTCGAAACGGTGGAAGCTCATGCAGAACTATATTTATAGTTGGGGAGCTTCGGTGGTATTGATTGGTGCACTTTTTAAACTGGAGCACCTGCCTGGTGCCAGTGTATTTTTGGGAGTAGGATTATCGATCGAGGCAATCATCTTCTTCATTTCAGCATTTGAGCCGCTAATGGAATTACCCGACTGGAAAGTGGTTTATCCGCAATTACGCACCGGTGAGGAAAAAGATCGTGAGCTCAAACGTTACGAAATACAGGATAAAAAATACGATCATTTCTTTGGTAGCGGAGGCAGCGGAGGCGGAACTTCAATCGCCGGCCTTCCACAGGAACAAATCAACAGCCTGAAGGAAAGTTTCGAGCAGTTAAATAATACTGCGAAGGGGCTTAAAAACATAAGCGATGCAAGCGCAGCAAGCGAAAGCTTTGTGCGAAATATAAACGAAGCTTCCTCTTCGATAGGTGCAGTGGTCGATGCGAATAAGAAAGTGTCGGCTGTTATGGAAGAAAGCGTAAATGAAATTGCCGGAAGTTATTCATCAACAGCTCAAGAGCTGAAAAGCTCTTTCGCCAAAGCAAGCCAGGGTATTGATCATACCATTGGACAAATGACATCAACGCTCGAGGGTGCTACGCGCGGCATTAAGGAATCGGGTGAAAAAGCAGCCCGTTCACTCGAAAGTTCAGGGCTCGGATTTGCTGAAAAAATCGATCAGTCGGCTGCACAGCTGAATACTTCTTATGGTGAATTAAGCGCTACCTTATCGAAAGGCTTTAAAGGCATCGAAAAAACAAGTGGCGATTATGGAACGCAACTTGAACAACTGAACAAAAACCTGGCAGCCATCAATGCAGCCTATGAGCTACAACTGAAAGGTTCAGGCAAGGTAGAGCAAATGATGAATGAGTACAGCAAAGGAGTTGACGAAGTAGGTAAACTGCTTGTGACCTCGGTGGAAGAAGCCAGGAAATTCAATCAGAATACAAAAGAGATCAACCAAAATATACAGGCATTGAACGACATCTATGGAAAGATGCTCGGTGCGCTGAATGGTAAAAGGTAAAGCAGGAGTTTAGCTTATGGGAACGAAGAATTGTCCGGAAACCCCCCGGCAGAAGATGATCAACATGATGTATCTGGTGCTGACGGCCATGCTTGCACTGAATGTGGCCGCAGAAACACTGTATGCATTTAAAATTGTTGATGAAAGCCTGATGCAAACTTATCTGAGCTTCACCGATAAAAACAAAACACTGATCAGCGATTTCGAACAGGCCTACGACTTGAACCAAAGCAAGGTAGAGCGCTGGATGAACATGGCCAACGAGGTCCATCAAAAAAGCGATTCGCTGGTTAGCTACATTCTTGAAACAAAGGAAATGCTGGTATATGGTGCCGGAGCCGAAGTAAAGGATCCGGAGGATGAACTCTCTGAAGAGTTTCCATACATTATTTCACGGAAAAACGACACGATCGTGCTGCAGCGTCAGGATGATCTGAATGTTTCGCCTGAAATAATGCTTACCAAAGGACGGGGCGAGGACCTGCAAAAGAAAATTCAGGATTATCGCGCTGAATTGATAGAGATTGTTAAAAATAACCCAAGCATCATACAAAATCTTGAATCATCGCTCGATGTGGACGATCCCGAACGGAATGAACTGAAAAGCGACGAATTGAATTCACGCAGCTGGGTACGCCGAAATTTCGAAGCAACCCCGGTGATTGCCAGTATCGCGTTGCTTTCGAAACTGCAAATCGATGTGCGCAATGCCGAATCGGCAGTGCTTCGTCATTTGTACAATCAGATCGACGCCTCATCATTTAAATTTACCGGCTTAAGTGCCAAAGTGATCCCCGAAGCATCCTACATATTCCAGGGGCAGGAATACAAAGCACGCATCTTCCTTTCGGCCGAAGATTCGACAAACGATCTTACCGTTTACATGGACGGAAGAGAAAGCCCTCTTCCCATCGAAGGCAACGAAGCTATTTTTTCGATTAAACCCGATCAGCCCGGCGAGTACAATTATAGTGGCTATATAAAGTACAAAAATCCCGATGGAGAAGGTGAAGGCATTAAACCCTTTGAATTTAAATTTGAAGTGGCCAAACCGGCGGTAACCATTTCTCCAACCAAGATGAATGTGCTTTATAAGGACCTTCAAAATCCTGTAAGTATTTCCGTCCCCGGTGTTCCCAATAGTGCGCTGCAACCCGTATGTACCAACGGGAAAATGTACCAGAGTGGTGATAACTGGATCGTAGAACCGGCCGAGCTCGATTACGAAGGCCTGAATACCCGGGTGATTGTGTATGCCGATATCCAGGACGAAAAACGCTCGATGGGAGAAATGGTGTTCAGGGTGAAAAAAGTACCCGATCCAAAAGCAATGATTGCACGAAGAGCTACAGGTTCAATCCCACGCGAAATGTTGAGAGTGCAGGTAGGGGTGTTTGCCGTTCTTGAAGATTTTGACTTCGACCTAAGCTTCGAAGTAACGAGTTTTGATTTGTCGGTACCAACTTCAGGCGGTTTGACGCAAACACTTCATTCAAACAGTTACCGTTTTACCAACGAACAGAAGCAATTGTTGAACAGTCTGGGCGCTGGAGATAAAATATCGATTGAAAATATCAGAGCAAGAATTGCCGACGACGAGGAGGATGATGAACGCCAGTTGTCACCAATAATTTTAACAGTACAATAAGAAAATGCTAAAAACCCATGGGTATGAAAGCTATCATTAAAATAACACTTTTATTCTTGTTGCCACTTTGTGGATTTTCACAGGATGGCGTGAGGTTCACCGATAAATTTGGTCCCTTTCACGATACCTATCAACAAGAAAATGATTTTACAAACCGTGAGTATGTGAAGTATCCTTTTGTGCGCGAAGCCGATGTGCTTTGGTCAAAAGTAACCTGGGAAATCATCGACCTGAGGGAGAAGATGAACCTGCCGCTATATTATCCGACCGATACCCTTCACCGGCGCAGGAGTTTGATCAATGCCATCATCGATGGAATCGATCAAAATCAATTCAATGCCTTCAAAGTGCCCTTGAAAAACAATGCCTTTGAATTCGATCCCAATAATATCTTTCTGAACACGCAGGATATTAAGGACATCGGCATGCAACAGGAAATTGTTCCTGTTGAAATAAGGCCGGGGGTTACCCGCGACTCATTGATCACCATTCGCTGGAAGTCGGAAGATATCAAACAGGTACTGGTTAAAGAGGTATGGTATTTTAACCGGAAAGATTCAAAGCTACACAGCGAAATTATCGGCATTTGTCCTATCAGGGAATACATGGTGAATGGAATGATGCGCCGTCAGCGCCTCTTCTGGATTTACTATCCCGATGCAAGAGCTTATTTGTCAACAGTTCCGGTGTACAGCCAGGTGAGCGATAAGCCGCTTTACTCGTACGACGATGTATTCGTTTACCGCTATTTTAATTCCTATTTCGTACAGGAAGCCAACGTGTACAACGACAGGATGATTACCGATTATGTGATGGGGCGCGAAGCACAGCTTGAATCACAACGTATTAAAAACGAAATATTTAATTTCGAGCAGGATCTGTGGGAAAACTAGAAAGAAGCTGAAATATTGTTTTTCGATAAAAGCCTTATGGAAATACCATAGGGCTTTTGGCTTGTAAGCAATAGAAAGCAATCGCGAACGTTATTCACACATACTTTGACTATGTATCGCCATAAAACAACATATTATCTGTTTTTTCTGATCACGCTGTTGATGGGCGCGGGATGCAGTGAGGATGTTGTAGTGCATGAACTACGGGGCAAGGCACGTGCCCCCTGGTTCGAACCCGTACCCTACGGAATGAGCTACATTAAGCAGGGAACCTTTAAAATTGGGGTGAGCGACGATAATATTGACCAGGCACTGGTCCCCATCCGCAACTTGTCGGTGCAGTCGTTCTGGATGGATGAAACCGAAATTACCAACAACGAATACAGGCAATACCTGCGCTGGGTAAGCGACTCAGTGGCCGCTACGCTTACGTTTAAAGCAGGTATTGAATATTACATGGCCACCGGACGAAACAATCAGATACTGGAGCCTCCTGTAGTCGATCGCTTAAAAATTTCGGACATCTGGACCGATCAGCGGGAAGATGTGGCAGAAGCCTTGCAGCCGATTTTTTATCAGGGCGATGAAAGTTTTTATGGTCCACGGGAAGTCGATTACCGGAACATTAGCTACAGCTATGCCTATATCGACCTCGAAAAGGCAGCCAAAAGGGCCAATTCCTATAATTATGCCACGCAAAGCTATGAGGGAGGGATTCAGAGCCGTCAGGATTTCATTGTGAAGAAAGAGGTGCCGGTTTATCCTGATACCCTGGTTTGGATTCGCGACTTCACCTACTCGTACAACGAACCCTGGACATTGAAATATTTTCACCATCCGGCCTTTTATGAATATCCGGTAGTGGGAGTAACATGGGAACAGGCCAATGCATTTTGTCACTGGCGTACCGAGCAAAAGAAGAACTTTCTGGGACGCCATGGAATCCTCCCGGTTCATTCGTACCGCCTGCCTACCGAAGCTGAGTGGGAATATGCAGCAAGCGGAGGTCGCCTGAATGCTAAATATCCCTGGGGAGGATATTACACACTAAATGATAAGGGCTGTTACCTTGCCAACTTTAAACCCAAACGTGGCAACTACATTGCCGACAGCTATACGTCGGCTAAAACAATGAAGGTGGGTACCTTCGATCCCAATGACTTCGGCTTGTACGACATGGCCGGAAATGTGGCAGAGTGGACCAGTACCGCCTTCGATCCGGCAGGCTATGAGCTGATGCACGATATGAACCCCGAGTACCGCTACGATGCAGACTCCGGCGATCCGCCGGCCATGAAGCGAAAAGTAGTACGGGGAGGCTCATGGAAGGACGTAGCCTATTATCTTGAAGTAAGTACGCGCGATTTTGAATACCAGGATTCCGCTTCGAGTTATGTGGGCTTCCGTTGCGTAATGAATGCCATCGAGGACGAACGAAAAGCTTACGAATAGTTGCGCGTTGCTTTATGAGTTGTCAGGCCGCTTTTTTCCCGGCTTCTTCTTTTTCTTTTTCTTCTCCACCGAAAAACCAAACTTTCCAATTTTCTGACCAAGTCTGAAATAAGCCCCGTGATTATAAACCAGCGGATTGGCACTGGCCAGATCAAAGCGACCACTTTCAGTATCCATGTACTTGTCATCCACCCTGACATTCACGACTTCGGCAAGGAACATGTGGTGAACGCCCAGTTCAATGATGTCTTTCACAACACACTCAATACTCACAGGCGCTTCATTAATGATGGGAGCCTTCACGGTCTTGGCCTTTCCCGGTGTAAGCTGCATCGCTTCCCATTTGTTAAATTTACGACCACTTCGACAGCCGCACCAATCGGTGGCATGGGCCAGTTTCTCGGTGGTGAGGTTAATTACAAAATCATTATTTCGCTTGATGATGTCGTATGAATGTCTTTCGGGCCTCACCGAGATGTAGCACATGGGAGGATCGCTCGAAATAGTGCCTGTCCAGGCAATGGTGATGATATTGTATTCGTCGGGTGTCGAACCGCAGCTTACCATCACTGCAGGCAAGGGATAAACCATGGTTCCGGGTTTGAAGTCAATTTTTCCCATCTTGTTTTTTTAACAAAGATAAAAAGAGATCAGGAATGGGACGCTTTCGTGACGATTCATTCAAAAAATTCAATCATTTAAGTACTTTTGTATGAGAACTTCAAAACAAGAGATATGGAGCACTATCAGGCAGATAACAGACGATACGAAAAAATTCAATACAAACGTTGTGGTCGTTCAGGTATCAGTTTACCAATGATTTCGCTCGGCTTGTGGCACAATTTTGGGGGAGTTGATTCCTTTGAAAATGGCCGAAAAATTATCAGGCATGCCTTCGATAACGGGATTACGCATTTCGATCTGGCCAATAATTACGGGCCGCCTCCCGGCTCGGCTGAAGAAAATTTTGGAAGGGTGATGAAGCTCGATTTTCAGGCTCACCGCGATGAAATGTTCCTATCGACCAAGGCAGGTTACCACATGTGGAACGGACCCTATGGAGACTGGGGATCACGAAAATACCTGATTTCGAGTCTTGACCAGAGTCTTAAACGGTTGGGGCTCGATTATGTCGATCTTTTTTATCATCACCGCCCCGATCCCGATACCCCGCTTGAAGAAACCATGAGAGCACTCGATCAGATCGTGCGCCAGGGAAAGGCTTTGTATGTTGGGATTTCGAATTACTCGGCCGACGAAACCATCGAGGCTGCCCGCATACTGAACGACCTGGGAACTCCTTGTTTGATCAATCAGGTGAAATATTCGATGTTTGTTCGCTGGGTGGAAGAGCACTTGCTCGAAACGGCCGAAGATTACGGAATTGGACTGATTGCCTTTTCTCCACTGGCACAGGGACTGCTTTCAGACAAATACCTTAACGGGATTCCGGCTAATTCGAGAGCTGCCAAATCGTGGGGCTTTCTGAAGGAAGATGATGTAGAAAAAACAATCGACAAAGTAAAAGCCCTGAACAAGATTGCCGAAGCACGGGGTCAGTCGCTTGCCCAGATGGCCATCGCATGGCTGCTCAAAGACCATCGAATTACTTCAGTCCTGGTGGGAGCAAGTTCGGTTGAACAGCTTGACGATAACCTGGGAGCACTTGATTATTTGTTGTTCTCTGCAGAAGAACTGGTAGAAATAGAAACAATTATTAAAAATTAATATCAACAAAGCGCATCAAGTACTACATTAGTACCTGGTATGGATTTTGTTAATGGGAACTGATGGTTGCCACTGAACTGAGCCAATGATTAAGCAGGTGAAATGAAGGCGTTTACAATCGGGGTTTCCTTTATATTATAAAACAGAAAAGGATGAAACATTTAAGATTAAGCTTGTGGCTGGCAATGTTATTATTGCTGGTTGTTGGAGGGTGTAAAAAGGACGGCGAAGAAGACAAGGATTTGGTACCGGTGTTTTTGGTTGAATCGGAGAAATTTACTCCGCCCATTCCTTTAACAGTCGATAACCTGAAGGCGATTCTGGCCAATTATGATGAAGCAGATTTAAGCAGCCTTACTGCAAGGTTGAAATACGACGTAGAAGTTTACAAAATTACTTACAAAACAGCGTTCGAAGGCGATACCATCGAAGCATCGGGTGTTGTGGCGGTACCACTAAGCGACAGCAAGAAAGATGCTTTCCCGGTACTTAGTTATCAGCATGGAACCCTGTTTCAGAAATCGCAGGCTCCCTCGCTGGCTGCCACCAACGACTTCATGACCCTCATAGCAGCTACCGGCATGGTGGTTGTTATTCCCGATTACATTGGGTTCGGGGAATCGGCCCAGGTGCAGCATCCCTACATGCACAAGGAGTACACTGTCAATGCGGTATTGGATATGATCAGGGCTTCAAAAGAATTTATCGCTACCGAAGATCCCTGTGAAACCAATGACCAGCTTTTTATGCTCGGCTATTCCCAGGGAGCGAGTGCAACAGTAGCCGCCTTGTCGGCCATCGAGAACAACAACCTGAATGCCGACATTCATGTTACTGGTGCCGCGGCGGGCAGTGGAGCTTATAACCTGACCCAGTTCCGCGACTGGATCATGGATCAGCAGATTTATGAAAAACCTTCGTTTATTGCTTACATTCTGAAATCGTATTTGAAATATACCGAAATGGATGTTGACTATTCCCAGGTGTTTAGTGAAGAATTTGCCGCTTCGGTTCCTGTACTCATCGACGGTCGTAAATCGGAAGAAGAAGTCAACTCGAGTTTTGGCACCTTTCATATTGGCGAACTCTTTAACGACGATTTTGAAAACGATTCGATCTTTGCCGCAAGTGATGCCTATGCTTCCATGCGGGCAGCATTTGATGCCAATAAAGTCACTTCGTGGCAACTGTCAACTCCGCTTACCTTGTACTACGGTAACGACGATTTGTGGGTTCCCGGAAGAGAGTCGATTCAGCTATACCAGAACTTTCAGAATGACGGAGCCGGATCGAAGGTAAAACTGAAACCGCTTCCCGGTGCCGATCATATTATGGCTTTTCCGCCAACACTGATTGGAGCGCTCGACTGGTTTGCCAGTTTTTAATTGAAATAGAAAAGATACAAAAAGGAGACGGACAACAACCGTCTCTTTTGTTTATCTTTAAAATGAAAATCATAAAACTGCCAGCTATGCTTCTTCCTCAGTTTGTCGATATAGAAACTGCACACCAGTTAGTAAAGAAATTTGCTCACCGCACACCGGTAATGACCAGTGTGAGCATTAATGGTTTTGCAGGTGCTTCGCTCTTTTTTAAATGTGAAAACCTGCAAAAGGTAGGAGCCTTTAAATTCAGAGGGGCAATAAATGCTGTTTTTTCCTTAAGTGAAGAGGAAGCAGCAAATGGTGTGGCCACCCATTCGTCGGGCAACCATGCTGCTGCATTGGCATTGGCTGCGCGTAAAAGAGGAATTCCTGCCTATGTGGTGATGCCTGCAAATGCACCGGAAATTAAAAAGAAAGCAGTAGCAGGCTATGGTGCAAAAATTACTTATTGTGAACCCACACTGGCAGCACGTGAAAGCACGCTGAAAAAACTTATTGCAGCAACAGGGGCAAGCGAAATTCATCCTTACAATAATTTCAAAGTTATTGCAGGCCAGGGTACTGCGGCCAAAGAATTGCTCGAAGAGGTCGGAGCGCTCGATCTTGTATTGTGTCCGGTAGGAGGAGGAGGTTTGCTGAGTGGAACCGCTCTGGCCGTTAAGGCGCTCAGCCCAAAAACGCGTGTTGTTGCCTGCGAGCCGGCTGGTGCCGACGATGCCTGTCGTTCGTTCTATGGCGATCGGCTGGTGCCTTCGGTGCAGCCCAATACCATTGCCGACGGATTGCTTACCTCGCTGGGTGAAATGAATTACAAAATCATTAAGAAGCAGGTCGATGAGGTGGTAACAGTTTCTGAAGCTTCCATCGTTCAGGCCATGCGCATGGTGTGGGAGCGTATGAAAATAATTATTGAACCTTCGTCGGCCGTACCCCTGGCTGCCATTTTAGAGCACAAGGTGGATGTGGCGGATAAGAAAGTCGGGATCATTATCTCAGGCGGAAATGTCGATCTCGAAAGACTGCCTTTCTAATTCTTCCAGCTGGGACGGATGATGCTTCCATTTGCCTCGCTGTTTTCCACTTTCAGGTGAACGTCAATTTCCTGTTGCATTTCTTCAACATGAGAAATTACCCCAACAATACGGTTTTCCCTTCGAAGTGCCTTCAGGGTGTCGAAAACCACGGTGAGCGCTTCCTTGTCGAGCGATCCAAAGCCTTCGTCGAGGAAGAAGAAATTCTGATTCGACTCGGTAATTTTCTGTATGTTGTCGGCCAAAGCCAGGGCGAGCGACAAGGCAGCCTGAAAGGTTTGCCCGCCTGAAAGGGTTTTTATGTTTCTTACTTTTCCTCCATTCATAAAATCACGCACCTCGAAACTGTTGTCATCGGTAATTTCAAGACTCAGCTTTTGGCGGGTGAGCTGGTAAAAACGATCGTTGGCAGCATTGCACAAATTCTGCAGGTACACCGATGAAATGTAATTCACAAAACCACTGCCCTTAAAAAGTGTTTTCATGCGCCGGATGTTTTCGGCACGTTCCAAAAGCGCTTCGTGCTGTTTGGTGAGCTTTGCGAGTTGTTCAAGATCTTCCCCGAGTTGCTTCAACAGGGCATCGGTTTTCCCCATTGTTTTGTTTTTCTGATTCAGGCTTTCATCCAGCGTTGCTATTTCCTTTTTCAGTTCGTTGTGCTTTTGCTCGTTGTAGCTTCGACCGGCGAGTTCTTCATTTAGCTGCTGTTCCTGTTTTTTTGCAGCAGCCAGGGCGTTTTGAAATGCTGTCAGTTCTTTTTTTGCCTTTGGCAGATCGATTTGCTCAGCCAAAATGGTCTTTACCTCAGCCAGCTGCCGATAGGACGATTTTTCCAGTTCTGTTTCAAGTTGTTCGTGCAGTTTTTGTGTACGAACTTCTTCGGCCATGAAAGCTTTCAAATTGGCTTCAATACTGCCCGAAATCTGATCGTATTGCTTACGCAAAAGGGTCAGTTTTTCTGCTTGATTGCTGTACTCTTTTTCAATATGACTGTGCTGCTCGATGAGCCTTGACCGCAACAGACTGATTTCTGAATTTGTTTTCTCCCGAAAGTCATCGGGTGCTAAACGCTTGATTTGTTGTTTCAGAATATTTATTTCGGAAGAATAGCTTGTCTGGCTGGTTTTCAGCTCATCAATTTTTTGCTGATACAATTCCTTGTTCTTGATGCTTTCGTCGAGATCACTGCTAACTTTTTCATATTGGCTTTCCTGAGCTTTTAATTGTTTTTGAAGTAGCTCGGCCAGCTGCAAGGCTTTCGTAACATCCTGCTCACTGGCATAAGCCTTCCATTGAAAAGCTTTATCGTGTTCTTTTCGTTGTTCAACGATGTTTTGTTCTTTTCTCCTGATTAGCTCAAGTTGCTTTTGTTCAACACTGAGCTGGTGTTTCAATTCGCCAGCTTTGACCATCATTTCGCCCAGGTTCTCAACTTCTTTTTCATGGTTTTCGTTGGTTTTTATGAGCTCATTCAGTTTCGTTTTTACACTTTCGGCACTAAAGGGCTCAGGGTGATGCCTGGCTCCGCACAGCGGGCAGGGATCTCCTTCGTTCAACGCTTGTGCATAATTTTCGAGCTCCTGCTGAAGGCGCAGCTGATTAGCGGCTTCGTTATTGGCCTTCATTTTGCTTTTTATTTGGTCAATTTTGTCTTTCAATAGTTGCAGCAAAGCCGGAGCATCGCCGGCAAGCGATGAATCGGTCTGTAGACTGTCAGCCATTTGCTTCATCGCATCTTCAAGCCTTATGCTTTGTTGCCGATGTGTTTGTGCGTCGGAATTGAGTTCTTCGCTTTGGCGAAGCAGGTTTTTATTGGCAAGATGCCAGCTTTGCACCCTGGTTAAAAGTGCCATGTCGGGTTGCTGCGCTTTGATTTGTTTGATGGCCTGATGAAGTGTATTTTTTTCTTTTTGCAAGTGATCGATCTTTTGCTGTGTTGCCTGCTGAATTTTTTCTCCCTTATGCAGTCGTTCCCTGTCGGTATGGAGTTGTTTTTCGAGATTCAGGATGCGTTCGATCTTTTGAATCTCCTCCGCCTGCTGAAGAAGTTGTTCCCGTTGCTCATAGTCCTTTTTGATTTTGGTGAAGCGCTCTTCCTCTACTTTGAGGAGGGTGCTCAACTCCTGCTTTTTCCTGCTTTCGTTTTCGATGTTCGATTTTTGAAGCGCCAGCTGCTGCCTGCTGTTGTCGGCAGCCTCAATCAGGTTTTTAAATTGTAAGAGGCAGTCTTCATACCGACTGATTTTCTCTTCCAGCCGGGCCATTTCTTCCTGTTTCGAACTCAGTTCCTTCAGTTCGCCCTGTACCTTGTTCAGCTTTGTATTTAGGCCTGACAGTTGTTGCCATTGGATCTCTTCAGTTTTCAGTCTTTCAAGTTGTGCTTTAATTTGATCGCTTTCTTTTTTCAGCTGTTCGAGTTGCTGTTCATATACTTTAAGCTGTTCCGGGTCGATGGTTCCCAGCTGCTGTAGCTGACCTTCGGTATGCTGTAGCAGTGCGTTGTTTTTTTGCTCCAGGGCCGCAGCCTTGTGATACAATTCAAATTTCTCAAGATGAAAAAGTTCCTTCATCATTTGGGTGCGGTCCTTGTTCTTTAGCTGTAAAAATTCCTGGAACTGTCCCTGTGGAATGATGATGGTACGTTTGAAATTTTCATAACTTAAACCAATTGCAGCTTCCAACTCCAGGGGTTCGATCGGGATCCACTTTCCTTTTTCCATGCGGTAGGCTGTGCGGTCGAGTGTTTTTACATCTTCGAAACGTTTGCTGTTTCGTCTGCCTTTAACCTCGGCCAAGTACCGGGTTTGCGACTTGCCTGTTTCGAACACAAAGGCAATGAGTAGTTCGTTCGATTTCAGGTTCATCATGTTGTAGTTGCGCTTGTCGCCCGAAAGATTAAGCCGGTCGGTTCTCCCATACAGGGCAAAGGTAATGGCTTCGAGAACGGTAGATTTTCCGCTGCCAACCGATCCGAAAATACCAAAGAGATGAGCGGCAGTGAGCTGTGTGAAATCGATAAATTGTTTCTGTTGATAGGAGTAAAGGCCTTGTATGGTGAGTTCGACGGGTATCATTTGCTTTGGTTTTAGCTGAACTTAAAAATTTGAAGCTTATTCTTCTGAAAGCATTTCTTTAAACAGGTCCATCATGGCTTTGTCGGGGGCCTGACCCCGCGTGTGTTTCACATAGCTTGTGAATAGCGCTTCCATGCTTTGGCTTAAATCGATTTGCTGGTTTTTCTGATTAAGGAGCACTTCGGCATTAAGTACTTCGGGTACAATGCTTATAATACCTGAATGTGCCTGTTGCAGGCGGCGCCTTTCCTGTGCACTTAAAAAATTATCCGAAACCATTGTCAGCTCAACCAGGGCATCCTGGTTTTCAGTAAGCCAGTTGATGGCTTCATCCATGCTGTATGCTTTTTTGCGCAACAGAGGCTTGCCGCTGGTTAGCTCAATTTTTTCAACCCGTGCTGTTTTTCCCGGCTCAACATCGGCAAGCAGCACGTATTTTTTTTGCATGGCCTCGGCAAAACTGTACGACAAGGGGCTTCCACTGTAATACATTGCTTTATCGTCGCTTTCGTCGATGGCATGCATGCGATGCAAGTGTCCCATGGCGGTATATTGAATTTGTGCCGGTACATTTTCGCTGTAAATGGCCTGGGCGCCTCCCACGTGCAGAATGGGCTTTTCATCGTCGGGTTCATCGGGAGGGCTTGATCCCTTTTTAATCATAAAAAGGTGACTGAGCAGCAGGTTAACGCCCTTGTTGTCGCAATATTTGTCGGCCAGTTGTTGCCAACGTTCCTGGAGCAGCTGTCGCAAGGCTTCGTCACTGTTCTCTTTTCCAAGGTACGATTTCAGCCTGAACTCGTTGGCATAAGGGGTAATGAGTATACGCAGTGGATCTTCACTGGCCGGAAGCTTCAGTTCGATAAAACCCCGCTCGCTTTGTAATACTTTCAGTCCTGAATCGAGTTCAAAAGGCTCAATCAGAATATTGGGATGGCCGGCAAAAACGATCCCGCATTCGCGGGCCAGCGGATCGGGAGCTTCAATACGGTCGGGTGAGTCGTGATTCCCTGCGATGGCGATTATCGGACGCTGTCCGTTTTTCGACATCTTTTTCAGTGCCTGGTAAAACAGGTCGACGGCTTCGCCTGGCGGATTAAAAGTATCAAACAAATCGCCTGCAACAACGATCACATTGGCCTTGTGCAGGCTTGCAATCCGGTCAATTTCATCGAGTAAGGCGCGCTGTTCTCCAATACGAGAGTAGTCTTCCAGTCGTTTTCCCAGATGCCAGTCTGAAGTGTGTAATATTTTCATGCCCGAACTTTGCTAAGTGCTTGTTTTTGTGAGATGGATAAAATAGTTTCTTCGCTTGTTATTGCATTGATTTGTTTTGCTGCCACCTTAGTCTCTCATGGTAGATGACTACTGTTGGCTGACAGAGCGACTAAGTTATCAATAATTGGGCAGATGGTATAAGAATGAATAACAGAAAAGTGCTTTGTGCTCAAATAGCGTTCTACCCGGGTTGGTCTTCAATTGATCGATCTGATAAAAAAAAGGAAAAGGGCACCATTTGGTACCCTCTTCGTTTTGCGGCTAACTCTTATTAAGAGGATCGCCCTTGTCCCCCCCGTGAAGGGATGTGGATGTGTGTGTTCTTTTTTATTCTTCAGTTTCGTTTTCATCTTCAGTTTCGCCATCGTCTTCAGAATCATCATCATCTTCAGAATCGTCATCGTCTTCCTCGTCAACATCGTCACCTTCCTCATCAACGTCGTCGCCAGGAAGTAGTTCGAAATTCACGATGGTTTCAGCTTCGGCACTTACGACAACATTGGTAAGCGTGTCACTAAGGAAGTCATCGTGTGTGCACACTACAGTGTAAGTTCCTTCGGGCAGTCCAATGATTTTGTATGCACCATCTTCGTCGGTAAATGTACTGGCCGAATCATTGTTAGAATCTTCATCTTCATCATTCTCGTCATAGTCTCCCGACTTCATGCTGTCGTCGTCTGCTCCTTCTTCGCTTTCATCATCATCGATGTCGTCGTTTTGACCAGGAATGAATACTTCTACCATTGCATTTTTGACAGGAGTACCTGTTGAATCGGTAACAGTACCTTCAACACTTCCGGCATGTTTCATGTAAATACCACGTACCACGGGTTTGAAGATGAAACCGTTAAAGGTGCCTTTCTTGAAATTGCCCTTTACAATAAAGGAGCGACTCAGGTCGAAGTCAAGCAATACATCGGAACTTTGGCCTGCTTCGATGTATACCGATGGTTCAATTTTAATTTTCAATCCACTGGCATCTCCACTTGGAACTTTCAGGTCGTAAGTCGATCCATCGTTCAGGGTAATGCTGGCATCAACAACATGCAGCCTGATTAAGTCGTAGTTTCCGGGGTCAAGATCAGCCGTACCCAGTACCTCAGTCACTCCATTGGTCAAATCGAGCAAATCAATTGTTACAGTCTCATTACTTATAAAGACAAAGGAATCGTGACCTTCATCCAGACCCATCTCGGCCTGTTTTCTGATCTCTACCCTGTCGATTGTTACTTCAGTGCTTCCAACCATGTCGATGGGGAAAGGAGCATCGGTAATGTGTACATTGAGTCGCCCTTTATCTTCTGGGATCATATGCTCCTCATTGTTACAACTTACCAGTGCCAACGCACTTAAAGCAAATACAGTAATCATTAATTTCAAATGTCTCATAGCTTTATTGTTTTAAAGTGATTTGAACCATGCCTGACAAGAAGCGTGCTAAAAATATATAAATTGATAAGTAGCATAATATCAACACAATAAATAATTGGTAAGCTTGTAATATTTTCTCATATTGAGAAAGTGCTTTTCATTTTGATGGGAGCGTGAGCAAAAATAGCATGATTCTGTTTATACCCGGTGACTAAAATCTTTTTCAGTCTCAAAGGCATTGCCTACTTTTATGGGAGCTTTACTTCAATATTCATATTTAACCCAATACAATGATGAAAATTAGACATTTACTGACTGCCTTCCTACTTGTTTTGTCAATGACGATGATGGCAGAAAACTCCCGCTTGTTGCGATTTCCGAGTGTGAGTGAAAATCAGATTGCTTTTACTTACGCAGGCGATTTATATTCGGTTGGCATCGATGGGGGAATTGCCCGGAAATTAACCAGCCACGAAGGAAATGAGTTGTTTGCACGTTTCTCGCCCGATGGCTCTCAACTGGCTTTTACCGGGCAGTACGATGGCAATACCGAAGTGTATATTATGCCTTCTGAAGGCGGGCAGCCCCAAAGGCTCACCTACACAGCCACCCTGGGACGCGACGATGTAGCCGACCGCATGGGGCCCAACAACATCGTGATGAGCTGGAGTCCTGATGGAAAAAGCATTGTCTTCCGCACAAGGAAACAAAGCTTTAATTCATTTAAGGGGCAGTTGTTTTCCGTTTCACCCGACGGAAATCTGCCGGTTCAGCTTCCTTTTCCCGAAGGTGGTTTCTGTTCCTTTTCACCCGACGGAAAGAAAATGGCTTATAACCGGGTATTTCGTGAGTTCCGTACCTGGAAGTACTACCAGGGAGGCATGGCCGATGAAATATGGGTACATAACTTCGACACCCACGAAACAGTGGCCATCACCAATCACGATGCCCAGGATGTTTTTCCGATGTGGATAGAGGATGAGATCTTTTTTCTTTCGGACCGCGATCGCACCATGAACCTGTTTGTTTACAACACGCAAACAGGCAACATTGAAAAAGTGACCAATTTCGATGACTACGATATCAAGTTTCCTTCGCACAATGGTTCGCTCATTGTATTCGAAAAGGGCGGGCAGCTTTTTACTTTCGAAACAACAACCCGGACGCTCAAACTAGTGCCGGTAAGCATTGCCAACGACCAGCCGTATGCTCGTAAGGAGTTAAAGGAGCTGGCTGAGAACATTCGCTCGATCAGCCTGTCACCCGATGGTGGTCGTGCTTTGTTTGGGGCAAGGGGCGAAGTGTTTTCAGTGCCCACCGACGAAGGCATTACCTATAACCATACACAAAGCTCGGGGGCACACGAGCGGGGCGCTGAATATTCACCCGATGGAAAATGGATGGCCTGGTTGTCTGATCAGAGCGGTGAATATGAAATATGGATACAGGCAGCCGATGGCTCCGATGCGGCCAGACAGCTCACCAGCGGAAATACGAGTTATATTTTTAACATCCGATGGAGCCCCGACAGCAAATACCTTGCATGGAACGATCAGTTGTATCGCCTTATGCTTACCGATATTGAAAAAGGCGAAAGCCGCCAAGTGGCCAAAAGTGAGCGCTCGAGGCTAAGTGATTTTAACTGGAGCCCCGATAGCAAATGGCTGGTTTTTAGCGATGCCATGCCCAATCAGATGAGTGTGATTAAGATGGTTTCGACCGATGGAACACAGCTACACCAGGTAAGTGAAGCCTGGTACGATTCGGGCAGTCCTTCTTTTTCATCCGATGGAAAATATCTGTTGTTCTCTTCTCAACGCGACTTTAATCCAACCTACAGCCGAACCGAGTGGAACCATGCCTACATTAATACCGACAGAATTTACCTGCTTACCCTGAGCAAGAAAACGCCATCGCCCTTTGCTCCCGAAAATAAGGATGTTCAGCCCGTTGAAAAAGAAGATAAGCAGGATGATAAAAAGGAAGATAAAAAGAAGAAGGATGATAAGGAAGAAAAGGATTCGGGTACTGAAATTGATTTCGATGGAATAGAAAATAGAATCATTGCCCTGCCTGTTCAGCCTGCCTACTACTCATCGATCAGCATGACAGGCGATAAAATCTACTACAATCGCTTTGTTCAGGGAGCAGCTTCCGGGCGTTCGCTGATGGTGTATGATGTAAAGAAGGAAAAAGAAAGCGAAATCGGGAACTACAGCTACACCCTGTCGCCCGACAACAAGAAAATGTTGCTGGGCAGCCAAAGCAAATGGCAGTTGGTCGACCTGCCTTCGGGACAGGTGAAAATAGATCAGCCGATCGATTTGTCGGGCATGAAAACCATGGTAGCTTTCGAAGCTGAGTGGACGCAGATTTTTAACGAAGCATGGCGGCAGATGCGCGATTTCTTCTATGTTGAAAACATGCACGGAGTCGACTGGAACGCGATACACAAAAAGTACAGTCTGCTGCTGCCTCATGTGCAGCACCGCGACGATTTGAATTACCTTATTGGTGAAATGATTGGCGAACTGAATGCCGGGCATGCCTATGTGAACACGGGTGAAAAACCAAAGGCAAAGCGCATTAAAACCGGTTTGCTGGGAGCCAAAATAAGTGCAGACCCATCGGGTTACTTCAAAATTGAAGAGATACTCGATGGAGCCCCCTGGTCAAAACAACTGGCTTCACCCTTACAGCAACCCGGTGCCGATGTAAACGAAGGAGACTACATCATCGCTGTTGACCGGCACGAAAGCAATACGGTTGAAAATATTTACAAACTGCTGGTCGGAAAAGCCGGTCAAACGGTCGAGCTGCTGATCAACGATCGTCCCGAAAAAAGCGGTGCCCGTAAAGTTCTGGTGACTCCCGTCGACGACGAAAGTGAGCTGTATTACTTTAAATGGGTAAATGATAACATCCGAAAGGTGAGTGAAGCCACCAAGGGCGAAGTGGGTTACCTGCACATACCCGACATGGGACCCAATGGTCTGAATCAGTTTGTGCGTTATTTCTATCCACAGCTCGATAAGAAGGCCTTGATTATCGACGACCGGGGCAATGGCGGAGGAAATGTTTCGCCCATGATACTCGAACGGCTGGCACGCGAAGCCTACCGTGTGAACATGCGACGCAATTCACCTGTTGTATCTCCTGTTCCGGCTCAAACACAAACAGGTCCCAAAGTGGCATTGATCGATAAATATTCGGCTTCCGATGGTGATCTTTTTGCCCATGGTTTCAAGGCCCTTGGTATTGGAACGACCATCGGAACGCGCACCTGGGGTGGCATTGTTGGCATCAGCGGATCGTTGCCGTTTATTGATGGTACAGACCTTCGGATTCCTCAGTTTACTTCCCTTTCGATGGAAGGAAAATGGATGATCGAAGGAGTGGGTGTAAGTCCCGACATGGTGATTGAGAATGATCCGTGGAAAGAATTTAATGGCGAAGACGAGCAACTCAATAAAGCCATTGAAGTGATTATGGAGCAAATGAAGGAACGCAGGGATTTACCATCTATCCCCGATGCTCCGGTAAAATAGGCCGATCACAAAGCGCTTGAAATAACAGGCTTCCCGGGTGTGTCGGCCCGGGAGCTTTTTTAGTGGAATGACTGTGACCAGCCAATAATTTGAAAAAACGAAGGACAATGAAGATAGTATCATGGAATGTGAATGGTATCAGAGCCATTACAAAAAAGGATTTTTTTTCGGATGTAAATGATATGAATCCCGACATTTTGTGTCTGCAGGAAACCAAAGCACAGGACGACCAGGTGGCAGAGGCACTGAAATCACTCGAGGGGTATTACATCGCCTCCAACTCGGCTGAAAAAAAGGGCTATTCGGGAGTGGCCATTCTGTCGCGTACCGCACCACTTGCCATTTCACGTGGCATGGGCCTTGATGAACACGACAGCGAAGGACGGATTTTGTGTGCCGAGTATGAAAAGTATTTTGTAGTCAGTGTTTATGTCCCCAATTCGGGAAGTGAGTTGAAAAGGCTCTCTTATCGCCAGGAGTGGGACAAGGCCTTCTTCTCGTATCTGAAAAGGCTCGAAGAACAAAAGCCGGTCATAGTTTGTGGCGACTTTAATGTGGCCCACCGCGATATCGACCTGGCACGTCCAAAGGCGAACTACAACAAGTATGCAGGCTACATGCAGGAAGAAATCGATGGCATGGATCGTTTTGCAGAAGGGGGGCTGGTCGACAGCTTCCGGCATTTGTATCCCGAACGTACCGATGCCTATTCGTGGTGGAGCTATCGGGCCGGAGCCCGTGGGAAAAATATCGGCTGGAGAATCGATTATTTTTTGCTGAGCCAGTCCTTGCTAAATGAGCTAAAGAATGCTGAAATTCTGAGTGATGTGATGGGTAGTGATCACTGCCCTGTAGCGATTGAAATATGATTGGCGACTAGTAGGAACATAAAAAATGCCGGCATTGCTACCGGCATTTTTTGTGACTTTATTGTGTTGTTAGTTTAGTGCGAGTTCGTTGGTCTTTACAAACTTTCGGTACGAGGTGTATCCTATGTTCTCACCTGTTGAATCTTTGGTTGGGACGATAAACTGTACATAGCCTACATTGTAATCGACTACCAGTAAAAAAGTATCGGTGCTGATTTCCTGATCACAATAATAAATCTTTTCGAGTGCTAACTTGTCATCTTCGAATTCACTTTCGTAGTGTACCTTGTTTATTTTTTTACTCAAATGAGCGGTGCCTTCATCATAATTCATTTTTAGCTGCTCACCATCGAAATGTATATTCACCGGTTTGGCATAATAAGGATGCCTGAAAAGAACATCTTCGAGAAGTTCCATTGGGGTACACATGGCTTGTTTTTCAACACGGTATTCAAGGGGGAACCGAATTTGTGAATACCCTTCGAGCGAACAAACGATGAGGGCCAGAATTGTCAGAACAAAAAATTTCATTGAGTTAGTTGATTAGTATAAGGTTTTTTATTGTTAGACAAAACAACTAAAACTCTTTTGCTTTACCATGTTGTTTTTGATGAGTGTGCGCTCTGTTATGACGAAATGTAGATATTTTACTGTTTGGCCTTTAAAAGGCTGTTGCTTAGCAGCCTGAAATGAGCATTCAAATAGAAATCGGGACTTAGGCCAACCAGGAGATGATTAGAAAATAAAAGACAAAATGATAACAATAAAAACTCCCACCGAAGCGGGAGTAGAGGAATAAGATCTTTTACTGAAATAAGCTGAAAAGGCCACAGATTAAAAAACCCTCGCTAAAAAACGAAGGTTTAAACGGTTTTTCAATGCTGCGCTGTTATCAGCCGGTTACAGGGCACCTTCACCGTAAAGCTGTTGCCATAACCTTAGACCGCAACATCGAATTGACAGGGTGAAGATAGCAAACATTCTTTTAACTACTTAGCTGGTATTAATTTAATTGGCCTTAGGTAAGTATATATAGCCTATAGGTATTCTGCAAAATGAAGGCATTATACCTGTTAACAAATAAAAGTACGCGTTCGTTTTCGTTGCATTGCAAAATGCTTTAATTTTCTGTAATATAGCGTTCGAATCAAAAATACAGTTCATGAAAAACATTCAGTTTGTTGTTATGCTGCTGATGGGCCTCTCGGTAGCCAGCTTGGCCATGGCTCAAAATGAAAGCAAATGGACCGTCGAAAATTGTGTTAATCAATTTTCGATAGAAGAGGCAGTAAAAACAAAGGTGGGCTACCAGTACTGGTTTGCCGATAAGGATTTTATTGACGGGCGCACCTTAAAAATGAGCGTTGTTGCACCCCACGCTGCCACGCATGCACCGCATAAGCATCAGGAAGACGAATTCTTTTTCATTCTGGAAGGAACAGCCCGTCTTTATCTCGGGGGCGATTCGGTGACTGCTGAACCTTATGCCAGTTTCTACTGTCCTTCGGGTGTTGAGCATGGAATCCGAAACATTGGTGATAGCGAATTAAAATACCTTGTGATAAAGAAATATCTTCAATAAGGACAGTCAGACGCTTGAAAGATGATTATTTTTGAGAAAAGATAGTCATAATACCAAAAGGGAAAGCATTATTTACAAAAGGGTTGAGTGTAGCTACACCCAACCCATTGCACAGCAGGCAGGAAGTGTTGTCAAATCTTAATCATCTATAATTGAAACACCTGCCTGTTTTTTTATCTTAAGCAAATGAATATACAACCTGAACCGATGTAATACCTAAATCGGAGGCGAAAATAATAAACCAGCGCTTAATTAATAAATTAGTGCTTAATCAATACGCCAATATTAAGAAAACGTAAATGAAGCAGGCTTAGCATCCTGAATGATTGTTGATCACCCAAAGCATTTCGCAGTGGGTAGCAGCTTTATTTTGAATGAAATAGGGAGTTTTATTGCTAAAATAAATGGTGTCGCCGGGTGTGAGCACATGAAGCATTCCGTCGAGTTCGAAATCAATTTTGCCCGAAACCACATAGCAAAATACCTGGCCCGTGTGCTTTTCAAAGTAGTTGTTAAGGTGCGAATTCTTCGTGAAGCGAACAAAGTAAGTGTCCATTTGCTTGTTGACATCGTGGTGGGATAATAAAAATACCTCGGTGCCGCCGGATGTTATTTCCACAAATTTCATCTCGGTTTTACGCACTACCGGATTTTTGCTAAGACTTTCGTTTTCTCCAATGAGCTCTCCAACAGTGGTGTTTAGATTTTCGGCAATGGCCTTAAGGGTAAATATCGATGGAAAGGCTTTTGCTTTCTCGATCTGAGATAAGGCACTGGCGCTAACGCCTACTTTTTGAGCGAGCTCATTCAACTGCATGCTGAGCGCATCGCGCTTACGCCTGATTCTTTCACCAATTCGCTTCATAACGACAAGCTATTTATTAAAACACAAAGTTGAGAAATATTTAATAAATTAAGAAAGACTTAATTATCTTTTTATGATTAGTTTCTTCACGAACGTTTCTCGCTTACTGCTCAATTGGAGCAGGTAGGTGCCCGATGGCAAATGGGCTGTTTCAAGCTGCATCGTCTGGCCGTTTTTAATCACCTCTTTTAACAGAAGGACCCCGTTTATATTGAAAAGCCTGAGCTTGGAATGACCTTTCTGAATCGTTGGTGAATGGTAGCTGACGTTGATTACATCGTTGGCTGGTAGGGGCCATAACGAAAGACTTGCAACTACAGGTGAAAGCTGATTTACATCGCTTGTCAACTGCATAAGTTGCATCAGTTCATCGGCTTCCAGCGCATGGTTGTATAGCCTGAAATCGTCGAGGTAGCCATTAAACAGTGGATCGGGATACTGACTGCGGCCAAGGTAATTATGGATGGGATTAAAATCAGACGGACGGATGCTGATGTTCTCCGATTCATCAGCCAGCATGCCATTAACATACAAACCTACCTTCGATTCAGAAAAACTTACAGCCACATGGGTCCATTGTCGGGCAGGGAGGGCTGTAGTGTTCAGTGTTTGTTCTTCTCCACCGTTTTTAATGGCAAAGCGCAATTCACCCGATTCGGATTTGGGTGTCAGAAAGAGGTATTCATCCTGGTTGTTGCCAAAATCAAAAATACGTTGCCAGTTTCCACCTCCCCGCCAGTAAACCCAGCAGGCGATGGTTAGCTCCTGGTGACTGGCTACAGTGGCCGGTAGTTGCAGGAAGGCCGAAGTGCCCCGGAGCGAAACGGCACCGGATCCTGTTTTTCCTTCAACATACGAAATGCTGCCAAATGCAGCACTGTGGTTTAAATTGACGGAGCTGTCGCGGGTTGTTTCATCGAAAGTAAGGTGGGCAACAAGTGCGTTGGTCTTGCCTGCCTTTGCAATCACTTCGTTTGACCAGTCGGAGTGGTTCAGTGAATGATCAACTGCCTTGATCCGGTAGAAAAAAGGCTCGCCCGAAATGCACGTATTATCAACGAAAGCAGTG
The DNA here is from genome assembly GCF_050433125.1 of Roseimarinus sediminis. Classification (NCBI taxonomy): domain Bacteria; kingdom Pseudomonadati; phylum Bacteroidota; class Bacteroidia; order Marinilabiliales; family Prolixibacteraceae; genus Roseimarinus; species Roseimarinus sediminis. Next base: position 19,366 of record NZ_JBNPXV010000001.1, on the reverse strand, counting down.
GTGTTCACCTGTCGGGCAATGGTTTCCCATGGGCCGCCTGACTTTTTCGAGCGGTAAATTGTATAGCCTGCCACGTCGGAGGCACTGCTTTTCTGCCATTGCAAGGCGATCGATTCGGCATTGGCACTTGCCTGCAGGTTTTTAGGAACATCGGGGGCGTCAAACTCTACAGCTGCCCCGGCAGGGATCAATCGCCATTGCTGACTGTATGCATCGGCCGGCGCTCCCTGTTGAATGTTGGCCCCGCTTACAGCCGAAGCATTGGCTACCTCGATGCAAAGGGAACTGTGGCGGCTGCGGATATTAAACCAGCCATCCTCAATGTAATCGAGGTACCATTGCTGGTTGGCACCTTTCGCATCGTCCCACACAATGAGGTTTCCTCCGGCATCAAGCGACCAGTTCATGATATCGAGTGCTTTTCCACTGTGTACAGCCGTGATGGTATAATAGCTGTAGTCGCCGCCAATACGAGTGCTCACCGGTTTAACATACCACTGCTGATAATTGGCATTCTTGTAGCTATTCTGGCGAACATTGGCACCTGCGGTAGCCGATCCGCCGGCTACTTCCATTATCTTGCTGCTGTTTCGGTTCACCAGAATGTATTGTCCGTCGATGACCGGTTGTATGTCGTCACCCCAGGTAATATTTACAAGCCCTTCGGCATTGGTTTGCCCCTGCTGGTAGCCTGTTCCACCCGGAATATTCATGATGTATTCGCGTTGTGGTCCGTGGCCGTCAAAATACACATCCCGTTCTTTCGACACAAAACGAAAGCTGGTGTTAACAGCCTGTCTTTCAGAAGAACCAACAAAACCCTGGATCTTTCCTTCGGGATGACGATAAACCGATGCAGCCGTCCAGTTGGGACGGTGTTCGCTGTAGGCGAGCCGGCGTCCGTCGCTGGCTTTTACAAACTCACTACGGGTGCGTTCGGCAGTGCCCCACCATATGCCGGTTTGCATGCCGTACTCAACACCCACCATGGCTTCCATTACATTGTGCAGTTCATCGTTGGTGGCATGATGCCCGTTGGCTCTTACGGTTTGAAAAAAGGCGGCATAGTTGTCGAAACTTCCGGCAAGCTGGTGGGTGTTCCCCTCGTCGAGGCGGGCTTTAAGCTGATTATACCAGGGAAGGGCCTGGTCGGTATTGAGTGTGTTTCCACCCGAAATGCGAATGCTGTCGAAATGGGGATTCTTTCTTAATTCACCGGCAATGTTATAAAAATCGGTGATGCTGCCCTGACCGGTTGCACTAAAGTCGGGCTCGTTAAAGGGAGATACGGTCAGCACCCTGTGACCACTTTTCTCGTGTAGTTTGGCCGTGACATCGATCAGCTGTGCCCAGCGGGCTGCATTTCCACTAAACCAGGGATCAACCACGGGATGATCACAATTCAGCACAAGCTGCATCGGGCGCCCCAGCAGCGCAATGATGTTGAGGCGCTCGTTGAGCCGGCCCAGTTCAGTGGCCTGCAATTGTCCGTCATCCAATGGAGCGGTAGGGGTAAAGGATGAACGGATCAGGTCGATGCGTTCGGCTCCCATAAAAGCCATGCCTCTTTTGATGTTGCCTTCACTCAGCCAGGCCAGGTCGAGTCCCCAAATGATGGGCTTGTATTCTCCGCTGTCGGACACGCTGAACGAAAGACTCCGGTCGGGAACCGGCAATGCTGTTAGCCAATCGGCGGCACTGCTTATGGTTGCTGAGCCGTTATTTTGTGCAGAAACTGGCCGTAGTGTTAAAACAAGACTTGCCAGGAGGAAAAGTGCAATGTTTTTTATCATCTGAAATTGTTTTCTCGTTATTGCTGCCCAAAACTGATAGTAGCATGTCATCGACAGACAAAACTAAGTTTATTGAACGAAATTTTGTAACAAATAATAATAACTTTGAAACATGGATGCTGTAGCTTCAACTGGCAGGCGCTTCTGGTTAACGCTTGATAATGCCGCGAAAATATTTCCAGCAATTATATCCGACGAGGTGCCGGCCGTGGTTCGATTAACGGCTGTTTTAAAAGAACCGGTTAAGATTAAGCCTTTGTTGAAGGCCGTCCTGCTTTGTGAGCAGCGCTTTCCTTACTTTATTGTACAGCTCAAAGAAGGTTTCTTCTGGTATTATCTTGAACACCTGCCAAAACACATTCCTGTATTGGCCGACACGGGAGCTTTGTGCCGTAAGTTTTCCAAAGAAGAACTGTTGATTAGGGTACTGGTCAGAAATAAAAAAATCAGTATCGAGTTTTCACACATTTTGAGTGACGGTGGGGGAGGATTTCAGTTTCTGAGAACACTCCTTGTAGAGTATTCTAAAGCCTGTGGAGCCAACCCGCTTGTTGATCATAGCATTCGGGCTACCCATTTGCCAATTGATGAACAGGAATATGAAGATGCATACAAAAGGTATTTTAAGGAGGAAATACCTCCGATGATCAGACGATCGAAGGCCTTTCATTTGCCCTTCGCACTCAACAGAAAGCCTCGCTACCAACAATCGACTCACCTTATTTCGCTGCAACAGATAAAGCAGGTGGCCAATGCAAAGGGAGTCAGCATCACTGTTTTTTTGGTCGCAGCTTATTTATTTGTGTTGCAGGAAATTTTTGAAGCCCTGCCTTCACCGCGGAAAAGAAATAAGTACAGACCCTTGCGCGTTCAGGTCCCCGTTGATCTGAGGAATATCTTCCCATCGAAAACCATGCGGAATTTTTCACTTTTTGTGATGCCCGAACTCGACCTGCGTCTGGGGCATTATACCTTCGATGAAGTGCTGAAAACGGTTTTTCATCAGATGGCGCTTGAAAGCGATGAAAAACTGATTAATAAGAACATTGCCCGAAATGTGGGCAGCGAAAAGAAAATCTATGTTCGCGGAATTCCTCTTTTTATTAAAAGTGCTGTACTGCGAATGAAGTCCTATTCTCTGGGAGCCAGTCAGTACAGTGGTGTTGTTACCAACATGGGCGCCATTCAGCTGCCTGCCGAAACAGCGGAATTGATTGCTTACTTCATTGCCATTCCACCACCTCCCAACAAAGTATTAAAGCTTAACTGCGGCGTGGCGGGTTTTGGTGATCACCTGGTATTAAGTTTCGGAAACATCACCAAATCGAAAGAATTTGAAAATAAATACAGTCAATTCTTAAGCAGCCAGGGAGTTAATATGAAAGCAGAAAAAAACAAACAGGAATTATGATTTACTGTAGAAATTGTGGCGTGGAGACAGAAGACAATGCTAATTTTTGCGCTTTGTGCGGGGCTCCACTTTCAGATAGGGAAAGAACATTGTCCAATGATAGTACTTTTCACATCAGCGAAAAGAAAGGACTTACAGCCTATAATAAGCTAACCGGCTTGCAGAAGCGGAAAATATTTTGGGAAATAGCCGGCATGATCATTCTTTCGGCCATCCTGATTAGTTTAACGATTAATCTGGTGGGTGATCGAGCGCTTAGCTGGTCGAAATATGTGATTACGGTGGGCCTGGTGTTGTTTATCGATATTACCCTTATTTCTTTTTGGCACAAAAGGCTGCTGCTGGTCTTGCTGCTTAGTTTTTTAACGGCCGCGGGCTTTATCTTCCTTCTCGACCTGTATTCAGGAAATACCGGATGGGGCATCCACTACGGCATTCCTTTGCTGCTTTCGGCTTACCTGATTATTTTGTTCTTTGTTTTGCTGCTCAGAAAAGCACGAAACAAAGGGCTGAACGTAATTGCCTATGCGCTTGTTGGTATCGGTTTGATGTGCCTTGCGATTGATGGTGTTATTTTTCTGCAAAAAGGCGAATATGAATATGCGGGATGGAGTCTGACCGTTTTGGTTTCAACCTTGCTGCTTTCATCCTTATTATTGTATGTACATCACCGGCTGAAAAGGGTGACCGATCTGAAAAGATTCTTTCATATTTAAGATCCTCCCGCTTAGGGCAAAAAAAGAAGGCCCCGTAAAAACGGAGCCTCTTTTTTAATGTCTTATGTATCTTAAACTATGCAAGTTTAACATTTACTGCATTGAGTCCTTTTTGTCCTTGTTCCAGTTCGTAGGTAACCTCATCATCTTCTTTGATTCTGTCAACCAAACCCGATGAATGTACAAAATGTTCTTTGTTCGATTCGGCATCTTTAATAAAACCAAATCCTTTTAAATCGTTGAAAAATTTTACTGTTCCTTTATTCATGATGTTATAATTAATTTGGCGCAAGTTAAAAATATTTTTGAGAGCAAAGTGTTAATTATTAATAAAACTTCGAAATTTAAAATATTTAGCTAAAAAACAGGCAAAGTAAAAAGTGTTTCCATTTTGATAAATTGTCAAATGAACTCACTTTTTACTGTTCAGTTGGCTTGTTAATCTGAGAATCTTTACTAATATTGCCTTGTTAACAAAAAGTTTTTTTAAGCAAACAGGGTATGAGTGATATTGGGGTTTTTCTTCTGATTTTATTGGGGGTTGGTTCGCTTTTGATGTTGGTATTGAGAATAATATTCAAGTCGTCGCTGGTTTTTAAAAGCAGTTCCCTGATTCTGGTTTCGGCAGTTGTTGTGGCCTTTATGGGTTTCTTAATCGGTAAGAACGGTTTTACCGAATTGAAATATGTTTTACCCATTGGCCTGGTTTACATTGTTTCTGTTTTTAGTCTGGTCAACAAGTCGATCAAAACACCCACCTCGTTACTTTCGAATAATATCACCCAAAATCTGGCAATGGGCAAACTGAACCATGCTTTCGACGAAAAGCTCATGAAACTGAACGATGAATACGGGGAGGTAGCCCGTTCGCTCGAAGCCATGCGTAAACAGTTGTATCAAACAGTAGGAGCCATTAAGGAAGTTTCGACTTTCATCAATAATTCGTCGTACCAGCAAAGTTCTGCTTCGACACAGATTTCAAGCGGAGCCAACGAGCAGGCAGCCACCACTGAAGAAATATCATCGACCATGGCCGAGATTTCGATCAATAATGAGAAAAATGCAAGCAATGCGCAAAATACGGCCCGCATTGTGAAGGATACCGCAGCTGCCATGAATGAAATGGGAGCTACGTCCGAAATCAGCATCCGTTCGATTAACAACATTGTTGAAAAGATCAACATTATCAACGACATTGCCTACCAAACCAATATTCTGGCTTTGAATGCGTCGGTTGAGGCGGCCAGGGCCGGCGAACATGGCCGTGGTTTCTCGGTTATTGCCAACGAGGTGCGCATGCTGGCCGAAAACAGCAAGCATGCCGCCACCGAAATACATGCCATCTCGGAGGAAACGGTTCGTGTAAGTGAACAAACAGGCAGGATGATTACGCAACTCGTAGCCGATATGAATCAGATTACCCGAATGGTTGATGAGATCAGCATGGCCAGCGTTGAACAGAACAACAGTCTGGAACAGATCAACATGGCCATTCACCAGTTGAACGATGTGGTACAGCAAAATGCTTCCTCGTCCGAAGAAATGGCGGCCAGCTCCGAAGAGCTGACCCATTTTTCAGAGAAGCTTAAAGACACAGTAAAATACTTTGAGCTATAAGCATTTTCCTTGTGCTGGTTGTTTCTTTAAATTTTCAAAAAAGGTACCGGCCATCTTTTTGGCATCGCTCAGGTATTCAGGCCTGGGAATTTTGCTTAAATCCAGTTCCTGGAAAGTATTAAACCTGCAATAAATCAAAGAATACCGTCTCACTATCTTTCAAAAATATTTTAAGAACTTTCTTTAAATACATCGCCCTGAATCTGCCGGCATGCGGGAATCATCACTGGGTGTTGCGATCCGCTCAGCGTCTTATTTATTTCCCTCACTTGTTAACTGTTAAGTATATTTGTAATCTCAGCTATAAATCTTTGTGAAAAAGGATATAAACGCAAGACTGTTTCTTCATCGTAATCATAAAAGTCGTTATAATCACCTTTGTGCCTTTTCTCGAATAATTCTGTAAAATGCTTTGCTAAATCTCTGTCAATCAGTCCTGTCTTGACGAAGTTCTCTCCAAATTTTTGACGAACTCCAGAGTGGCTCGAAACTTCAATCTTTTCTTTTGCCAATAACGCACTAACAGCATAAAAACAAGCATAATACATCCTGTTTATTGCTGTATTCCAAAATCTGTTGTCGATATGTACCCGAACTTCTTCGATAGTTGCATTCGCACGGTCAATTCGATATTTGATGTAATCTTCAAGGGTGAAATCTGTCATAGGAGTATGCCCTCCCTCATTACATTTTGATAAAAGGGTGTAAGCTTATATTTTGAATTCCATTCTTTCTCGGAGTAAATCATCGGACTAATCACCTCTCCAGTATCAAATTCAAGGTCATATAGCGGATAGGTAATTTCTCTTTCAAGCTCATTCGAAACATCATCTTTGTTTAACAAAATTAATAAATCCCAGTCTGAATTGTCTTTTGCTGTGCCTCGTGATCGTGAACCATAAAGATAAATCTTTGCCGTAGGTTCTTTGTCTTTTACAATCCTCTTAATCTGATTTAATATTTTTGTCTGTGAGGTTTTCATATACCAAATATACGTAAAAGGATTTTAGTTGTAAATCTGCACGAAGTGAAAAATGCAAATGTGGGTACGTGAGTCTCGCGCAAAGTGTTACAAGTTGTGCAAAAACAAGCTGCCCTTGCTTATTAATCATCAATTTGCCTCCTATTCATTGAATAGGAAGCAATTGCGGCAATGTTTTTTTGAAAGCTAAATGAATTAATTGGTTATAAGCATCTCTAACCCGGCTCTAATAGTTCTCTGAATGTTTTAGAGAAAATATGATAATTGTGCCCAATCGGACCGAATTGCAGGGCGAAATTATCCGCTTTGCCGGATTTACAGAATTTAAGTTCAAAGTGCTAGTGCGGATTTACCTAAGGTGATCTTCGATTGCAATCCGCGCTTCCTGGCTTAGGATTTGGCTCCGCCGATCTTCGATTTTAATCCTTTAACTTTAAACAAACTCTATTTCAACCAACCCTTTCTCTCCAGTTCCAACGCATTTAAAGTTGTGAAATTCATTTGCATCAAAATGAATAAAATCAGAAGCTTGGTTAATTGTTTCATGTTGGTTTATTGATTGGTTAATAGTACATATCAAAATTTTATACCGAAATAGATACCTGTTTGAAATGCATCGCTTTCTAAATATCCTTCGTGAAGACTTGTCAATAAATCAAGTCTTAAACCACCGGCCATTTTTTGGGAATCAATTACATTAAAGCTCAGAGATGCTAAGAGTCCGAATAAATTGTCCTCATAATAACTGGTATTGCTTGTATTGTAAGTATCATATTCATCGCTGTTGCTCAAAGTACCCCTGGTTTTTGTAAACTGATGGCAAAGTCCTCCAAAATCTAATTTCAGTCTTTTGAATTGATCCGGAAACGGAGTAATCTTAGCCGACAAGCTCAAAGCAAAGGAGGAAATATGATGGAATTTATTCATTGAAGAGGTATAATTGGAAATTCCGTTTGCCTTGGCACTCATGAGTCTTGGTGCTATTGACAGATACTTATTGACCGGGTAGTTGTATTCAATATTCAATCCCAGGCCTGTCATGTCTCCTGAACTAAAAAAGGCACTGTTGATTCCAAGCTGAAGTACCTTGTTGGCATGATTATTTTCCTGTGCATTTAAAATCAGGTTGAAAAGCAAAAGAATACAAATTAGCTTTGTTTTTTTAATGAACGGATGGAACACACATCCGTTGGTTGATGGTTCCCTGCTTGTGTTTAAAAAGGTTCGTTTCATACGGTAACGTCTAAACTGTAGTGGTTATTATTGGTGCTTGTACTGCCAGGGTTTTTGCTAAAGGGGGCACAGCAGTTCGCGTGTAGGCTTAGGTACGTCATCTTATGTTGAAGGATGAATTAGTACAACAAGGCTTTAAGGGTTTGCAAAAGGGAGTTTTGCTTGTCGGTTTTGTATGAGTGGTAGTTGGCATGCTGTTTTAGTTTTGGTGCCTCAATTTAATAAAATATTATTTCAGTACATGCATCAAAAAGCAAAACATGCTGTACAATATATGAAAGAAAAGAATCGGTAGTCATTGAGGGTAAAAATGAGGAAGCAATGGAAGGGTTTAAGTTCAGGAAGTGGCTGGTTTACTTTTCACATGCTCTTCCAGATTTGCACAATGTAAGTTCAAAGCGCGAGTGCGGATTTACCTAAGGTGATCTTCGATTGCAATCCGCGCTTCCTGGCTTAGGATTTGGCTCCGCCGATCTTCGTTTTTAATCCTGTTACTTTAAACAAACTCTATACTCACCAACCCTTTCTCTCCAGCATAATCCCGGGCTGAACTGTACAAATAATCAACCGGATTTGATACTATCTCTGCCCTGATGGATTGTTGTGGATGTAATCCATTTTTTCTTCCAAAAATGCAGTTGAATGAATTTCTTTTGCATCGTTGCCATCCTGCCAAACCTTGAAATTCTTTATCTTCTTGTTGTTTTTACCGGCATACCAAAACAAATTGAGCAACCATTCCCGGCGGCTCTCTGGAATCTCTTTTATAGTTTCTATAATCTTTTTACTGGAAAACTTCTTGAAATCGCGTAGGATATCAGATAAGTTTTCTTCATCAGTGGCACTGGCAATTATATGCAAATGATTTGACATCAGGTTACCAAGCGTTGCTTTCGTATTACGAAAAAGTTGCCCCACATCTTAATGAACCGCTGTATACGAGACCTGTATCCGTCAGCTGACGGATGGTGTGAGGGGTTCTCCGATAGGCTTTTAGCCTAGCGGCTACCCACTCGATTGTAGCCAGTTATTTATCCTGCTTACTTATTGATTTTAAATGGTTTTATCGAACTTGTGAACTGTATGGTTTGAGGAATGGTTTGATATTTATTAATCACCCCTATTGCCGTGCATCCTACCCCGGTTGTTTGGTAGTCGAAATTGAATGTTACACCATCCGATTTGATGAGTTGATAGGTGTATTTTGCCTTTGACAAATTTTCGGTGCTGTAATTATAGCAATTGAAATTGAATGGTTCAGCTGCCGAAAACTCGATACCGATTCCTTCTTCGTTTGTAAATCTTACATATTGGTTATCTGTTCGCAAGCCACAATCCTGAGGTATTAAATAGTACTCAAACATCGCATCGACTGTTGATTGATAAAGCCCAATACGATAGCCGGTTTTGCGGTCGGGATAATTTTCCTGCGGCCCGCGTCCAAACCATTCTACCTTTTGCATTTGGTCATTGAAAACCCATCGTGTTCCGATGCGTGGCAAGTACATGGGCATGTTCCCATTCGGATGAATCGTGTGCTGTAAACGAATTTCACCGTCGGGCGAAATTGTATAAATCATCTCATTTTCGAAGCCTGCACCGCGTCCATTTCCCATAAGAGCAATTTCACGAATACTAACAATTGTATTTTCAGCTTTATTTTCAACCCGAAATGATTCAAGTTTTGACTTCATATTATCCAGACCGAGGGAGTACCATGCAGTGGAAATCATCCTTCCGTAGCCCTGGTTTGAAGGAAATACATTAACCGAATAAGTGGTCCAGTCGTCCAGTTCGTTCGCCAGAGGAGCACGCCAAACATTGAGTTGCGCTCCCTGTTTCAGCAATTCTGTACCCATGTATTTCATGGAGTACAATTGTCCATCGGCTTTACTAAAGGTATAATCGAAATTTGCTCCCGAAACAATCAAATGTTTCTCATTATCTGTTACTTCCAAAGTATTGGTCGGATGCTGTACCATTTTTTTATCGGCAGGAACATTCCATGGCAATTCCAATTGATCCCAACACTGTTCAAAACCCTTCGGCGCCCATTGTGTAGCTTCTTTCAAATGAAAACTAACTGTTGCCAAATAGCTTGCACCGGCTTTTAGCTGAGGTTTTGAAATAGGAAGAACGTAGATTTTATTTACCTGCGGTTCAACATCCACTTCCAATTTTCCCGAAGCTATGGATATTCCGTTTTCCTCCAGGTTCCAGCGAGCCTCAAAGGCATTCGTATTGGTGAAAAAGTTTGTGTTCTGCACTTCAATTTCCAGTTTTTCGGCATTGCTCCACTTCACAGAAATGGGTTGAGCCGACTTTTTGATTTGCCACATTTCGGGCTGCGCAACCCGATCGGGCCAAATGCTTCCATAGGTTCGCGCACCAATTCCATAGCTAAAAAACTCGCCTTCGTTTTGCTCCTGCTCAAAATCGAGCCACAAAGCTGCACGATTTTTCAAGTCGGGTTTTGATGCGTATAATTCATTGATTTCAATCGCTTCGGAGAAAATACCCACCTCATCGATAATGGCATCGCACAAATAATGGGACAAATGCTGACCATGTGCCTCGGCATTTTTGCCCACATTAAGCGGAAAAGGGAAATTGGTAATGTTCCCGGTGACCAGTGTTTCAGCCACCTTTTTGTTGTCGATAAATAATGACATTGACTCCCCGTTATAAATACCTGCCACATGATGCCAGTTTTGTGTCCAATCGTCGGGTAATTCACCACTTATAACTGTTTTTCTCCTTGTGTTGATATAGAAATCGAGCGAGTTGTCACCATTTTGCTGCAAACCAAACTGATTGTTTCCTTTGGTGAGCAGTGTTCCACCCATTTTCATTAAATCGCGTGGAAAAATCCAAAGCGAAACCGTTAATTCATTGCCCGAAATTTCTATGTTTTTATCTTGGTAAAGTTCCACCCATTGGTCTTGTCCATTCAGATCAATGCCTTTTCCATCGTGTCCGGCAACCAGTTTGGCGCGTCCCATGATGTGCGTTGCGACCTTGTTGGGTGAGGAGTCGGTCAATTTGCGAACCGGATCGAGCAAGCCCGGGCTAACAAAATCCCAAATTGCACCACCCATGATGCGTGGATACTGGTAAATCACATCCCAATATTCATCCAGTCCACCACCAGCGTTTCCAGCCACCGAAAGGTATTCGTCCATGAACGAGGGGCGTGGATCAACACTTTCAGGAACCATCCCCACCTGTGTTTTGAGATCAAAAGGAGTAGCATAACGTGGCCCAATAATTTCTTCGCAAGCATGCGAAAAAGCGTTTCCGCCATACATCCAGTATCGTGTTGTATCGTATTTTCGCCCTTCATCAATCACGGCACAAATAGTTGCGCCTTCGCCACTTTCGTTTCCGGCGCTCCAAAACAGAATGGATGGATGATTTCGGTCGCGTAACACCATTTTGCGAACCCGCTCGCGATACATGGGTTCCCATTCGGCTTTATCACTCAAAAATTCGGTGGCATGTGCTTCCACGCCCGCTTCATCAATAATATAGAATCCGTATTCGTCGGCCAATCCTAAATAGCGCCTTACAGGTGGATAGTGTGATATGCGTACACAATTTATATTGAATTGTTTAAACAGTTCAAAATCTTTTCGAATGGTGGCTTCGTCCATGGTATGACCCAAAGTGGGGTGTTGCATGTGGGTATTGATGCCGTTCAGTTTTATGGCCTTACCGTTGAGGTAAAAAACCTGATTGCGGATTTCGGTTTCTTTAAAACCTATACGACCAGCAATTACCTCTTCGGTTTTACCTTCATTGTTTATTAATTCCATTGTTAACCGATAAAGATTGGGTGTTTCGGCGGTCCACTTTTTTGGATTTAATACTTCTGATGAAATAGTAATATTTTGCTTATTATCAGCAGTTATTTGAACGGCATCAGAAGTAAGATTCTGAACCAACACATTGTCAGAATCAAATAAGGAAGCTTTAACCTTGTAGTTCTGTTTATCGGTTTTCGATTGGTTATTTACCGTAATCTGCAAATTCAGTTTTGCGTTCTCGTAGTTTTCGTCGAGGTCGGTAGTGGCATACCAGTCGAAGATATGCACATCCTCTTTTGCATACAACCAAACATCGTCAAAAATACCAGCCAGGCGCCAATAGTCCTGGCTTTCGAGGTACACACCATCGGAATATTTAATTACGTTGACGGCAATGGTATTTTTTCCTGGTTTCAGGAAACTCGTAACATCATATTCGGCAGGCTCTTGCGCACCTTCGTTGTAGCCCACTTCCTGTCCGTTGATCCAAACAAACGATGCCGAAGCGGTTTTCTCCATGCGCAAAAAGATGCGTTTACTTTTCCATTTTGCCGGCACGGTAAACGTTTTGCGATACGAACCAGTGGGGTTGTATTCGCGCGGAACAAAAGGCGGATTGGAGCGAAACGGATGTGCAACATTTCGGAAAAAAGGATCGCCAAAACCCTGCATTTCCCAGTTGGACGGAACTGTAATTTCAGACCATTTCTGATCATTAAAATTGGATGTAAAAAAGTCGTTGGGTGTACCTTCGGGCGTATTGGCAAAATGGAATTTCCACTTTCCATTCAACGAAAGCACATTTTCCGACTTCGTTTTCTGAGTATTTAATGCTTCATCAACCGATTTCAATGGAATACAAACCGTGTGACCTTCAGTCTGGTTGATTTCAAACACCTCTGTATTTTCAATGAAATGATAAACATTCGTAAATTTCGATTGCTGCGCTGAGACTGTAAAACTTGCCAGAACGATAAATAAGCCAACTATTTTTTTCATGCTCGATTATATTTTTATCTTGATGGATACTATATTTTTTCTCGAAGATAGAATATATGACATTGCTCTAAAGCCCAATTTCACCAATAAGTCAGCCCTTTAGCTTTTTCGTAAATTTCAATTGTGAGTCAGAGAAAACAAATCCCTTCTCTTTGAGCTTTTCTTTCAGAAATTTATTTACAGCTTCTATAAGTACTTCTTTAGGTTTCATGTCAATATTTAATCTTTGTGTGCTCAGTCTGTATAATTGGCTACAACGGTGGCGGTATGAAAAGTTGCCGATTGCGGGCGATTTCCTGTCAAGTTACACAAAAGTTGAAGCGGGCTACAACCATTGAATAACCTGATGTTTCGGCAATTTTTTATACCGCGTGTGTGTGCCCAGCATGTGTGCTGACACACTTTTGTAAAAGCTCTGAATAAATTGGTAAAATACAAATTTATTTTGGCTTAACATAAAAGTGAGTCAGGAATGTTCCAGAGGGTGAAAGTCCCTTATACGCAGAGGTAACGCTTTGAAGTATTAGCAAGTGACAAGCTGGCTTCCTGCGAGGGAAGCAGTGAAGGAAGTCAAACGGCAAAATTCGGTACTGACGCACAGAAACTGGATATGAGGCTTAACAAAACGGATAAGCAAGCATAACTTGTCCCGCAAGGCGGGATCATTGTAAAGTCCAAAATCCAGTAATGGATATGTGTTGTTAAGTAGATTCAGAAGGAATCGGAGGAAGGAACACACACTTACCTGGGGATATCTCGCTAACCACGGGATGGACAGCGAGAAGTCAGCAGAGGTCATAGTAGCTACCAGCAACGAGCTGCATTCATAAATTGCAGATAGTCTCACAAGGTGGTAAAGGACTGAACGCTAATGGTTCTTAATGAAAATTGGAGCAGCTGTTTGTTACGGTACGATAACCAGAACAACTGTAGCCTTTAATCAAGCGGGACAAGCTAACAAGAGCAGTATGATTGAAGAATTAGTATCAAGAACAAACTTGAACCGTGCATTCAAACAGGTTGTGAAAAATGGTGGTTCAGCGGGTATCGACCAGATGATGGTAACTGAACTTGGGGAATACCTGAAGAAAAACGCCGACGTAATGCGCGAGGAAATCAGGGAGAAAAGTTATCAGGCATCACCGATACTGGGTGTAGAGATTCCTAAACCGAATGGTAAGAAACGATTGCTGGGTATTCCAACAGTTGTGGACAGGGTATTTCAACAAGCCATGCATCAGGTGCTGGAACCACTTTTCGAACCTGAGTTCCAAAAACACAGTTATGGTTTCCGACCGAACAGGAATGCCCATCAGGCCATTGCACAAAGCCTTGAAAACATCAATTCCGGCTATCAGTACATCGTGGATATCGACCTTAAATCGTTTTTCGATGAGGTCGAACACGGTATCTTGCTGGACTTGATTTATAAGAAGGTTAAATGCGATAAAACCTTGAAACTATTGCGCTCATTTCTACGTGCACCAATTGCTATCAACGGTACACTGCACAAACGAAGAAAGGGAGTACCGCAAGGTTCTCCATTAAGCCCACTACTGTCTAATATCCTGCTAAATGAGTTGGATAAAGAACTGGAAAAGCGACAACTTCGCTACGTGCGTTACGCCGACGATTTTAGCATTTATGTGCGAAGCAAGAAAGCCGCCCGAAGGGTAGGCAATGGAATTTATAAATTCCAGAGGGATAAACTCAAATTGCCCATTAACCGGGAAAAGAGTGGTATTTGCCGTCCAGTAAGCTTCACCACTTTAGGGTTCGGTTTCGTACCAACCTACAAACGTGGAGAGAGAGGCAGATACCAATTGGTGGTGGAGGACAAGAAATGGAAGTCGTTAAAGCAAAAGCTGAAAATGATAACCAGAAAGACCACACCAATGAGCTTTGATGAACGCATCGAACGTTTAAACCTTGTAATCCGAGGCTGGGTGAACTACTTCAAACCCGCCTCCATTACTCATACAATCAAAACAAAAAAGGCATTCGTGATTACTTCGTAATTCAATTAAAGCTGAAAAAGCTGGATGAATGGCTACGTAACCGCTTACGTTATTGTATTTGGCACTACTGGAGAAAGGCCGACAGGAAGAGAATGAACCTCATCCGCTTAGGCATAAAACCTGATCAAGCCTATGCATGGAGCCGAACGAGAATGGGAGGTTGGAAAGTTGCTCAGAGTCCCATTTTAGGGACTACCATCACGGTTGACAGGCTTAAGCAACGTGGCTACATCAGTCTTCAAGAGTATTACATGAAGGTTAGCCTACATTAGTGAACCGCCCAGTACGAGACCCGTATGCTGGGTGGTGTGAGAGGTGCACCAGTGGGCTATTGGCTCACTGGCCATCTACTCGATTGTGTTTTAGTGCTTTATTCTCCATCGTCTCACCGTGCGTTGGGGCAGCCATACTTATTGACAAGTTTAGGTTTGTGTGTTGGCTTTTTTGAGCGACTTGACAATGTGTATGGTTGCGAAGGGCTGGCATATTAGTTTTCAATCAATTTATAATGTTCACTTGGTGGAAATAGTAAATCTAATCCTGCCGGCTTAATTTTAAATAGAGGGCCTTTTTCAACAACTTTTCCATTTGAGTTTCTTTTAATCAAATGGTCAAGTGTAATCATGCCTTGCTCAATCAAAATATCAAATTGAGAGCTAATTGGTTTTTTGGTATGTTCAACTTCGGTATAAAGAAAGTGCTCTTTTCCATTAATAATTGTACTGTCAGCTTCAACCCAGAATGTTTCCCTATGTTTTTCATGCAATCTGGAATGTAATTTATCAAGAGTCCAAACAACAAAGTCTCCAATTGCAGTCTTATTTGAATTCTCGATTAGTTGTTTAATATCTGTATCCATTCTCAATGATAATCCCTGAGAATTTGTAGTAATAGTAGAAACTGTACAATATAATTTAAAATCTTTCTCTCTCCAGTAACCAAAATTATCGAGTATTTCCGCAGAACTCTTGAACTTGCTTAAATCCCAGTCAGGTACTTGTGCAAATAAGTTTTTTCGATTTCCCCGTTTACTGCGGAATGATTTCAATTCAATTCCTTTGTAATCTGGCAGTTTAGATGAGTTAATGTCAATTCCTAAAACTGTTTCCAGAGTTCGACCAACAGAAGTATCGGCATCAACCATTGAAGGGATTGCACCACCTTGAGCAATCTTTTTTAGTTTTAATAGGAGTTCAGTTGCAATCGCATTTTCTCTATTATTTATTTCTTCGATTAATTCTTTTAATGGATTTGTTAGTGCAGAGCGAATCAAATTTTCTATTGGAAGTTGCGATAGATTAAAAGCATGAATCTGATTTTCGAAACAAATCAAAGAAATAATATCATTTGGATTAGCAAATTTTGTTAACCCAGATAACCAAATCCTCGGGTCTCCCTTTTTTGTTTTTGGTCGGTACAAAGAAACATTTGATTTTGATATTTTAAATTGGTCGTAAAGAAATCCTTCGATTATAACCTTGTGGTCAGGTCCTTGATGTTGAATATCATAGTCATGAAAATTATTCTCCTTCAAATAATTTCGAACAGGGCCTGTCGCATCCATAATTGATTTCTTTAGACCTGTTTCTGTCGGTTCAATTAGTGCAAGTGAAACGGAATTCTTCGTCAGTATCTTTAACCTGTCTTCTTCAATTTTTGATAATGCTCTCATCGAATGTTTTTTAATATTTCGGTCGCAACAGCTCTTGCTAATAACGGTGGCACAGCATTACCGACTAAAGTGTACTGTGGAACTTCTGATTTTCTGTTATTCCCTCCAGTAGACCGTTTCCCTTGAAATACAAATGAATCGTCAAAGGATTGTAACCGGGCCATTTCTCTAACTGTCAATGCTCTTGGAGAATTATAATGAATGTAATCATCAGGAATTGTCATAACTGTTGGACTCTGTTCTTCTGGTTTTAAAACATTGTAATTTCGTTTATTCGAGGCTAAACCACATTGATTTAATTTGATTTGTGCATTTTTATAATCGCCTTCGTTAAGAATAATTTTCAACCGTTTAACTACATCATTGTTTTGATTGCTGGTTTTATGATTATTCAAATCATCGTAGTTTTTCTCTCCTGTATCTAAAGCTTCTGTATTTCTAACATAAAAGGGCTTACATGCATTTTGTTGATATTGTTTAATTAGTCTTCCTTCTTTGCTCCATTCTGCAAATGTCTTACCTTCCTTTTTATTTATTCTTCCATCAATCGTTCGTTTTTGAACTAAACTCTTCATTTTCTTTGCTGTACCATTGAATTGAGCATTAATATTGACTGGCTCGTAGTGATGAAATTCTTGGTTATTACCAATAAAATCTAAATCGTACAAGGCTTCAAAAACAGACACCTTCTCACTTTCAGAAACTGTTGCTGGAATTTCTGAAATGAATTTCTGGTCCTTACGACAACCAATAAACAGCACTCGTTCTCTGTTCTGAGGAACTCCATAATTTGAAGCATTAGCGACAAAAGGTTTTTCGATTCTATAAAGACGGATACTCTCAACAAGACTATCAAGTTTATCAATTTGTGATTTATCACAATTGTTTCTTATAAAATCAATTGTTTCATCAAAGGAGTATGTGTAAATTCTTAGTGACGAAAGAATGCTATCTATTTCGTCATTAAATTCTTTAGCAATTTTTAAGCTTTTAAAAGCAGTTTCAATTTTATTGATTACTTCATCGGTTCCCAAATCGCTTAAGAAAGTTGTAAATGACTCAACAAAGAAATCATTATCAATATTACAATAGTCTTTTTCTTTAATAATGTCTCTTTTCAATTTCTCCCATTCTTTATTGCGTATTAAAATATTAAACCCATGGCGAATTGTACTTATTCCTGAATCTGTTTTGCTTGTTTTATAATCGACTATTTTTGGGGTGAGATTTCTGAATCTAGATTCAACGAAACGAATAAATGCTTCCTTGCCCTCTTCTTTTTTGGTCTCGCTAAGCTTCTCTATTTCAATTCTCTTGATAAGACCATCAATTATAAAATCATTTTTTTTGAATTTTCCTTTAAGTGACCTAAGGAAAGATATTAATTTGGGAACTTCATTAACGTCAATAATGGAATTAATTTCTTTTAAAATCAACTCCTTTATTTTGCCCTGTTCTTTTGTAAGAATTCCCTTAACATTTTCCATTACGAAATATTTCGGTTGTAAGGCCTTAATAACTTCAAGGTAATGTGAAAACAAGTCATCTTTTTTATCAAATTTTTTGCGTTTTCCAGCCAAACTAAAACTTTGACATGGAGGTCCTCCACAAACTACATCAATCTTATGGTCGCCAATTTTCTCTAAAAGATTGTCTAAAAAGTCAGGTTCTGTAATATCTTGACAAAGGAATTTAGCATCTAGACCGAGCTGATGATTATAGCGAACAATATGAGTCAATTCACAATTTTCATTTATATCGTTTGCTGCAATAAAATCGAAGAATTTATTGTTGACTTCTGCTTGAAGGAAACCTTCACTAAAGCCACCCGCTCCAGCAAACAAATCAACAAATTTGAAAGATTTTCCATATAACGAAAGTTGTTCACGAACGATGTTTACATCGTTATTTTCTTTGTAATTAATAACATGGTCGTTTAGCAAATCTTTCAATTCTTTTTCAGTATATGTTTTGCGATATGATTGGTTTAATAGCTCATCTGCACGATTTTTTAAGAAATTCAAATAAAAATTATACTCTTTATGTTCTTCACATGAGTCACTTACTGTTTGTGTTGTTTTGTCAAAATATTCAGGTTTTACTTTTCTTTTTGTAGATACCTTTACTTGCGAACCATTGCAATTAATTCGCATATGAATAGGTGCAAATCCTTTCTTGTCTGCTTTGTCGAGATAGTAATTTATTGTAGCCATAACTTACGGACATTTTTACGTACACGGACAAATTTACGGACAAATATTCTATTTTTCATCACAATCGAGGAGGAAAATTTATGAACTGTTATTTTGATTTTGTGATAAAAAGTTTGCATTTGCTATGAATCAAACAATTAGGACAATTTGGATTTGTTTTTTCACAAATCATGGAAGCATAATCTAAAATTGCCCAATTTAGTTCCTTTGATTCTTCAATATTTACTACTCGATAGGCTAATGTTTGTAAGTAGGGGTCATGTCGTATATCTGCTAACTTTCTTTCGCCAAAGAATCTTTCAAGTAAACGAGCCATATTAACATCTAGTAATGGCGATTTCTTTTTCAATACGTAAAGTTCATAAGCATTGGTAATATATTGTCCCATCATAGGAATTTCAGCAACTTGGTTCCGTTCCTTTGGAAACCTTCCTTTTCTTTTCTTAAGTTCTTGCGATAATTTGTATAGTCGACTACCACGTTGTTTGTATAATCCTAATGGTCTTATAATTTCTTGTAATTCTATTTCTGTTGCTTCTCCAAGCTGTTTCCATGATGGATACTTTTTAAAAAAAGTCGGTAGGAATTTTGAAACAGTTTCGGCTTTTGTCCTTTGCAGAAACACTTCTGATATAATCAATTCATAATTTGTAGTCGATTTATTCCGCCAAAGAAAAGTCCGTCCATTATCTTTATACCAGTAGAGAAGTTTCGCTTGGAAATACTCAATATCAGATTCGTATATGAAGTCAACTTTATCCACATAGCAAAGGTACTCATTCTGCCTGTGTGTCGGCAAAGATTTGGCTCTTGGTTATTTCGGAGTGACCATGCCAGCCTGTTCGGTCAAATTGTGCCACTTAAAAAGATCATACAATAGTACAAAAATTCATTTATTCTTGATTC